>JAFLTP010000034.1 GCA_022510405.1 Muribaculaceae bacterium | reverse complement strand
CTGCGACCTTTGGGTTATGAGCCCAACGAGCTACCACTGCTCCACCCCGCGATGTAATAGTGGTGCAAAATTACAACAAAAAAACGATACCACCAAATAATAATGTGAGATAATATAATTTTTCGTAGGAAAGAGTGGTAAATGAAAAATATTACTTAATTTTGCTCATAATAATTGGAAGTGTGCATTTATTGTTGCATAATTTTTATTTCAATTGTTATCACTTTGACGATTTCGCTATAACATATGGTATCCAAAACCCGTGAGCGGTTTATAGAAGTTGCAAGGCAATTATTTGCCAGGAAAGGTGTGGAAAACACTACCATGAACGACATTGCTTCGGCCTCCGACAAGGGTCGGCGCACCATCTATACCTATTTCAAAAGCAAACGCGAAATTTTCAACGCTGTTATTGCAAGCGAAACCGAAGAGCTATTGAGCCGCCTCAAGAAGGTTGTGGCAAAGAATATTTCACCTCAAGAAAAACTTGTGGAATATATAGATTGTCGCTTTGAAACAATGAGTGAGATCGTGTCGCGCAATGGTTCCCTCAGAGCCGGCTTTTTTAGAGACGTAAGAAAAGTTGACCGAGCCAGAAAACTAATCACCGACAAAGAATCAATGCTCCTTAGAGAAATTCTTAAGGAAGGAGTGGAGCAGAATGTATTCGTTATCGATGACTTAAACGCGGCTTCGTTGGTAATTACCCATACTCTTCATGGATTGGATGTGCCTTATGTCAGGGATAATATCTCTAAAGAGGGAGTTGCACCCAACCAATTAAAGAAATATATAACCCATCTGATCCTTTTTGGAATTGAATGCAAAAAGGACGATAAGAAGGAAGATATAGTGACCGTAACAGTATAATCGACGCCTATGTATATCAACGCTATGGGACATTATGTCCCCACTGGAAGAGTGCCGAATGAATATTTTGAGAAAGTAAACGGATTAACACCCGAGTGGATACTTCAGCGCACCGGAATCGTGACTCGATCGAAGGCTGATGCCGATGAGAACTGCGACACAATGGCACAGGCCGCGGTGGAAGATGCATTGAAAAAACTTCCTTATGATATCAAAGATGTTGATTTGATTGTAGGTGCTTATTATGCTGTTTACGACAGTGTGGCAACTGCCGCTCATGTGATACAACAAAAATATTCCATCAAACATGCTAAGGTGGTTTATGCATCAGCCGCATGTTCTTCATTCATCAATGGCTTGGAGATCGCCGAAGGTTACTTTGCGATGGGTAAAGCCAAAAGGGCATTGGTAGTGTGTAGCGAACATAACACTTACTATAGCAATGAAAAAGACCCCAAGTGCGGTCACCTTTGGGGAGACGGAGCGGTAGCTTTTTTCGTAAGCAAGGATAAAGAGAGCGATGAGGATATCGAGATTTTGGATATCTTTACCGAAGGCCTTGGTGACGTGGGAAAAGGTCCCGGTGGCGTGAAGTTGCGCCCCGGCGAAGATGGAATCACCATGCCTGACGGTAGAGATGTCTTCATCAATGCCTGCAGGTATATGATATATGCCCTCAACAACACCTTTGAGCATACCGGACTGACTAAAGAAGACATTACAAAATTTATCTGTCATCAGGCCAACAAGAGAATTGTGGCCCAAGTGGCTCATCAATTGGGAAAACCTTTGGAAGAGTTCGTAAACAATATCGAGGAGTTGGGTAACACGGGTTCCGCCTCGGCACCATTGGTATTGTCACAACATAAGGGTGATTTCAAGAAGGGGGATATAATTGCCTTGATGGTTTTCGGTGGCGGGTATTCCTGCGGTTGCTTCATAATTAAAATATAGATTATTTTTCAGTTTTATTGTTGTGGATGAAACGATACCCCCTTAACAACAATAACAACACTAAAAACACCAAAAACACCAATATCAATAAAAACACTAAAAACTCCAACAACACTAACAACTAATATATGGGATTATTACAAGGAAAGACCGCCCTCATCACAGGTGCGGCACGTGGCATTGGTAAGGCGCTCGCGCTGAGATTTGCAGCTGAAGGAGCAGATATAGCATTCACAGATCTTGTGATTGATGAAAACGGGAAACAGACCGAAGAAGAAATAAAAGCTTTAGGTGTGAAATGCATTGGTTACGCTTCTAATGCTGCGGATTTCGCACAGACGGAAGAAGTTGTAAAGAAAGTTCATGAAGATTTCGGTAAGATAGATATTTTGGTGAACAATGCAGGTATCACAAAGGATGGTCTTATGATGCGTATGAGCGAAGGCCAGTGGGATGCTGTGATCAACGTGAATCTTAAATCTGCCTTTAATTTCATCCATGCGATATTGCCCATAATGATGCGTCAAAAGAGTGGAAGCATCATTAATATGGCTTCTGTGGTTGGTGTTCACGGTAATGCCGGACAATCTAACTATGCGGCTTCAAAAGCAGGTTTGATTGCATTGGCAAAGAGTATAGCACAGGAAGTAGGTTCTCGTGGTATCAGAGCCAACGCTATCGCACCGGGTTTTATTGAAACTGCAATGACAGCCGCTCTTCCGGAAGAAGTTAGAGCGGACTGGGCAAAGAAAATTCCGTTGCGTCGTGCCGGAAAACCTGAAGATATAGCAGAAGTGGCTGTATTCTTGGCCTCCGATATGTCAGCTTATGTGACCGGACAGGTTATACAGGTTGATGGAGGTATGAATATGTAGTCTAAGAGTCTGGTAAACTTGAGATGAGGAAATATGCGGTGATAGTGGCCGGGGGCTCCGGAAGCAGGATGGGAGGAGGTATTCCCAAACAGTTCAGAAGCCTTTGTGGACGACCGGTGCTGTGGTGGTCGATGAAAGCCTTCAAGGAAGAAGATCCCGACACACGGCTTGTTCTGGTATTGCCGGAAGAATTTATTTCCTTATGGAAAGACTTTTACTCCACCCTTCCCGAAAGTGAAAGATATGAATATGAGATTGCAAAAGGAGGGAAAACCCGTGGAGAGTCAGTAAAAAACGGATTGTCATTGGTAGAAGAAGACACTTATGTAGCTATCCATGATGGTGCGAGACCTTTGGTGTCGCCCGCTACCATTTCTTCAGGCTGGGAAAAAGTTAAAGAAGAGGCAGCGGCCATTCCGGTCGTTTCGGTAACCGATTCTTTAAGATTTTTGGTCAACAATACCGATAGTGAAAGTGTAAATCGCGATTCATATGTAGCCGTGCAGACACCACAAATGTTTAAGACCTCTTTATTAAAGAATGCCTATGATATAGCCGGTGATAGGGTTTTTACCGACGATGCGGCTGTGATGGAAAACGCCGGTCATAAAGTTTCACTTTATCCTGGTAGCTATGACAATATAAAGATTACGAATCCAAAAGATATGGCTATCGCGACGTTGTTAATGGGTAAGGATGCCTGAATTTTTTGACAATGACATAAAATTTATAAAGGGAGTGGGTGAGGCAAGAGCCAACACCCTCTCAAAAGAAACGGGGGTTGCGAATTTTCGCGACCTCCTTTACTATTTTCCATTCCGTCATGTAGACCGAAGCCGATTCTATTCTATCGCGGAACTCCAAGGAGAGGATTTGCCGGCGTTACAGATCAAAGGTCAATTCATAAGTTTTTCCACGGAAGGGGAGGGAGCGAGAAAACGATTAAAGGGTATCTTTTCCGATGGAAGAAAAATGATTGAAACGGTATGGTTCAACAATCTGAAATATTTTTCCTCACAATATAAACCCGGCGTGGAATATGTGATTTTCGGTAAACCGGTCCTGTATCATCATATATATTCCATAGCCCATCCGGAAGTGGAGATTTATAATCCGGAAAAACCTCCCACCGGCTTCCGTGGAGTTTACACCATCACGGAGGGATTGAGAAAGAAAGGATTCAGTGTGCTCACTTTCCGCAGGATGGTAGAGGAAGTAATTAAAAATCCGGGATTTCAAACTATTCCTGAGACGTTGCCAACAGAAATAATTCAGCGTTATCATTTGATGCCGCTGAAAGATGCTTTGATAAATATGCATTTTCCTCAGAATCCGGAAAATCTTCAGAAGGCTATAGAGAGATTTAAGTTTGAGGAGCTCTATTATATTGAGTTGAACATCCTTCGTTTCTCGATGGAAAGGGGAGCTAAGATTAAGGGGTATCCGTTCACCGGGATAGGAGAAAAGTTTAACGGGTTTTATAACAACGGCTTACCTTTCGAACTCACAGGCGCTCAGAAAAGGGTGCTGAAGGAAATTTGGAAAGATATGAAGGGAGGCAGACAGATGAACCGCCTTCTGCAGGGGGATGTAGGATCAGGGAAAACGATGGTGGCGTTTCTTACTGCCTTGATGGCTATTGATAACGGTTTTCAAGCTGCCATTATGGCCCCTACGGAAATATTGGCTACCCAACATTATGACACCATAAGTCAATGGGCTGAAAAATGTGGTGTCACAGTTGGCTTGCTCACAGGGAGTACGCGTCAGAAGGAAAGAAAGATCCTCCATGAAGCATTGCAAGACGGCTCTTTGAATCTTTTGATAGGGACTCATGCATTGTTGGAAGATAACGTTCAGTTCCAAAAATTGGGAACGGTGGTGATTGATGAGCAGCATCGTTTCGGAGTGGCCCAAAGAGCAAAGATGTGGAAAAAAGGAGACCGGGCTCCCCATGTTTTGGTAATGACCGCTACCCCGATACCAAGGACATTGGCAATGACTGTGTACGGGGATCTGGATGTGTCGGTTATCGATGAATTGCCTCCGGGAAGGACTCCGATAAATACACTTGTGAGATGGGACAGTTCGAGAGTTGAGGTTGACAACCTTATCTTCAGTCAACTGAAGCAAGGTAGACAGGTTTATATCGTTTATCCTCTTATCCAGGACAATGAGAAACTTGATCTTAAGAGTTTGGAATTGGGATATCAAAGAACATGCGATACTTTCGTGGGCTATAAGGTTTGTTATGTGCATGGCAAAATGAAAGCTGAGGAGAAAGAACGTCAGATGGATCTGTTTTTAAGAGGAGAAGCCGATATCATGGTGGCGACCACTGTTATAGAGGTCGGGGTCAATGTGCCCAATGCAACAGTGATGGTGATTGAGAACGCCGAAAGATTTGGTCTTTCTCAACTTCATCAATTGAGAGGAAGAGTGGGAAGAGGAGCCAAGCAAAGTTATTGCGTGCTGATGGGAAAACAGACCTCGGGAGCTGACACAAAGAAAAGATTGGCCATAATGGCAGAAACTACCGATGGATTCTTGATTTCGGAGGCCGACATGAAAATGCGTGGTCCCGGAGATATGGAGGGTACCATGCAAAGCGGAATGCCTTTCACATTGAGGGTGGCCAATTTGGCCAGAGACGGCCAAATCCTTTCACGTGCAAGAGAGGCGGCCCTTTCTGTGCTTGCCGGTACTCAAAGACTTCTTTCCCCGGGTGCTTCATCTTCACCAAATGAAAAGATTGAAAATCCGATCTCATTAAATGATAAAGAAATAAAAATGACCGGACATGAACTCAGGCTTCGATTCGCCCGCTCCATCGACTGGTCATTAATCTCATAAATAATAGATTTTATTGTTTTTATAGATTTTAAGTTTTTAATGTTTTAATGCCTTTAAGTTTTTATTGTTTTTGTTGTTTTTGTTGTTTTTAATGTAATACAAACCTAGCAACATCAAAATCACTAAAAACATCAAGAACACCAACAACATCAAGAACACAACAACACCAAAATCACTAAAAACACCAACAACACCAACAACACAAATTATGAAAGAAAAAGAGATATTGGAGGGAGTCAAAACCCGATTAGGCATTGAGGAACTTAATGAAATGCAGAAGGAGATGATGGGCAAAGCATCCGAAGGAAGAGACATCATTCTCCTTTCGCCCACCGGAAGCGGAAAGACATTGGCTTTTACATTGCCGGTACTCAAAATGATGAAACCTTCCACTGGCAGGATTCAGTGTGTGGTTATCGCACCCTCACGTGAACTCGTGATACAGATCGCCGGTGTGATGAGGGAAGCCGGGAAACTATTCCGAATAGTGGCTTTATATGGTGGACATTCTGTCGAGGATGAGGTTAACAGCCTAAAGGTTACTCCTGATATTGTTGTGGCAACTCCCGGGAGACTCCTTGACCATTCTGTAAGACATAATCTTGAATTGTTGCCTGTGAGGATGCTCGTGCTCGATGAATTCGACAAAACATTGGAACTCGGGTTTGAAGAGGAGATGGGCAAACTGATGAAGAGGATGAAAAATGTGAGTCGCATCATTCTTACATCGGCAACAAAAGCGGATGTTTTACCGGAATTCTTAAAACTCGACAACCCTATCACGGTAGATTATTCCTCCAACACCGGAGAAGTGAGAGGAAGAATGAACATACAAAAAGTCTTAACCAACAATAATGATAAATTGGAAGGTCTTTTGACACTGCTTCATAATATCAACTCGGGGAAAGACGCATTGGAAAAAGCGATGATTTTTGTGAATCATAGAGAGAGTGCGGAACGCGTTTATGAATTCCTTCGTAAAAATAAAGTTGCTGCCGTGCTGTATCATGGGGCTTTGGAGCAAAAAGACCGTGAAACAGCTTTGGCTCTTTTCAACAGTGGTTCACGTCCTATTTTGGTTGCCACAGATCTTGCTGCTCGTGGTCTTGATATAGAAAAAGTAAGGTCTGTAATACACTACCATCAACCGCTCACTGAGGAATCATTTGTTCACCGAAACGGAAGAACTGCACGTGTGGATGAGGAAGGCGATGTGTATCTGTTGGTGGGACCCGATGAAGAACTGAAGGAGTTTGTGAATGCCGACGGTGATTTTGTTTTGGACAACGGTAAGAAGGCCGATTTGTCACAAAAGTTTATGACGCTTTATATTTCCGGTGGTAAAAGAGAAAAATTGTCAAGGGGTGACATACTTGGATTTTTGGTTAAGGAATGTGATGTGCCCCCCACTGACATTGGAAAGATAAATGTATTCGATCATTATTCTCTTGTGGCGGTGAAAGAGGATAAAGTGGCAAAATTGCTTAATGTTGCTGAGGGAAAGAAATTAAAAGGAGAAAAGAGACGCATTCGGACTTTGACAAAATGATTGAAATTTCGTAACTTTGCAACTTTAGCACAATTTAAGTGGTAAGTCCTATAACACTAAGAGATAAAACTACAACATTAAGAGTAGAAACTAAATAACTTTAAAACTAAATAACATCAACTATGAGCAAAGCAAAGCAATTCCTGACTTGCGATGGTAACCAGGCGGCTGCGCATATCAGCTACATGTTTACGGAGGTGGCGGCTATCTACCCCATCACTCCGTCTTCCACAATGGCTGAGTATGTGGATGATTGGTCGGCTGCCGGTAGAAAAAACATTTTTGGAGAAACAGTAACTGTGCAAGAAATGCAGAGTGAAGGTGGAGCTGCCGGAGCAGTCCACGGTTCACTTCAGGCCGGAGCGATGACCACTACTTTTACGGCATCACAAGGTCTTCTCCTTATGATTCCAAATATGTACAAGATTGCCGGGGAACTTCTTCCATGTGTATTCCACGTTTCAGCACGTACACTTGCATCACATGCATTGAGTATTTTCGGTGACCATCAAGACGTGATGTCAACACGTCAAACCGGTTTCGCAATGCTTTGCGAAGGTAGCGTACAAGAGGTTATGGATCTTGCTGCGGTGGCTCATCTTTCCACCTATAAGAGCCGTGTGCCTTTCTTGAATTTCTTCGACGGTTTCCGCACAAGCCACGAAATCCAGAAAATCGAGGCAATCGACCAAGATGACCTCGCTGGTCTGCTTGATATGAAGGCTGTGGCTGAATTCCGCAACCGTGCTCTCAATCCTGAGGCTCCCGTGGCTCGTGGTATGGCTGAAAACGGCGACGTATTCTTCCAGCATCGTGAAGCTTGCAATCCTTATTATATGGCGGTGCCTGAAATCGTTGAGCAATATATGGAGGAGGTCTCCAAGATCACAGGCCGTAAATATGGTTTGTTTGATTACTATGGTGATCCGGAAGCTGAACGCGTGATTATCGCAATGGGTTCTGTCACTGAATGTATCCGTGAAACTATCGATTATCTTCGCGCTAAAGGTGAGAAGGTGGGTCTCGTAAGCGTACACCTGTATCGTCCTTTCTCCGCAAAACATTTCCTTGCTGCAGTTCCCAAGACAGCGAAACGTATTGCAGTTCTCGACAGAACAAAAGAACCGGGTGCTAATGGCGATCCTTTATACCTTGATGTTAAGGAATGCTATTATGGAGTAGAGAATGCTCCCGTTATCGTGGGTGGTCGTTATGGATTGGCCTCAAAAGACACAACACCGGCTCAGATCGTTTCAGTTTATGAAAATCTTGCTTTGCCGGAACCTAAAAATGGTTTCACAATCGGTATCGAAGATGATGTGACCTATCTTTCTCTTCCTCTTCTTCCGGAAATCAACCTTGGCGGAAAAGGTATGTTCCAGGCTAAATTCTATGGTCTTGGTGCAGACGGTACTGTAGGTGCAAACAAGAACTCTGTTAAGATCATCGGTGACAACACTGATAAATATTGTCAGGCTTATTTTGCCTACGATTCAAAGAAATCAGGCGGTTTCACTTGTTCACACCTTCGTTTCGGCGACGAGCCAATACGCAGCACATATTTGGTGAATACTCCTAATTTCGTGGCTTGCCACGTTCAGGCTTATCTCAACATGTATGATGTTTGCCGTGGTCTCCAACCCAACGGTACTTTCCTCCTCAACACTATTTGGGAGGGTGAAGAACTTGCCAAGAATCTTCCTAACAAGGTGAAGAAACTCTTTGCAAAGAATAACATCACTGTTTACTATATGGACGCTTCCAAGATTGCTCAGGAAATAGGTCTTGGAAACCGCACCAACACAATCCTTCAGAGTGCGTTCTTCCGTATCACTGAGGTTATACCCGTTGACTTGGCTGTGGAACAGATGAAGAAATTCATTGTTAAGAGCTACGGAAAGAAGGGTGAGAACATCGTTAATATGAACTATGCGGCTGTCGACCGTGGTGGAGAATATAAGAAACTTGATGTTGATCCGGCATGGGCAAACCTTCCCGATGATGAAAAGGTGGAAAAGAATGTTCCTGAATTCATCAGCAATGTAGTATTCCCGATCAATGCTCAGGATGGTGACCTGCTTCCTGTTTCAGCATTCAAGAACGATGCTGACGGAACATGGCAACAAGGCACAGCTCGTTATGAAAAACGTGGTGTGGCTGCTTTCGTTCCGGAATGGTTGCCCGAAAATTGTATTCAGTGTAACAAGTGTGCTTATGTATGTCCTCACGCATCTATCCGTCCGTTTGTGCTCGATGCGAAGGAAATGGAGAACGCACCGTTTGGCGAAGATCATTCTTTGCCCGCTATCGGTAAGCAATTTGCTGGCATGAGATTTGTTCAACAGGTTGACGTGCTCGACTGTCTCGGTTGCGGTAACTGTGTTGACGTTTGTCCGGGTAAGAAGGGTGAAAAGGCTCTCGTGATGAAACATGAGGAAAGTCAGCTCGACCAACAAAAGAACTGGGATTATTGCGTAAATGAAGTGGCATCTAAGCAAAATCTCATTGATGTGAGGGCTAACGTTAAGAACAGTCAGTTCGCTACACCGCTCTTCGAGTTCTCAGGTGCTTGCTCCGGTTGCGGTGAAACTCCTTATGTGAAACTTATCACCCAACTTTATGGTGACCATGAAATAGTAGCCAATGCCACTGGTTGTAGTTCAATCTACTCTGGTTCTGTTCCTTCAACTCCATATTGTAAAGACGAGAAGGGTCATGGTCCGGCTTGGGCTAACTCTTTGTTCGAAGACTTCTGTGAATTCGGTCTTGGTATGCATGTGGCTTACGAAAAGATGCGTGCTCGTCTTGAAGACCTCTGCCACAAGATTGAATTGTGTACTGAATGTTCCGACAGTGTCAAAGCTGCTGCCAAAGCTTGGCTTGATGTTAAGGAAGATGGCGACAAGAGCCGTGACGCCGGCAAGAAATTTGTTGCTGAAGCCGAAGCTTGCGGTTGCGATCTTTGCAAGAAAGTTGTAGAACTCAAGAACTATCTTACAAAACGCAGCCAATGGATCATCGGTGGTGACGGTGCAAGCTACGATATAGGTTACGGAGGTCTCGACCATGTAATCGCTTCTGGTAAGAATGTTAATATCCTTGTGCTTGACACTGAGGTTTATTCAAATACCGGTGGTCAGTCATCCAAGTCAACTCCTATCGCTGCCATCGCTAAATTTGCCGCAGCCGGTAAGAGAATTAGAAAGAAAGACCTTGGTTTGATGGCTACAACCTACGGTTATGTATATGTAGCTCAGATCGCAATGGGTGCTGATAACGCTCAAACGTTAAAGGCGCTCCGTGAAGCCGAGGCATACGACGGTCCATCATTGATTATAGCTTACGCTCCTTGTATCAACCATGGTATCAAAGCCGGTATGGGCAGAGCGCAGGAAGAAGAAAGAAAGGCCGTTGAATGTGGTTACTGGCAACTCTGGCGTTATAATCCTGACAACGAACTCAGCGGTACAAATCCGTTCACTCTCGACAGTAAGGAACCGGATTGGAGCAAGTTCAAGGATTATCTGAAAGGTGAGGTTCGTTTCGCTTCTCTCTTCAAGATGCAACCTGCAGAGGCAGAAGAACTATTCCAGGCTGCCGAAGACAACGCTCGCTGGCGCTACAACAACTACAAACGTTTATCAGTGGCTAATTGGGGTGTAGATCCCGAACTCTCAGCCGATGAAAAAGAAGTTCGTAAAGTTCAGCCTTAATCCATTGATTCTAACAATCAACTAAAAATAATCCCAAGGGATGGAGCAGAAATGTTCCATCCCTTTTTTATTCAATACCCTATATACACTTTATTTTAGGTCATTTCATAAACTTGCTAAACTTAAATAATTAATAAAACCTGAGTAAAGGTTGGATTGTTGAAATGGAAAAGAATTGTTAATTGGAGGAAAGAAGTGATGAAAGAGGAGGCAATAAATAAGCATACAATAGAGGGATTGGAGGCTTTATTGGCAAGCGGTTTCACTAAGGGAGTGGGGAAAGTTTTTGCCAAGAAGATTGTGGATGCATTTGGCCAAGAAATTCTGAAGCCCGATTTCGATTTCAGAAATTCTTTAAAGAATATTCCGGGATTAGGTGACAGCAAGATAGAAGAATTTGTCGAAAGTATTGAAAATTTGAAGGTCCCTCTTAATATTTTAGCCTTCTTATATGCCGCCGGATTGAAAGATGTAGAGGTAGAAAAGATTGTTTCTCACTATGGAAAGAGACTTGAAAAGGTCTTGAATTGGGATCCTTATGACATGGTGGAAAACGTTTTTAAACTTTCTTTTTTTACAGCCGATAAAATCGGTAAATATATAGGTATCCCGGCCGCTGATCCCCGAAGATTGAGAGGCGCTATACTCACGGCAGTGAAATTTTATGCCGAGGAAGGAAATATGTTTGCAACGGAAACCCAAACATTGCAGACCGCCTCAAGAATAAGTAAAGTGGAAGAAGATAAAATAAAACCCGAAATTGAAACTTTGATAGAAAACGGTAGGATTATTAAAAGTCTTGACGGATTATACCTGCCGGTTTATTTTAAAGCTGAACAGGAAGCTGCGGAAAAAATAAAATCCTTGATCGGTAAAAAGGAAGAAATTATTGAAGACATTTCTTTGCCTGAAAAGGATATCTTTGGAAATAAATTGAACGATGATCAAAAGAAGGCTATCGAAACTGTCCTGAAAAACAAGGTGACGATAATAACCGGTGGACCCGGTACCGGCAAAACAACCACTGTCAAAGGGATAATAAATCTTTTGTTGGGAATGGACAAAAAGGTTGTGCTTGCCGCTCCTACAGGCAGGGCAGCCAAAAGAATGTCAGACCTGACAGGTGAAGAGGCAAAGACAATACACCGACTTTTGGGATATTCCATGGGAAGAGGGTATAAGAATAAACATTTCGATACAGATATTCTGGTGATCGATGAGGCATCAATGCTGGAACAGGTGTTGTTCAATCATCTCCTTCAAGCATTGAAAGATGACACTAAAGTGGTGCTTGTGGGTGATACCGATCAACTTCCGGCAATAGGAGCCGGTAATGTACTTAATGATATGATAGACTCGGGAGAAATACCGGTGATAAATCTTACTGAGAATTTCCGACAAAAGGAGGGAAGTCTTATCGCTGCAAATGCTTCGGCGATAAAAGATGGGGAATTACCCGACAAAGCTCCAAGCAATGATTTCATCTTTATAGAGGAAAATAATTCAAAGAAAATCCATGACCGGTTACTATCGCTTGTTGCCGAGGAAATACCATCTTATACCGGAATTCAACCTAAAGATATTCAGGTGGTGACTCCTCAACAGGAGGGTCCCTTGGGAGCAAAACAATTGAATTTAGATTTGCAAGAAAGAATCAATCCCTCTGCGCCGGAACTTAAAAGAGGATTGAAAAGATTTAGATTGGGAGACAGGGTGATGCAGACTTCCAATTCATCCCCAAGAGGAATCTATAATGGAGAGGTGGGTTGGATATCAAATTTGAATCCCGAGGAAAAATTCTTGGAAGTCACTTTTAATGATGGAAAGAAATCAATTTACGGCATAAAAGATTTAAGCGAACTTTCATTGGCCTATGCCACTACCGTTCATAAGCTTCAAGGGTCGGAAACAGATTATATGGTCATGGCGGTCACGACGGAACATCGCCCTATGCTATATAGAAATCTGCTTTACACCGGAATTAGCCGGGCTAAAAAATTATGTGTGATAATAGGAGAGGAGAAAGCTATCGAAACAGCAATAGCCAATAAAGAGAAATCGCGCCGTAATTCAAATTTCAAACTCCGTCTCCAACAATCATCCAACTGAAAATGCCACCATCATCCAATCGAATCCCAAAAGAGGTTGAAGATTTGATTTCCGTTGCTTTAAAAGCCGGACTACCTAAAAAGGAGAGCTTGGAAATTTATGACCATATGAAAGAAATCATCCAATGTTGAGAGAAAACAGGGTTCGTTAATACCAATAAAACCCTAAACCACTCCGACGATTCCAGATCTGATTGTTATAGTGTACGAATTCGGACAGTTGTCTTGAATCCGTACACCATTTATTTTTATAATTATCTGTGTATTAAGATTATAAAAAATTGGCACGCACATTGTAAGTTGTTTTGACACAACATTACATCATGAAAAAATGGACAGGGAACTGACTAAAGAAGAAAAACGGAAAGAGAGTAGGAAATTATATTTACGATTTGGAATAGTAGCAATAGCTTTCGTGGCTCTGATATTAGGATTTTCATTTATTTTCAACGATAGCGTGGAGGCTTCCAAACTCAATTTTGCAGTGGCTGAAAAATCAACATTGGAGAGCAGCGTGTCCGCTTCCGGAAAAATAGTTCCACTATATGAACAGACGATTGTTTCTCCCGTGGCTACAAGGATAATGGAGGTTTATTGTGATGAGGGTGAGTCGGTGAAATCCGATCAATCATTATTAAAACTTGACTTGGAATCTGCCGAAACAGAAATGCGAAGACTTGCCGATGAAGTTTCAATGCGAAATATAGAATTGGAACAGACCGCACTCAATAACGAAACCTATCTCACGGATCTTGAAATGAAAATCAAGACAAAGGAGATGGCGGTGAACCATCTTAAGGCTGAAGTCTCCAACGAAAGAAGACTTGATAGCATTGGAAGCGGCACCGGTGATAGAATACGGGAGGCGGAACTTGCATATTCAACCGGTCTTTTGGAATTGGAGCAATTGAAAATGCAATTGGTGAATGAGAGAAAGTCACATGCCGCTATCTATAAAAGTAAACAACTCGAGGAAAGCATATCCCAAAGAAACTTACTCGAAATGGAAAGAACCTTGGAAGATGCAAAAGTTAAAGCTCCTAAAAGTGGAACCGTAACTTATCTTAACAAAGCATTAGGCACAAGCATTTCTGCCGGAGAAAGATTGGCCGTGATATCCGATCTCTCACATTTTAAAATAGCTGCTGAAATAGCTGAGGGCAATGCAGGTAAGTTATCGGTTGGTTCAGCAGTGAAAATAAGATTCAACAGGAACCTGTTGGATGGTCATATCAGCAGCATTTCCCCTCAAAATCAAAATGGAATGGTAGAATTTAATGTATTGATAGATAACGACAGTGATAAGAAATTAAGGTCCGGATTAAAGACCGAATTGAATGTGGTTTATGATGTTCATGATGAAGTGGTCAGAATACCTAATGGTCAATATTTTCAAGGACCGGGAACCTATTCTTTATTTGTGAAAGTCTCACCCGACAAGCTTGAACGACGTATAGTAACTCTTGGCGACAGTAATTTCGATTATGTCGAGGTCAAGAGCGGCATCAATCCGGGTGAAGAGGTGGTGATAACAGATATGACAGATTATAAATCAAGGAAAGCATTGACATTGAAGTAAAGTTGAAAGGGCTTACCTTTAACTCAAAACTCAAAACTTACAACTAACAACTCAAACCAAACACCAACATACATGGAAATAATAAAACTGTCAGATGTAAACAAAGTTTACAGAACCAAGGAGATAGAGACCTTGGCATTGGAGAATGTTAATCTCGAAATTAGGAAAGGTGAGTTCGTAAGCATCATGGGTCCTTCAGGATGTGGAAAATCCACCCTGCTGAATATTATCGGATTATTGGATGTTCCAACTTCGGGTGCCGTGACGATTATGGATGACGCAACGGCTAAGATGAAGGATTCCCAACTCTCGGAATTCAGAAATCAAAATATAGGATTCGTTTTCCAGAGTTTTCATTTGATACCCTCCTTGAATGTAGCAGAGAATGTAGCTTTGCCATTGGTATATCGTAATGGTTTGTCTCGAAAAGAAAGGTCTCGAAAGATAGAGGAAGTTTTAACGAAATTGGGCTTGAGTCATAGAATGAGGCATTTCCCCGGCCAGCTTTCCGGCGGACAATGTCAGCGTGTGGCGATTGCAAGAGCTATAGTGGGAGATCCAAAGATTGTGTTGGCTGACGAACCTACCGGCAACCTCGACTCAAAGATGGGCCAGGAAGTAATGGACATTCTTCACCAGCTTAATAAAGAAGATGGACGTACAATAGTTATGGTGACCCACAATGAACACCAGGCAAGGGAAACCGACCGCATAATCCGATTCTTCGACGGTCGCCAAGTAGGATAATTAAAGTTTTAGTGTTTTATGTTCTTGTTTTTAATGTTTTTAATGACTTCAATGAGTCAACAACAATAATAACCTCAACAACATCAACAACACTAACGACAATAACAACATCAAAAACACCAAAAACCTCAACAACAACAATAACAACACCAAAAACACCAACAACAATAAAAACCTCAACAATAAAAACAACCCCAACCTCACAATGAACTACATAAAACAGATATTATACGAACTCAAAAATCAGAAGATGATGACCTGGGTTTCCATCAGTGGAACAGCCTTGGCAATCTTTTTGATCATGGCAATTTTTATGGCCGATAGATTGAAGGAACTTGATATTGCACCAATGTCGGAGAGAGATAGGATATTGACCGGACAAAGTATCGATTTTTCTGATGGTGAAGGATCCTCGGCAAGTGGAATGGGGATAGATTTCGAACTTGCAAAAAAACTGTATACAGATCTTGATGGTGTGGAAAGAATTTCTTTCGTCAAGATTATTTGGGGAAGATGGGGCGCCGGCATAAGAAACGAAGCGTCGGTAGCATCGGAAGTAATGGGAGTGGATGATGAATTCTGGAAAATTTATGATTATAAATTTCTTTCCGGCAGTCCGTTTGAAAAGGAAGAAATTGAATCTGCATTGAAATTGGTTGTAATCACCCAATCATTGGCCCGGAGCATTTTTAACGAAACAGATGTGGCCGGAAGGGAAATATATATAGATGACGCTCCCTACACTGTAAAAGGAGTTGTGGAGGATCAATTTACCCTTTTGCCTGATGGAGGTATAGGCGTTTTTATAACATTCACTCCGGAAGCTAAAAGCAATTATTATGCAGGAGTCTTCGGGAATACCAATGTAAGATTATTGTTAAAGAAAGGAATTGATCCTAAGTATGTAAAGAAACAGGTGGCCAAAAGATATGAAGACCTTAACCGAATCAGTGAAAAAGAAAATAAGAAATTCTTTTACCATGAACAACCATATACTTCTGAGGAATTGAATTCAGGAACTTTTGGCAGTAATAATAATCCTCGTGTAAGAGCAAAAAGAATTGAAAGAGGATTGTATTACACCTTCCTGCTGCTCCTCCCTGCCATCAACCTCAGTAGCATGACACGTAGCCGGTTGCGTCACAGAATATCTGAAATTGGAGTTAGAAGAGCTTTTGGTGCCAAAAAGAGAAATATCATTGGTCAAATTTTTATAGAAAACTTTATTATTTCTCTATTGGGTGGATTGATAGGACTCGGTTTCAGCGTATTGTTTCTTTTGTTTATGAGTGAATATTTTATAACCAATGTTGATATTATGAGTGATTCTATGGTCAGGGTTGATGTCGCACCTGTCATATGGAATATTTTTGATTGGGCCACTTTCTTTATAGCGATAGGAGCTTGCTTTGTTTTAAATCTTTTGAGTGCCACCATACCATCCTGGAGGGCCGCGTCGGTAGAACCGGCTAATGCTATTGCTAAAACAAGATGAAAGGAGGAATTTTATGAAAAGAGCATTGATAAAACAGATGACCTCTGAATGGAGAATAAATGTTTGGTTGGTTTTAGAGATGGCTGTCGTGGCATTGGCGATATGGGCTATGCTGTCGGTGACATGGATGGAAAGCAAAGGAATTTTAGAATCAAGGGGTTTTTCTCCTGAAGATGTCTACAGTATTGAAGTGAGAAACTTGAATATAAACAGCCCCGACTATCGGAAAGAATATGAGTCTAATTATATTCAAGATAGGGAAGAGCTTATGAAAAGGCTTAAAGATAACCCTAATGTTGATTATGTTAGTCTTCACAACAATGTGTTGCCGTATAATTTTAATTTTATGGGTAACATAATGAATATTGAAGGAGCGCCTGACTCAGTGGAATATTACGCGAATTGTCGTAAAGCGGAGCCTGATATCATAAAGATATTGGATATTAAAAGCACCACGGGTAAGACTCAGGAAGAATTGGTGGCGATGCTCGAAAGAGGTGAGGTGTTGTTGTCGCCTAATAAAATGTATGAAGAAAAATTTGGGGATGTAAAAGAATTGATAGGCAAGAAAATTTCTTTTTATGATTTAGAGACTCCGGCCCGCGTGGGAGATATAGTCGAGAATGTTCGCAGAACTGATTATGAACCGCGAAACGAAGGTATGGTGCTTTATTCATATGATCCCAACAAACCGGATTGGGGAAATATAGCCTTGAAAGTAAAACCTGGAAGAGGGAAAGCTTTTGAAGAAGATTTTAAAACCGACAGATCCATGACAAGACTGAGAAATGTATTTCTTACAGATTTGCAAAGACTCACGGATTTGGGGGAAGTGGTTAATACCCCTCAAAAAATTGATAACAGGTTGAGAGTCGGTATTTCTGCTTTCCTCCTCATCACAATTTTCCTCGGATTGCTTGGATCATTCTGGTTTCGTGTTCAACAAAGAATTAGCGAGATAGCCATCCGTAAAACATTTGGAGCCACAGATAAAGATTTATTCCGTAGGATAATAGGAGAGGGCTTGTTGCTGCTTCTGGCAGGTCTGCTGTTTACATCTGCGTGTGTATGGCCATTTATCGGCGAAATAGTTGAAATCACAGGAGAGGAGTGGTATGCATTTCTTGCCGTGGAGGCGGTTACTGCCGGCCTGATGGCAGTTGGTATAATCCTGAGCCTTTGGTATCCGGCTTATCGGGCTATGAAAATTGAACCTGCCATCGCTGTGAAGGAAGAATAATGGCCTTATTAAGCCTTGATATTTTCATTCTAAAATGAAAAGAATTTTAGTTTTCTTATATATTTGGTTAAGTATCGTTGGGGTGAAGGGGGAGAACTCAAATATCTCCCTCACTCTCCATGATGCCATGTTGAGAGCCAGGATAAACAGTGTTGACGCTGAAGTGGCCTTGAATCAACTGAAGAGTGCCTATTGGACATATCGTTCCTATAAGGCTGAGTTGTTGCCGGAACTTTCATTGTCTGCCAACGTTCCATCCTATCATAAACAATACACTCCATACATGGATGAATCCGGAAGCTATATGTTCGTGTCAAACAATTATCTTCAATTGAACGGAGAATTGTCATTGACTCAAAATATCTGGTTGACCGGGGGTCAGTTATCCGTCAATTCATCACTGGATTTTTATAGGCAGCTTGGCAACGGTGCGTTCAATCAATTTATGTCGATACCGGTGGCCCTGACTTTGTCACAACCTATTTTCGGTGTCAACAATATCAAATGGGACAGAAAAATAGAACCGGTGAGATATCAGGAGGCGAAGGCTCAGTTTATGAGCGCTACCGAGAATGTGGCGCTTTCGGCAATTCAGTATTATTTCTCTTTTCTATTGGCAAAAGAGAATCTTGAAATCGCGAGACAGAATCTTGAGAGCGCCGAAAAACTATATGAAGTGGCTTTGGAAAAACGTGATATGGGTAGGATAAGCAAAAATGACCTTTTGCAGATGGAATTGAATCTTTTGGATTCTCGCACTGAATTGACTGATTGTGAAAGCAATTATAAGAACAGCATGTTTCAGCTTACCACATTTCTTGATTTCGATGAGGGCACGGGGATTGAGGCCGAAGTTCCGACGGATGTTCCGTTGGTGGAGATAAATTATACCGATGCTCTTGACAGGGCTGAAACCAACAACAGTTTCTCAAAAAATATGATGAGACTGCAACTGGAAGCTGATTATGAAGTGGCAAAGGCAAAAGGAGCTCAAAGGGAGATCAATCTGTTCGCTCAGATTGGTTACACAGGGACCGACCACTATTTTGGTGGAAGTTACGATAACCTTAAAAGCAATCAGGTGGTGCAGTTAGGTTTTGAAATTCCATTGGTGGATTGGGGCCGTAGAAAAGGTTTAGTAAAAGTGGCGGAAAGCAATCGTAAACTCGTGGAAAGCCAAGTAAGACAAGAAACGATGAATTTCCGGCAGAATCTTTTTATTCTCGTGGAAAGGTATGGCAACCAGCTACAGCAGGTGCAGATAGCCAAACGGGCTGATGAAATTGCACAAAGAAGATATGAAACAAACGAGCAAACTTTCCTGATCGGTAAAATCTCCACATTAGACCTTAATGATTCACGTGTGAAGAAAGATGAAGCGAGAAGAAATTATGTGAATGAACTGTATCTGTTTTGGAATTATTACTACCAGATTAGAAGTCTTACACTTTGGGATTATGAACATGGTTGCTCCATCGATTCAGACATCGAATCATTCGTGAAATGACCTTGCCATACTCGATTTAAACTTTTAACTTTACATTTTCAACCCAAAACTTAAAACTTAAAACTTACAACTTAAAACTTACAACCCAAAACTCACAACCCACACCTCAAAACTCACAACTTAAAACTTACAACTTAAAACTTACAACTTACAACCCAATGTCAGTGATTCTGATAATCGATGATGACGAGTCCATAAGGCTTTCTTTAAGTTTGATGTTAAAGAAGGCCGGATACGACTGTGAAACTGTCAGTGGACCGGATGAGGCGCTTCAGAAGGTGAGACAACGGCAATTCGACCTTATACTGATGGATATGAATTATAGCCGTAGCACCACCGGACAAGAGGGCATAGAACTCCTTTTGAAGACAAAGATATTCCAGCCCGAAACCCCGGTTATTTTGATGACTGCTTGGGGTAGCATAGACCTTGCGGTGGAAGGTATGAAAGCCGGTGCATACGATTTCATAACGAAACCCTGGCATAATCTTGTTTTGCTTCAAAGAATCGAAACGGCCATAAAATTAAATTCAAACAGCCAGGAAGAGCAAAAATCCGGTTTTGACCGGGGAGGAATTATTGGAAACAACCAAGCTCTTAATGAACTCCTGTCAACAGTTGAAAAGATTGCTCCCACTGATGCTCCCGTGCTGATATTGGGCGAGAACGGTACTGGCAAAGAACTTATAGCCAATGCCATACACGGCAACAGCAAAAGGAAGGATAACCCCTTTGTGATGGTTAACTTAGGAGGTATTTCCCAATCCTTGTTTGAAAGCGAGATGTTCGGACATGTAAAGGGTGCTTTCACGGGTGCGGTCTCTTCAAGAAAAGGAAGATTCGAGATGGCCGATAAAGGCAGTATATTCCTTGATGAGATAGGTGATTTGGATTTGGGTAGTCAAGTAAAACTTCTTCGTGTGCTTCAGGAACATAAGTTTGAGCCATTGGGACAAAGCACTCCTAAGAAAGTGGATATCCGGGTAATCTCTGCAACTAATGCCGATATCCCGATTATGGTGAAGGACCGGACTTTCCGTGAAGACTTGTTTTATCGTATCAATCTTATCACATTGAGACTTCCTCCTTTGAGGGAACGACGTGATGATATTCCGTTGCTGATTCGTCATTTCATTAAGCAATCTGCAAATCAAAATGGCTTTGAGATTCCTGAAATTACTTCCGAAGCAATAGAATTTCTTTGTAGGCTCCCTTATCCCGGCAATATTCGTGAACTCAAGAATATATTGGAAAGGGCTGTGCTCACCGGAGGAAAGCTGCTTGACAAAAATGATTTTGTTTATTTGGAATCCGATGATAAGCCGGTATTAAATATTGGTAAAGTTTCTAATTTGGAAGATGTCGAGAAGAAGGCGTTGATAGAGGCTATGGAAAAGTCAAACGGTAATTACACCCAGGCGGCAAGAATTTTGGGGGTTACTCGACAGACTTTATATAGGAAACTTGAAAAACATGGTATAAAATGAAACCTTCGTTAAGTTTCCTGATATTGTCTTTGAGCCTTTTGGCCATAACTGTTTTTGCCATCATAGGCAATATGCCTTATTGGGCATGGTATATTCCGGTTGGTTTCGCGATTTTTGCCACTCTCATTATATTCCGAGGAGTTTACTTGCCTCAAAATGCTGTGTCCCGCGGAATGGAACTTATTCAATCACAAGACTACAATAACCGCCTTGTGAAAGTGGGTGAACCGAATGCCGACAGGATAGTGGTTCTTTTCAATTCATTGATCGATAAGCTTCGGGCGGAAAGATTGTTAAACCGGGAACAGGAATCTCTATTGAAATTGCTTATAGATGCATCGCCGATGGGAGTTGTGATGCTTGATTTCAGTGGAAATATTTCATTGGTGAATTCTTCTTTTTTGAAAATGTCGGGGTATCGTGGTTCCGATGATTTGAAAGGGAAAAACATCCGGGATGTCACCTACGATTTGATTCCGGATATGTTGAAGGTGCCATTAGGAAAGTCAGAGGTTATCCGTAAAGGGAATTTTAGGATTTATCGTTGTTATCATCTGAATTTCGTGCAGGAAGGGTTCAAAAGGGAATTCTATCTATTGGAGAGCCTTACAGATGAAATTATGAAAGCTGAGAAAACTGCCTATGAAAAAGTGATACGCACAATTTCACATGAGGTGAATAATTCCATGGGAGGGGTAAGGTCGGTACTTGAAATTGTAGAGGACGAAATCGATTCCGAAGATATTAAAAAGGTGATTGAAAGTTGCGACAACCGATGTGAACAGATGTGTAGCTTCATAAGGGATTACGCTGATGTTGTAAAACTTCCTCCACCTGTAATGAGGAAATTTGATTTAAGGGATGAGATTGTAAAGATGACACCTTTCTTAACGCAGGTGATTAAAGAGGACATTTCTTTAGAGTTTCATGATCCCGGACACCGGGTTTATATAGAGGGCGATTCGGCTCAACTTCAGCAGGTGCTACTCAATATTGTAAAGAATGCTGCTGAAAGTATTGTTTCGCATGGTAAGATAGAGATAGAAGTCAAGACCTTGAAGGAGGGCACTGCCTTGATAATTTCAAATAACGGAACTCCGATTTCCACAGAAGAATCGAAACAACTGTTTACACCATTTTTCACTACTAAACCAGGAGGGAAGGGTATAGGTCTCACCTTTGTTAGAGAGGTCCTCAATCAACATAACGCGGATTATAGTCTTATAACCGATTCTTCAGGAATAACCCGTTTCTCCATCCTTTTCCCTCTACTCTAAACCACGTATCCAATACTCACATCCCCAACCTTTCTACTTTAACCTTTTCACTTTTTAACCCTTTCACCTTAAACTTTCCACTTTAAACTTTCCACTTTCACCCTATAACCCTATATCCCTTTATCCCTCTAACCCTATAACCTTTTCCCTTTAAACTTTCCACTTTAAACTTTGAACTTTAAACTTTCCATCTTATCCTTTTCCCATTTAAACTTTAAACTTTTAACTTTAAACTTTAATACTTATCTTTGCCATATGAAAAAGATTATTGCATCCATATTGCTGGCAATCACAGCCATTACATTTTCGGCTCAGGCCCAGGTTTACGAAGCTATAAACACTCTTCAGTCGGTGATTCGTCCCGCTCTTTCCGGATCGGGAAGATATAAGGGATATGTGGAGGGAGGTTATTCCCATACTCTTGCAAAATACAATGGAGATTTTATAGAGATTAGCACATCACAGGGTTATCAATACAACTCATGGTTCTATATGGGAGCCGGTCTGGGAGTAGACATTTTGTTTTCTCATCCCGGAGATAATTCCGGCCTAATGCAGACTCCCCCTCCTGGTGATAGGCCCGTAACTACTACTGCCCCTATGATGCCCCTCTTTGCGGATTTCCGATTTCTTATCGGAGACACTTCAAATGTTTCTTTCTTCTTGGATTTGAAAGTGGGATGCTCGTTTTTATTGACAAATAGAAACATAGCCATTAACGATGGTTATCTCACCAACCGTGAATATTTCTTCCTGGATCCCTCGATCGGAGTGAGGGTTCCTTGCAATAAAAAGAACAATAAACAGGCCGTGGATGTGGGAGTGAAATATAAATTGTTGACATCCAACTATTGGTACAACTACAACAACAATATCACGCTCCAATCCCTCGGAGCCTTCATAGCCTTCGAATGGTAAAAATTTTGTCGTAAAGTAAAATTTTAGTAATTTTGCATATAAATCTTGCGCACGTGGCGTAATGGTAGCCGCGCCAGACTTAGGATCTGGTGTCGAGAGACGTGGGGGTTCGAGTCCCTTCGTGCGCACCTCAAAAGGCTGAAATCTCACAGATTCTCAGCCTTTTATAATTTTTCGGGTTGCCAAAGGGTAGCCAAAAATTAAACCTATTTCTGAGAAATCCTTATAAATAAATGAGAAGAAAGAAATTAATATTAAGTCTCACAATTTCTCTTATTTTGACGATTATTATAAGATTTACTCTCTATGTAGAGGATTGTAATCTTTTGGTGTTATCGGCAACCTTTATTATTATCTTTCTCACCATATTTGCTATCACTCATCTTGTCGGGAAGGCAATAAACTATAAAAATAAAAAATCTCCCTTTTCTCAAGAATCTTAATTTGCTTAAGTGCAATTTACTTTATAAGGGACTATTTCCAATATGGGATAGGTTCGACAAGTGGTTTAAGCTCTATTCTATAGGAGTTTATAAAGAAGTACACACAGCGTCATCCGATTCGCACAAAGCATAAGAAGAAGGGTGGCACCGAAATTTAACCCCGATACCTCCTTTAATCCTATAAGTTATAGTATCAATTCAGATTTTCAATCCTATATTGATTTGGTGTGAGACCAGTCACATTTTTGAATAATCTCGTGAGATGATGAGGGTATTTGAAGCCAAATGAATAAGCAATTTCACTTACTGTCAAATTGGAATTCAGCAGATTGCGTTTCACAAGGCCGACAATATAATTGTGGATGAATTCCTGAGGTGTCATGCCGCTTTCTTTCTTAACCAGATCACTGAAATAATTTGGAGAAAGCCGGAATTTTGCGGCACATTGTGAAATATTTGGAATACCTTCCAAATTCGGATTTCCTGAATTAAAATAATCTGAAATATAATTTTGAAATCTTTTCAAAACACTTTGATTGCTTACCTCGCGTGTTATGAATTGACGGTCATAAAAACGTTCACAATAATTGAGGAAAGTTTCAATGTGTGAGCACACAATATGTTTTGTATGACGGTCAATAGAATTTTCAAGTTCAGTCTGGATGTCCCGGAAACAATGGATTATAGTTTCCTTTTCCTTATCGGACATGTGGAGTGCTTCATTTGAACTGTAGGAAAAGAACGAATAACGGTTTATCAGATCTGCCAAAGGAGTATCATACAAAAAATCAGGGTGGAATATAAGAGCCATACCCTTGGGGTTCAGAGTCACTTCTCCATCATTGACCCCGGCAGTTTGTCCCGGAGCTATAAACACCAAGGTTCCTTCCTGATAATCATATTGTGAACGGCCATATTCCATAGTGCCGCATAAGAGTTCCTTAAGATAGATGCAATAAAACCCATATTCTTTTTTGCCATGCGGCATTGACTCCATTGTGGTGAAATCTATGACACCCACAAGAGGATGAAGTGTCCTGACTCCAAGATGTTTGTTATAATCGTCAATTGTCCTTAACTTCAGAATCTTTTCCATTGTTCTAAAAATCTCGTTACAAAAGTAAATATAAATTCGGTATAAATTTTTAAATCGGTGAATTTGGTTATAAATCGTTGAAATTGGTATTTCAGGAAAATAAGGATGAATATAATTTTGCAACATCCAATAAAATATATATGAAAATCAGAAACTTTCTAATATTAACGTTGGTTGTGTTATACTTCACATCATGCAGGTCACAGAATTCTGAAAAAGAGAATGTCTATGACCGGTCGTTGAGAGAACTGGCCGAAGACAGACGTTCAATAAGGAGATATAGCGATGAACCTGTAAGCCATGAACAGATAGAAAAGATCTTGAAGACTGCAGCGTTGGCCCCTTCAAGTTACGGACAGAATCCTGTGGAGTTTGTGGTGGTTGAAGACAAAGAAACCATTCAAAAATTAGCCGAATGCAAAAAGATTGGTGCACCCTCAGTCAGAAATGCACCAGTGGCAATTGTCATTATGGCTGACACGTCCAAAGGAGAGCTTTGGGTTGAAGACACCTCGGTGGCAGCTGCGTATCTTATGTTGGCAGCAGAGGATGGAGGGTTGGGAGCGTGCTGGAACCAGATACATCTCAGAGACGGTCAAAGAGAAAGGGCGAGTCTCGAAATATGTGAATTACTTGGAATTCCAAAGAAATATGAGGTTCTTTGTGTAATGTCATTAGGTCACAAGGGGGAAGATAAAAAACCTCATTCAGCAGATGAAATGAGTATGGGGAGAATTCATTACGGTAAATTCAAAAATTGAACAAAAAAATCTTTACAATCTATGATAAGACATATTTTTATCGGAGTAATCAAGGAGGGAGTCCCTGCTTCCAAGATAAATGAAAGACTCGAAGTGATGAAAGGATTGAAGGATGCTGTTCCTTTTGTCAAGAATTTTGCGGTTGGGAGAAACCTCGGATGGTTCACTCCAATTGATTCATTGGTTCTTACTGCTGATTTTGACAACAAAGAAAAATGGGAGGAATTTATAAACAGCGATTACCACATGCAAAAACTCGGGGCCGTGGCCGGAGAGGTTTTTGACATGGAAAAATCATCGGCATATCAATTTGAATACTAAAAATAAAACAATATGAAGACAATATTTATAACAGGAGCTTCTTCAGGCATAGGAAAAGAGACAGCTAAACTTTTTTCTTCAAGAGGCTGGAAGGTCATAGCCACTATGAGGAATCCTGAAAGAGGTAAAGAACTTGCAGATCTTCCAAATGTAGAGATAATGAAACTTGATATCTCCAAACCGGAAGAAATAAGGGCAACTTGTAAAGAGGCTTTAGAGAAATATGACGTAGACGTTCTTTTCAACAATGCCGGTTATGGAATCATGGGAGCCATGGAATTAATTCCGGAATCAGAGATGAGGGAGCTTTTTGATACCGATGTAATCGGCACCATGCTTGTGACCCAAGAATTTATTCCACATTTCAAAAAAAGAAAAAGCGGTGGTATTCTTACTACAACTTCTCTTGCGGGTATTATCGCATTGCCGAGAGACGGAGTTTATGGAGCTGCAAAACGGGCCCAGGAAAGTATGGTCGAGACACTTTATTATGAATTGAAACCGTTCGGAGTATTTTCAAAGGCAATGATACCGGGTGGGACAAAGACGAACTTCCAGACACCTTTCAATCTCTTGGAAGGATACGAAACAGCTGCTGCAAATCAAAGGAAATATCTTCTTGATGGGAACGAGGAATTCCCGGGTCCGGAAGAAGCCGCAGAAGTAGTATGGACAGCCGTGAATGATGGGAAAGATCAAGTGAGATATTGCACTGACAGCGTTTGCCAGAAACTCTATGACCAATACATTGAAATGGGTTATGAGAATTTCAAGGATTGGTTCTATCTAAAAGTATTCGAAAAAAAATAATGAAGATACTTATTGTTTATTTTTCACAGGCGGGTCATACAAGGATTGCAGCTGAAAAATTAGCGGAAGCTATAGAGGGGGACATATTTGAGATAAAACCGGAAGTTCCATACACTGAAAAGGATCTTGACGGATATAATGAGTCTTCCCGAACTTATAACGAACAACATGATCCGAACTCACGTCCTGCAATAAAAGGGATTCCTGATAAATTAGAAAAATATGATATCCTATTCATTGGGTTCCCTATTTGGTGGTATATCGCTCCAAGGCTTGTCTATACTTTTATAGATTCCGTAAACTTAACAGGTAAGATAGTAATTCCTTTTGCGACATCTTATGAAAGCACCATAGAAAAGTCTTGCAATGAACTTAAAAAGACTTATCCTCAAATTACATGGGGAAATGGGAAGCTTTTGAATCAAATAAAGAAAGATGATTTAAAAGAATGGATTAATAATTTAAATTTGTAATCCCTGAATTATAATAGGCAATTTCGCAGTGACACTCCGTTGCTGCAAAAGCATAGTGAGAGGTGACACCGGATTAATACCCGATGTCACCTTTAATTTTAGGATTTTTCTTCTAAACTTTCACCCCAGAAACCTATTTGCATAATAAGCGGAACAATAGATTCTCCAAGAGGTGTCAAGGAATATTCCACTTTAGGAGGTACCACGGATAGACTTTCCTTTTTACCAGTCCGTCTTTTTCCAATGTTCTTGCAGTCTGTGTGAACATTTTGTTTGAAACATCCCTGATCTTTTTTTGAAGCTCTGAAGAACGTAAGCCACCATTCCTCAGATGATAGATCATCATCATTTTCCATTTAGTCCCAACGAGTTCAAGGGCAAGTTCAAGGGCACAGTAATATTCTTTCTTTTTAAATTTTACACCCTTTTCAGGCTTCTATATTTCTGATTTCCCATATAATACCACTTTTGGTAACTATCTTATCTCTTGGTAACTACTAAAACAAAGTAACTTATTATTTGGTTATAATGCAAAGAACCCATTAAAAACAAAAGGTTATGAAAATAGTAGCAATCAACGGGAGTCCGAGAAAGGATTTCAACAGTGCCAAGATGCTTAAAAGCTGGGTGGAAGGTTATAAAAGTGTTCATCCTGATGTAGAAGTGGAATATGTGAATCTATATTCCCTTAAATTTACCGGTTGTACAAGCTGTTTCTCATGTAAGAGAATCAATGGTAAATTCTATGGTCAATGTCCGATCAAGGATGATCTTCTTCCATTGATTCCAAAGTTATATGAAGCAGATGCTGTGGCAATTGCTTCACCGATATATTTCGGAGACATGAATGCTTACACCAAATGTCTGTTGGAGAGGGCCCTGTTTAGTCACACCACCTATAGGAAGAATCATGAGTCATTGGCAAAGAAACCGGTGCCGGTGACAGTGATTTACACAATGAATTGCCCAAAGGAATTAGCAGCTCAGATCGGATACCTTGAAAGATTCAAGGAGATGGAAGCATATATTTCAAATACGTTCCTTACTCCTTGCAAAAGGGTGTGTGCCTATAATACATATCAATTCCTTAACTATGCTAATTACGAGATGGAAATGTTTACTGAGGAGGAAAAGAGGCTTTATCGAGACAATAATTTTGAAAACGATTGCAAAGCTGCATATGACTCAGCAGTTGAAACAGCAAATCACAAAGAATTTCCTCCTTTCACATTCCATTTAACAGTAGGTTAAAACCGAATAAGGAAATATGAGATATATTTTATTTTTCAATTAAATATTTAGGAGAAACCCCGGCGTATTTTTTTATAAAGTTACTTAGATGAGAAAGAGATGAAAAATTAAATTCATCCG
>JAFLTP010000033.1 GCA_022510405.1 Muribaculaceae bacterium | reverse complement strand
TATTAGATTTTAAGGTTAATTGAAGATTGGTTGTCGGGAGGCAATCAATTTTTTTATGTCAACAAAAAGACCCCGGTTCAAAACCAAGGTCTTTTACTATTTGTAGGACGATCTAAACTATTATTCTGTCGGGGTTGGTATGGTCCTGATGGCTTTTTTAATACGTGTTATCACTTCCTCTTTGGGCATAAGTTCTGTTATGTCGAACATATGAGGGCCTCGGCAAGCTCCCACAACTGCCAAACGGAATGCATTCATCACATTGCCAAGATGATAACCTTTCTCAGCTATCCAATCAAGCACTATTTTCTCGGCATTAGCTGAACTCATGTCATCTATTCCTTCCAGCACACCGATCAATTCTTCCATAATTTCCGGAGTCTCTTTGCTCCATCTCTTTTTCACATCCTTTTCTGCATATGTTTCCGGAGCTTTAAAGAAAAAGTCACCCTGAGTCCATAAATCAGGAACCAAATCTGCCCTTCCCTTTACCAATCCTATGGCTTTGGCCACATATTCAGGATCGCAACCTTTCACTCCGTTTGCCTCAAGCGTCGGTTCCAACAATTTTGCAAGTCGGTCATTGTCGGCCAATCCGATATATTCATGATTGAACCATATACCTTTCTTATAGTCAAACTTAGCCCCACTCTTTGAACAATGAGCAAATGAGAATTTCTTTATGAGGTCTTCCATACTCATCATTTCAGTATCATCACCGGGATTCCATCCCAATAGAGCAAGGAAATTGACTACTGCCTCGGGCAAATATCCCTTTTCACGATATCCGGAAGAGATTTCTCCTGTGACAGGATCTTTCCATTCCAACAAGAATACCGGAAAACCGAGTTTGTCTCCGTCGCGTTTTGACAGTTTTCCGTTACCTACGGGCTTCAAAAGTAATGGCAGATGCACGAACTGCGGCATAGTGTCTTTCCATCCGAATGCTTCATATAATAACACGTGAAGCGGAGCCGATGGTAACCACTCTTCACCGCGAATCACATGTGTTACCTCCATCAAATGGTCATCAACTATGTTTGCAAGGTGATAGGTCGGTAGATTGTCTGCACTTTTATACAAAACCTTGTCATCAATTATATTGGAATTGATTTTAACCTCTCCACGTATAAGATCGTTCACCACAACCTCTCTGTCAGGTTCAACCTTGAATCTCACAACATATTGCACTCCGTCAGCAATAAGTTTATCCACTTCCTCTTTTGGCATGACAAGTGAATTCCTCATTGATTCACGGGTGTGGGCATCATATTGGAAGTTAGGAATCCTTTCTCTGGCCGCCTCAAGTTCTTCAGGAGTGTCGAAAGCGATATATGCCTTACCTGCATCCAAAAGTTGGTCAACGTACTTTCTATATATATCCTTCCTTTCACTCTGCCGATAGGGTCCGTAATTACCTCCTTCATTCACACCTTCATCAAAACTTATTCCCAACCATGCCAAAGCGTCCATTATGTATTGCTCGGCTCCGGGAACAAAGCGCTTGCTATCTGTATCCTCGATTCTTAGAATCAAATCTCCGCCATTTTGCTTGGCGAAAATGTAATTGTAAAGTGCTGTCCTTACTCCTCCGATATGCAGGGGTCCTGTGGGAGACGGCGCAAATCTCACTCTTACTTTTCTATCCATCGTACTATATTGGTATTTGTTTTTAATTTTCAGTTATAAGAAGTAAATAGTAATCTTATTTAAACTTTAAACTCTATAATCTAAAATCTATAATCTAAACTTTAAACTTTAAACTTTAAACTTTAATATTTATACCTCCCTTTTTTCCACTCCAAAGTTACATAAGGTTTTGCAAATAATTTCGCTATATTCCAATCATCCTGATTAATATATTGTGAAACTGTAAGCCTGGCTTCAAGATTGTCATTATCAGGATTGGCACTGAAAGCTATAGTCGGAAACGGTATCATCTCTTCGATTTCCTTCATTTTTGTCATCGATCCCTTTGGTATTTCAAAAAAATCTTTCACCTGGGGCATCACCAAATATTTCTCGGCATCCAACTCTGTTAGACCTTCATCATAAAACTTGACCTGACTGTCTTGAGCCTGGACATCATCCCCTACGGTGTAAATCGTCATCGCTATCTTACCTTTCTTTTCAGGCAGTATTTTTATTTCCAATTCACTTACCTGAGAAATCCTCACTTTCAAATAATCAGCAGTGACATTCTCCAACCATGAAAGGCCCTCCATAACATTGGACGCCTTATATACGCTGTCAACATCCCAATAATCAAGCATATCAAGGCGTGTGGAGGGCGGCAATATTTCCAGCGCGGACGTATGTATCTTTTCAAAAACGTTCCTGGCTGTAAAAGTTGAATCATTTAACGATGTGCCTTTATCCGGGCCCTTTATTTCTTCCGACTTAGCCTCCGGCGTTAACACAGCAAGAGCCGACACTAACAAAAGTGTCGACCCGATTGCTTTGTTAATTATTTGTTTAATCCTCTTTTTATTCATCCAATTTCTTTTCTTTCTTCTTTATATTATATTTTTCAATCTTTTACAATCATCTGAAGAAGTTACTAACTTCATTTAAACTTTAAACTTTAAATTCTAAACTTTTGATCTTTAAACTTTAAACTTTGATCTTTAAATTCTAAACTTTTGATCTTTAAACTTTAAACTTTAAACTTTGATCTTTAAATTCACTTCTTCTTTTTATAAAAAATCTCATAATTCCCGTTGTAATCCGGCTTCTTATTCTTATTTCCCTTTCCTCCCTTTTCTCCTTTACCTTTTTTTTCACCTTTCGCTCCCTTTGCGCCTTTTCCACTTTTCATTTCCTCGGTATTCAGTTCGCTTGCCTTCTTTGGCTTGAGTTTGGTCCCAAAGAAATCCACATTTTTCAAGGCACTTATAACTCTATGGGCCTCTCCTTTCTTCACATCAAACAGAGTATAGTCAGGCATAAGGTCGATTCTTCCGATTTCAGGCTTGTTTCCGGTGGTGTTCCGGTTTATTATTTCCATCAGATTACCAGGGAAGAATCCTTGTGCTTTCCCAACATTCAAAGCCAATCTTTCATAACCTGCTTCTGCGTCTCTCCTTTCCTTGTCTCTTTTCTCTCTTCTCCTGTCTCTGGAATTTTTATCTTTCTTTTCTCCCTGAGCCGGTGCGTTCAGATCGATATCAGGCATATTGCGGTAGTAATTCAAAAGCCTGTTGAATTCCAATGAAAGCACTCTCTTCAGAAGATCTTCTTCTGTGAGCCATTCCAGTTTTTTTCTTACTCCGGGAATAAATTTGGCGATTGAATCCTCTTCCACCTGAACTTTCTCTATGCGGTCAGCAAGATTATAAAGTTGTTTTTCTATGATATGTTCAGGTGTCGGAACCTTCTTATATTCGAATGTCTTACCTATCTTTTTCTCTATTTCCTTGAGCTTCTTCAGTTCCCTTGAGTGAATGATGGCCACGGAAACTCCGGTCTTGTTAGCTCGTCCGGTTCTTCCAGATCTGTGGGTATATACGGCCGTATCCTCAGGTAGACCATAATTGATCACATGTGTCAAATCATCTACGTCGAGACCACGCGCAGCCACATCTGTTGCAACAAGCAACTGGGTGACATGATCCCTGAATTTCTTCATTGCCAAGTCTCGTTGTGCCTGCGACAGGTCTCCGTGCAGACAGTCGGCGTTATAACCGTCGGCTATGAGTTTGTCAGCAATTTCCTGTGTCTCTTTCTTTGTTCTACAGAAAATGATACCATAGATATCAGGACTGTTATCGGCAACCCTTTTTAGCGCAAGATATTTATCGTGTGCTTTTACCATATAATAAATATGGCGTACATTCTTTGCCCCTTCATTTCGGTTACCCACTACAAATTCCACCGGATCGTGCATAAACTGCTTGGAAATATCAGCTATTTCCTTTGGCATGGTAGCTGAGAACATCAACATCTTTCTTTCTTCAGGCACATGTGAAAGAATTTCCTTTATATCATCGAGGAAACCCATATTGAGCATCTCATCCGCCTCATCAAGGATTACGGTATGAACATCATCAAGTTTAACTTCTCCCCTCTTGATAAGGTCGATAAGACGGCCCGGAGTGGCAACGATTACTTGCACTCCGTTTCTCAATGCCTTGATCTGGCTGTCGATACTTGAACCTCCATATACCGGGAGAATCTTAAGACCGTCAATATATTTTGAGAAATCAGCCAAGTCCCCGGCTATCTGCAAACACAACTCTCTTGTAGGGGCTATTACTAATGATTGAGGCACCCTTTTTGCCACATCTATTCTTTGGAGCACGGGAAGTCCGAAGGCAGCTGTCTTTCCTGTTCCGGTTTGAGCTAATCCCACCACATCGCCTTCTTTTGACAATAAATGAGGAATAACTTTTTCCTGTATAGGCATAGGTGCGTCAAAGCCCAGTTCCTCTATCGCTTTCACTAATTGCGGATCAACTCCCAATGCTAAAAATGGATTCACCGATTTTTCATTCTCTTCAACTATCGGTTGAATATCTTTATTTTCTTCCATAATTTTGTTTTTCAAATTTCGTTTAAATAAGAGCTTTTGTATTTATAATGGCTAAATAAGCTATTATATTAACACCGTTTGCGGCTCTTTTTCCTCATCCCACCGCAAAAAAACATAAATTTTATGTAATTTCGTAATATAATTGACAGAATATGAAGTTTTATCCATTTTTTATTGCTTTGTCCTTAACCTTAGGATATTCCCATGCGGATGCTTGCACAAACCTTATAGCAGGTAAAAAAGCCACTACTGACGGCAGCGTGATGATTACATATGCAGCCGATTCTCATAATCTCTATGGTGATCTTTCCCATACTCCCCGCGCAAAACATGCTCCGGGCGAGATGAGGAAAATTATTGAATGGGATACAAATAAACCGCTCGGAGAGATTCCGCAACCGGCGGAAACCTACAATGTTGTGGGAAATATGAATGAATATCAAGTGGCTATAGGTGAAACTACTTGGGGAGGTCATGAAGAATTACTTGACACTACCGGTAACTCAATCATAGATTATGGTTCCCTGATACAGATAGCTCTCGAAAGGTCCAAATCTGCCCGTGAAGCAATCGAGGTGATGACTGATTTAGTGAAAGAATATGGATATGCCAGCGAAGGTGAATCTTTCTCTATAGCAGATAAAGATGAGGTGTGGGTGCTCGAAATGATAGGTAAAGGTGCTGAAAAGGGTGCCGTTTGGATGGCTGTTAGAATACCGGACGATGCGATTTCAGGTCATGCAAATGAACCTCGTATCCGTAAAGTAGACTGGAATGATAAGGAGAATGTGCTTTACAGTCCTGATGTTATATCTTTTGCCAGAAAAAGAGGGTATTTCGACGGTAAGGATGAGGATTTCTCTTTTGCTGATGCTTATTCCACCCACGATTCCGGAACACGTCGAGGTTGCGACGCTCGAGTATGGACATATTTCAGACGATTCCAGCCGGATGCCGATAAATATTTCGCATGGTGTAACTACGAAAGCGATGAACCCATGCCGCTTTATATAATTCCGGAAAGAAAAGTTAGTCTTCAGGAAATGCAGGAAAGTATGCGCGATCATTTCGAAGGGACACCTTTTGAAATGACTACTGACATAGGAGCAGGTCCGAATCATGTGCCTTACCGCTGGAGACCTATGGAATTCGAGGTTGACGGAAAGAAATACTGTATGGAACGTGCTATAGGCACTCAACAGACCGGTTGGAGTTTCGTTAGTCAAAGCCGTGATTGGTTGCCCAACCCGGTTGGAGGTATCATTTGGTTCGGGACTGACGATACCAACACTTCCGTTTATATGCCGTTCTATTGTTCTTTGACTGAAGTCCCCAAACAACTTGAAAAAGGTGACATAGCAACATTCAACATGGATTCAAATTTCTGGATGAACAATTGGGTGGCAAACCAGGCTTATAACCGCTACGACCTTATGATTCCCGACATCCGCAAGGTTCAGGGTAATCTTGAAAACAATTTCCAGTCTGCACGTCCTCAAAAAGATCAGGAATTAGTGGCTCTTTATAATGCTGGTGATTTGGAAGGTCTGCAAAATGCAGTCAACGAAGAGGGATCAAAGAATGCAGCAAACGCAACTGATGCATATCGTGATCTTGCAATGTATCTTTTAGTGAAATACATGGATGGAAATATGAAGAAAACAAATGAGGATGGTTCTTTCCAGTACACTGAATACGGTATTCCCGCTTATCCTAATTTCCCGGGTTATGACCAAAAATATTATGAGAACATTGTAAAGGAATCAGGAGATCATTTCCTCTTAAAATAATACCCGAAGTATTTACTTAAATACTAAAAAAATAAATCCCCGAAGTTATTTGGTCTAAACTTCGGGGATTGTTGTTATTCTTAAGATTCAAATAAATCTTTCTTATTCCTTACCCTCAAGATTATCTTCAAGGTTTTTGTAGAAAGCGAAAATCTTCATTGAGATCTCTTTCATCTTCTCAGGATCCGGATTCTCTATCTTATTTTTGAAATCCATATCTCCGTCATTCTTTAGTGGCACAAGATGTATATGGGCATGGGGAACTTCCAATCCTAAAACTGCCATCCCTACTTTTTTACAAGGTATAGCTTCCTTAATAGCCTCCGCTACTCGCTTAGAGAAAACCATCATCTCTCCAAGTTCCTTGTCCTCCATATCAAATATATAGTCTACTTCCTTTCTTGTCACCACAAGGGTATGTCCCCAAGTAATAGGATTTATATCCAAAAAGGCATAAAATTTTTCGTCTTCCGCAACCTTATAAGAAGGCAATTCTCCCGCTATGATCCTACTGAATATCGTCATGGTATTATAACTTTAAATTTTATTCTTTAAACTTTAAACTTTACACTTTAAACTTTATACTTTTAAATCTCTATCTTCAATATCTCGAATTCTAATTCTCCGGCAGGGGCCTTTACTTTAACTTTGTCACCCACTTTATGCCCCATCAAACCTTGAGCAATAGGTGTGGTGGAGGCAATCTTACCTTCACGGAAATTCGCTTCATTTTCTGTAACTATGGTATAGGTGACATGCATGCCGTTCTTTACATTCTTAATAGTGACTTTATTAAGCAATTGAACCTCTTCGGTGTTCAATTTACTGTCGTCTATTATGCGGGCACTGGCTATCAGTTCTTTTATTTTGGCTATCTTCATTTCAAGCATTCCCTGAGCTTCCTTGGCTGCATCATATTCCGCATTTTCTGAAAGGTCACCCTTGTCACGTGCCTCAGCTATGGCTTGCTTAATCAACGGACGTTGTGCTTCCAACTCGCTGAGTTCCTTCATTTTCTTGTCATATCCTTCTTGGGTGAGATAAGTTGCCATGTCAAATTCTTGTTTGAGTTTCTATTGTTTTGATAATTAAAAAATGCCCCGGAGTCCTGACTCCGGAGAGTATAAAAGAAAGAATCCTTCTCATCGGCAACCTTTCTTCCGATTTGAAGAGACCCTCATAGGGGAAATTTTTCCCTTTATTCTGCTGCAAAGTTAATACTTTAATTTACCTCCAACAAATTCTTAACATTTTTTATACCAACTTCCTTAATTAATCAAATCTCACCCTTATTCCTTATCCTGTATCCAGGATTCTTACATCCTAAATTCAGTTTTTCATTCCCGATAGGATGGCAAACTCCTCCAATCCCTATAACCTAATTTTTATACTTTAAACTTTATACTTTAAGCTTTAAACAAACTTTATACTTAACTTTGCAGTGATGAAAATTTATTTATCACTTCTTTTTATCATTATTTCCGGAGTCTTGTCTTCTCTCTATGCAGGTGTACGTGACACTTTGGATTTGTCCGGAATTTGGCAATATCGTCTCACCGGTGCCCCGGCTTCCATTCCGGGAGAAGGCAATGTTCTATTTCCTGGAACACTGGACAATGAACATAAATCAGTTTATAATCCGGAATCTGACAATACCACTCAACTAAGACGTGAATTCTCTTTTGTAGGGAAGGCAAATTACACCCGAAAAATTGAAATCCCAAAAAGTTGGAAAGACAAGGACCTTACACTTAATATAGAAAGAACTAAACCATCTATAATTAAAATAGATGGTAAAGTCATAGGTTCAAATTCCCGTATCTCCTCCCCTCAAAAATATAATCTCTCTCCTTATCTTGCACCGGGCAGTCATATCTTGGAAATTGAAATAAATAATGCCGACTCAATCCCTCCTATCGTAGCTCGAAGTTCCAATGCTGTCTCTGAAGCTACCCAAACCAATTGGAACGGTATCTTAGGAGATTTTTTTATCGAAGCCAAAAATCATTTCAATATCAACAATATTTACATAGACGATTCCAATCTCCCTGATAATATCTCGGTCTCTTTGGATTTTTCTGATATCGCTCCTTCAAATCTTACATTAATCGGTAAAATAGATGGACATCAAGTCCTTTCTCAACATATAAAAACCGGGTCATCTTCTCTTATGGTTGATTTACCTATAAAAGAATTCGATCTTTGGAGCGCCAATAATCCTAATCTTTTAAATCTTTCTTTTGAAATAGAGGATTCTAAAAAACAGATTGTCGATGAAATAAGTGTTACTACCGGTTTCAGAAAATTCTCAACCTCCGACGACTATTTTTTAATCAACGGAAATCCTATATTCCTAAGGGGAACTGTTAATTCTGCTTTATTCCCTCTCACGGCTCACACTCCCGTTGATCTCCAAAGCTGGACAGATTATTTCTCCGTTTTGAAAGATTATGGCATAAACCATGTTAGATTCCATTCATGGACTCCTCCTGAGGCTGCTTTCCGTGCTGCGGACCGGTTAGGTATTTATATCCTTACAGAATTGCCTATCTGGGGAGAACTCGACCGCGATCTTAAATTCCATAATAGATTTCTGAAAGAAGATTTAAATGGCATCATGGATTCTTACGCCCATCATCCTTCATTCGTCATGTTTTCCACCGGCAATGAACTTTGGGGTGACATATCTTTGATGGGGGAATACATGAAAGAGGCTAAATTCCTAAACCCCAGAATTCTTTCTACCTATGGATCCAATGTTTATCTGGGCATGAATGGTCAGATTGGCGAGGAAGATTTCCTTGTCACTTCCAAAACTGACGATGATATCAAAAATTCAGTGAGAGGGTCGGTTTCTTTCGCCGATTCTCCTTCCGGAGGTCATTTCAATTCCTCTCTTCCCAACAGCAATTTCAATTTTTCTCATGCTACAAAAGATATCTCTGTTCCCATAATCTCTCATGAAGTGGGCCAATACCAATCTTACCCTGATTTTTCCGAAATAGAAAAATACTCCGGTAATCTGAAGGCCGACAATCTGAAAGAATTCAAAAACCGTGCAATAGAAGCCGGCACGTATCGAAAAAGCTCCCGGTTTAAAGATGCCTCCGGTAAATGGGCCGCGAAATTATATAAGGCTGAGATGGAACTTGCCCAACGTTCTCCGGGAATCGGAGGAATAGAATTGTTCGGACTCGAAGACTATACCGGCCAAGGCACAGCATTGATAGGTATACTTAATCCGTTTATGGAATCAAAGGGTTTTATATCGCCGCAAGAATGGAGACAATCCTCAGGTGACTTGGCTCTTCTTGCTGAATTTCCCAAATTCAGTTTCTATGAAGATGAAACTGTCGACATTCCATTTCTATCCGTCAATTTCACTGATAATCCGGATGCACTTTCAGACATATCTTGGTCCACTGAATTTTCTAACGGAACTATTGAAACCATTCCCGGTGTCGGAGTAATTGAAAATGAAACAATCCATCTAAAAATGCCGAAGGTTTCCTCTCCAAAAAAAATGAGTTTATATATAAATTCATCGGATAAAGCCTCAAATAATTACGATTTTTGGGTTTTCCCAAAGAAAACGCCTAAGGTTAATAACGTTACCGTTACTGATAACCTCACAGAAGCGTTGATTCTTCTTGACCAAGGTGCAAAAGTGATCCTGTGCCCTGATTCTGTAACTGTATCTAAAGCCTCCCTCAATCCTCTGTTTACTCCCGATTTTTGGAACTATAGGATGTATCGCTCAATTTGTGATGAGATGAATCTTACCCCTTCGCCAGGCACACTCGGACTTTTCATAAATACTGAACATCCGGCTTTAGCTAAATTTCCTACCGAAAGTCACACCGATTGGCAATGGTATCCTATAATCGCAAATTCCAGACCTCTGATCTACGATCGTCTTCCAAAAGACTTCGACCCTATAATCGAGGTTATTGATAATGTGGAACGCAATTTCAGGCTCTCTCTCCTCTTGGAATGCAATGTCGGTAAAGGTAAACTGTTGATACTGTCTGCTGATATGAATCAGGCCGCCAAATATCCGGAAGGCAAATGGTTGCTGCAGTCTATCAAAGAATATGCTGCCTCTAAAGATTTCAAACCGGCCTTTACCCTCTCTCCCGAACAGGTAGTGAATTTAGTCACAAAACCCTCTACTGCCCGGTTGATTAAAGAATTGAAAAATGAAACCTATAATTCTCATTGGGATTAGTAATAAATCTGAAAAACATAGCGTTAATTATAAAAACAAATAATTAAAAATGAAAAAATTTTTACTCATTGGAGGAGCGGCCGCTATGTTGGGCCTCTCTGCTTGTTCAACAGACGGATACTCCGAAATTAATCAAAAATTTCCCAGTTCCGCAATCAGTATCATCACTGATGAAACCGATGGTGGCGTTACTGTATTTCCGGGCACGTATGTTTTTAACATCACAAATAGAGACAATGCTTTTAGCGGTTCGATAACATCACCCGCACTCATCGCCAATAACACCTCTTTGGAATTCACATCTGACCCTCAATCCTGCCAATTCAATGGCGTGGAATTCTATTTCAAAGATATTGCAGCCACTGCCGGTTCAACAGGCCTTCAACTTAACAATTCGCAAATTCTCGGTGTAACCTCTTATGTAGATCAAAACGGACGTTATGGTTTCTATACCGATTCAACCGAAATTGGTGATTTGACCTTTAAACCATCCAATAATAATATGATGGAAACCGTTGCAAGATATTATATCGGTTCCCGTTATAGAGTCAACACTTTTCCGATCGACTCTTTCTTTTTAGGTGAAACCACCACCTCTTATAATATGATGGGTGAGTCACACTCTTTCTCCACTGAAACTATCACTTATCGATTCATTATTAATAAAGAAAAAGATTCGGATGTTTACACTGCCACTATGGTGATGTATAACGCAAAATTCTCCGACAATGAGCGCGAACCTCTTAAAGTGGGTATCATCGCGCAAGGTCTCGATGTCAATTTCTCAGCCAATGGGGTAACAATCACCGGCCAGGATATAATTCCTGATGTATATGAAGCAGGGGCCACTACTCCTTATGAAAACTTCAAATTCAATAACATCACTTTCCAAACCACAGATATATATTACACACGTGGAACCCTGGATTTCCAGGTGGCCGGAATATATAAAGGACATTTCGAAGGAAAATATCTCAACAGCAATTTCTTAAAATAATTCATAAATTATTGGTTATAAAAGGCATCCTCTCTTTGAATTGGATGCCTTTTGTGTTAAAACCTTTTCAAAATTTTTTTATTATAATTAAATGTTGTAAATTTGTGTTTTGAAACATATTTTGACCATATTTTGGGATTAATGTACTTGCAAAAATGTTAAAGAAAAGCACTTTGGAACAGGTGGTGAGTCAAGAGATGGCAGACATCTGGGATGTCCTCAAACCCGAGGAAAAAAGACTTATCACCGACAATTTCACTCTTCAACAATATAAGAAAGGTCAAATTATTTATGCCGAACACGAGGAACCCGAAAACCTATGGTGCCTCGTTAAGGGTAAAGTCAAAATGTATAAAAGTGGTATCGGAGACCGCGAACAAATTCTAAGACTTTACAGACCCGTTCAGTATTTCGGTTATCGTGCTTATTTCGCTCAAGAAAATTATGTGTCGTCTTGTGCCGCGCTTGAAGCTTCCACGTTAGGGAGCATACCTATGAGCGTAGTCGAAAAAATTATACGTAGCAACAATGACCTTGCTATGTTCTTCATCCATGAATTGGCACGCAATCTCGGAGGTTCCGACACTAAGATTGTTAACCTTACCCAAAAGCATATCCGTGGCAGACTTGCCGATGCATTGCTTCTTCTCGAAGACAACTATGGCCTCGAAGATGATGATGCAACCCTTAAAATTTATATGAGCCGTGAGGATTTGGCCAACCTCTCTAATATGACTACCTCCAATGCCATTAGAACTCTCACAGCTTTTGTTACCGAAAAGTTAATACTGGTAGACGGGCGGCGTATTAAAATCCTTAACGAACCCCAACTTCGCAAAATCTCCAAATTCGGTTAAAAACTCTAAATTAGGGGCTAATCTAAGTTTATCTTTAGCCCCTCCTTATTCAAAATCACATTTGGAAAAATATCCTGCGCCTCTTTTAAAAATGGGGTGTCATCGTTGTATCTTGATGAATAATGACCGGTGAGCAATTGTTTCACACCCGCATCACGTGCCACCATCGCTGCCTGTCTGGCTGTGGAATGTCCCCTTTCTTTAGCATCTTTCACTAAATCTTCCAGATACGTGGTTTCATGGAAAAGCAGATCCACCGGTCCGATCTTCGATGCAATTTCCGGCATATAGGCAGTATCGCTTATATGAGCATATGATAAACTGGGGTCAGCATCAGTGGTCAACCATGAATTGGGGATAACTGTGCCGTCAGGTTTCACAAAGTCTTCCCCTTCTTTTAGGCGTTTCATCATGGCTATTGGCACTTGATGAAAGGAAGTCATCTCCGGATTTATGTGTCTCTGCTTCGGTTTTTCCTCAAAAACATATCCCACGGTTGCAACCCTATGATCCAAGGGGATAGTTCTCACGGTCAATGATTTTGTTTCAAATATAACCTTCTCTTCCGGCCTTATTATATTGAAATCTAATTTAAAGGGGGTATCTCTGCAAAAGTAATCTATAATTTGCTTCAATTGTTGCGCTCCTTCCTCAAAGGTATGTACTGTAAGTTCCCCACCGTTGCCGCTGAGTGCCAAGGTGCTGACTAATCCCGGTAATCCCAAAACATGGTCGCCATGCAAATGGGTTAAAAATATATGCCGCAACTTTGAAAAAGATAACCGTTGACGCATGAACGCCAATTGCGCGCCCTCACCACAGTCAATCATATATAAAGAACCCCGATGTTCCACTACAGTGCACGACGGTTGATGTCGCAGTGAGGGACGTGCGGATCCGCACCCGAGGGTATGTATTGTAAATGTGCTCATTTATTGCACATGCTCCACTTTGAAATCGCGTGCCAATCCACCGGTTCCGGTTTCTTTGTAAAGTGATGGCAGGTCATGGCCTGTTTCTTTCATTACCTGGATAAGTTTGTCGAAACTTACTCTATGATGACCATCTGAGAAAGTGGAATAAATGTTGGCGTCGAGTGCTCGGGCCGCCGCATAGGCGTTTCTCTCGATACAAGGTATCTGCACCAATCCGCACACGGGGTCGCAAGTCATCCCTAAATGGTGCTCCAAACCCATCTCGGCTGCATATTCTATCTGGGCCGGAGTTCCTCCAAACAATTGGCATGCCGCACCTGCGGCCATGGCACAAGCTACTCCCACTTCACCCTGACATCCTACATCAGCACCCGATATACTTGCGTTATGTTTCACCACATTCCCGATCAAGGCTGCGGTCGACAATGCATGATACATCTCAAGGTCGGAGAAATTTCTACTTTTCCATAGATGGTAAAGAACTGCCGGAACTACTCCGCAACTTCCGCAGGTTGGAGCTGTAACAATCACTCCTCCCGCAGCATTCTCTTCGCTGACAGCCAAGGCGTAGGAAAATACAAGTCCTCTTGATCTTAGGTTGTCTCGGAAGCCTCCTGCTCGCATATGATAAGATCTTGCCTTACGCCTGAGGTTCAAAGGTCCGGGAAGACGACCGTCGGTCACCAACCCTCTCTCCACAGCCGCTTTCATAGTCTCCCATACTTCAGCTAAAAAGTCGTTGATATCTTTTCCCTCTGTATGCTCCACATATTCCCAGTAACACCTTCCGCTCTTCTCACAGTAATCCAAAATTTCTGTCATGGTGTTGCGGTTATAGATTTCCGGACTCCCCTGCTTATGTGTGCCCTCTTCCTCAATGGCACCTCCACCTACACTGAAAACTGTCCATTCATCAGATGGCAAACCTGCCTCATTGAGGCTCCTGAAGGTCATTCCGTTGGGATGATATGGCAGAAATACATCCGGTTTCCATATGATATTCACCGGCATATCCGACTTTTCAAGAACATCTAAGATAGCTACATCAGTCATATGGCCCTTGCCTGTGGCTGCAAGACTCCCATATAACACTACTTCATATCCCGAAGCATGCTTATGACTGTCTAAAAAGATTTCAGCCGCTTTTCGCGGCCCCATTGTATGGCTCGAAGATGGCCCTGTTCCTATTCTATATAATTCTCTAATCGATTTCATGGTTGAGATTTTTTACAAAATTAAAAAAAATAGATTAGTTTTGCACTGATGAAACGGCTCTTTTTAATCTATATAATTTTCATCCTAACCTCATTGGGAGCATTAGCGGCTGAATTCATACCCGAAGATTCGCTATTTGTCACTCTCAAAGAAATCAATATCACAGCCGTAAAGCAAACTTTGGAAATGAGTGAAGAACCGGAGGCTTCCACTGTACTTTCCGGTCCTGAAATACAACAGTTAGGAATAGTTTCTATGCGTGGCGTTTCTGATGTGGTCCCAAATTTTTATATGCCCGATTACGGCTCGCGTATCACTTCCACTATCTATGTACGTGGATTGGGGGCCCGTATGGATCAACCTTCTGTTGGACTCAATGTCGATAATGTGCCTTATCTAAACAAAGATGCCTACGATTTCGATATCTCCGACATATCTTCCGTAGTGATGCTCAGAGGTCCGCAGTCCACTCTCTATGGCCGTAATACCATGGGAGGTGTCATTAACATAACAACACTTTCCCCTATGGTTTTCCAAGGCTGGAAAGCTTTCCTCGAAGCCGGAAACGGTGGTAGGGTGAGGGCCAATGTTGGGTGGTATCATAAATTCTCTGAAAAAACCGCTCTGTCAATTAGTGGTGATTATGGACACCTCGAAGGCTTCTTCAGAAACGAATACAACAACGCTAAAACAGACAAGGAAAACAATTTCTCACTGCGTTCCAAATTCCAATACAATCCTCTTTCTAATTTGAAGATTCAAAATATCATAGGGGCAAACTTGCTTAGACAAGGTGGATATCCTTATGAATATGTTGGAACCGGTAAAATCGAATACAACGACACTTGTTTTTATCGTCGCTTCACTTTCACTGATGGATTGACAATCGGTTACAACCATGAGAAATTCAATCTCACTTCAATAACATCGGTTCAACATATCAACGATAATATGACTCTCGACCAGGATTTCCTGCCCGAGAGTTACTTCACGTTGACGCAAAAAAAGAAGGAGACTTCTTTCACTGAAGAAGTGGTTTTTAAAGGGAAAGTTCTCCAAGATAGATATAGCTGGATTTCAGGAGCTATGGGATTCTATAAACATCTTGACATGGATGCTCCGGTCACTTTCAAAGATGTCGGCATCAAAACTTTGATAGAAGATCATCGTAATGCGGCCAATCAATCTTATCCAATTGAATGGGATACCAGAATGTTTGTTTTAAACAGTTGGTTCACAATTCCAACTTTTGGGTTCGCTGTTTATCATGAATCAGAATACACACTCGGAAATTGGAATTTCTCAGCCGGTCTCCGTCTGGATTATGAACGTTCTGACCTCAAATTTCGTAGTTTTTGCAATACCGGTTATGAAATCTTTCATAAGGTAGGAGATATGTTGGAACCTTATAGACATGTAGATATAGACATTGATGATACCGGTAAATTAAAAAAGGATTTTTTGACTCTCCTTCCGAAGGTGGCTGTTATGTACAATTTTGAAAACGGGAGGGGAAATATCTACGCAAAGTTCTCGAAAGGTTACAAAGCCGGTGGTTTCAACACTCAAATGTTCAGTGATGTGCTCCAACAACGCCTCATGGGAATTATGGGGATTGGTGCTAAATACGATATAGAGGATGTGGTGGCCTATAAACCAGAAAAAAGTTGGAACTATGAACTTGGTTCTCATCTTTATTTCCCGGAAATTGGCTTGGGTATGGAAGCGACAGTTTTCTACATAGATTGCCGCGACCAACAATTGACTATGTTCCCCGATGGCACAACAACCGGACGTATTATGACGAATGCCGGAAAAACAAGAAGCTATGGCGCAGAATTCTCCGGTTCTCTCGAAATAACAAAAAACCTTCAATTCAATCTTAGCTACGGCTATACTCATGCCAAATTCACTAAATTTTTCAATGGTATAAATGATTTCTCGGGAAAATGGCTTCCATACGTACCTTCAAACACTTTCTTTGCTCAAGGACTCTATAACTTAAATCTTTCCAAAAAGAAGTTTTCAAAATTGATTTTCGACCTGAATGTTAGGGGCACGGGTCCGATTTTCTGGAACGAAGAAAACACTATCAAACAAAATTTCTATGCTCAACTTGGAGCCTCAATCACTTGGCAATTAAAAAACTGGGAACTGAAGGCATGGGGTAAAAACCTCACGGATACTTTCTACCACACTTTCTATTTCAAATCAATGGGAAACGAATTCCTACAAAGAGGTAGAGGCATCGAAGTTGGACTCTCAGTCCGTTTCTCCCTATAAATTTAATCTTTAATCTTTACTCTTTGCACTTTAAACTTTAATCTTTAAACTCTACTCTTTAAACTTTACTCACCGCTTTTTGTTAATATAATAAAACATAATTAAATAACCCTTTTAAATTTTAGAGCTATGGCAGATAAAGATAACAAAGAACTCAAGGCTGAATTGGCTGACGAGAAAGCTAAAGTTGCTGAGGAAAAAGCTGAATTGGAATCTAAAGAGGCTATCCAGGAAGAAATGCAGGAAGAAATCCGTAATTTCGCTGAAACTTCTCCCGAAATGGGACCAAATTCTTGGTGGGGCTCAGCAGGTTCCTGGTGGATTTTAGGTATCGCCGGCATACTTATTATTTTCCTCGTGATATGGGTTTGTTTCTTCTATGGTCCAAATTGATAACTATTTAAAATATAGAATTTATAGAGGTGTAACTTTCTTACACCTCTATTTTTTTTATTATATTTGCAAGTAGATTTCACTTTTATCATGAATGTCTCGTCTTCAAAAATTGCATTTATAATTTTCTGTCTTTCAGTTTGCTTTCCTACACTGATGTTGGCTGAAGAAAAGGATTATTTGGAGTCTCCTTTGCCTGAAACCTGGCAAATGCAACAACAATATTTTCAAACTTTGCCATGTGACGATGCCTGGTGGAACTCTTTCAACGATCCTGTTTTGACTGAGCTCATAAACAAGGCTATTGCCAACAACTATAATGTGGCATCCGCCCTCAAAAGAATTCAAATGGCTTCCAAGGAAATTGGAATGGCAAAGGCAAATTATTATCCCACAATTTCCCTTTCTGCAGGTTACACTAAAGAACAGGAAAGCGGTAAACTCTACAATTACGATTCCGAAAGAATAAAGTCTTCATATTTCTCCCTTGGTGCTTCTATGAGTTGGGAAATAGATGTCTTCGGACGTGTTTATTCCAATGTCAAAGAGAAAAAAGCCGCTTATAATGTGGCGCGTGCTGATTATGATGCGGTGATGGTGAGCCTTTGTGCAAGTGTCGCGACTGCCTACATGGAACTCCGCACATATGAAGAGGAACTGCGGGTGGCCAAACAACATATCGAGTCTCAAAAGGAGGTGTGTAAAATCACCGAGGCTCGATTCAATGCCGACTTGGGCAATATGCTCGATGTGACTCAGGCTAAGGTTGTCTTATATGAAACCGAAGCCACTCTCCCTACCCTTGAGGCAAATGTGTCTACCATGAAAAATTCAATCGCTATTCTCGTTGGAGAATACCCGGGTCAAATCAACGATCTTCTTGATTCCAACAATACCTCTTTACCGGTATACCAACAGACTGTCGACATAGGCATCCCGGCAGAACTCTTGCGTCGACGTCCCGATATCGTGGAAGCCGAAATGGAACTGGCAGAATATGCCGCCGCAGTCGGTGTCGCTAAAAAAGACTTCCTCCCTACCCTCGCTATCACCGGTGATATAGGCACTGCTTCTCATAATGGTAAGAGTCTTTTCACTAAGAATTCTTTGGAATATTCTATCGCTCCGCAACTTAGTTGGACACTCTTCGAAGGTCTTTCAAGAAATTACGCTTTGTCGGAAAGTAAACTCCAACTCGAGTCCGCAATCGACCAATATAACCTTACAGTCATGACTGCCGTGCAGGAAGTGGATAACGCGCTTATTTCTTATGCCTCACTTTTAAATGCAATCGAACTACAAACAAGAGTGGTGGCGGAAAGTAAGAAAAGTATGGAACTCTCTTTTGAACTTTACAGAAGTGGACTTACTATGTTCACAAATGTGGTCGACGGGCAGATAAGTTGGCTGACCAACCAGAACACTCTGGTGGAAATGCAAGGTGAGGCTCTTTCCGCACTTGTCACAATTTATAAGTCACTCGGAGGTGGCTGGCAATCTTTCCAAAATAAATAAATTTTTATCCCATGAATGTGAGATTTTCTAAATATTTAAAGACTCCTCTTTTAGCTGTTTTTTGCCTTTCTCTTCTGTCTTGCCATAAAACCAAAAAAGAGGGTTACAATGATATGGAACGTCCCGTTGCAGTGGCTGAAGCCTACACCGATTCTGTGGTACTCTTCAGCACATATCCCGGCTATCTCACCGCAGAATATTATGCTCAGGTGGTAGGTTTGGTAAACGGACGGCTGGAAACTATGAATTATTCATCGGGACAGTTTGTCAACAAAGGTCAAGTCTTGTTCACCATCGATCCCACGCTCTACATAGATGCTCTCCATCGTGCAGAAGCCACTCTTAAAAGCAATGAAAGTAATCTTGAATACTCTAAGTCGCATTATGCCGCTGTTTTGAAAGCTCTCGAAGACAATGCAGTCTCTAAGATGGAGGTTCTGCAAGCGGAAAGCGATTATAACCAGGCTGTGGCAAGTGTCAACGACAGCAAGGCCGCACTTCACACCGCTCAGGTTAATTATGGATATTGCACAGTCACAGCTCCTATTTCCGGATATATCACCAACAATAAACTAAGCATTGGGAATTATATCACCGGGGCAGATTCTCCGGTTGTGCTTGCTGAAATTTACGACCATACACATCTTTATGTAAATTTCGAAGTAGAGGATGCAAGATATGAAAAAATGACTGCCGGACAAAAAAAGATTGATGATGTCCTTTACAAAAACGTTCCTCTGAAATTTCAGGAGACCCTTAAAAACGAATATGCATGCGACCTTACTTATATCGCACCTGCTGTCGACCGTTCCACGGGTACTCTCATGCTCCAAGGTAAAATTACCAATATCGACAACGAACTCAAGGAAGGAATGTATGTCACCATTTCTCTTCCATATGGTGAAAATCCAAAGGCTGTTCTCGTAAAGAATGCCTCAATCGCAACAGATCAGATCGGAAAATATATGTATGTGGTAAACGATTCTAATACCATTGTTAAACGTCGTATAGATGTTGGTGAAATTTACCAAGATTCTCTCCGTGTGATCAATCAAGGTATCCTGCCGGGCGACAAATACATAACCAAAGCCTTGCTTACCGTCCGTGCCGGCGAAAAGGTCAAACCAATCCTCACTAACTAACTTACAACTCAAAACTTACAACTCAAAACTCACACAGTGTTTTCAAAGTTTTTTATAGATCGTCCCATATTCGCAACCGTCCTGGCGTTGCTCATGATATTTGCCGGTATACTCACCGTCAAAACCCTTCCTATCGGACAATATCCAGATAACATTTCACCTCCCACTGTCTCAGTGTCAGCATCCTATCCCGGAGCAAACGCCGAGACTGTTGCAAAGGCTGTTGCGGTTCCAATTGAGGAGCATGTTAACGGTGTGGAAGGCATGCTTTATATGAGTTCCACTTGTGGTTCCGACGGAAGTTATAGCCTTACAGTGACGTTCCATAATGACGTCAACCTGGATGATGCAGCTGTCGAGGTGCAAAACCGAGTGTCCCAGGCAAGTGCTCAGATTCCGTCGGTTGTTTCCGAAGAAGGTATCGATGTCAGGAAAGAGAGTACCGAAAATGTGCTTTTTATCTCTCTTAATTCAGATGATCCTCAACTATATGATGCACTATATCTAACCAATTATGCCCAGCTTAATATCACCGATGCCCTTTCTCGTGTGGAAGGTGTAGGTGCTGTCAACGCTTTCGGTGGTGGTGAATACAGTATGCGAGTTTGGCTGGATCCATACCGTATGCGAGTTAGGAATATAACTCCGGCGGACGTGGCTGCAGCTATCGAGGCACAGAATATCGAGGTCTCTCCCGGCTCCGTAGGTAATCCACCCGGTGATAACAATGCGGTTTTCTCGTTTACACTTACTACCAAAGGACAACTTACAACCGCTGATCAGTTCGGTGACATTATTCTAAGGACTGATGGTAATGGAATCCTACGCCTGAAAGATGTGGCGAATGTTGAACTCGGCAGTACCAACTACACAGCAGTTTCAAAAATCAATGGCAGGGAAACTGCACTTATCGGTGTGGCGCAACGTCCGGGAGCCAATGCACTTAAAGTGGCCAATGGTACACTGAAGAGACTTGAAGAACTTTCTCAATATTTCCCGGAGGGTATACATTATGATGTGGTGTTAAATGCCACGGATTATGTAAACGCCTCCATTGACGATGTATTCTCCACTTTCATCATAACAACACTAATTGTGATGGTGGTGATCCTTATCTTCCTGCAGAATTGGAGGGCCGTTATAATCCCTATGATCACAATTCCTGTCTCTTTGATAGCCACTTTCGCTGTAATGAAGATTCTGGATTTCTCGCTTAACACTCTCACTCTTTTCGGTCTTGTACTTGCCATCGCTATTGTGGTGGACGACGCTATCGTGGTGGTTGAAGACTGCTCGCGTATTGTCGACAAAGGTCTGATGACACGACGACAAGCGGCTGAAAAAGCTATGAGGGAACTACAAGGGCCTGTGGTGGGTGAAGTGTTGGTGCTCCTGTCTGTGTTTATTCCCACGGCTTTCATAAGCGGTATCACAGGTGAGTTATACAAACAGTTCGCCCTGACTATTGCTGTTTCAACTGCGTTCTCCGGTTTTAATGCCCTTACTTTAACCCCGGCATTATGTGCCCTGTTCCTGACTCCGAGGAAACCTACCAAGTTCTTTATCTTTAAATGGTTTAATAAAGGTTTTAAAGCTACTGAAGACGGATATGGAAAGCTTACTTCTAAAATGTTGGCTCATCCCTTTATTTCCATTATCATTTATTTCATAATTTCGGGGGTAGCATTTTACGGACTTGTGAAATGGCCTTCCGGTTATATTCCGGCCGAAGACCAAGGTTACTTCATGACTTCGATTCAACTTCCGGATGGAGCCTCACTTGAGAGAACGGAACAGATTGTGGATGACCTTTCGGCTGAAATCAAGAAAATTCCTTATGTAAAGGATGTGATGTCAGTGGCCGGATATTCAATGATGGGAGCCGGAGCCTTGTCGAATTATGGATCCTATTTCGTGATTCTCGAGCCTTGGAGTAAACGAGGCAAGAAAGGAAGTGTCGACAAGGTGATTGAAATGGTCGACCGTATTTCGGAAAAATATCAAGAAGCTATTATCTTCTCTATAAATCCTCCGGCAATCCCCGGATTGGGTATTTCATCGGGTTTGCAGATGCAGTTGCTGGATATCAACAACCTGGGTACCGCTGCCATGATGGATGCCATGGCAGAAATTCAAGAGGCTGCGGCCAAGGATAGTCGAATCAAACAGATTACCTCGTTGTGGACAGGACTCGTTCCACAATACGCCATCAATATCGACCGTAGCCGTGTGGAGCTTCAAAGTCTGAACATTGAGGATGTCTATAATGCCCTTTCATCATATATGGGTTCCACTTATGTAAACGATTTTATAGATTTCGGTAGGATTTACAGGGTTGTAGTTCAAGGTGACGGTCCGTCGCGAGCCACGGTGGAATCAATTCCAAGCCTTTCAGTTAGAAATTCCGACGGCAAAATGGTACCATTCAGCACTTTCGCTAAAGTTGAACCCATGATGGGTGAACCGAGCGTTTCTCGTTACAATATGTACACAACCGCCTCTTTGACAGCCACTCCTGCAAGTGGTGTAAGTTCTTCGGAAGGCATCAAGGCAATGGAGGAAATTGTGCACGAAACCCTCGGTAGAAATTTTTCATATGCCTGGACCGGTATAGCTTATCAGGAAACTCAGTCCGGCACCACCATCAGTTTCGTCTTTATATTCGCGATAATAATGACAATCCTGGTACTTGCAGCCCAATATGAGAGCTGGACTTCTCCAATTGCAGTTGTGTTAAGTATGCCTATGGCAATTTTGGGTACCATACTCGGTTGCATCATTATGAAACAATCCCTCACCATTTATACCCAGATCGGTTTGATTTTGCTCTTGGGTATGTCGGCAAAGAATGCTATCCTTATCGTGGAATACGCAATGGATTTCCGAAAAAGTGGTGTTGATATTGCCAAGGCCGCACATGATGCCGGTGTGATTCGTTTCCGTCCGATCCTTATGACAGCTTGTGCTTTCGTTTTCGGTGTAATGCCTATGATGTTTGCTACCGGTGCCGGTGCCAACAGCCGTATTGACCTCGGATTTGCGGTGGTGTTCGGTATGGCCATGAATGCCATATTCGGTACGCTCTTCGTTCCTAACCTTTGGGAAATTATGCAACGGTTCCAAGAGAAATATCTCGATGGTCTTTTCAAAGATCCGGCTCCCACAGGCCAAAACACCTCCAACGATGTCCAAACCACCACCCCTCCCGGTGCCGACTCTATCTGATGAGATTTTTCTTCGTTTTAATATTTGTTATAACATCGGTTGTAGCGCAATGTGCTACAACCGATTCCATCTCACTCTCATCCTCAATATCTCATCCCTTAATTCATTCCCTCTCTTTTTCCACCGGTATCGATTACGTGGTTTCTTCAGTTGATGATGATATCAGGGAGAAAATACCTTCAAATGAAAAAATCTACGTACACTCTGCAATCCCTGTTAATCTAAGATACAGTTTCTCTTTCACAAATCCTCACATCAGAAATTATTTCCCGGGGGGTTATCAAGGAATATCGGTTGGAGTCCTTAATCTTGGGGTAGCTGAGTCACAAGGTTTCTCCAAAGCTTATAAAAACATCGGGTATCCCGTCCTTGCATACATTTTCCAGGGAGCTCCATTTTATAAATTTGGAAAAGGGTTTAGCCTTAACTATGAATGGAATTTCGGTGCCTCTTTTGGTTGGAAACCCTGGAGCGAAGAAACTAAATATTTCAATCTCACTGTCGGCAGTCATGTAAATGCATACCTGAATCTGAATCTTTCCTTACTATGGCAATTGAATAAAAATACAGGTATTTTCGGTGGTGTCGGGGTTTCACATTTCTCCAACGGCAACACCTCCTTCCCTAATCCGGGGATAAATTCTTTCGGCCTACGTGTAGGATTGGTATACACCTTGAATCCTTTGGAAAATGGATTCCCCGATGTACTACCCGACACTATTAAAAAGAAAAAATTGGAATATGACATCTCTCTTTGGGGCGCATCACGCAAAAGAGTTTATAGAGGTGGTGAAGAACCGGTTCTGTTGCCCGGACATTTCGCTTGTGCCGGAATTTCGTTTGCCCCAATGTTCAATCTTAACACTTGGTGGCGTGTTGGTGGATCTTTAGACATTCAATGGGATCAAAGCTCCGATATGAAACGAAATTACATCGAAGGTTCAACCACTCAAGATATCCGATTTACCACACCTAACTTTTTTCGACAGATTTCTTGTGGCATCTCTGCACACGGTGAACTTCAAATGCCAATCTTTGCTTTAAATATCGGTATCGGCTATAACATTATAGCACCTTGGGAAAACCGAAACTTTTATCAAAACATCACTCTCAAAACCTATCTCTGCCGTAATATCTTCCTCAATGTCGGCTATCAGCTACGCAATTTCTATCAACAATCCTCACTTATGTTAGGCCTCGGGCTATCCCTTTAATTATTTTTTCATCCGCTGTGAAAATATAATGGCACGCCGTCTCCAGCATGCCATTGTTCTCTTGGATTTGAAAACTATGGGTTTCCCTCTCCGTGCGAGTAAAGATTATATTGAAACCTTATATCTCTCTTTCCCGGAGGAAATAATGTAAACCCCCTTTTCCAATCTCTTCAAATCCTCAATCTTACAATCCTTCTTTATCAAAACGCCATCGATACTGTATATAGTAACCTTGTTTTCAGGATTTGATATCAAACCTTCAACTCCTGCGTCTTCTACTACACTGAATCCACAGGTGGTCCACTTGTCATCACAGTATACATTTATAAATACATATCCTTCCGAAATTCCCTTCACTAAACCGGTTTGGTCTACGATGGCAACATTATCATTTGAAGAGCTCCATGTCAAACTATCGTAAACTGCTTCCTCAGGATATATCTCTAATTCAAACTGATAACTTTCACCAATTTTTAACTCGGAAATTGGATTGACTATATTTATCCATTCCACGTGCACATTGTCAACTGTAATCTCACATGTTGCAAAAACGTCGGGATAATCATTGACATAAACTGTTATCTCTGTTGTGCCTGCCCCAATGGCAGTCACAACTCCTTCTGAATTTACAGTAGCTACATTCTCATCCGAAGAGCTCCATTTCAAACTATCGTAAAATGCATTCTCAGGATAAATCTCTATTTCAAACTGATAACTATCACCCACTGTTAAATCGGAAATTGGATTGATTATGTTTATCCATTCCACTTGCACATTGTCAACTGTGATCTCACATGTAGAAAAAATTTCGGGATAATCCTGGAGATAAACTGTTATCTCTGTGATGCCTGCTCCATTGGCAGTCACAACTCCTTCTGAATTTACAGTCGCTACATTCTCATCCGAAGAAATCCATACCACATTTTCACCGCCGATCTCTTCCGGATTAAGAGTCTTACCCAATTGATATTCTTCACCCACTATTATAGGTTGGTCAGGAATATTTTCAATTTTAATTTCTCCCACAAATAGCTCCATCTCATCTTCAGAATATCCAAGACTATTCTGAGCAATAACCTTTATCCGCGTTCTTCCTGCCTCTTTAGCGGTCAATAATCCCTCGCTGTCGATTTCTACACAAGATTCATTTTCAATCACCTCCCATGTCACAACCGGATCGGAGGCATTGAATGGTTCAATATCTGCATTTAATTGCATGGTTTCACCCACTCCAAGAATCTTGGACGGTGCCTGGATGGTTACTTTCTGCAATCCTATATAATTCGATTCATGGATGAATGCGAAATTTTTCCAAGGATCCGTAGTTTTATATTTATTTTCCGATCCTTCAGGAACTATTAGTGTTGTTTCCTGATATTCTCTTTCATCAAAACTTAGATATGCTGTTGGAGGTGTTGCCTTCTCTGAATATATAACTTTTAATTCCTGACACGCATTGAAAGCATCCTTATATATGTTTTCCAAATTTTTAGGTAAAGTAACCTCCGTTATCAGGCTTCTTTGAAACGCTTCTGAAGCGATTATTTTAATTGAAGCGGGTAAAAAGATCTCTTTTAACTGACTGTCTCTAAACAAACCGGCACTCACATAATCCAATTTTGGAGGTAAAACTAAACTTTCTATGCTGCAATGATCGAAAGTGCCTTCTCCAATAACTGTTACGTTATCAGGAATCAATAGATTTGTTAACTTACATTCTTGGAATACCCATGATCCTATCACCTCCAATGTTTCAGGCAATTCAATATTCTCAAGTCCACTCCATGCAAATGTGTTGTTTGGCAATACCTTCAACTTATTGCTTAACTTAACTCTCTTTGCACTACACATATAAAAAACTTGATCTTCAAGATCAATCGTTTTGTCTCCCATTTCAACGTATTCCAGTCTAGAGCATCCACCAAATGCATAATGACCTATTTTTTCAACTGATGGCGGAATCATTAGATCCCCCTCTATTATGCAATCGCGGAAGGCCTCCGAACAAATTTCTTTTACATATTCGAGAAATGTTACGCTCGTCTTTCCGTGAGGACATGTATAAAGTTTCTCTCCGCTCTTGTCATAAACAATTCCATCAAAAGAGGAATATTCGGGATTAGCAGGATCCACATCAATACCTATCATTGACGTGCAACCTATAAAGGCACTAAAATCAAATTGCGTGACAAAGGCAGGTATCGTTATTTCCTTTAATGATGTGCATCCGGAAAAGCAACAATATTCCAAAGATATCAACGACTCCGGAAGTGTTACTGATGACAATAGAAAGCATCCGGAAAAGGCATTACTTCGAATATATTTAAGCGTGGATGGTAATACTATTTTTTTTAATGTTGAATATTCCTGGAAGGCAGAGGGAAGGATTTCCAATACTTCATAATTTATGACGCCATCCGGAGATACAGCAGAAGGAATGGTTATTTCACTAAGATATTCTTTCGACGCTCCACTAACTCCTACTCCTATTGGTGTATCCCAAGAATTAGAGTCCCATAATATTTCGTATTTGATATCTCCCACCACAAATTCTTCCGCAAAAGAAAGAGTTGGGACCAATACCAACAACAGGCTAAAAATCAATTTGTAAAGTTTTTTCATAAAGCTCTATTTTTTATTTCTGTAGTAATAAACTATTACCTCTCTATGTTTCCTTTAATCAATATATTCAGCGAATTTACTCAATTTTTTTAATTTTTAACCTATCATTTTCTCCAAAACTCTTATTCTCAATATTAATGTTCTCTCAACCTCTGGAGTGCCATTGTTAACAAAGCAAGAGAAAAGAAAGAAAATCGGGATAAGTAAGTACTGGTTTGTAAAAATCCCGAAGAAATGGTTAATTTTATCAGGTCAAAAGACAGATCTTAAGAATGATCTTTTCTTAATAATAGTTTTGAAATTTTATTTAAGACATAGGTTATTGACATTGTTTTTACTCTGTTTTATCTCAAATATCTTGGGACAAAGTAATCATTTTGTTGTAGCTGATTCCATTAGCAAATTGCCGTTACCTAATGCCTCAATATTCGACTACAAGGGAAATTTATTAGGTATATGCAATAGTAATGGTAAATCTTCTTATATCTCTCCCAACAATCTCCCTGTTACAGTCAGGTATATGGGATTTAAGGAAAAAGAGATTGAAAATCTAAATCAAGATACTGTTTTTCTTCAGGAAAATTATTTTGAATTACCGGAAGTGATTGTAGCTACACGTCAGAAAAGCATTTTGCATATGTTGGCTTATGTAAGGGAGTATTCTTCTCTAACCACGTATACCGACACTATTTTCCTTTTTAGAGAAAAGATGGTTGACTTCATGGTGCCTCAGGATATAAAATTGAAATATAAAGGATGGACCAAACCTCGGATTTTAAGTTCCAAATCTTACTATCATTTCAGAAATTCAGAAGGGTTGGACAGTGTGAGTGATGAATGCGACCATCATTTTTCATGGTCTGACTGGATTGGTGTCAATCCACTAATGCCTATAAATGAAAATTTGATAAGGACTGAAATTGGATCCGACACTTTAAAAGGGAAATATAGTCATTCTGAAATTTGGAATAAAAACAAAGATAAAATCGCAATTGATATCAATGTTTTGGCAGACACATTAACCCGAAGATGGGTGCCTGATATTAAAGGCTATTTAAAAGATAATATAGATTTCGAAAATTTTAAAGTCCATTTTGGTTATGAGAATGTAACGGGAGATTTACTTTTACCAAATGATCTCACTAATTATTCTTTCAATATAGAATCTGTGGGAAGAGGTCATTCTCTCTTCAGGTTTAATCGGCCCGATGAAGATTATTATGTCAGCACTTATGCTGAAGTATATTTCCTTGACAAGGAATTTATTTCTTTAAAAGAAGCTAAAAAATGGGAGAAACATAATTTCAATACTGATGAAATTGAAATATATGAAGCCTACGAAGCCCCGGAACTTCAACCCAATATTCTTTCTTTGATGGATAGGGTTGAGAATATAGACAAACAACAGATTATTCTTTCCTGGAAAGATGATCCACGCTTTCGCTATGAAAGAAAGAAGAATAATAATTTTTCTCTTGGAAACAGAATGCTCAATATTGTCAAGGGAATTACGGGTATTTCTTCTTATAAATCTAATAAAAAAAGGAAAAAGGAATGGAAAGAATTCCGTGATAATTGGAATGAAAAACGAAACTCCAAAAAGAAATAAAAAATAATAATTTTTTATGTCAAAGGGAGACGGATAATTTATATCCGATTCCTCTTATATTTAAAAGTTGTAATTTTTGGGATTTTTCAAGGTATTTCCGAAGTTTATAAACGAAACCATGTAACCTGTTCAGATTATTATAATCATCGTTTTGCCAAATACGGAACATCAAAGTCTTTGCCTCGACAACTTCGTTTGGATGACTAAACATTTCATACAGAATAACCGCTTCAATGTGAGACAATTCAACTTCATAATTTACAAACGTAAGTTTTTGAGAGACAAAATCCAATACGGCATCGCCTATATTAACAACCTCATTCTCAGTTTTGTTCCCGGTAAATCTTTTCAATAACGCCTTGATTCGTACTACAAGTTCAAGAATTTGAAAGGGTTTTCTAATATAATCATTTGCCCCTAACTCAAACCCTTTGACAACATCTTCCA
>JAFLTP010000032.1 GCA_022510405.1 Muribaculaceae bacterium | reverse complement strand
CAGGATAAGTGCTGAAAGCATCTAAGCACGAAGCCGGCTCCAAGATTAGATCTCGTCAAAGGGCCGTTGAAGACTACGACGTCGATAGGCCGCAGGTGCAAGCGTGGCGACACGTTGAGCCGAGCGGTACTAATTGCCCGAGATGTTCCGGAAAAAGAAATTATAAAGTTTAGAGTTTAAAGTTTAAAGTTTAAAGATGAAAGGGTATAAGAAATTCCTACATCGGGAAACTTTAGGCTCTGGATATTCGACTCAATCGAGGCTTGTTTGCCTCTCGGATGTTTCTTGTTCTTGCGGCTTCCATTGTGTGCCTTTCCGACTTATACGGAAGGTGGAAAGAGAGAGGTGACTGTATTTAGACTTTACACTTTAAACTTTACACTTTATCGAAGATACTAAGGTGATGACAGCGCAAGGGCTCCACCTCTTCCCATTCCGAACAGAGAAGTTAAACCTTGCAACGCCGATGGTACTGCGAAAGCGGGAGAGTAGGTAATCGCCCCCTTAATCAAAGCCTGAGAGAAATCTCGGGCTTTTTTTGTTATATAACTTTTTTTCATTAATTTTGCAGTGCCGATTATATCCAGTTATTACGTCAACCACGGAGCAGAACCTGATTTGGCCTTCAGTCTGTCTTATGTGGATGACTTGATTTGTGCCTTGTGCACAATAAAATTAGGAATTTGTAAATAAATAATAAAGTGGATACTTTAAGTTACAGAACTCAATCAGCCACCCCGGCTACTATTGAAAAGGAATGGGTGGTTATAGATGCGGAAGGTCAGGTTTTAGGCCGTCTCTGCTCTAAAGTTGCTAAAATCCTTCGTGGTAAAAACAAACCCGATTTCACTCCTTTCATGGATTGTGGCGACAACGTTATCATCATTAACGCTGACAAAGTGGTGATGAGCAACGGTAAAATGGACAAACGCGAATATCTCCGTTACACCGGTTATCCGGGTGGACAACGTGTTTTCACTCCCGGCGATCTAATGGAGAAATCTTTCAAAAAGACTATCAAGGCAGGTAAGCATCCATTGTTTATTAAGGTGCTCAAAGGTATGCTCCCGAAAGGCCCTCTCGGTCGTGCATTGATCAACAATATGTACGTTTACAATGGTCCGGAACATCCACATGCGGCCAACAATCCAAAGGTAATCGATATCAACAAAATGAAATAATAGAAGAAGATGGATAAAGTAAATGCAGTGGGCCGCCGTAAGGCTGCCGTGGCTCGAGTTTATGTCTCTGAAGGTAGCGGTAACATCGTTATCGACAAACGACCCCTTGAAGTATATTTCCCCTCTTCTATACTTCAATATGTTGTGCTTCAACCTCTCAATAAGCTTGAAGCAGCAGGTAAATATGATATCGTTGCCCATATCGATGGTGGCGGTTTTAAAGGACAGGCTGAAGCTCTTCGTCTCGCTATCGCAAGAGCTTTGGTTAAGATCAATCCTGAAGACAAACCCGCTCTCCGTTCTGAAGGGTTCATGACTCGCGACGCTCGTGTTGTTGAACGTAAGAAACCGGGTCGTCCTAAAGCTCGCAAACGCTTCCAGTTCTCAAAACGTTAATGCGGCTTGATCTCGAAAGAATCTGTTTAGTATCTAAACTTGCGGGATGAGCGCCAGTTCCTACCCGCAGGTTGGATTTCAACAAAAATTTAAAAAGAATGTAAACAACGGATCGAATCGATCCACAAAAATCAAAAAAACAAAATGGCAACACCAAGTTTTGAACAACTCCTTGATGCCGGATGTCACTTCGGCCACCTCAAACGTAAATGGAACCCCGCTATGGCTCCTTATATCTTTATGGAACGTAACGGTATTCATATTATCGACCTTTATAAAACAGCTGCTAAATTGGATGAAGCTGCAAACGCTCTTAAACAAATAGCAAAAAGCGGTAGAAAGGTGCTTTTCGTGGCAACTAAAAAACAGGCTAAAGAATCTATCGAAAACCACGCTAATTCTGTTGGCATGCCTTACGTAACTGAACGTTGGCCGGGCGGTATGCTCACAAACTTCCCCACTATCCGTAAGGCTGTGAAGAAGATGACTACCATTGACAAAATGAGCAAGGACGGAACTTTCGATAATCTTTCAAAACGCGAAAAACTTCAGATCACTCGCCAAAGGGCTAAACTTGAGAAGAACCTCGGTTCTATCGCTGACCTTTCTCGTCTTCCAAACGCTCTTTTCGTTGTTGACGTTATGAAAGAACACATTGCTGTGGCTGAAGCAAAACGTCTCGGTATTCCTGTTTTCGGTATCGTTGATACTAACTCAAATCCTGAGGATATCGATTTCATCATCCCTGCTAATGATGATGCTTCTAAGAGTATCGATCTGATCCTTGACACTGTTTGTGCAGCTATGGCTGAAGGTCTTGAGGAAAGAAAAGTTGAAAAACTTGATTCAGCAGAAGAAGATAAGGCTGAAGCTAATGCTGAAGCCGCTCCCGGCAAACGTCGCCGCATGCGCAGAAATGAAAATAAAGAAGCTGCTCCTGCAGAAGCTACTGTAGAAGTGGAGGAAACTGAAGAAACTGCTGAATAATAATTATTAATTTTTTCATTTACCATGGCAGTATCTATTGAAGATATAAAGAAACTGCGCACTTTGACCGGCGCAGGTATGATGGACTGTAAGAATGCCCTCGCTGAAACTGACGGCAATATTGAAGCAGCCATTGAAATTATTCGTAAAAAAGGACAGGCCGTTGCTGCTAAACGTGAAGATCGTGAAGCTGCTGAAGGTTGTGTATTAAGCGGAGTGAAAGAAGGTTTCGCTGCAATCGTAGCTCTTAAGTGTGAAACCGACTTCGTTGCAAAGAACGAATCTTTCCGTGCTCTCACAAAAGCTATACTTGACGCAGCTGTTAAGGCTTCAGCTAAATCTCTCGATGAAGTGAAGGCTCTTGATCTCAACGGAAGAACTGTTGAGGAAAACATCACAGATGAAATCGGAAAAACAGGTGAAAAGATGGAACTCGGTGCATATGAATATGTGGAGGCTCCTTCTGTAGCCGGCTACGATCACCTCGGAAACAAATTGGCTACTATCGTTGGTCTTTCTGTTGCAGGTATCGATCCTTCCGTAGGCCGCGAAGTCGCTATGCAAGTGGCTGCTATGAATCCTGTGGCTGTTGACCGTGACCATGTTAAGAAAGAAATCATCGACAACGAACTTAACATCGCCATTGAGAAAACTAAAGAAGAACAAGTTAAGAAGGCTGTGGAAGTGGCTCTCAAAAAAGCCGGTATCAATCCTAACCTTGTTGACAGCGAAGATCATATCAACTCCAACATCACTAAGGGTTGGTTGACTCAGGAAGAAGCTGATAAAGCTCGTGCAATTGCTGCTGAAACAGCTGCTGCAAAGGCTGCTAATCTTCCCGAAGCTATGATCCAGAACATCGCCAATGGTCGTCTCAACAAATTCTTTAAAGAGAATTGCTTGATGGAACAAGAATTCCACCGTGATGCTAAGATCACCGTAGGACAATATCTTGATCAAACTTCCAAAGGTCTTGTTATCGTTGACTTCAAACGTGTAAATCTCAACCAAGACTAATAGTTAATCAATAGTTAAATAATTAGATGCAGTGGAAATTTTTTCCGCTGCATCTTTTTTTTCAACAGCCGCTTATTTTCAAGGTTTCGTTTATTTTGTTTAATCTTCGAGATTCATAAACGATTAATATTAACATTGTTAAAAATAGAGACTTATCATATTTTATAAAAAATAACGTGAACCATTTAAGATACAATTTGTTTTATTTTCAGAGAGGCAATTAAAATTGCTGAATCAAAAAAATAATTTCTATTATTAACCAACTAAAAATTATTAAAAACAATGGCACAAAATTTTCATCCCGTGGTTCAAAAATTGATTGATTTGATCCGCGAAAACAATTGGCAAAGCAAGTTCGAAGAAGCTCTTAAGAAATGTGACGCAGAAAATGTAGAAGGTTTCGAAGATATCAAGACACTTGACGACTATTTCAAATGGTGTGACGCTCAATTAAGCTGGATACCTGTAGAAAATAACTATGGTACTCTTGTTTATGATCATATAGCTAAGTTCTATTTCCTTCTTGATCAAAGTCCTGTTAAGGAACTTCAAAATCCTGTTGTTCCTAACAACCAGCAACCGGCCCTCACTCCGCTCAGCGCATGGATGCGTGAATACGTAGACGCTCTCGGGGCTTGGATGGATCAACCCGGTTCTCTTTCTGATGAATCTATCAAGACATTCTACGATGCTCCTCGTTACAATATGGGAGAATATACTTGTCCTCGTGGTGGATGGAAGACATTCAACCAGATGTTCGCCCGTCACACAAAACCTGGATATCGTCCTATAGCTGCTATTGATGATCCTTGTGTCCTCACTTCACCGGCTGATTCTACTTTCGATGGTCAATGGGAAGTTAACACAGACTCTCATGTAAACATCAAAGGTCTTGACTGGAGAATCGAAGAACTTCTTTCCGATAGCCCTTATGCAAATGAATTCATGGGTGGTATTTGGACACACTCATTCCTCAACACAACTGACTATCACCGTCAGCACACTCCTATCATGGGTAAAGTGCTCGAATCTCGCGAAATTCAAGGTTGCTGCTACCTCCAGGTAAGCGCTGAACCTATTCCGGGTGATCCTAACGGAAAGAAGAAAGTTGTTATGAAACGTCAGTTCGATATTCCTGACACTCCGGGATACCAATTCCAACAGACTCGTGGTCTCGTGGTTATCGACAGCCCGATAGGTCTCGTAGCAGTTCTCCCGATGGGTATGGCTCAAGTTTCTTCTATCATCATGACAGCTGAAGCAGGTCGTTACCTCCACAAGGGTGAAGAGATCTCTTACTTCCAGTTCGGTGGCTCTGATATCGTAACTGTATATCAACAGCAATCTAATGTAAGCCTCACAGCTTGTCCGGGTGTTCACTATAAAGTTGGTACTCGTATCGGTATGGCTTACCCGGTGATTGATCCTTGCTACAGGAAATACTAATTCATTTATTAAAAATAAATTGTGAGTGTGTCTCTTTAAAAAGAGGCACTCTCTTTTTTATAAATAATTATAAAAATATATACGAAATAAATGAACCATTTCTTCTTACATCTTGTTATATTTATGGATTGAGGAAATAAAATATTGATATTTCTAAATCCTGTTTTAAAGAAAAAAAGTAAAAATTTTTATTATTTACCAACCAAAAAAATTATAAAAAATGGCAACTACACTTCATCCCGTGATGCAAAAGTTCGTTGAACTTATGAATCAAAACAATTGGCGTCCTTTGTTCGATCAAGCTCTTAAGAATGCTCAGGCATATAAGATTATTGGAATGGAAGACATCAAGACCGTTGACGATTATATCGACTGGTGTAACGCTCAGTTAAGCTGGGTTCCTGTTGAAAATCGTTACGGTACAGAAGTTTATAAACACGTATGTAAATTCTACTTCCTTCTTGATCAGGAGCCGGTTAAGTCATTACAAAACGCAGTTGTACCTCACGACAAGATGCAGCCCCTTACTCCTCTTTCACAATGGATGAAAGATTGGGTTGACGCTCTTGGCGAATGGATGGACAATCCTGCAACTATCACTCCGGAATCACTTGCTACATTTGAGAATGCTCCTCGCTATAACATGCACGAATACATTTGTCCACGTGGCGGATGGAAAACATTCAACCAGATGTTCGCACGTCGTACAAAACCCGGTTACCGTCCGATAGCAGCTATTGGTGATCCAAGAATCATCACTTCACCGGCTGACTCAACATTTGACGGACAATGGGAAGTAAATTCCAATTCACATGTAAATATTAAAGGTCTTGACTGGAAGATCTCAGAACTCCTTGAAGGAAGCCCATATGCTGATGCTTTCGCAGGCGGTATCTGGACACACTCATTCCTCAACACAACTGACTATCACCGTCAGCACACTCCTATAATGGGTAAAGTTGTTGAAGCTCGTGTAATTCAAGGTACTGTTTATCTACAGGTTATCGCTCAACCTATCCCGGGTGACACAGAAGGTCGTCACGATGTTGTAATGCACCGTCAGTTTGACGCTCCGGACCAGGCAGGTTATGAATTCATGCAGACCCGTGGTCTCGTGATCATCGACAGCCCGATTGGCCTCGTAGCAGTTCTCCCGATGGGTATGGCTCAGGTTTCTTCTATCGTTCTTACAGCTGAAGAAGGTAGAACCCTCCACAAAGGTGAAGAAATCTCTTACTTCCAGTTCGGTGGTTCAGATATAGTTACTGTATATCAGGAAAGATCTAATGTAAGCATCACTGCTCAACCCGGTGTTCACTACAAAGTTGGTACTCGTGTTGCAGAAGCTTTCCCGGTTGCTTTTAATAATCTCCGCAACTGCTGATCGAGATTTTCAGTGCAAATATAATTTTACTTATTGATAAATGACTGATTGAAAGGTATCTTTAAGGAGCAAGATCCTTGAAGATACCTTTTTATTCTCTACAAAACAATTTATCTTTATATTTGTATTAATTAATATAGAGTTGGTAAGATTATCAGGTCAATAATTATTAAAATCATGTTATATGGCTTCTAATTCTACAAAAGATACTAAGACACCACAAAAAAAGGCGACCCTCTCTATGTGGGGCATGGCCGTTTTGATGGTCACTACAGTTCTTAGTCTTCGTGGTTTGTCTTCTCAAGCGGAATTCGGATACACTTCAATTTTCTGGTATATCCTTGCCGCGATCCTGTTCTTGGTTCCTTTCTCCTTGGTCTGTGCTGAATTGGCTTCCACTTACACCAATAGCGGAGGTTTGTTCCGTTGGTGTTCCGAGGCTTTCGGTCCCAGATGGGGATGGGCCGCTATGTATATGGACTGGGTCATGGTATTGATTTGGTTCCCGGCAGTTTTGATGTTCGCCGCCGTGGCTTTGGCTTACATTTTCTGGCCCGTTAGCTTTGACCAGACTTTGGCGGCCAACAAATGGTATACCTTGGCAATTGTGCTCGGTGTATTCTGGTGTGCAACCTTTGTGACATTCAAAGGTACGAAATTCGCCAACAAACTTTCTACTCTTGGTGGTCTTTTCGGTACAATCATTCCCGGAGCCATTTTGATTATATTAGGTATCATTTACGTTTGCACAGGAGGTCATAATAATATAGATGTTCATCAATCTTTCTGGCCTGACTTTGAAAAATATCAAACCATAGTGCTCGCCGCTTCCATATTCCTTTTCTATGCCGGTATGGAAATCCAGGCAGTGAAAGTGAATGAGATGCCTAATCCGGCAAAAACTTTCCCGAAATCTGTATTTTTTGCGGTAATTATAATCTTGGTAATCTTTATTGCAGGTACTCTGGCTATCGGATTCGTAGAACCTGCTAAAGATATCAACCTTCTTGCCTCACTTTTGATCGCTTACAATGATCTTTGGGCACATCTGCATTGTGAATGGCTTGGTAATGTAATGGCTGTGTTTATCACATTCGGTGTGTTGGGACAGGTTTCCGCTATTATCAGTGGACCTTCCACCGGTATCCTCGCCGTTGGTAAATCGGGTTATTTGCCAAAAGCGTTACAGAAAACCAATAAACATGGCATTCAGGTTCCGTTGCTTTGGATTCAGGGTATTTGGGTGTCAGTCTTGGCATTGGTTCTTATTATTCTTCCAAGTGTTGAGTCGGCATATCAGATCCTTAGTCAGCTTTCCACAATTCTTTACCTCGTGATGGTGGTGATAATCTACGCTGCTTTCGTAAGGCTACGTAGAACAGAACCAAACGTGAAAAGAGGATTCAAGATTCCGGGCGGCAACTTTGTGAAATGGCTTATCGGTATCGTTGGTATCTTAGGTGCTATTGCCGCAGCCATTATCAGTTTCTTCCCCCCGTCTCAGATCAATACAGGTAGCCCTGTTGTTTATATCGTGATTCTCGTAGTTTGTACTATCGTTTTCTTGGCAATTCCGTTCTTGATTTACGATTACCGCAAACCATCTTGGAGAGATAAAAATACTGATTTCTATCCATTCAACTGGGAAATAGAGGGACGTCAACCAGGTGCTGTTTCTAAATGGCCTGTTGGTTATGAACCGACTCCCCAAGAAATACAAAGGGCTATGGAATGGCAGGATGGTGATTTCGGTCCCGTAACCATGAAAACTATCGGTGATATCACAAATATGGCTTTGAAACCAAATCTTTCCGATGGTTCCCCTGCTTTAGATTTGGAAAAAATGCCTACGGTAGATATCTTGAAAGACCATGAGGCCAAAACAACCTTGGCTGCTCAACAAGCATTGCTTTTGGCTCAAAAAGCACGCGAACTTGCCGACACTGCAACTCAGGAGGCTGACGATGTGCAGAAACTTGCTCAAGGATTGGCTGCTTTGGTTGATGCTGAAACAAAGGCTCATGCCGCTGCTGCCGCTGCCACGGCTAAAATTGTAAAGCAAGTGCAGGATACATTGGATCCAAATGAACCTTTCACTGCGAAAGATATAGAGGTTCATGATGATGAAAATGGAGCTCCCGTTTCCCCGGATAATAACGACAACAAATAAGAAATTAATATGAATATCCCCCGGACGTTGATATGATTTCTAATGTCCGGGGATTTTAAACCTATATGCTTATGAAAAAAACTTTACTTTGCCTTATGTTGATGGGCAGTTTTTGTAGTTTCGCCCAATATTCTCACCCCACTCATAAAAATCAACCTGTGAATATTATCATGGGGGAAGTGGAGGATTCTTTGAAAGTGATGCAAGCCTTCATTGAGAACTCTCCGGCTGACTATCGTGTACCCAACGCACCTCGTTTCGCAATCGTAGGAAAGAATGAGAAGTTCTATTTGGGATTCGGTGGTTATGTGAAAGGTACGATGAGCTTCGATTGGGGTTCACCCATCAACAACTTTAATGAATTCATTGTATCCGCCATCCCGATGCCCGGAAGTCAAAAACCGGGAAACAAGGCTCAGTTTGGTTTGAGTGCACAACAATCCGACCTGTATCTTAACCTTGTGGCGCTTCCTAACAATAAAAACAAAGTAGGATTCTACCTTAACTTTATATTCCTGGGTAATGGCTACACCCCTCAGGTACGTCAGGCTTATGTGACTTGGAGAGGTATTGAAATGGGTTATGGCTTTTCACTTTTCACCGACTTGGCTGCCGATCCCAACACTATCGACTATGAGGGTCCAAACTCTTTCACTGTTGATTTGAACGCTAAACTTGACTATCGCCAAACCTTCGGCAAACATTTCGGAATCGGAATCGGTGCTGAATTACCTATGGCAAGCTACACCAATGGCCTCGGCCATCAAGTGATTCAAGGTATTTCAAGAACAATCGGAACTGCTACCGTAGAACAAAGGATTCCGGACATACCGATGTATGTTCAATGGGATTTCGGCAACAACAACCGTATACGTCTTTCAGGACTCCTTCGTAATATGCAATATCGTGCCAACATGAACGAAGTCAACAATGTGCTTGAAGGAGGTAAAACTAAAAACCTGGTAGGTGGAGGAATCCAGTTGACTGGTAATTTCAATATATGCAATAAACTTGTGGGTTATTTCCAGGCAACTACCGGTAAAGGTATGACAAGCTATTTTGAGGATGTTACAGGATTAGGCCTCGACATGGTCCCCGTTTATGATGATCCCGGAAAACTTCAGACTGTGAAGGCATGGGGTGGATATCTGGGATTGCAATATAATTGGAGCAGCAAGGTCTATTCAGACATCATCTATAGCCATTTGCGTGTCTATAATCCCTACTACAACGGAGGTGAAACGGCTTGGAGTGCACAATATAAATATGGTCAATATGCCGTGGCTAATGTATTCTATAATATAAGTCCTGTGTTCAGTTGGGCAATTGAATATATATGGGGTCGTAGGGTAGACATGAACGGATTGCAGGCTCATGACAATCGTCTCCAAACTATGCTTCAAGTCACTTTCTAAAATTATCAAAGCCACTGCAGTCTCCAATGTCTCTGAATGCTGCAGTGGCTATTCTTTAGCTATAAGATAAAGCCTTTATAAATACTTTAAAAAGAAAAAGGATTTTCCAAAAACCGAAAATCCTTTTTTATGGGTGGAAGATGGGGCTCGAACCCACGACCTACGGAACCACAATCCGCCGCTCTAACCAACTGAGCTACATCCACCATGTTTGCCTCTTGGGGTTCTACCCTTAAAAGCAGTGCAAATTTAATTCAAATTATTCATTTTGCAAAAGAAAATCTGACTAAATTTTTATTTTCCCATCAATTCTGTCAGCGCGACATAAAATTCAGGATCGTGGCCTACAGTGATATTTCTGATTTTTCCCTCCGGATCAATTATGGCCTTCGTAGGAAATCCGGGCACTGCATATTCTGCTGTCAAATTGCTCCCCTCCGGATTATAAACATTCACCCATGGAAGTTCATATTTGGCAACTCCCTCTTTCCAGGCTGCCTCGCTTTCTCTGCAATCGATACCGATTATTTCCAATGTGCCGGAATATTTTTCATATGCTTCCTTCAATTCAGGAAAACCCTTAATACACCAAGGACACCAGCTGCCCCAAAAATCAAGAATAACCCATTTACCTCTGAAATCTGTCAAAGAAACATCCTTGCCTTCAAGGTCTTTGAGTGTGAAATTGGGAGCCTCCACATCACCTGTCTGCAACGCTTCCAACTTTTGTTCCATTTCTTGAATTTTTTTCTCTTTCTCTGTTTGGGCATCTTGAGCATAGCTTACATTTACAAAACTTGCTGCTATCAATGCCGCTATTAAAAATTTGTTTTTCATATGATTGTATTTATAAAAGTTTTTCTAATTTAGACATAAATTCATAGTTCTTCAAACCCCACGATGGTGTCACTACCATCCCGGGAGGAGATTGCGACAGAAATCTTTCAATCACGATATTCTCAGGAGTCATTTTTACTATCTCTGCACAGAGATTCAAATATTCCTCCAATGTGAAATCCGGTATTTCCAATTCTTCCGATTCTATTTTTTGAAGCAACAATGTATCTTTTAATACTTGCAATTGATGAAGCTTTATAGTTTCGACCGGAAGATTTACACTTCGTTTAATTGTTTGCAAAATCATTTCACGATTTTCTCCAGGCAAGCCTGCAATCAGATGGATGCCGCAATGAATACCTTTTGCAGCTATTCTTTTAACAGTATTCTCTACCTCTTCCCAAGTGTGGTTACGGTTGATTATCTTCAAGGTGTCATCGTGGGAAGTTTCGGCTCCTAACTCAATGAAAACCGGTTTCTCTTCATTCAATCTTGAAAGAAGATTCAAAACCTCATCCGATAGGCAGTCCGGACGTGTAGCTATCACCAATCCCACTATATCTTCCACTCCCAAAGCCTCTTCATACAACTTTGAAAGTTCCTCGATGCTTTTGTTATACGTTCCCGTGTAGCTTTGAAAGTAGGCAAGATACTTCATCTCCGGATATTTCCTTGAAAAGAATTTCTTCCCTTTTTCAAGTTGAGCTTTCACACTGTCTTTCGAATTGCAATAACCCGGCGAAAAGGAGTCGTTCCTACAATAAATACAACCTCCTTTAGAGATCGTTCCGTCTCTGTTGGGACATGTAAATCCTGCGTCTATTGATATTTTTTGAACTTTCTGTCCGGGAAAGATTCCCGAAAGATAATCCCCGTAGGTCTTCATACCAAAAAATCAGCTATCACGAGAGCTGCCATAGCTTTCACAACCGGCACGGCTCTTACCGCTACACATGGGTCATGTCTGCCTTTCATTTTAAGAATCGTCTCATCTCCTTTATTGGTGATGGTCTTCAATTCCCTTAATATTGTGGGCGTCGGTTTGAAGGCTACATTGAAATAAATGGGCATTCCGTTCGTAATACCTCCTTGGATACCACCGCTATAATTGGTTTCAGTAAAAACACCTTTATCTTCTGTATACTTGAAAATATCCAATGTCTCAGTTCCAAGAGACATAGAAGCCTTCATCCCCACACCATATTCAAAACCTTTGGCTGCATTAATACTCATCATCGCTTGGGCAAGCCTGGAATGCAATTTGTCAAACACAGGATCTCCTATCCCTGCTGATAGACCCGTAATAAGACATGTAACCATACCACCCACGCTGTCTCCTGAATTTTTGGCCTCAAGGATTTCAGCTTCCATCCTCTCCTTTATAGGTGAGGGGATCACAATATTATCTATTGTCGGATTTTTTGAAAAATCTTTTGCTAAATTTTCTGCATATGAAACTTTCCCAACTCCTGACAATTCTGCTGAAATCGTGATTCCCTTTTTATTCAGCCATTGTAAAGCGAGTGCACCTGCCACAACCCAGTTTGCTGTCTCCCTTGCACTGGCTCTTCCGCCTCCTTTATGATCCCTTAAGCCATATTTGGCGTCATAGGTATAATCTGCATGGTTTGGCCTATATTTGTCCGCAACTTCAGAATAGTCATTCCCTCGATTGTCTTGGTTTCTTATTATGAATCCAATTGGAGTACCAAGTGTCACACCTTCCTCATTGATTCCCGATAAAAACTCAGGTTTATCACTTTCCTTTCTCTGGGTTACCAATAAGGAGTTTCCGGGTTTTCTTTTGTCGATTTCATTTTGAAGAGCTTCGAAATCGATCTTGAAACCCGAAGGAAAGCCATCGATTACTCCTCCGATTGCAGGTCCGTGACTCTCTCCAAAAGTGGTTATCCTGAGATTTTTTCCGAATGTGTTCATGATTGCTCTTCTTCCTCTTCAGAAGTGATTAGGTCACATAAAGTGGCTTTGGTGGCTTTGATATAATCCTGGGGATTCAATTTTATCTGCAACCCCCTTTTACCGGCGCTTACATGAATGAATTCTTGATTCGTTGCGTTTTGGTCAAGATAAACCGGGAAAGCCTTTTTCATTCCGATGGCTGTGCAACCTCCACGTATATATCCGGTCAAAGGAAGCAATTCCTTCATTGGAATCATAGCCACTTTTTTATTACCCGAAGCTTTGGCTGCTTTCTTCAAATCCACCTCTCGGTCCCCTTGTATCACGCACACAAAATGGCCGTTCTTGTCGCCATGGAGCACAAGTGTCTTGAACACCGTGGCTATGTCTTGACCAAGTTCCTCAGCCACATGCGTTGCCTCAAGATGCTCGGGATCCACTTTATATTCCTTCAATTCAAAGGAAATCCCTTGCTTCTCCAGTATTCTCGATGCATTTGTCTTCTCCATCTTAAAACTCACAACTCAAATCTCACAACTCACAACTTACAGCTCACAACTTACAGCTCACAACTCACAGCTCAAACTCACAACTCACAACTTATAACTTATAACTTACAACTTACACCTCTACTTATCCATTGTCACCAACAGTTCTTCGTTGTTCCTTGTCATCTCCATCCTCTTCTTGATGAATTCCATTGCCTCCAAAGAATTCATATCGCCGAGATAATTGCGGAGAACCCACATACGGTTGAGATGTTCTTGTGGTAATAACAGATCGTCACGTCTTGTTGAGGAGGCGATTATATCCACTGCCGGGAAAATTCTCTTGTTCGAAAGTTTCCTGTCGAGTTGCAATTCCATGTTGCCTGTTCCCTTGAATTCTTCGAAGATAACCTCATCCATCTTGGAATTGGTTTCTGTAAGTGCGGTTGCTATGATGGTAAGAGATCCTCCGTTCTCTATATTGCGTGCCGCGCCGAAGAATCGTTTTGGCTTTTGCAATGCGTTTGCCTCAACACCACCAGACAAAATTTTACCCGATGCCGGTGTAACAGTATTGTAGGCACGTGCCAAACGGGTGATGGAGTCAAGCATTATCACAACATCATGTCCGCTTTCCACCAGTCTCTTAGCTTTTTCCAAAACTATATTGGCAATCTTTACATGACGGTCTGCCGGTTCATCAAATGTGGAGGCAATAACTTCCGCATTTACGCTTCTTGCCATATCTGTAACTTCTTCCGGACGTTCATCGATCAGAAGCATTATGATATGAGTGTCGGGATGATTTTCCGCAATGGCGTTCGCAATATCTTTGAGAAGTATGGTCTTACCGGTCTTCGGTGGAGCCACAATCAAGGCTCGCTGTCCTTTTCCTATGGGTGCGAACATATCCACAACCCTCGTCGACATATTGCATGTCTTCCCTTTGGTAATTTCAAATTTCTCATCCGGGAAAAGTGGGGTTAAATGTTCAAACGCTTGTCGGTCTCTTATAAATTCAGGATCCAGACCGTTGATGGAAATCACCTTCACCATCGGAAAATATTTGTCCCCTTCCAATGGCGGACGGATAGATGCTTCCACTACATCTCCTGTCTTCAGTCCGTACTCCTTGATTTGGTTTTGGGATACATAAATATCGTCGGGACTCGGTAGGTAATTATAGTCGCCGGAACGAAGGAAACCATATCCTTCCGGCATTATTTCAAGCACTCCATTTGCCGTGAGTATACCGTCGAGATTATATTCCGGAGTGAGGGATTGCTGCTGACCTTGCCTTTGATTCCTGAACTGTTTTTTCTGAAGCATTTTTTGTTGCTTCGTCAAAGGTTGCTGCGAGGTTGCCCCCGGTTCCCTCATCTGTATTGGTCGGGGTTGGGGCACAGGCAGATTTTCATCTATGTTTTGTTGTTGCTGTTGTTGAGCCTGATTCTCCTTCTGGTCTCTTGGAGTAAATGTCTTCGCCTTGTTGGTGTTGGGATTGTTGAAAAGAGAGTAGAACGATTCCTGGCTTTCTTTGTCGTTTCTTTGGTTGCGTGGGGTAAATACCTTTAATCTTGGATTGGGCACAAAGGAATTCTCAGCGTTTTCTTCTTTGTTTTCATTTGTGTTCCCATTGTGTTGCTGATTCTCGGCCGACACTTCCGTAGAGGATTTTTCTTCTTCTTTTGCTTGATCCTTCACCGCAGCTTCCGAGGCTTGGTTTATAGCTTCCTGGGCTTCGGTTTGGGCTTTTTTCAAAGCTTCTTCCGCCTCTTTCACTGCTTTTGGTTTCCTGCCACGCTTCTTGGGAGCCGGTTTTGTGTCTTCTGACTTTTCCTGGTTGTCAGCCACTATATCTTTAGAATTTTCAGCCTGTGGCTTCGATTCTTTTAATTCTTGATTGGTTGCATTGTCTTGACGCTTCTTCCTTCCTCTCTTAGCGCCGGTAGCGTTCTTTTGATTGTTCTTCTTTTCTGAAGTTTTCGAAACTACGTCTTTGGCTGTCGATTCTGCCTGACGGTTAAGAATTGCTCCTATCAGTTCGTCTTGGGAGAGGGAATTCGCTTTTTTTATGCCCATGGTGTCTGCCGTTTGTCTCAACGAATTTTCATCCATGGCATATAAGTCATTGATATGATAAGCCATTGATTAATTTAAATGAAATTTGTGTGTTCTTTGAAAGTAGAATTCAATTGAGGGTCTTTTATGCCCTTCTGAGATATAAATAAAATTTTTTGGATTATAAAGAAAGTGGAATTTTCTTAACTGGGTATCGAAGAATTCGATATGTTTCCCTTTTTCGAATGCAAATTTAAAACATTTTAATTAAATTTGCAAATAACGATATTCATTAAAAACCACTATAAAATAACTCGTATGCCTACAAAACCTTTTCATTATCAAGAGCCATTCCCATTGGGGCCTGATAAAACAGAGTACAAGTTAATAACCAAGGATTACGTTAAGACTGAAAATTGGAATGGCCACGAAATGCTCGTGGTTGATCCTGAGGCTCTTACTGTAATTGCTAATGTGGCAAGCCACGACTGTTCTTTTATGCTCCGTAGGGAACATAATGAAATGGTGGCTAAAATTCTCAACGATCCCGAAGCTTCTGAAAATGACAAGTTCGTGGCCCTCACTATGCTCCGTAATGCGGAGGTAGCTGCTAAGGGTGTGCTGCCTTTCTGCCAGGACACCGGCACTTCTATCTGTTCTGCATATAAAGGTCAACATGTCTGGACCGGTTGCAATGATGAAGAAAAAATTTCTTTAGGTATTTATAAAACTTATACGGAAAACAACCTTCGCTATTCTCAGAACGCACCTCTCACAATGTATGATGAGGTAAACACCGGTTGCAATCTTCCGGCTCAGATTGAAATTCATGCCACTGAAGGAAACGAATATAAATTCCTTTTCATCGCCAAGGGTGGTGGGTCCGCGAATAAAACTTATCTTTATCAGGAAACAAAGGCTATCTTGAATAAGAAAACTTTGGTGCCTTTCCTTATCGAGAAAATGAAATCGCTCGGCACTGCGGCATGTCCTCCTTATCATATCGCATTCGTTATCGGTGGAACTTCTGCTGAAGTCAACCTTGCCACTGTTAAGAAAGCGTCTGCCAAATATTATGACGAACTTCCCACTAAAGGAAATGAATACGGTCAGGCTTTCCGTGATGTTGAACTTGAAAAGGAACTTCTTGAGGCTGCTCAGAATATCGGACTCGGTGCCCAGTTCGGCGGTAAATATTTCGCGCATGATGTAAGGGTGATCCGTCTGCCTCGCCATGGTGCTTCTTGCCCTGTCGGTATGGGTGTCAGCTGTTCAGCCGACCGTAACGTTAAGGCAAAGATCAATAAGGAAGGTCTATGGATTGAGAAACTCGATGAATTCCCCGGTGAATTGATTCCGGTTGAACTCCGTGAAAAAGGTGAGGGTGAGGTTGTAAAGATTGACCTTAACCGTCCTATGGAAGAGGTGCTCAAGGAACTTGACAAATATCCCGTTTCTACTCGTCTTTCTCTTAACGGAACTATAATCGTGGGCCGTGACATCGCACATGCGAAGATTAAGGAAAGGCTCGATGCCGGCGAACCTATGCCGCAATATCTCAAAGATCATCCTATCTACTATGCCGGTCCCGCAAAGAAACCCGAAGGTATGCCTTCAGGTTCTTTCGGTCCCACAACAGCCGGTCGTATGGACCCCTATGTCGACCAATTCCAGGCTGCAGGAGGATCTATGGTGATGATCGCGAAAGGCAACCGTAGCCAGCAGGTCACTGATGCTTGTAAGAAACATGGCGGCTTCTATCTTGGCTCAATCGGAGGCCCGGCAGCCATCTTGGCACAGGATTCTATCAAAAATGTGGAACTCCTCGAATACCCTGAACTCGGTATGGAGGCTATATGGAAAATTGATGTTGAAGACTTCCCGGCTTTCATTCTCGTAGACAACAAAGGCAATGATTTCTTCAAGCAAATCAAGCCAAGATGTCCCATGGATACTTGCTCTAAGTAAAGACACATGAAACTTCTAAATTTAACTAAATATATGGGGGCGCTGATATTTTTCGGCGCTCTCTGCGCTTTATCCCCTTTGCATGGTCTCGCAAAAGATTCTTTTCAGATTGGGGAAGGCACATTCCTTTTGAACGGTGAGCCGTTTGTTGTAAAAGCTGCTGAACTTCATTATCCACGTATCCCTTATGAATATTGGGACCAACGTATAAAGATGAGTAAGGCGCTCGGTATGAACACTGTCTGTCTTTACACTTTCTGGAATGTCCATGAATCTTCTGAAGGGGTCTTCAATTTTTCAGGTCAAAATAATATCCGCGAGTTCATTCTGCTTTGTCAGGAAAACGGTTTGAAGGTGATTCTTCGTCCCGGCCCATATGTTTGTGCGGAATGGGAAATGGGTGGGCTCCCTTGGTGGCTCCTCAAAAAGAAGGATATTAAACTCCGTGACTCCGATCCTTATTTTATGGAGAGGGTGAAAATTTTCGAAGAAGCTTTGGCAGAACAGGTCAAGGACTTGACTATCGAAAACGGTGGTCCCATAATCATGATACAGGTGGAAAATGAATATGGTGCTTACGGAGAAAATAAACCCTATGTTTCTTCTGTTCGTGATATTCTTCGAACCCTTTATGGTGAGAAGGTAGTGATGTTCCAATGTGATTGGTCTTCAAATTTCACTCTTAACGGTCTCGACGATTTGGTTTGGACTATGAATTTCGGCACCGGGGCCGACGTTGATTCTCAGTTTGCTCATCTGAAGGAACTTCGCCCCGAGTCTCCTCTTATGTGTTCCGAATTTTGGAGCGGCTGGTTCGATAAATGGGGTGCTGCCCATGAAACCCGTCCCGCCGATGAGATGATAAAGGGTATTGATGAGATGTTATCAAAGAATATTTCTTTCAGTCTTTACATGACTCACGGAGGCACCAATTGGGGTCATTGGGCCGGTGCAAATTCTCCGGGGTATGCTCCGGATGTAACCTCCTATGATTATGACGCGCCCATTGATGAAAGCGGTAATCCCACAAAAAAATATTGGATGCTCAGAAAGACTCTTCAAAAATATGCCACAGATTCGTTACCTCCTTTGCCTCCTTTGGTGCAACCCATAAAGGTCGACACTTTCTCCTTCTCAAAAGTTGCTCCGATGTGGGATAACCTTCCTGAGCCGCTCACTTCCGAGTTTATTCAGACCATGGAACAATACAACCAGGGATATGGGAGTATCATTTACTCGTCTGTACTTCCAAAGGGAATTGAGGAAGGAGCGGTGCTGCATATAGAAGATCCCCATGACTACGCACAGGTATTTGTCGGTGGTAAATATATCGGAAAACTTGACCGTCGTCTTGGAGAAACCGAATTGACTCTTCCCAAAACAGATAAAAATGAACGTATCGATATCTTGGTGGAGGCTATGGGTAGAATTAATTTCGGAGTTGCTATCAAGGATTTTAAGGGAATCACCAAAAACGTTTATTTCACAGAAACTGTCGACAATGTAAATCTCATTGTAGGTTTCGACTATTGGAATGTATATTTACTCCCGGATGAATTGAATTTCTATCAATCCATGAATTTCCGGCCTGTCGAGGATTTCGAAATAGGGGAGAACTCCCGGTATCCTCGGGGCGTGTATAAGGCTGTTTTCAATGTTTCTGATCCTTCCGACACTTTCCTCGATTTTGAAACTTGGGGTAAAGGACTTGTTTACCTTAACGGTCATCCTTTGGGAAGAATCTGGGATATAGGTCCTCAGCAGACTCTCTATGTACCCGGACCTTGGCTCAATGAAGGACAAAACGAACTGTTGATATTCGATATAATCGGACCGCGTGAATATCTTTCTTATGGATTGGACAAACCAGTGATAGATAAATTGCAGGGTGAGGCTTTCAAAAAACATCGGGTCGAGGGTGAAAACCTTTATCTTGGTAATCTCTCTCCCGTATATGGCGGTGCCTTCCAACAAGGAAACGGTTGGAAACGTCAGATCTTTCCCCAACCTGTCAAAGGGAAATATCTCGTTATTGAGGCTCTGTCGCCGGATTCCGAAGTTGATTTTGTATCCATTGCTGAATTTTATGCTTTGAATCCTGCCGGAGAGAGAATGAGTAGGGAAACTTGGTCAATTGATTATGCCGACAGTGAGGATCTGATCTCTGGAAATAATTCTGCCGACAAGATTTTCGATCTTCAGGAGTCTACATTCTGGCAATCTGAAAGCAATGCAGGGTTTCCGCAACGTATCGTGATTAATCTCGGACAAGAGGAAACGATTGCTGGAATTGAATATTTGCCGAGAGTTGAAAACGGTGCTCCGGGATTAATAAAAGATTATAGAATCTACGTCACTGAAACTCCTCCTCAAAAATAAAATCACCCCTTGAGTCATTGCTCAAGGGGTAAATTTTAGATTCTCCTCTTGGGGATTCCGGGTTTCTTTCTTGGTTGGGTTTTAATATTCCACAACCAATACTCCCATCGGTCCGACTTGGGTATCATCACTGATGGTTACCTTTTCACCTGTCAACACGTTGGTTCCTTCACCTAACCCTGAGCTTATCTCTGAATAATGGCTCCATGGCACATTGATAGTTTCGGTATCTGAAGTGTTGATAAACACAAACACAGTCCCGTTGTCATTATAACGGAAATATCCGTATCCATCGTTCGTGGGTATGAAGTGTTTTGTCTTACCGTTGTGGATCACATCTGAGTTCTTTCTCCATTGAAAAAGATTTTTGGAAAAGTCATAAAGTTCCTTTCTCATACCCTTCTTTATGGGCTCTCCGTTAAAGTCCACATCTGCTGCGGCTCTTCCTTCATCGGTGAAGAAATCGAAGGTGTCTCCTTCCCATCCACCCGGAAAATCTACTCTCAATCCCGGATGGCCTGTCTTGGGATCTACCGATGAGAACATCATCTCGTCCCCGGAGAAGATTTGTGGTATACCGCGAACTGTAGCGAAAAGCACCATCATGGCCTTGAATCTGTCTGGGTCTTTCCCTACTATGTCACCCACTCTGTCGGTATCGTGATTACTTGTGAATACTAATAGATTGTTGATGTTGGGATAAATATAATCTTGGGAGATAACATCGTATAATTCTCTGGCGCCGTTTTTGTGGTGTCCTCTTTGTCCCTCATTGTTTTCTACCTCTCCATCTGGTTTTCCGAAAGCTTTATTTGCGGCATTCAGAAGTGGAAAGTCCATCACCGATGGGAGATTGGAGTTAAAGCCGTCATGGTTGTTGTTGTCCTTCTGCCAATAAGCTATGGCCGGTATCTGGCTTATCCAGGTCTCTCCCACAATGTTGAAATTAGGATATTCATCAAGTATGGCTTGGTTCCATTGGCTCATCGGTTCTTTTTCGTTATACCAATAAGTGTCCACTCGGTAACCGTCAAGGTCTGCGAACTCGATCCACCATAGTGCCCATTGTTTGAAGAATTGGAGAAGGTAAGGATTGTTGAGGTTCATGTCTGCCATGCCGGGAGTGAACCATCCTTCTTCAGCAAGTGTCCTGTCTAAGTTCGATGCATTGGTATCTAAAATAGCAGAGTTGGCGTGGTTTGAACCGGTATATTCAGGGAATTGATGTATCCAGTCCTGGAAAGGGAGGTCTTCGCTCCACCAATATGTATGAGTACCGCTATGGTTGGTCACTACGTCCATGATTACTTTCAAATCTTTTTCATGGGCTTTCCCCACGAATTCCTTGAACAGTTCGTTGTCTCCGAATCGCGGATCGATGAGATAATAGTCCGATGCTGCATATCCATGATATGATCCTCTTGGATCGTCATCAAGTAGGAGAGGGGTATTCCAAATGGCGGTCGCACCCAAATCTGATATATAATCGAGATTGTTGATTATGCCTTGAAGGTCGCCGCCATGTCTGCCTCCTAATGAATTCCTGTTTGCTTTTTCAGTTGTATCATCTGTGCTGTCGTTGGTTGTGTCTCCATTGGCAAACCTGTCCGGCATGATTAGGTAGATGAGGTCAGCCGTGGTAAAACTACCGCGATTTGAAGAATCAGGTCTTCTTGCTGCTATTTCGTAGGGATATTCAAAGGATTTGCCATCTTTTGTAAACACTAAATTATAAGTGCCGGCTTTGGCTGTAGGAGGGATGTCTATGTCAATGAAAAGATAATTGGGACTTTCCGCTTTGTGAATTCCTGTGACTTTTACTCCGTCTCCATCTTTGATGCTGACATCATAAGAACTGATGTCAGGTCCGTTCACCATAAGTTGAAGCGGCAGCTTCATTCCCACCCACCATGACGGTGGGTTCACGTGTTCGATATCTGAGGCTTTCATTCCGGGACTCTTAATGAGACAAAGACTCAGGAAAAAGAAGGATAGTAAAAATAATTTTTTCATCGCTTAGATTTAAATGTTATACATTATAATTTGACACGACTGAAAATAAATGGTTTACTTTAATCTTTAAAATATTTCACGCCTTCTTTTCATTTCAACCTTTAAAGCCTGTTCCTCGTTATAATATTGGAACAATATTTGTTTAAATGATTTTTGTAATGGAACCCTTGATACTATTATCATCAAGTCCCAGAGTGGTCCAACCACACTAAAAACTCAACCAAAGAACCTCGGAGAGGTTAACATCTCGGAGAGATGTAATAAAGACACCCCCTGGCAAGAAACCTCGGAGAGGTTCGCAGCCTGGGGATAAGAAAACAAAAAACAAACCGCAGGCCTTTCTCCACGGAGTGGGCCTAACGAAATAACAACAATAACAACAATAAAAACAATAAAAACAAAAAATCAAAACAAAATATGGCAACAGGCAAAATTGGGGTAACAACCGAAAATATTTTCCCCGTTATTAAAAAATTCCTCTACAGTGATCATGAAATTTTTCTTCGTGAATTGGTAGCCAATGCTGTAGATGCTACCCAAAAACTTAAAACTTTATATTCATTCGGTGATTATAAAGGTGAATTGGGTGAGATGAATGTAAAGGTTTCTATCGATAAAAAAGCCGGAACACTTACTGTTTCCGACCATGGTATCGGTATGGATGCCGAAGATATCGACAAATATATAAATCAGATAGCTTTTTCAGGTGCTGAAGAGTTCTTGGCAAAATACAAAGACACGGCAAACTCTATTATCGGACACTTCGGTCTTGGTTTCTATTCCGCTTTCATGGTTTCGAAGAAAGTGGAAATCCGTTCCCTCTCTTATAAGGAAGGAGCCAAAGCTGTGAAATGGACCTGCGACGGCAGTCCTGAATACACAATGGAGGAAACCGATAAGAAGGACAGAGGTACCGATGTTATCCTGTATATTGACGACGAGGATAAAGAATTCTTAGATCAAGCAAGGATTGATACCCTTCTAAAGAAATATTGTCGTTTCTTGCCGGTTCCCGTTATCTCCGGTAAGGAACAAGAATGGAAAGATGGTAAATATGTCGACACTGACAAAGACAAGGTTGTCAATGCCACAGAACCTCTTTGGACCAAAAAACCGGCCGATCTTACAGATGCCGATTACCTCACTTTCTATCATGAATTGATGCCCGGAAGCGAAGACCCGATGTTCTGGATACACCTCAATGTAGATTATCCTTTCACTCTCACCGGTATTCTTTATTTCCCAAAAATCAAGACTAACTTCGATATCCAGAAGAACAGGATTCAATTGTATTGCAACCAGGTATTCGTGACCGATCAGGTTGAAGGCGTTGTTCCTGAATTCATGACCTTGATGCAAGGTGTGATCGATTCACCCGACATCCCGTTGAATGTTAGCCGTAGCTATCTCCAGGCTGATTCTCAAGTGAAGAAGATTTCTTCTTATATCACCAAGAAACTTTCCGAAAGACTCGAAAAGATGTTCAAGGACGATAGGAAGAGTTTTGAGGAAAAATGGGATGATATCAAGGTATTCATCGAATATGGAATGCTCACGGATGAGAAATTCTACGATCAGGCAAAGAAATTCTTCCTCCTTAAAGATGTGGAAGGAAAGTATTACACTCTCGAAGAATACAAGACTCTCGTTGAAGCAAGCCAGACTGATAAAGACAATACAATAATTTATCTATACACCACTGATCCAACTGCACAATTCACATATGTAAAGGCAGCGGAAGAGAAGGGTTATAATGTCCTTGTGATGGATGGTCAACTCGACACTCACATCGTGGGACTTCTCGAACAGAAACTTGAAAAGATTCGTTTTGTAAGAGTTGACTCGGATATTCCTGAAAGATTGATAGTAAAGAACGATTCCAAAGATGCTGGACTTTCACCGGTTCAGACCGATATTATGAGCACTCTTTTCAAGAGTCAGATTCCGGCCATAGAAAAGACTAATTTCATTGTCACATTTGCAGCTCTTGGTGAAAATGACGCTCCGGCCACTGTTACACAGAACGAATTTATGCGTCGTATGAAAGAAATGGCGGCTATGCAACCTGGCGGTGGTTTCTATGGCGAATTGCCCGATAGCTATGAAATCATAGTTAACACCAACCAACCTTCTGTAAAACAGATAGTCGATGCTTCAACAAAAGCCCTCGAAGGTGAGGTTAATCCTATCAGGACTGAAATCGACACTCTCAACAATGAGATGACTGAAGCACGTAAAGCAGCTACCGACAAGAAGGAAGAGGCACCCGATCTTTCTGAAAAGGAAAAGAAAGTGAGTGAACTCCGCGACAAGGAATCTTCTTTGATTTCTGATTATGCCAAGACTCAACCTGTGGTTCGTCAGATAATTGACCTTGCACTCCTGCAGAGTCATCTTCTTTCCGGTGAGTATCTAAACGAATTCATCAAACGTTCGGTTGATTTGTTGAAATAAACTGCAACTTCATACCCATTGGTTTGTTGAAATAAACATCAACTTCAAACCTAATAAAACCCGATTAATCCTCATTCCGATTAATCGGGCTTTTTCATTCCCTCAACTTTGTCAATATTTGGACCCCTTCCCGAATCCCAGCCTCGAGTTAAAATATGTTTCATGTCCCTATAGGGGAAAGGCGGGTACACCCGCCTTCCCAAGGGCCCGGCTCCTATCCCTGCCTCAAGTTAAAATTTGTTTCCTATCCCTTTAGGGGAAGGCGGGTACACCCGCCTCCCCAATGGTCATGTTCCTATCCCTGCCTCGAGTTAAAATATGTTTCAAGTCCCTATAGGGGAAAGGCGGGTACACCCGCCTCCCGAAGAATCATCCACAATTCCAACAGATTCAAGGCCTCCTTCCCCAATTTCTGAAACAACATCAACTCCCTTCTCAGCCGTTTCCTTGGTAGTATTAACTATATTTTCTGGGAAACTTTTAACTGACTCCAAAAAGGTCGAAGATCTATCAAATAATCCCATATAAAATCGAAAATTTAGAATAGTTTTAGATCTTCACGTTTAATATTGGAAAACCAAGAAGATAGTTTATTATAGGCTTTATCATGAACTTCTGGTGTGATGTTATCCCAAACTGTTTTTAGAGCCCAAACCAGCGCTCCAAGATCATCTACATAGCCGCCCGGAAGAAAATCTGGAATCAAGTCAACCGGAAGAATGAAATAACCTAAGGCACCATATATTTTTGCTTTGTCTGCAAGTGGTATATTCTTATCCATGGAAGCATAAAAAAGCAATAGGGCTCCGTAAACAATCTTAACACCTGCTTTTTGTGCTACATTGGAAATTTTTTGCCAAAACCCTTCAACAGAAAAATATTGTTGATAATTTAAATAATCGATGAGTTTCTTACCCATATTCTAAAAAACATAAATTCTTTTAAATAAATTGGTTAATTTAGTTTAATATTCTATTTCTAAGGATAATTCAAAATTTCTGATATTAGTTAAAGCTTCAAAAATATTTGAAGATAAATTAAAAATATCCTTAAGTGCTTAAAAACAAATTCCCTATTATAATTTTTTAGATGCTTGAATATCTATTTTACAAATTCTAAAACATTTAATTATGATAAGAACCAGATAGTTTCTTCGGTCAACAAATTTGCTTATTCGGATATTCTACATGTTAAATACTAATCCTTTTCAGGGAAAGTAGATCTTAACAAGGCTGTAGTTTGTAATTCTTTATTAAGTCTATTTGCCATAGGTTTGAAAGTAATCAGGGTCAATCCTCCACTAAATACTGCTCCGATAAATGGTATTATCTTGCCCGCCGCTTTCCCTACTGAATCTTTTGTAATTTTTACTCCTATAAATTTTGCAATATTCTTAATTATAGGATACCAAAAAGTTTTTGTTAATGTCATTTGAGGCAACTTTTTAGCCCAATGTTTTGCTGCCTCAATTGCAATCTTCCTTATAGCTCCATGTGCTGCCTCCAACCCGAAACCAATTCCCATAAAAACTGTAAGGATCTGCTGTGCTCCTTCCCCAAGTTCATTTTGTTCATTTCTTAAATCAGGCCATCCATAAACATAGGCTAACTTCTGGGCCATTACAAGATAGTGCCAATAAAATTGTGCCATGTCGGCAGGAATGGTACCAAACATTGCAAATCCACCGGGAATACCGGCAGCTGCTGATATAGCTGTCACCTTTGTTGTATGATTACTTATGATATTGCTTGCTACTTTATGAATCACTTTTTCAGAATATATTTCTGAAGGTCGACTGTTCACAAGCAATTGAGGATTCTCTCCATAGGGTGCAAATGTTTTAATTAGAAAACTGTCTCTATCTACTTTTATGCCCGGCATATTCAGCGCCGCATGCATTATCCCGTCCCAAGTGATTTCTTTCATAATTAGTCAGGTTATTTCCTTATTCGTATTTTATTATTTTCGCCTTATCCGACTCTTTCTACATCCAAATATACCATATTTAAAGCACCCATCTTTTTGATGTCTATTCCGTAAATTCGCATAAATGCATCAACTACTGGTTGACCACCATTTGTAACAACCGGATTCTCAGAGAGTTAGTTATTACATCTACAGACATTCCTTTTTCAATCCGTTGGCCGCCTGTGATTTTTGGCTGTTTGACACTGATTCTAAATAAAGGCATATCTTTTTAGTTTTATCTCACTTATTCCCATTGTGAGGTTATTAATAATCTGAAAAGTGGGGAACTTTTCGGCTTTCCCAGATGTGACAGGCATCGCCAAACGCCCCGATATGACTGAAAAAACAAAAGAAAAATGCCCCACTGTATTGCACAAATCCCTCCATAATTCTGAAGGTAGATTAATATACAACCAGAAAGAGCGTCTTATCTTTCCGTCTCTCATATCTTAAAATTGGCGATTTTTCACATGAGAAGAAAGCCTAACGCTTTTCTTACCGGACGGCATTTCTCTTCCGACTCGGCTCTTTTGCAAAGTTAAGAATTATTTTTATTCTTCATAACTTTAGGGGCATTTTTCTTTCTTTATTCCATTTCTTTCTCTTTATGCTTACAAAACTAACGTTTTCTTTATATAATATTCTCTATTTGTCCTGTCATTCTTACGATTATACCTATATACCACTATATATTCCTATCTTAAGGAATATAACACCCGATAATTAAGGTCTTCCAGTTTATAACTATAAATAAAAATGCTAATTTTGCTCCGTTGATATGATAGAGTCAAGTTTTTATGGAGAACACGGTAAGGGAGAAGATAAAGAAAAATGTTTCCAATCTCATAAGGTCTGGTATTTTATTCCCCAATAGGGAAGAGGGTGAGAAATTTATTGGAATGACAATAAAGAGTTGGCTCAATCTTCAGAAAGAAGAAAAGATTGTTGAAGTTTATGATAAGCTGAATATTAAAATAAAAGAATTATTCCCGACAACTGTTACTAAGGCAATCGATACTCTGGTAAAAGCAAGCCAGGCTTATGTGTCTCAAAATTTATGGAAAGGCAGAAAAAAGCAGTCAAAACAGAAATACGCTTTGAAACTTTTTTATAAGATTGTTTTTCAAGAGTATCATCATATTTACCAAACCTTACCGTCGGCAGTTATTTTCGATGAAGAGGAGGAAGGAATGGAGGAAGCGTTATTGAATGCTTTGGATAATAAATTCATGTCGGCATTTTGGTTTATTCTAATTGGATATGAGGTCATCAATCCATTTTTAGATATTTCAAGACCCAGAAAAAATTTTTATGATGGTTCTGTGGATTTGGCAAAGTATTTAGCTCTTTTAATTGATATTGTCAAATATTGGCCTGTCGTTGGTTCTTTATCTTCATTTCATGAAATTGAAATTTATAAAACACAAATAGAATCTTCTTTAAAAATAAATGATTACGTATCTCCTTTTGTATTAATAGGGTATCTTCAAAATTTGTATGATTTGGTGGAAATACGTACATCTCCTGATAACCTGACTGTTTCCAATGATAATGCTAATTTTTTGATTCCTGAAGGTATATGGATTGATGAATCCGATTTAGGGAAATCAAGATTCTGGATCTTTCCGATCAATTTAAGAATGATCTTTTGCTATAGCTTTGAATACGGGAGTTGGCATCTCAATGTTCATGAAGCCATTTCAGATTATGATGACGAAAACGAGGAATACGTGCTAACGATAATTTCTCCGGAAGAATCTAAGAATGGAATATTGAATGGTAAACTTTCTTCGGAATCAATACATGAAATGCGTGTAAACTATTCTGACGAAAGCGGAGAGTATCTCGAAAAACTGGAATTTCATCATCTGAATCAGAGGCCTCAATGGTTTGATTTTGACTCTATGATGAGGTTGGATAGCTCGTCAGAGTTACATACAAGATTCCTTGAAATCATAAATAAGCTGTATAATTTACCACCCCTTGGAATTAGTTTGCCTCTTATCAATCCCTCTGCTTGGATGACAGATGCGTCAAATTGTCTTATAGGGATGGATGAAAAGTATATTTATCTAAAGGATAAAGGAATTGTGCGGCATATACTTAAGATAGCCGAAAATTTAGAAGGGGAATATTATCAATATCTGCCGATCCCAAGTAAGAATCAATGGTCATCATTATTTGGGATTAAGATTTCTGATGAAAGTCCATTATATATTATATCAAGAAACGAAGCGGATTATCCTGATATGGACCCGAAAGACGAAATCAAGAAAATGATAGATTCTCCTATTGAAATTATTGATAAACCTAAAATAAGTGAGTCACAAGACTATGCTTATATATTAAGAAGAGAGGCTGAAACCTATCGCCGTTTTAAAGAAGCTGTTTTTTCTACTCCGTTCCCCGGTGAAATCACAATCTATGCCATTTTAGACAAGGACAAGGAATATAAGAAAATATGTTTTAATAAATGTGGCGTTATTGTTGATCTTGATAAAGCTATATCCCTTTACGGCATGAAGAAAATAACCTCATTAGATGAAATCCGTTAACTCCTAAAAAATCCTTCCTTCAGCATCCTTTATACCTTCCCATCCTTATACCATCCCATCATTATACCTTCCCGTCCTTTATACCTTCCCATCAACCCCCTCATATGTCAAATCCATTTCATATGCCTCCACTACCCGTTGTTAAGTTCAAACTTAACAACAATGTATATTTTCAACTTCCACCTCATCTATACCTTTCGAATTCCTAAATTCTGGAGTCCCCATGCTAATAATTCCCACTCTAAATCCATCCAAATTTCCTATTTATCCTAATTCTCCAAATCCTCCCAGACTACCTGACCACCAGACTTCTAGACCCAACCTTTCCTTTTAATGGAGTTTCAACGAGTTAAAACCCCACAACCCGCCGTTAAGTTTAAACTTAACAAAGCCAAATCTCCTGTATATTTTATGCTGTTATATCACAGTGCGAGTAATTTATCAATTCATATCTCTATTTTCAATCCTTTGAGGGAAGAAGACAAAGTTTGCCTTTGCTGTGTTTCGCACAGGGTGCGAAAAAAAATTCCATATTTTGGGAAAGATAACACGCACCTATTTTTCACATGATGTAATTTTGCATACCGTCTTGAAGGAAACAGCGCCCGGGGCCGGTATAAAGTCCGGCTTAGGATGGAATCTTCGCTGTTACCTTCATATAGACGCAGTGCAAGAGAGCACGACTGTTATCAAAGCAGCTATAAAAGCTATCTAAGCTAAAAGTTATAGAACTTATATAATCTATAAAAGCTATAAAAGCTAAATTAGCTATATAAGCTATTTGATACGGACACCATGACATCGTTGACAAACTGCCGCATGAATTCCCGGGAGGAATCCTGCCCGTTGTCCCTGAACGTTTAAAGCCAATTTAAACTTTAAACTTTCAACTTTAAACTTTCCCCAAAGGAACATCTGCAGGTATTTCAAAACGGTCAAAATAGATTAACCACAGCGAAGTGGCCGGTTTAAAGTATAAGCTAACCTTATTTAAACTTTAAACTTTACACTTTACACTTTCCAATCAGCTGTCCCTCAAGGGAATTCTGGTGCGTGTCGGGCTCAAAAATATCAGGGTCCCCGAAGCGGCAGGGCTAATTGGTTGATATCCAATTGGTTTCCGTATGCTTTTCCGTCAGACTTGTAGCATATGGAATCCTCTGGCTGATTCAAACCCGTTCTCACAAATCGGGTCAAGGGGTAAGTCGTGTTAATATAAGGAGTAGAAAATATCGAAGACAACTCAAAACTCACAACTCACAACTTACAACTCAAGACTCGACCGAGTCCCATGGCTGATGCAGCCATTAGCCATACAATCCCACTCAGATATGATTTCAATAAGCAAATCATCATATAAGAGGCTCCCGAAGATTCCCCCCAAGATTCTTTACGGAGCCTCTTTTTTTATTTATATATGGAGTTTCAACGAGTTAAAACCCCACAACCCACAAACCTTATCCCTAAAAAAATAATCACATTGCCTAATTTTTTTTTCAAAAACTATTGCATTTTTGAAATAAAATGTTAAATTTGTGGCAAGAAAAACGAATATAAGAATTAACCTTAAAATATTTTTCATTCGAAACAAGGAATTAACCTTAATTTATAATCAATATGCATTTTACCCCGAAAGAACAAGACAAGCTTACTCTGCTTACAATCGGTTTGATAGCAGAGCGCAGGCTCAACAAGGGCCTCAAGCTTAATTATCCGGAGTCTGTGGCTTATATCACAAGTGCAGCTTTGGAAATGGCAAGAGAAGGCAAAACTGTAGAGGAAGTTATGCACGCAGCTGCTAATGTGCTCACTAAAGAGCAAGTGATGGAAGGTGTGGCTGACATGATTTCTCTTCTTCAGGTCGAAGCGGTATTTACCGACGGTAGCCGTTTGGTAAGTATTCACCATCCTATTAAGTAATCCCGTGAGTAGTTTTTTAGTATTAACGAAAGAAAAATTTTGACTATGGCTCAAAATAACAATCCCGCTGAAGAAAGCTATGCCGGTATCCAAGGCATTTTCCCGGGCCAACCCCCAATCGCTTATCCCAACACTCCGGGTTTCACTCCTTCTGAATATGTGCCCGTTGGTGGTGTTATCCTCAAAGATGAGGACGTGACTTACAATGCTTATCGTCGTACTGTGAAACTTATTGTTCACAACACCGGTGACCGTCCTGTTCAAGTTGGTTCTCATTTCCATTTCTTTGAAGTGAACCGTTATATGGAATTCGACCGCGCTAAAGCGTTCGGTTATCACCTCAATATCCCTGCAACTACTGCTATCCGTTTCGAACCGGGTGAAGAAAAAGAAGTAGAACTCGTACAATATGGTGGCAAAACTCGTGTTATCGGTTTCAATGATCTCGTTAACGGTTATGCCGGTCTTGAAGACAAACCCACATTCTATCCCAAATATATCGAGGCTCTTCGTCGCGTGAAAGAATATGGCTTCAAAAATATCAGCGAAGACGAGGCTGAAGCAGGTTACACTCAAACTGAAAAATAATAATCACTCACAGTTATGGCAACAATTTCAAGAAAAGAATATAATAATCTTTTCGGCCCGACCGTGGGCGATAAGATTAGA
>JAFLTP010000031.1 GCA_022510405.1 Muribaculaceae bacterium | reverse complement strand
CGTTTGCAAATGTTTCAAAGTTCAAAGCGGAAAGTTGAAAGTTTAAGGAGGGTAACTTGTTGATTATTTGTGAAATCAAAAAATGTTAAAATTTGTTGAGATAACTTAACAATGTTACACCCACCGCTTTCAAGGTTGTCTTGGAAATACCTTCCATATTGTCGGAGGTAGTATGCCATCGAGAATTGAACCCCGACGGCTCGTTTGGATGGTATTCGATTATGTCAATAGCCGGGATGCCTGCCTTGATGAGTTGTACATGATCGTCCATCACAGCACTTCCCATTCTGTTCAGGAACATTTTGTCATATCCCAACTGATGGGCCGTTTGCCATATTTGTTCCGCCACTTCCGGAGCAGACCTTTCGGAGAAATACTCACGACAAAATATTGCTCCCTCACCTCCCACCATATCCAGTAGGATTGCTTCCCGAGGTGAATAACCTTTGACAATGGGATGCTCCACAAAATATTGTGTACCTAAGGCCCAAGAATCCTCATCGCCATCAGTTCCCCAATCCTCTGCGTCAACAAAAAGTATATCCACACCCTTATTTATAGAGTTCGCAGCCAATTGACGGGCTATTTCCAATAACACAGCCACACCGCTGGCACCATCGTTAGCCCCATCGACCGGTTCGGTTCTTCTCGAAGGGTCCGGGTCCTTATCTGCCCACGGTCTGCAATCCCAATGAGCCAGAAGAAGTATTCTATCTTTACTTTCCGGATTGAATTGGGCGAAAATATTCCTGGAATCAAGAATTGTTCCGTCGAATGCTTTAAGTTGCATCTTCTGTTCGGTGACTTTGGCTCCATGACGTTTCAATTCCGACGAAAGCCAGTCACCTGTTTTCCGATGTGCTTCCGTATTGGGAACTCTGGGTCCGAAAGCTACTTGTTTTGCAAGGTAATTATATGCGCTGTCGGCATCAAAATCACCTAATGTCGCAGTCATCATAACATCACCCGGAGCAGCCGATTCGCTTTCAGCCAAAAAATCCAGATTCTCCCTCACCTTCCCTGAATTAGATCCACAACTCAGCAAGAGAAAGGCCAGGTAACCAATTATCAACCTACGCATGAGCCCGGTTTTACTTGGCCCGTAGGCCCGATAACGACCAATCGGCCGTCGGCATCCTCGGCGCTGAGGATCATTCCTTGAGATTCGACACCCTTTAGTTTACGTGGTGCGAAATTAGCGATGAAACAAACTTCCTTGCCTACGAGATCTTCAGGATTATAGAATTTTGCTATGCCGCTTACAATAGTTCTGCCTCCCATTCCGTCATCAATCTTGAATTTCAGAAGTTTGTCTGCCTTTGGCACTTTTTCGCATTCCAAAACTTTACCTACACGGATATCCATTTTTTCGAAAGCCGGGAATTCCACTGTTTCTTTCACAGGAGCGGGTTTCCAGTTGTCAAGGATATTCTTTTGTTTCGCGTCTTCCAGTTTTTTCACCTGTGCCTCTACAACTGAATCTTCCACCTTTTCGAATAGCAACTCCGGTTTCCCGATCTCGATACCGTCAGGCACGAGGTCGAATTTTCCGGTCATATCCCATTTCAGTTCCTTAAGCCTCAACTGCTCTGCAAGTTTAGCAGTCATGAATGGAGTGAACGGTTCGAAGATCACAGCGAGGTTTGCACATAATTGTACGGCAAGGTTAAGGATAGTAGCAGTTCTAACCGGATCAGTCTTAATGAGTTTCCAAGGTTCGTTGTCGGCGAGATACTTGTTGCCGATACGGGATACATTCATTGCATCTTTAAGCCCTTCACGGAACTTGAAATTATCGAGGTTATCGGAAAGTGACCTTATACTTTGCCTTACCTCTTCCATCATGGCCTTGTCAGCCTCTGTAAAATCACCGGCTGCCGGTATCATACCGCCATAATATTTGTGTATAAGAACTGTGGCACGGTTGATGAAATTTCCAAGGATAGCCACCAGTTCGTTATTGTTGCGGGCCTGGAAATCCTTCCAAGTGAAATTATTGTCTTTTGTCTCAGGAGCATTTGCAGTCAGCACATATCTGAGCACATCCTGTTTGCCTGGGAGTTCACGAAGGTATTCATGTAGCCACACTGCCCAGTTGCGGGATGTTGAGATTTTGTCATCCTCAAGATTAAGGAACTCATTGGCGGGGACATTGTCCGGAAGGTTGTAATCTCCATGGGCCAACAACATAGCCGGGAACACGATGCAATGGAACACGATGTTGTCCTTACCGATGAAATGGATCATACGGGTATCTTTGTCCTTCCACCATTTCTCCCAATCGGGGGTAGCATCGATAGTGTTGGATATATATCCGATAGGAGCGTCGAACCAAACGTAGAGCACCTTACCTTCTGCACCTTCCACGGGGACCGGTATACCCCATTTAAGGTCACGGCTCACAGCTCGGGGTTGCAGTCCCATATCGAGCCATGACTTGCATTGTCCGTAAACATTAGGTCGCCATTCCTTATGCTCTTCCAGTATCCACTGGCGTAGCTTCGGCCCCCATTTGTCGAGGGGAAGATACCAGTGGGAAGTTTCCTTAAGAACCGGGGTGCTACCCGAGAGTCTTGACTTTGGGTTTAAAAGTTCCGAAGGAGAAAGCGATGTACCGCAGGCCTCGCATTGGTCACCGTAGGCACCATCTTTACCGCAATGCGGACAAGTACCCACAACATACCGGTCGGCAAGGAATTCGCCGGCTTCCTCATCGTAGAGTTGTTCGGAAGTCTTTTCGATGAATTCACCTTTATCGTATAGATTTCTGAAGAAATCGGAAGCGTTTTTATGATGAGTTTTGGATGTGGTTCTACCATATACATCAAATGATATTCCGAGTTCTTCGAAAGAATCCTTTATCATTTTGTGATAACGGTCAACGATATCCTGAGGAGTTACACCTTCTTCGCGTGCCTTGATAGTGATTGGCACGCCATGTTCGTCGCTGCCGCCCACAAACATTACTTCCTCACCTTTTAAGCGAAGGTAACGGGCATATATATCAGCCGGAACGTAGACACCGGCGAGGTGGCCGATGTGTACCGGACCGTTGGCATAAGGGAGAGCGGAAGTTATGAGAGTTCTTTTAAACATAACACATACATTTTATTCTACAAAGTTAATAAAATGTTGTGGATGTTTTAATGATGATATAAAAAAAGAACCTCAATGGATGGTTGGGATTAAGAAAAGCAAAAATAATTGAGGAGAGAAAGCCTCCCGGTTTCCTCCCCTCCACTTCAAGACTTATTTATAATAGATTAATTAATGCTTCAAAATTAATTAAAAAATCATTAAATATCAATTGAAAATGAAGCTTTTGTTATCCTCTTTTGAAATTGATGAAATAAACCTTCCTGTCAGTTCCGTATTTTTGATATTCCTGCTTATCTTGATATTTGTCTTTATAATACTCTTCAACATCTTTCACATTGAAGATCACAACATTATCATAAGCTGAAGTACCGTAACTACCCCACCAATAGACATAATGATGTTATGAGTGTTCGTATATTTTTCATAGGGTTCTCACAAAACCTTAATAAATACTGATTAGGGTTTAAGTCTTGAGTTGTCACGGAGTGTCTTGAAAACTCCTTGACGGGATATTTGGTTCTTTCTTACCACATGGGGTTAAAACCGGGATGGGCCTTGAAGGCTTTCGTGGCATCGCCTATTAGATTGGTCTCCTTGGAAGTGTCTAATTTCAGGATTGGGGAACCCGGAGTGAGAAGACATTGGTTGAGATCTACATAGTATATACCGAAATTGGTGACTATATCGAAGAAATAACGACGATGTTTGATATCGGCATAGGAGCGCCATTGGGTGGAGGAAACGTTGGGTTCGCCCTGGATAAGATAAGTATAGGGCACGCAGGAATTCACAAGGACGCTTCTGGCGATGTTCACTGCCAAATCGGGATCGTCAACTGCCTCGACATGATGAGCGAAGAAATTTGCGCGAACACAACGGTCAGGGCTCTTGACAGTGCCGGGGAGCATATTTACTCCGCCCACATTCTCCCAATAATTGAGGATGGCCGCCATTGAAGGCCATTGCGGGTCGTTGGTCATTGCCCAATAATCGCCCATATCGTTGATCTTTATTTCGCCGTTGTCGAATTCCACGATAACACTTTTGCCACTGGCATCCGTAATACCCCAATGGAGGGCTGAGACTGTACCTCCGTCGAAAGTGGCTCCTCCGATATTGAAATCATGTTTCTGAAGCACCTCTACGCATTGATCGGTGGTTTCATTGAGATCGAGAAGCCAAGCCACAAACACGGCCAGAGACATCGGAGGACGGCCCTCGGTGTTTGCATTGGAATATACAGAGCCCTTGCAGAAGAGTCCGTTGACCACCAGGCCTTTCTCGTTCATACCTTCGGTGATACCACCGTCATAGCTGACGGCATATACGGCACCGTATTTAGAAGTCCATTTGATGGCACCGGGTTTGTTGTCCGACACTTTCTCTACACCGCGTGGGTAGACATAGAGGTTGGTTGGGATGGGTGTTTTCCAATCGAGGCACCGAGCGATCACGAAAGTTGAGTCGGCACCGTGATAGTTAACACGGCTGCAGGCGTCAGCCTTGCTGTTCATTCCCAAGACAACGGCAGCTATCGCTGCCCCTGTAAATAAAATTTTCTTTAACATATTATTTCAATTAGTTTTTGGGCTATGAATGAAGAGGAGCTTTCTTTGTAGTATGGATTGAGAGAAGAGACGGTGAGACCCATGAGCACAGCTTTCATCTCGAGAGAGAGAGCCGCTGAGAGGGCTCGGCCGATGCTTTGAGAATCCCCCGGTGCGTCGATAACGGTCATCCCATGGGCCCTCCCTTTTTGCCGTACACCGACATTAACGGCCGGCAGTCTATGGGATGGAGCTTCTATGAGTGCCGCGGAGGAATTTCCTATTATAGCGGAGGCACGTTCCAGCGCATAGTGAAATAAACGGGAACCGAGGGAGGAGACAAGGGATATTGGAGTCGAGGATTGAGAGTGTAGGGTGATCCACTTCTCAATAAGTTTAAATATTTCTGTGGATCCGGGATCGGAATTGGGCATTGTTACCAAAATCTTATATCCCTGATTTATATACGGATCCAAAGCGGTTAAAGTTGCCTTCACCTCCGACAAACCTTTATCCGGGAGCATCGTGGATGGATGCATTGCAAATATAATGAAAGGTTCCCAAGGGTTTATGCCCGTTTTTTGTTCGAATTCGAGATTCAATTCGTTTTCGAGTCCGGGAATTTCCTCTCCAGTAATCTCGGCACCGGGGGCGCCTGAAAGGAATACACCGGTGGGATCCTCACCCATGGAGATTATTTTCTCGGCATATTGAGGCGTGGATGCGAAATGATAGTTGGAAAGTTTTGTGATGGCATGCCTGAAGGCATCGTCGATGGCACCTTCGGTGGTTTCGCCACCGTGGAGATGTGCGATAGGAATGTTGAATACCACGGCTGCCGAAGCCGATGCGAGGGCTTCATAGCGGTCGCCAAGAATCACTACCAAATCCGGTTGCAGTAATTCGAAAGCCTCCGCCAGACCCTCCTCCACTTTTGCCATAGATCTGACAGTAGATGCAGGAGTGGAACCGGGAACCAATGATTCGATTTTTACGTCGACTTTGAAACCGTCTGACTCGATTTCATTTACTGTCATACCGAAATCTGGAGACAGGTGCATATTGGTAGCGATAATCTGCAGGCACGCTTCGGGAGATTTTTCAATCTCCCGCATGATAGGTGCCATGATACCATAGTCGGCACGGGTGCCGGTGATGAAACAGATTTTTTTCATTTCCAACTGAAGCCAAGGGATGGCATTTTGAGTTTCCAGCCACCCTCTTCGATCTCTATGAGTTCGTCGGGTTCGAAATCCTTGATGGCGACGCTGCCCACCACCTTGTCCCAAAGCATTGGTGAGAGACCATTGGCCGGCCGTTTGGTAGTGAGGTCTTCTTCAGAGATGACTTGTCCCTGCTTGATTGGACGTGCTGCCACGATACTTCTGCGAGCTGCCATGATATTGGGTCTTTCAGACTCCTTGACCTCCTTCACGCCATGGCCAAGGGCCACGGTGATGTTACGGATTGCTTTCACCATATCGGAGAGTTCATCAGGTTCAAGGGAGGCCTTATGGTCGGGTCCTTCCATATTTCTGTCGAGGGTGAAATGCTTTTCAACTACCACCGCACCTAAAGTGGCTGCTGCTATGGGTACCTCAATTCCTAAGGTATGGTCGGAATAACCACCCGGGTGACCGAAATTACCGGAAACTGTTTGCATGGCCTTGAGATTTACATCCTCCATGGGAGTGGGATATTGAGTGGTGCAATGCAGAAGGATGATGTCTTGAGGACCATAGCCGGCTTTGCGGAAAGGATTAAGTGCCTTTGCGATTTCCTCGGGAGTCGACATACCGGTGGAGATGATTACCGGAATGCCGGTGGAAGCCATTTTGCGGAGGAAAGGAAGGTTGGTGATCTCACCGCTTGGCACCTTCATATAGTCGGGTTTAAGGGAGGCAATGAAATCAATGCTATCCTCATCGAAGGCTGTGGAAAGAAAGCCTATTCCTTTTTCGTCGCAGTAGGCCTTTAGGATTTTGAAATCATCATAGTTTAGTTCCAGGTTTTTCAGCATGGTTTCTTGGGAAGTGGCCCCGGCATTCTCTTTCTGATAGTCGGCAGCCTCACAGAGGGCTGTAACCAAAGAATGCGCGTGGAAGGTCTGGAACTTTATATAATCGGCACCGGCCTTTACGGCTGCATCCACCATTTTCTTTGCGGTTTCAAGTGATCCGTTATGGTTCACACCAGCTTCAGCTATAATTTTCATGAGTTATGTTGGCATTTTAAGAGTTGTTGCTTTTGATGTTCTTAGTCACCTTAGATTCATCCGATAAACAAGATTCTATTTTGTATTCTTAAAGGATCCAAATCGCTTTGTATGGTATCCCGAACAATCTTTTTTGAAATTTATGAGCCACGAGCATATTATCCAAAAATCCAAACTTTTTCAATGGATTGAGTATCAAAATACTTTTTATATTTTCGATATTAATTTCGTCCATTATATAAGTTTTGTCAGGATTGTTAACGGATTGGAATTTTGCTGAACTTTAGGGGGTATCCGTGATAGATGCCGGCATTGGAGAGATTGCGGGAAACGACAGCTCCCATGGCTACCGTGATATTGTCGGCAATCGTGACTCCATTGGCAATACGGGCTCCAAGACCGATAAAACAGTTTTTCCCAACCTTGGTGAAACCACCGATCACGGCACCGGGACCAATGAATGTGTTGTCACCTATCTCACAATCATGCTCCACAATGGCCCCGGAATTCACGATTACGTGCTTCCCTAAAATGGCTCTGTTGATTATGGCACCCGTCATGACAGCTGACCCTTCCCCTATTTTTGAATTCGGAGTCACGGTGGCCGAAGGAGCCACAAGAGTCGCAAACGATGCCCCTTTTTCTTGATAAAGAGCCAGTAGTTTACGACGGTTTTCCATTACGGGCCACTTGGAATAAACGAAAGCCATATGGAATTTTTTGCCCTCCTCAATCAAAGAAGAGGCTACGGCATCTGATCCAAACCATTTGCCGGGCATAATAGGGTTTTCCTCGTTGGCGATATAGCCTGTAATCTGATTTTGGGCAAATTCCGCCAAGGAGAGGGCATGCCCTCCGGCTCCTATAAGTATCACTTCCTGTGGTTTCATTTCACAAATATAATCATTTTCAATTAACTTTGCATAATATAGAAGCACCTAACCTCCGAAGAGGGATTTAAAAGCTTAAAAGTATGATAAGATATATAGTTACATTACTGATATTGTCATTGTTGCCATTGATGGGATTTGGCCAAGTGAGGTACCATTGTGCCGCAGACTCCGCAAAAGTGATGGAGGTGATTGAGAAAGCTGCGGAAGGAAAGGACTACGGCGAAAAGATAGTGGCAGCTGCAAAAGCCCTTCAGGGAGTGCCAAGAGGAAAGGCTGCCGACAATGATACGGTCGGGACAATTGTAATCAGATTGGACTCTTTGAATCAGCGTGAGTTTATTTATATGGCCTTGGCAGCCGCAAAAACTGCCGAGCAGATCGTGCCTTCACTTCGAGAGTTTGAGAAAAACCTTGAGAACATAAGCAGAAGAAAAGGAGTGGACGAAGGATTCCCCTCACAATTTTTCTACGGCAGTGATTGGATAGTGGATAACGTGTATCGCGGCAACCTCAAAGAAATGACAGAATACTTGGAAGGAGGGAGCAGCCGTACCAAAACTCTGGACTATGTGTCGCGTCATCCCGACGAATTTCCGGCTTTGAAAAATCCGGAAACTTTGGACAAAGTCAAAGTAGTGGAATTCGGGTACCGGAGTCACAGGATACCACATTTAAAAAAGCAAAGCATCGGAAACAAAATCGTCAAAGAACTCCTACACAACGGGGATATCATAATAATGAATCCGCCGGAAACCGATTTCGACATTTACGACATAGGAATCGTTAGTATGGAAAACGGGGAACCATATCTGATACACATATCGCGAGAAACGAATGATGTGAGGCTTGATCCATACCCCCTCACCCGATTATTCAAGATAGAGGGACAATTTTTCTATGGCTACAGATGGCTAAGACCGGTGGAGTAATGGAAGAGGGATTTTTGAACTTTTGAAAAGTCCATCCCGTTTTTTGAACTTTTGAAAAAGTTCCTCCCGTTGGGATATTGAATGAAAATTTAATGAGATATTTTTTTGATTTATTGGCGTAAACATTTATATTTGTAAGTTATTAAAAATTTTCATAATGCCCGGAAAAACTCGCCCCAGAATATTGATGATCTATACCGGAGGAACTATCGGGATGAAAGAGAATCCGGAGACCAAAGCCCTTGAGCCTTTTGATTTCAACCATCTGATTGACAACGTGCCGAAACTGAAGATGTTGGATTATGATATACAGCATTATCAATTCTCCCATCCCATTGATTCATCGGATATGAATCCGGAGCATTGGAGCCAGATAGTCAAGATTATCGATTACAATTATAATGATTTCGATGGCTTTGTGGTCCTTCACGGCACCGACACAATGGCCTACACTGCTTCTGCCCTAAGCTTCATGCTGCAACATCTCGATAAACCCGTGATAATCACGGGCTCCCAGTTGCCAATCGGAGAAGTGCGCACCGACGGCGAAGAAAATCTGATAACTGCTTTGCAGATTGCAGCGTCCAGAGAAGTAGACGGCCAACCCACCGTGAGGGAGGTGGCGATACTTTTTGAGAATTCGTTATGGCGTGGCAATCGGAGCACCAAAAAGAGTGCGGACAATTTCGACGCTTTCCGGAGCAACAACTATCCCCAGTTGGCGAGAGTGGGTCTGGACATCACATTCAATAAAGAAGCTCTTTGGCGTGGACAGTCACCGGGCCATCCCCTTGAAGTGCACTTAGATATGGATACCAATGTGGTGTTCCTGGATCTGTTTCCAGGGATACAGGAAAATGTAGTGAGGCACATATTGTCAACACCGGGTTTAAAGGCTGTGGTGTTGAAAACATTCGGAGCAGGGAACGCTCCCGGCCAACCATGGTTTTCAAAGGCTATCAGGGACGCCATCAATCAGGGAATAGTGGTGGTGAACATTACACAATGTCCAAACGGTGAGGTGGATCCTTACAGATACATGACAGGCCTGGGACTTGCACAGACCGGAGTGGTGCCGGGTCATGACCTCACACCGGAGGCTGCAATCACCAAATTGATGTATCTTCTGGGGAAGAAGAGGAATACGGATGAAGTGAAACATTTGATGCAGTGTAATCTATGCGGCGAGATGTCGTAGGCAGAGTTGTAAGTTTAATTTAAACTTTAAACTCTAAACTTTAAACTTGATAAGATGTATACATTAACGGCAGCTGATTTTGCTGATACGGGACAATGGCGGTTGTTACTGAAAATAGGGGTAACCGGACTCGAGGCACTTCTTGAAAACACCCTTCATCCGGAGATCGAACCTCAAGCGCTATGCACTGCCAAATGGGACCTTAACAAGGACATGCTCCGTAAAAACATAGAAGATGCAGTGTACAACAATCCCAGATTGCTCGATGATTTCGCCACTAAAATCATACTTTATGATCCTCGCACGCTTTTTATACCCACAGAAATAGCGGAGGAAACGGCCGGAGCAGAAGAGGAACTGTATAAGAAAGTCTATACGGCAGAAGACCCTGACATAATGACCGATTTCGACAAGGATCTCACGGCCGCATGGTCGTTGGCGCCAGGTGTTAAAAGCTTTTTGATGCGGACTTTTCCGGGAGCGAGAATCACCTGCAACCTCATGGAATTGGTACGGAATTTGAGAAAAAAGAATGAGGGGCTCACACTCTATGCATTGGCCCGAGACGGAGAGGTGGATATTATCCTCCTTGACGGAGAGAACCTGATTTCAGCCTCAACGCATGAATGGAACCATACTGACGATATTGCCTATCTTGCACTCAATCTCCTTGAGGTGTATGGATATAAACTCCAGGAGGCTAACGTGGTGCTGGAAGGTGCTGAAAATGACACCGAAGCTTGGAGGTATATTGAAAGTCGTAAGTTGTAAGTTGTGTGTTGTAAGTTGTGAGTTATGAGTTCTAAGTTCATAGATGTGAATTTTGAGTTTTAAGCTCTGAGTTGTAAGTCGTAAGTTGTGTGTTGAAAGTTATTAGTTCTAAGTTATAAGTTATAAGTTATGAGTTATGAGTTCTAAATTCTGAGTTGTAAGGCGGTAAGTGGTTAGCATCGTTTTTAACCTTCTAACCTTCTAACCTTCTAACCTTTCAACTTTAAACTTTAAACTTTGAACTTTACACTTTAAACTTTAAACTTTAAACTTTAAACTTTACACTTTAAACTTTAAAAAAATGCGTATTATAAGCGGTAAATACGGAAGAAGAAGATTTGATGTCCCGAAGAATATAACTGCGAGACCTACAACAGATTTCGCACGCGAGAACATATTCAATGTGCTTGAAAATATTGATGGTTTCGAAGACAAAAGTGCCTGCGACCTCTTTGCCGGCACTGGGGCCGTAAGTTTTGAGTTCCTTTCAAGAGGATGCAATTATGTAACGGCTGTTGAAAAAGCGCCCGTGCAGGCCGCGTTCATTAAAAAAGTTGCAGAAACCTTGGGCGACACAAACCTGCATTTAGTGAGAACCGACGTATTCAAATTCATAGAAGACAATTCCAAAGCCTATGATTACGTGTTTGCCGATCCCCCTTACGACCATCCTCGCTTCGATGAGATCCCTGAATTGATTTTGAATTCAAGTCTTATAAAACCCGGTAGTGTGGTAATTATCGAACATTCCAAAAACCGGGATTTCTCCACTCTTCCCGGATTCAACCAACGCAGGGCCTACGGCAGCGTAAACTTCTCCATCTTCCTAATCGAATGAAACCTTTTCGTTATGAATCAAGTAAATGGCTACCTTAAACTTAACGCTGACTAATTGGTTCTATTAAATATAAATAATATGACTATCCTCATAAATACCCCAAATAAAGGAATTATCAAAAATGTAGGGACACGGCTCGTGTGTCCCAAATCCAAATTCATGCATCTGAATTTTTTAGCTAATTTTTAAGATATGGATAGCAATATAAAACTTGACAGCATAGAGGAGGCGATAGAGGATTTCAAAAACGGAAAGTTCATTATCGTTGTGGATGACGAAGACCGTGAAAATGAAGGTGACCTGATAATCGCAGCCGAAAAAATAACACCCGAAGACGTTAACTTCATGCTGAAGAACGCCAGAGGCGTTCTATGTGCGCCGATAACCAACAAAAGGTGTGAAGAACTTAAACTTCCGAAGCAGGTGGAAGACAATACTTCGGTGCTCGGGACTCCCTTTACCGTGACAGTGGACAAACTCGAAGGATGCACCACCGGTGTATCTGCAGAAGACAGAGCAGCCACCATAAGAGCTTTGGCCGACCCGGCATCCACTCCGGAAACTTTCGGACGGCCCGGACATATTAATCCTCTTTATGCCCAAGACAGAGGTGTGATACAACGTTGCGGACACACGGAAGCTGCAGTAGATTTCGCACGACTCGCAGGGCTTCATCCGGCTGCAGCCCTCATGGAAATAATGAGCGACGACGGAACAATGGCCAGACTTCCGGAACTAAGGAAACTTGCTGACAAATGGGGCTTCAAACTTGTTAGCATACGCGACCTGATAGCCTACAGGATGCAAAACGATTCCATAGTGGAGAAAGGTGAGGAAGTGAAGCTGCCAACAGCCTATGGTCAATTCAGATTGATTCCTTTCCGCCAGAAAGACAACGGACTCGAACATATCGCATTGATAAAAGGTGACGTTACAGACGGCGAACCTGTTTTGGTAAGGGTTCACTCTTCCTGTGCCACCGGCGATATATTCGGGAGCATGAGATGCGAATGCGGTGAGCAGCTCCACCAGGCAATGGAAAAAATCGATAAAGAAGGCAGAGGGGTTATAGTTTACCTCAACCAAGAAGGTCGTGGCATAGGACTCATGGACAAGATCCGGGCTTATAAGCTTCAGGAAAACGGATTGGACACCGTAGACGCCAACCTTCATTTGGGACATAAGGCCGACGAACGGGATTATGGTGTGGGTGCCAACATCCTTCACGCACTCGGAGTCAAAAAGATGAGACTTATGACTAATAATCCGATGAAAAGAATAGGCCTTGAAGGATACGGTCTGCAAGTGACGGAGAATGTACCGATAGAAATAGAACCGAATGAATACAATCGTTTCTATATGCACACCAAGAAAGAAAGGATGGGACATTCCTTAAAGAAAGTTTAGACACAGGGTTAAGGATTATAAGGGGGAAAAGTACATTTAACTATGATAAGGTTTGTAAACGCAAAGATAAATATTGGGCTCAATGTGGTGGCCAAGCGTGAAGATGGTTACCATGACCTTGAGACGGTGTTTTATCCGGTAGGTCTCGAATGTGGACTCCCGCATCAACCGGAACCATTCGACGATGTGTTGGAAGTGACCTACGACGGTGGGGAGGTTAGTGGATGCAGATTCCAGTTTGTGGGTAGAAGAATCGATTGTCCTCCCAAGAAAAACCTGGTGGTGAGAGCAGCCTCAGAATTCTTGGGGAAGTATAATTCCAACAACAGTGACCTTGGCAACTTCGGAATGTTTGAAATCACCCTCGACAAACATCTGCCCGACGGTGCCGGTCTCGGAGGAGGAAGCGCCGATGCCGCATTCACTTTGGAAATGCTTAACGAAGTGACGGGTAACAAATTCACCAAAGAAGAATTGAGCCGCATGGCCGCAAAATTAGGAGCCGACTGTCCCTTTTTCTTGGAAAATACACCTTGTTTCGCCACCGGTATTGGTGAGGAACTTTCTCCCATAGAATTGAATCTCAAGGGATATACTCTTTTGATTGTGAAACCCGATGTGTATGTCTCCACGGCCGATGCCTTCGCCGGAATCACTCCCAAGAAACCGGATTTCGACCTGCGGTTTCTTCCTTATCTTCCCGTTGACGACTGGAAAGGTAAGGTGGTGAACGATTTTGAGACCACAGTATTCGCAAAACATCCTGACTTGAGAGATCTGAAGCAAAAATTATATGATTCCGGTGCAGTCTACGCTTCGATGAGCGGGTCCGGTTCTTCTATCTATGGTATTTATTCTGATTCTGAGACAGCAAATGCAGAAAGAGAAAGGTTGAAGTCAACTTATCAAGGCATTTGGTTGTTTGGTTTATAAAAGGGATAAGGTAGTCCCTGTGATTATTATAGCTGATATAGCTATTATACTTGCTATCTCTACCAAACCCTTTTAACATTTATTGGCGTATTATTTGCATTACTAAAAACCATACAACTATGTCACACAAGAACAAACACAAATACTACGGAAATAAGATGAATCAGGGTAACACAAATCCGCAAGAAGTCGAAGAACCGAAACAGGAAGCACCCGTGGAAGAAGTGACACCTGAAGAGGTAACTCCTGAAGAAGTATCACCCGAAGAGGAGAAAACAGAGGCCGATGTTAAGGATGCTTGCCAGGATGCCGAGAAGAAAATCGAGGAACTCCAGCAGCAAGTGGAAAAGGAGAAGAAAGAATATCTCTTCCTGATGGCCGAGTTCGACAATTTCCGTAAAAGAACCCTCAAAGAAAAGAGCGAAATTATAAAGAACGCCGGAGAAAATGTGCTCAAAGGCCTTCTTCCCATTATGGATGATTTCGAAAGAGGAATAAAGGCTGCCGAGAATTCTCCTGAAGCCGACTCCGTGAAAGAGGGAGTGAAATTGATTTACAACAAACTACAGAAATATCTGAATCAGAACGGCGTAAAGGAGATGGATCCTAATGACGACACTTTTGATACAGAGAAACATGAAGCTATATCCGTGGTGCCTGTGCCGGATGAATCCAAGAAGGGCAAGATACTTGACACCGTGGAGAAAGGCTATACTATCAACGACAAGGTTCTCCGCCATGCAAAAGTGGTAGTGGGCCAATAACACCTCACAACTCAAAATTCAAACTCAACCATGGCAGAGAAAAGAGATTATTATGAAGTGCTTGGCGTTCCAAAGAACGCAAGTGCCGATGATATAAAGAAAGCTTACCGCAAGCTCGCCATAAAGTATCACCCCGATAGGAACCCCGACGATAAAAATGCCGAGGAAAAATTCAAGGAAGCGGCTGAAGCATACGATGTATTGAGCGATGCCGACAAACGGGCCAAGTATGACCAGTTCGGACACTCCATGGGTCCGCAAGGATTCGGAGGAGGTGGCGGTTTTAGCGGCGGTGGTATGTCGATGGAAGACATATTCGCTCACTTCGGAGATATTTTCGGAGGCCGTATGGGCGGTTTCGGTGGCGGTTTCGGTGGTTTTGAAGGAGCTACCGGAGCAGGTCGGAGAGCCCGTAAGCAGGTTAACAAGGGAACTGACCTTAGAATAACCGTAAAGGTTAACCTCAAAGACATAATGAACGGTGTCGACAAGAAATTGAAGATACCTCGCCTTGTAGCTTGTAAGAGTTGCAACGGCACTGGAGCCAAAGACGGCACAGCTTTCCATACATGTTCTCACTGCCATGGCACAGGCCATATCTCTCATGTGGAGCAATCTATATTCGGACCAATGCAGACCGAATCGGTTTGTCCAAGCTGTAACGGTGAGGGCAAGGTGATTTCTCAGGCTTGCTCAACCTGCGGTGGTTCCGGTGTAGAAAAGAAAGAGGAGATTGTTAGCTTCCACATCCCGGCCGGTGTCACCGACGGAATGGTGCTCACGATGCGTGGGCAAGGTAACGCGCCTCGCCATGGAGGAGTAAACGGCGACCTTTTGATAGTCATCCAGGAAGAAAAGGATCCCGAATTGATACGTGACGGCAACGACCTTATCTATAACCTAATGTTGGATATTCCCACTGCCGCCTTGGGTGGTTCGGCAGAAGTTCCGACAGTAGACGGCAGGGCACGTTTGAAGATTACTGCAGGTACACAACCGGGGAAAGTTCTCAGACTTCGTGGAAAAGGTTTGCCTCAGATGAACAGCAATGTAAAAGGTGACTTGCTCGTGAATGTGATGGTTTATATTCCTGAAAACCTTACTGACACTGAGAAAGCTGCTATCGAGAGCCTGAAGAACGCTCCGAATGTTGTTCCGACTGAATCTACTGCAAAACGTATTTTCTCAAGACTCCGTCACATCTTCAACAAGGAAAACCGCGGGGAATAAAAAGATTTATGAATTAAAATGGTAAGACAAATAAGAAATCGGGCTGAAATCAGTCCGATTTTTTATATCACAGTTAAAACTCTAAGGAGAAGATTTCTGGTAGTATCTCCGAATCTTACCTTATAGGATTTGGAGGAGGCATCGTAAGCCTCGATTATCCCTTCACCGAATATCTTGTGGGCAACACGGGTACCGTTGGCAAGCGGTTTCTCGGAATTTTCGCCTAACTCATCCCTAAGCATCGCTACCATCTGTTTGGTTCCCTCCTTCAACGAGGGGTCCATCACGCCCTCGAGTTTAAGCATCCATTCCGGCACTTCCGATATAAATCTTGAAGGGTATTTCAAGGCTCCGCTATCGTGCATATATCCTTCCGACTCGCATAGCCACAACATTTTTTCAGCTCGCGTGACAGCCACATACATAAGTCGACGCTCCTCTTCTTCACCGTCTTCTCGACGTTCGCGGATGGATCGATGATTCGGGAACACTCCTTCGGTGAGTCCTATCACAAATACTTCCGGAAACTCAAGTCCCTTAGACTGATGGATGGTCATTAACCTCACCTTCTCGGAATCCACCGTGCGGTCAACATTGGTATATAGTGAAACTTCCTGGAGGTAGGAAATCAGATCCGCATCACCTTCATCTACCCTTCCGGCTTCAAATTCCTTCATGGAGTTCACAAGTTCCGCTATATTTTCCAGACGTTCCTCTTCCTCGTCGTTACGATAGACATCCCCAAGGCCACTTTCTTTCATCACCCAGTCGGCAAGATCGGACACACGCATTAAAGGCACCCTCTCACGAGCTCCATCGATCAACTCTATAAATTTATATAGAGAGGGCTTGTTGAATGGCTTTTCCTCTATATGTCGTCTCAAGGCTGTCATCATTGGCACCCCCTCTTCTTCCGCAATGGCGACCAAAGTTTTCATCGACGTGTCGCCAAACTTTCTGGCCGGTAGATTAATAATTCGGCGGAACGATATGTCGTCCTCTTCATTCGCTACCAACCGCAAATAAGAGAGTACATCCTTGATTTCCTTACGTTCGAAGAAACGCACTCCACCCCACACGGTGTAAGGGATCTTTCTTTTTAGCAGTGCAGTCTCCACCTGTCGGGAAAGAAAACTGCTTCTGTAAAGTATGGCGAATTGATTGGGTGTCATCCCTTCCTTGATCCCCTCCTCTATTTTGGCCGCTATGAATTCAGACTCCTCTTTTTCCGATTTGGAATGGAGATGAACCGGCTGTCGCTCATTGAGTTTAACGGTGAAAAGATCTTTGGGAACACGATTCTTATTATTCTCGATGATACGGTTGGCAACGTCGAGAATATCCGGAGTGGAACGATAATTCTGGTTGAGTATGATATCGGTTTTCGCCTTGAAATCAACAAAAATCTTTGGATTTGCACCTCTCCATTCATAGATGGCCTGGTCGGGATCGCCTACTATAAAGAGATTGCCGTGGTGTTGGGTCAAAGCATAAAGTAGCTTCCAATCATCGCCTGTGCAGTCCTGCACCTCATCCACCATCAGATAGTTAAGTTTTTCCGTCCAATATTTATTGGCTTCAGGAAAATGATTGAGTATATAGAGGGTGAAATATAGAAGATCGTCATAATCTAAGGCAAAATGCTTGAGCTGTAGTCTTAAGTATCTCACTGTGGCATCGGGAGAAAACGACGATGAATTGGGAAGGAGATGCTTCTGTATATAATGGGTCGGCTCGTAACCTTTCAACGCGGCCACTCCTTTAAGGAATCTTTCGGCCGTGATCTTCTTACGATCGATATCGAATTCAATCATGGCCTGCTTGGCGAGTTGCTTTGCATCCTCCTCGTCGATAATCGTGAAATTCTTGGGATATCCGATACGATAAATTTCCCGACGAAGAAATTTGGCACAGAAACTATGTATGGTGCAAATAAAATCGTTGACACTCCCACGGTCTACCATCCCGGAAATCCTGCGTTTCATTTCCTGTGCCGCCTTGTTGGTGAATGTGAGACAAAGGATATTGCCGGGACTTATCCCGACATCGTTCACCAAATAAGCATATCTATGGGCAATGACACGGGTTTTACCTGAACCGGCACCGGCCACTACACGCACCCTACCCTCGGTGGCTTCAACCGCTTGTTGCTGTTTGTCGTTAAGTTGCATAATGAGTCAAAGGTATAGGGGATTAGGATATGCGATATGTGATAAGGGATATGGTTAGAGTGATTCTATCAAAGCCACAGCGAGGGAGGAGATACCTTCCTTGCGACCTTCAAATCCAAGTTTTTCGGTCGTGGTGGCCTTAACGGATACAAAATCCACATCTATATCCATCACTTCCGCAAGTTTCTCTCTCATCGACTCGATGTAATCCTTGAGTTTCGGTGCCTGGGCTATAATCGTCACATCTACATTCGTGATCCTGTAACCTTTTTCTCTAACCAATCTCACAACTTCAGCCAAAAGCAATTTGCTGTCAGCACCTTTAAAATCGGGGTTGGTGTCAGGGAAATGATAACCTATGTCACGCAAGGCGGCCGCTCCAAGAATAGCGTCGCATAAGGCATGAATAGCCACATCGGCATCGCTATGACCCAAAAGTCCATGAGAATGCGGAACCTTAATTCCGCAAAGCCAAAGTTCTCTGTCTTCCACCAATTTGTGGACATCGTATCCTTGTCCTATTCTGAACATCTTTATCTCCTCCTTTTCCCCAATAGATCTTTAAGGCCGTCGAGATCGAACGTCAAGGTGAATCTCAGGGTTTGGTCCAATGGTGAACTTTGGGCTGTGGCAAGCATATAAGACGCATCAAGTCTCACAACATTCAATGAGAAGCCCGCTCCGAAAGTGAAATAACTTCTACCTCCCTTTGAGGCTGCCTCATAATTATATCCCAAGCGTCCGAAGAACTGTTGGTTGTAGGCATATTCACCACCTATAGACACTGAAATTTCTTCTAATTCCTCTTTGAATCCGCCGGGAGCATCACTGAAACTTTTAAAGATACCGGTGATCGGTGACATTGTTTCCCATTTCTCCTTGGCCTCTTCGTATGCAATCTGACCCTCGATGGTCTCCATGTCATAATCTTTCTGGCGTGGCATCGTCGGCACCAACAGTTTGTTGAGGTCAAGTCCTATCGACAATGTGTTGTAATCAGCCAAAGGGAACATGAATTGAGCCCCCAATCTCAAGTTGGTTGGCAGGAAAGCGTAATTCTGACCATGGTCGTAACTCACCTTTGTACCTATATTGGATATATCGAAACCCCATGCGAACTGGCATTCACTTCTGCCCACCATGGGATATGTGACATAATAACCTGATATGTCTGCTGAAAATGCGCTGGCCGCTGTATTTGTGTCGCCGGAATAAGAATCCTCATAAGAAAGGTCCGAAAGTATGTAACGCAACACAACGCCCATAGAGAATTTTTCCGACAATTTTCTCGAGTAACCCACATCAAAGGCGAATTCATATGGATTGATGGTTTGGAGTCCGTCTAAACCCGTGTCGCCATAACCCATTGTCACCTCACCAAGTGAGAAATATCTGAATGACGCGCTTATCGCCTGGTTGTCACCACTACCGATTTTATAATAACCCGTTAGGTCGGCAAGAAAAATATCGTTGACAATCTTACGCAACCAAGGAGTGTATGACAAGGCCAGACCTCCGGTGCTATACGCAAAAGCATATTTTGATGGATTCCAGAATTGGGCGTTTACATCCGGATCGGTGGCGGCTCCAAGGTTTCCCATACCCGAACCACGAGCGTCGGGGGTGATGCTTAATGTGGTGACACCCGTGTTCACCGGATTGAAATCGTCGTCCTTGATATCGTTTTGCGACCAAGCCGGAATTGCTGACAGCAATCCCACTCCGAATATTATAGTGGATTTTATCTTTCGTGACATATTTCTTTAACTCATTCAGGCTGTTTTTATTGCCTTTTATTTTTATAGGGAGTTATTTCATTTTCACGTGAAAAAGTCTTTCATCCCCTTTTTTCACTTCCAGAAAGTTGCCAATAATCACTTCCGTAGGTTCGGTTAATGCCGGAACTATTATATCACCGATTTTCAATGTGTTTATATCGGAAACGTTTCTTATCACCTCATCCGGGTTACTCAATATTTTTGACATTGAGAAAATCTGTTTCAATTCGCCATCCTTATATAAAGCGATATCATCCAATTCCTCCAAAGGTTTGAAATCACCTACAAACAAAGATCTATCGAAACTTCTTGAGGCATCCAACGGCAAATGGTCATTTCCCAATCTTTCCTCCACGGTTTTAAATACGAAATGCACCACAGGGGCCCATTCGGAATAATACCTGTGGGCGAACTTTGTTTCTATATGTTTCCCGAGTCGGGATATTTTTATTGCAATTCCCAAGTAAGCATTGACAGTTCCAATGTTCTCCGGAATAAAAAAGGGTTTTCCGGTGTTTGTCATAGCCGAATCCGCCAATAGGTACCAACCTTGATGGGATGGCAATGTAGACTGGGGATAGTTATTTACTATGACAAAGATTTTCATATCAAGGGACCTTTATTGACCTCTAACGATAAGTTTCTTAGTTTTTGTGACAGTGGCTCCCACATCGGTCTTGACGGTGGCTTTGTATAGATATACTCCCCCCGGCACTCGTGATCCGCCGAAGTCACATAGATCCCATCCCAAAGTGGTGCGTGTTGAAGACTTCGACAATGAAGGTGCCTGCTGTCTCCACACCCTCTTGCCCCAAAGATTGAACACCTCGATACTGCATTCCATTGATGAGGTGCTGCCGTCTGTTGCAACTATGAAGTTGACACTTGAAGTGGCCGGGTTGACATCGGTGGTCAATGTCTCGATGCTCGGTTTCCATAAGGCCGAGATGCTGAAATCGATTGTGGCGCTCGTGGAGTTGTTGGCATTATCCCAAACGGTGAATTTCAAGGAATGGGTGCCTTGTTCTATGTCGTTTAAAGAATAGGTCAGGCTTCCGGTACCCGGCGCATTTTCATCCGGCAAGTAATATTGGGCAACATCATCAAAGAATGTTGTGCCGTCCAACTCCAAGGTGATGTTGTGACCTATGCCGGCTTCCGATACGCTTATGCCGGATTCATCATAGAATTTAGCAAACAGTGTGGGATTCGGACTCACTTGGTCGCCACTGTTAAAACTTGGTGACCCAAGGTAAATCTCTAAAATCTTTGGTCCCTCGAAATCATCTGGAGCTGTGGAATCATAGCCATAAGCATAAAGTTTCTCCGTGTAACCGTTCCCTTCCCTGCCGCCATCCTCATACGCATATAGAGAAAGGAGCGCGGGCATATAATTGTTTTCTATTTCCGAGGGCATCGAGAAACTTGTTGACCATTCTCCGTCCACTACCTTGGTTCTGCCTACAAAAAGACGCGTCTTTCTATCATTGTAGACTGAAACAACGCCATCGGAACCATTGCCATTGGTAGTAATAACTTTTTCTGCGTCAAACAAGGTGATTTCCGCGATACCGTTGAAATCACTAAGCAGATTTCCTGACTCGTCTTCCATGTGTCCTGACACGGTGACATTTGATCTGGCGCTTAATACCGGGAAATCCTCCGCATTTTCCAATTCAATTCCGTTTATTGAATCTACAATAACCCGATGTTCGGGCCATGGCATCCTCATTGATGGGTCGCCAATCAGTCCGTAACGCAATTTATTTGAACCGGTATTGCTGGCGTTCTTCCCTTTGATCATGATCTCGCCGCAAGTCAATGGTTTGCCGTCCTTATCCCTTTGGAACATATATTGGGCTGTGGCTTGATTTAATGTTCCGTTGGCGGTAATCAACACTTCGCGGCTCGGACATATCGATGCGATGATACCGGATGACGGCATAAGCCATAACACCTCCGCTCCGCTGATATCATCTTCGTCCCATCTGAGAAATTCACATGTAGCCGCATATAGGATAGGTAGTCTTGCATTGCTCATTGAATTAATATCAGGCCAGGTAAGCAAGTTTTCATGTCCCCAACCCTTGGGATTGGCGTGCCCGATATAATCTATATAAGCCAATCCTTCGTTCCATTTGTTGAGCATCCTTTCTTTGGCAAGGGGATATGAGGCTCCTACGCCGGTGTATTCCAAAGGATAGGAATCCAAATATAGTTTCTCATAGTTAAAACTACGTCCGAAATCGTTGGACTGCAATGCTTCAGCCACTTTCTCGGCTTGATTCAAGTGGGTTCCGTTGTCCTGGTCGTCAGCGATGATCATAACATTGTTGCGCCATGATCCGGTATCCGGATTTAAAAGATAAGATTCAAGTTTATCCACTGCCGAGTTCGCCTCGCTAAGACTTTTCACCGGCATTCTTCCTACAGCCACTTGTATTTCCGCAGTCGTGATATTAAAGCTGCCGTATGTGTCCCCAACCATTCCGATATAGTCATCGGTGGAATAGGTAGTGGTGGCGGTTTCTCCAGTGGAGGATTGCCAGATAGGAATCCTTGGATAACCGGCCTTCTGTACCACTGTAGTCACCATTTTGTTGTCGTAGGTGGGTCGACTCATTATCAGGCAATATTTGGTGTAATCGCCATCCTCGGAGTCTTGCGAACGATCATACCACATTTTCAGAAGTTTCCTGAAGGCGCTTACATCAGGCTTGCCGCTTGAGAATTCATTATAAATTTCTTCCGGAGTGAGCACGATGACATCAAGACCGTCGGTGAGTTGATGAAGTTCCACTAATCTTTGGGCCGCAGGTAAATACTCCAACGGAGATATCACCAACATTCCCGGAGCTTCCATCGAATGGATATTTTGATTGACAACGCTGCTTCCCGGCAACACGGCCCTTGTGACCCTTGACGGATCAAACGCTACATATTCCCGATATCCGGGTTTGGATACAAAACTTAAAGATGATCCGTTCAATTCGGTCTCCATAAGAAGAGGAGAGGTGGCATCGGTTACATCCCAAACCTGCACCGCGGAACTGGCACCCTCTATTATGATGTCGCTGGCTTGATGCGGTTCGATATAAAAATATAATTCCCCGTTTCCCACATTCAAGGCGCGGGGATATTCCACTTCTATATAGTTAAGTCCTGCAATAGTGACATTGCCGCTTCCATTGAATTTGATGTTGAAATCAAGAGTTGTTCCGGGATTTTCTATCTCCTTCACACTTTTGGTCGTCACTACCAATTTGGATTCTGAAGAGGCCATCTTGTCAGATGACCCTGCACTCAGTTGCTTTCCATTGGCTGTGAAAACCAATGAGGATGTGCCCGAACTGGTCTTGCAACCGAAAGCCGTGACTACCGTGGCATTGCCTAAATTACCGGGCAATTGGAATTTGAATGAACGGGTTGGAGTGCTCCTGAAGTCTTCGCCTAACATCAATCTGCCTGAAAACATCGGCACGGAAAGATCTTGCTCATGCACGAGTCTTTCCGTGAATTCAGTGATCTTTTCCCCGCTCGACGCAATGGTTTCATCATTTTCCGGAGTTTGTCTTTCACCAAGTAAATCGCTCACAAAATAATATGACTTGTCGCTATAAGAATGGGAAATATGGCTGTAGAGGGTGGTGCGGTCGCTGGTATTTTTAGTCCATGCCACCGAACCTTTCCCGAAAAAGATTATACCTCCGTTAACCCTTATGGAAGCCACAACCGGAAGATCATCGGGCGAATCAAGGTTTTCGGATATTTCTTCTCCTCCGTATCCGAATACGTTGACTTTCTCCGGATCAGAAAATCCGAGATTTCTTAATGTGGCGTCACTTATAAATTGCATTCCCGTTTCTGTAACCTCTATCTTGGCCCATTGTCCTTGCGACAACACAGAATTTTCGGCATAATGAGAGGCCGGGAAACCATATGACTTCGCCCCGAAACATAGCAAAACAGAAGCTATGCCGAGTATCGTTTTTATTCGTAAAGTGGATTGATGATTAGGCATTATGATATTTTTATCCGTTTAATTAACGTATTGGATGAGTTGTTATTGCTGATAAAGTCGTTATTTCTGTTATTGATATGGAATTACAATTCCTGTTTTTGCTGGTCGCTTCCCTGATCACTACGGCTTCTCTGTATAGGGCCAAACTGCTCCCTGAAGGTATCTTTCCCAATCCTGGCGGCTTCCACAAAAGGCGTTCAGGTCAACATCGCCTTGAATACCTTCCACTTCTCCGTGATGGTTATATTGCCAGAAGGTCCATTCGGCATTGATCGGGTTTTCCTGAAACCTGCATATCCAAAGCGGAATGCCGGGCAACGTGTCGGCTATATAGTCATAATAGCCTTCATGATTGGTGTAGATCATGACCCTATAGCCCAAGAGGTTCATGTATTCCACCATCGACGTGAGCTTTCTTTTCACCTCCTCATCCGGAATTCCTTTTGGATTACCCGTTTTCTCTACATCGATCACCAAACCCATATCTGTGTGTCGTAGACCCACGGCCCTAAGAAAATTCAGAGCCTGTTCCACTCCGTCAGCGTCAAAGCGAAAGAAATGATAGGCACCCACTTTCAAACCCGCTTGTTTGGCTCCCTCTAAATTTTTTACAAATAGAGAATCCCGGTGACTCACACCCTCGCTCGCTTTGATGAATACAAACTCTATGCCGGATTGCGCCACCTTTTTGAAATCTATGTTACCGTTGTGGCGAGAAACATCTATCCCTCTCACAGGATATTTTTCATCGTCTACATAAGGAGGCGTGGATATATATTCCCGATATGCCCACACAGCTGAAAACACCAGCAGACATATCACTCCAAGAAACACAATCGCCACTGCGATGTCTTTCGCGGGCCTATGCCTAAGATACCGCATAATGCAAATATAGGCATTATTTTTATTATTTTCATTATTTTTGCCCTCTCAATCCATGGATACCCTCAATCTTTTCTATCTGGGAATAGTGCTGCTGGTGGCTTTAGTGTCTTTGGCCATCGGGTTCCGTCGTGGCATCACGATGCAGATTTCTTCTGTATTGGGATTGGCCTTTGGAGCTGTGGCGGCTCGCGTTCTTTCTCCGGAATTTTCTGACCAATTCCAATGGGTTGAGAAATTTACTCCGGCTCCGGAATTCAATGAATTTGCAGTGAATCTGGTCTGCAGTGCAGTGATTTATGCTGTTGTTTACGCGATTTTCTCCTTGATTTCAAAGATTATGCAGGGAGCGCTTTCCGTTTTCGAAGTCGGAATGTTCAATCGTCTGTTGGGTGCGTTCTTCTCATTGTTGAAAAATCTTCTTTGGCTCTCCCTTTTCCTAAATATAATCATTTGTTTCAAAGCGGAAAGTGGACTTTTAAGATATGAGAGAGCCAACGACGGCAATCTTGTGGCGTCCGTGATGGAACTCACCCCGGTTATATTAGGTTGTTATGGAGGTGAGGATTTCGCACATTTCCATCAGTTAAAGGAAGCAAAATCCATTTCCTTCAACCATTCTTCTCTCCAAAACCCAAAACTCACAACTCACAACCTAAAACTTACAACTTAAAACTTACAACTTAAAACTTACAACTTAAAACTTACAACTTACAACTTAAAACTCACAACTCACAACTCACAACTTTACACACTTTTCAAATGTTATAGTATCAAAAGGATAATTATTGCAAAATGTTAAAGATACACGACCTTAAAGCCGGAATCGACGGCAAAGAAATATTGAAAGGTATAAATCTCGAGGTGAATGCCGGAGAGGTTCATGCAATCATGGGACCTAACGGTTCCGGAAAATCCACGCTTTCTATGGTGCTTGCCGGAAATCCGGCTTATGAAGTTTTCGGCGGCAATGCGGAATTCTGCGGGAAGGAACTGCTCGACCTTCCTCCTGAAGTCAGAAGCCATGAAGGTTTATTCTTGGGGTTCCAATATCCCGTAGAAATCCCCGGTGTCTCTATGGTAAATTTCATGAGGGCCGCGGTAAACGCTAAGAGGAAATATTTCGGTCAACCTCCGATGAGTGCCTCTGAGTTTCTAAAGATGATGAGGGAAAAACGCTCGGTGGTGGAACTTGACAACACTCTGGCTTCCCGTTCTGTTAACGAAGGATTCTCGGGAGGAGAAAAGAAACGCAACGAAATATTCCAAATGGCCGTTCTGGAACCGAAATTGGCAATTCTGGATGAAACAGATTCCGGTCTCGACATAGATGCTCTCCGCATTGTGGCAAACGGCGTCAACAAACTGAAATCTTCCAATAATGCCACTATAGTCATCACCCACTATCAACGCCTTTTGGATTATATCAAACCTGACTTTGTCCATATCCTATATAAAGGACGGATTGTTATGACCGGTGGACCCGACCTCGCTCTCGAACTTGAAGAGAAAGGTTACGACTGGATCAAGAAACAGAGCGAAGAGGAAGATTAAAAGGATTTGAACAATGAACTCGCTTCAACAATATATCGACCTTTACAATGAGCATTCCGCTCTTGTTGACCAAGGCAGCTGCGACATAATGAACCGGCAGCGGCCCGAGGCTTTGGAAATTCTAAAAAACACTGAATTGCCTCCAAAAGGTTCCGAGAATTATGAAACCACCGACCTGTCGGAAATATTGGCTCCCGACTATGGCGTGAACCTCGCAAGGGTGGATATTGATGTTAATTCGGTGGCACCGTTCCAATGTGGTGTACCTAATATGACATCTTCCCTGTTCTTCTTCCAAAACGACTTGTTCGCAGCTTCCTGCGATTCGTATAAGTCACTTCAGGAAGGGTTATATGTAGGCAGCCTTCGCCAATTCTGTGAGGATTTTCCCCTATTGGCTGAAAAATATTATGGGAAAATAGCCGACATCCGCAATCCTTTGGTGGCCCTTAATACCCTACTTTCGCAAGACGGCATCGTGGTTTGGGCTAAGGAGGGTGTAAAAGCCGAGAAACCGATCCAGATTGTGGGTATTCTTGAAAACGGGATGCCGCTCATGGCTCTGCGCCGCATATTGGTTATTGCTGAAAAAAATTCAGAGATAAAACTGCTACTTTGCGATCATACACAAAACGACGGAGTGAAATTCTTGAATCTTGTTATCAGTGAAATTGTAGCCGATGAACGAGCCACTGTGGAAATCTGCGAAATGGAGGAATCCTCAGAACTTACATCACGACTTTCTTCAGCATATGTGCGGCAAGGAAAGGAAAGCAAGGTGTCGGCAGTTGGAATCACCCTTTATAATGGAGTTACCAGAAATGAGTATCATTGTGAATTCACAGGTGAAAATTCCTCTCTTGAACTTGCCGGAATGGCTATCGTAGACCGTGAACGAAAGATAGACACTTATTCTGTAGTGGAACATACTTGTCCCGGGTGTCACACCGACGAACTCTTTAAATATGTGGTTGACGATAAAGCCATAGGCACATTCTCCGGTTTGATCAAAGTTTTGAAAGGTGCTTCCAAGACTGAGGCATTCCAGAACAATAGAAACATAATCGGCAATGACGGTGCCAGGGTTTATTCCAAACCGACTCTTGAAATTTATGACGATGACGTGAAATGTAGCCATGGTTCCGCAATAGGCCAACTTGATGAGAAGCAGATTTTCTACATGAGGACCCGTGGCCTCACTGAAGATCAGGCACGCTTCCTGCTCAAACAGGCATTCATGGCCGATGTGATCGATAAAATAAATATGCCGGATTTCAGAATGAGACTCCATACTCTGGTGGAAAAACGTTTCTCCGGTGCCCAAAGGAATTGCTCTTCTTGTAAGACTCATTGTATCCCTAATGATTGATACTGAATTTATCCGTAAGGAATTCCCGATACTCGAAAGAACTGTAGCCGGGAATCCGTTGGTGTATCTTGATAACACCGCCACGTCTCAAGCTCCGATGAGAGTGGTGAGGGAAATTGAAAGGATTTACACCGGAATGCGTGCCAATGTGCATCGTGGAGTGCATACACTTTCCCAAGAAATGACAAACCTTCAGGAAGACTGTAGGGAAAAAGTGAGGCAATTCGTAAATGCCGGGTCAATTGAGGAAATAATTTTCACACGTGGCACTACCGAAGCGATAAACTTGGTGGCGAATTCCTTGGGATCAACATTCAAAACAGGAGATGAAGTGATCCTTACTGTTATGGAGCATCATGCCAACATTGTGCCATGGCAACTTCTTCGCGACCGTACCGGTATCGTCTTGAAAGTGGTGGATATCAATGACAAAGGCGAACTTGATATTGAGCAATATAAATCATTATTCAACGATAGAACTGTTCTCGCTTCTTTTTGTCATGTAAGCAATGTTTTAGGCACGGTCAACCCGGTGAAAGAAATGACAGCTTTCGCCAAAAGCAAAGGTGTGACTGTGTTGATCGACGGTGCCCAAGCTATTCCGCATCTTAAGGTGGATGTCCAAGATCTCGGTTGTGATTTCTATACTTTCTCCGCTCATAAAATGTATGGCCCTTCAGGCGTGGGAGTACTTTATGGAAGAAAAGATTTGCTTGAAAAAATGCCGCCTTGGCAAGGAGGAGGGGAAATGATTTCGGTGGTGACTTTTGAGCATACCACCTATGCAGATCTTCCGTTCAAATTCGAAGCAGGCACTCCCGATTATATCGGAATAGCGGCTTTTGCAAAGGCTATGGAATTTATGAATGAAACCGGCATCAGGGAAATGGAGGAACATGAAATGAGGCTGTGTCGCCATGCCGAAGAAGGTTTGCGAAATATAGATGGCATCAAAATTTACGGTGAAGCAGATAAAAAAGGTCCCGTTATTTCTTTCCTTCTCGATAATGTCCATCCCTATGATCTGGGCATGCTTCTTGATAAACAGGGAGTGGAGGTCCGCACGGGCCATCATTGTGCCATGCCGCTTATGGAACGTCTCGGAATCCCCGGCACAGTAAGAGCCTCCTTCGCTGTCTACAACACCCTCCAAGAAGCCGAAGCCCTTATCACCGCAGTCCGCCGAGCCGCAGCAATCCTCCAGTTCTAAATTCAACGGGAAGGACTTTTCCAAAGTCCTAAATCAACGGGAAGAACTTTTCTCAAAGTTCTAAAACAACGGGAAGAACTTTTCCTAAGTTCTAAATTCAACGGGAAGAACTTTTTCAAAGTTCTAAATTCAACGGGAAGAACTTTTCCAAAGTTCTAAATCCAACGGGAAGAACTTTTCCAAAGTTCTAAAATCAATGGGAAGAACTTTTCCTAAGTTCTATAATCAACGGGAAGAACTTTTCTCAAAGTTCTAAAACAATGGGAAGAACTTTTCTCAAAGTTCTAAAATCAACGGGAAGAACTTTTCCTAAGTTCCAAATTCAACGGGAAGAACTTTTCCTAAGTTCTAAATCAACGGGAAGAACTTTTCCTAAGTTCTAAATCAACGGGTAGAACTTTTCTCAAAGTTCTAAATTCAACGGGAATTCCAAAGTGTGTTTGTCTCCGGTTTTTCAGTTTTAACTGAAAAAAATAGTCCTAAATTCAACAGGATCAATCCAACAGCATATAAATTAAAAAAGAAGGAAACTCGTGGCACATGCACTTCATCCCTTATGCATTTGACCCCAATTGTCAAGACGAGTTTCCTTTTTTACTTATTTTTATTACTAACCAAGAAGTAATAAATTTCTATGTGGTCTATTACGCTGCAAAATTAATTATTTTCTTGGAAACCAAGAAAAATATTAATAAAAAGAGTAAACTTTTCCACTCTTTTTATTGTTTTTTTATTATGAAAAGAGCTGTAGAACCAATGGAAGTAGATATAAAGACCCTCGGATATTATATCGACAGGTCCTTATGTGTAATGATTAAAAGACTGAACAAGGAATTAAGAGAGGAAAATCTTAAATTCCAACATTCTGACTTCTCCGTAATGAAAGTATTAAATGAAGTGGATAGTATTAATCAATCACATTTGGCAAAACTTCTGGGAAAAGAAAAATCCGGCATAGGCAAAACACTGAAGTCTCTTGAAAAAGAGGGTTACATACAAAGGAATGCCCTTAACGGGTGTACCAACACTGTGAAATTGACCGAAAAAGGAAAAGAAGTCATACCTGTAATAAATAGAATAGCCGATAAAGTAACAGAAAGAGCTTTCTCCGGTTTTTCTGCAAAAAAAAGAGCCGATGTAATGAAGTCTCTTACGCTTATCTATAAAAATTCGTTATAAAACCTGAGATAAATCAAAGGAGACAATTTGAATTAAAAAAAGAGAAAGCCGCAGCGTTGGCTTGACAGCAAAATCAAACTGAGGTGACACCGGATTTTCCGATGTCACTTTTTTCTTGTTAAAAAATTTATATATATATTTGCGTTAACAATATTGTTAATCAATTTTGTTGTGATAAAAAATTATGGATCAAAATCATCTATCCGAAATACAAAATACCGAACAAAAGATTATAGAGGCGGCCGAACAGGAGTTCTTGATAAAAGGGTTTGACGGAGCAAGGACTACCTCTATAGCAGCAAAAGCAGGAGTAACCCATGCTATGTTTCATTACTATTTCAGGACTAAAGAAAAGATTTTTGAGAAAATTATATCTCAAAAGCTTGAACTGCTTACCGGACTGATAATGGATTCTATTTCCATAGAAAACCTAAGTCTTGAAGAAAAGCTGAAAAGGATAATTGACAGTCATATTGATTTCGTTTCTGAAAATCCCGAATTACCCGGTTTCCTGGTTAGAGAAATCTTCAATAACCCGGAACGTTTTGAGATCCTTAAAGCACGTTTTGAAACATTTGCCCCTTTGTTGATTCAAAACCTTCAAAAAGAATTGGATAAAGGATTTGAAGAGGGGAAATATAGAAAAACGGATGCCGGAATGTTGCTTATAGATATTATTTCCTTAAATATCTTTCCCTATATGGCAGCTCCACTAATCAATTCAATTCTTTCTGGTTTTATGGAAAACAAAGAAAAATTCAAAGAATTACGAAAGAAAGAAAACTTTGAAACTATAATGAGAAAAATTAAGGCATGATGAAAAAAGTTTTCTTGACATTAATCATAATTTCTCTGACAATTTTCAATCTCAAGTCACAACTGACTTTGGAACACTGTCTGGAACTGGCAAGAGAAAATTATCCTGCCATAAAGAAATACGGCCTGTTGGATAAATCATTGGAGATAGATCTGAGTGATATTAACAAATCATGGTTGCCATCAATCTCACTTTATGGGCAGGGAACTATCCAGAACATCACACCAAGTTTTCCTAAAGCTTTGGAAGATGTTTTGGCTCAAATGGGACAGGAAATAAAAGGACTTGGTAAACTTCAATACAAAGTTGGAATTGACCTTACACAACCTATTTGGGATGGAGGAGCTTCAAAAGCGAAAAGAGATTTGGCAAGGTCGCAAGATGAAATACAGAAGGCAAGTCTTGAGGTTGAAATGTATTCCCTGCGACAAAAAGTGGAAAATATCTATTTCGCTATATTGCTTACAGAGGAACAGATAAATCAGAGCCGTCTAACACTCGAATTGCTCAATGCCAATCTATCATTGCTTGAATCAATGTATAAAAACGGTACCGCTATGAGGAGTGACATAGATATGGTAAAGGCACAGGCATTGACTATGAAACAAACCATCACTCAGGCTGAAAGCAGCGAAGTATCATACAGAAAATTATTAAGTATCTATGTCGGAGAAGATGTTTCAAATGAAACACTTATAACACCAAAAGCTTCAATGCCTAACTCTCTGAATTCCGAAAGACCCGAACTTCATCTATTTGAATCCAGACTTCTGACCTCGGAATCGTCAAGAAACCTTATTAACGCTACGTTAATGCCCAAGATTGGTTTGTTTGCTCAGGCATATTACG
>JAFLTP010000030.1 GCA_022510405.1 Muribaculaceae bacterium | reverse complement strand
ACGGCTTCTTTTTCATCGGGTCGTGTCATATCTCATTTTGACACACCCCCTTCTTCTTTAAACCGACTTTTCTAAAATTTACCAATAACCTTCGAAACACCCGAGGTCGCCACAACATCGAAATTGACACTAATATCCTTGATATGATTGTAACATAAAAATGTTGTCTAATTGAACAACAATCGGTAATTTTGCGTTGTGGAAAGAAAGATTAGGACATACGGTGGATATTTTGAAAGCTTCATGCAAGAATTGTCTGCGAAAGTTCAAGAGAAAATAAATTATGGATTACTTCTTTTGAAAATAATGGACAGACTACCGGTGAAGTTTGTTAAACATCTTAGAGATGGAATCTTTGAGTTGCGAACAGAATATGAAGGGAATATTTACCGTGTGTTTTTTATCTTTGATGAAGGCAATATAGTGGTCCTGTTCAATGGTTTTCAAAAGAAAACTCAAAAAACACCACGAAATGAATTGGTAAAAGCTTTAAAGATAAAGGAGGCATATTATGCAGACAAACAATCATCAAATAGTTGACTACGACGCTGTCTTGAATGAAAAGTTTGGTAATCCCGGAACTCAAGAACGCGTTGAAGCAGAAGAAAGGGCTTATGCCTTTTATACAGGCAGGATTATCGAAGACGCCCGTAAGAAAGCTAAAATTACCCAGGCTGAATTGGCACGCAGAATCGGAAGTAATCGTTCCTATATTTCGCATGTTGAGAAAGGGATAACCGAACCTCGCATCTCTACCTTTTATAGGATTATGAATGCCCTTGGTGTAAGAATAGAGTATTCCATGGTTTTGGGTCAATAAACAGGAACATAACTGAAAACCAACAATATATAATTAGGCAAGGTATTTATTTTTGTTTATGGATTTTTAAGGTTTTCTTATCTTATAATTGTACCCTTTCTGCAGTGACCTTGATGGCTTTGCCAACGAGCACCAGCTTCGCATTTATATATCGTTTCCTTAAATTGTACAAAATTTGTACCACGTCTTTATAGACGATAAAGTTATAGTTATTGGCACTTACTTTATATTTACAGAGAATAAAGCTACAGTTTTAATTAAGGCTCAGAATCCATTTCCAGGCTGGAATTACTCTAATCCTCTTATCTTCTAAAACTATTTCTTCATCATCATCTACAGTAATAATTAATAGGTTTTGACAACCAGTTGTCCCTGATGCTTCCATTAATCCTTTAATTTCTCTATCCCGTGTTTCTTTTTCATTAATATTCCAGCTTACCTGAATAAGACTTTCAATATTTATTCCTTTTTGAATCACAAAATCACACTCCGTTTTCCCTTGAAAATAATATATTTTATCAGAGGGCATCATCCTTCTTTTTAATTCCAAGAAGACCGTGTTTTCAAGTTTCTTGCCATCATCAAGGCTTTGAGGTAGTATCACTGCATCGCGTAAGCCATTGTCTATACAATAATATTTGGGTTGAGAATTCTCAATTTTCTGGAGAGACCGACTATAATTAGGAACTCTTAATAATAAAAATATTTCACAAGCATGATTTACCCAATCATAAAGTACATCTTTGCTTACTTTCAATCCTCTGGATTTAATGTCGTTATGAATATTTCTTATTGAAGTTGGCTTTGTTATATTCTCCATTATTCTTTTTAAAAAATAACGGAGAACTTCTGTATTTGAAATTCCATAATGCTCTGCAAGATCTTTCAAAAGCATCGTGTCAAAATAACCCTGTAGAAGTCTTAATTTTTGAAATGGATTTTCAGTTAATACAGGCTCCGGGAAACCTCCTTCATTATTATATGCCTTAAAAGCGTTTCTTATTAAAGCTCTGTCTTTCTCATTATAACTTGAATAGTTTATTCCTTTGAATAAGCAGTATTCTTTGAAAGATAATGGATAAGTCTCATAATCATCCGCCCACCCTCTCAAAGAAGATCTTAATTCAGCACTCAGCATCGAAGCATTGCTTCCTGACACATAAATATGCTTGGAATAATGCTTGAAAATTCTTAAAACGAAGAATTCCCAACCTTCAATAAGTTGGATCTCATCAAAAAAGAAATATACCTGAGACAATTCTATTTGGGGATATAGTTCTCTATATGCTTGAATAATGGAATCAAGCTCTTCCCTTTTCATAGATATTAACCTTTCATCATCAAAACCTATCCATAATATATTTTCCTTAGGGGTACCTTGAGCTAACAGTGAATTAACTACAAGTTCCATCTTGGAAGATTTCCCACATCTTCTTACGCCCGGCACAGTTATAATTCTTTTATAATCTATAGGCAAAGGAATTTCTCTTTCTATTAATGGGACAGGAAATTCCTGTTGCCTCATCACTATTATAGTCTTTAAGTATTCTATATTCATTTTGTCCTTATTTTAAGGACAAAATTAATTATTTTTGTCCTAATTTAAAAGACACCATATAAACTTTCCTCTCATTTAAAAAATCATGCAATAGTTTTTACCCTTCCAAGAATTGAGCGAAGCGAAATTGCAATGAGATTAAAATTGATGTCTTTCGCCTTTAGTTTTGTAGAAAATTAAACAGCTACATGGTGGCTTTGACATCAAGACTCATTGCTGATAGGGTACAATAATGGAGAAACTTCGAATCTAAATTTTTATATGTTTAATTATTATTTTCTTTCCTCGTTTTTTTTGTCAGATTCTTTGGAATTTTCATTCAACTTATGTTGAAGTGTCTCTTCATAAGCTTCAATTTCTTTTTCAGACTTTGTAGGTTCGTCTTCCGGTTTATTCTTTTTCAATAAATTTGTCAAGGCACCAAAAAATACTCCTCCCAATAACAGACCCAAGAATACCCAGAACAGCCATCCAGTTTCCATCTGTCCTGTTTGATCATTGGCTACGCAACCTTGAAACAAGGGAATCGTAATTAAAAAATATAAAAAATTTCTTTTCATAAGAGAAGTAAATTTTGTGACTTTGTTACTAAAATAACATAGAAGTCATTGGCATTGTTTAATTATGTTTCAAAAAGACATCAACTAATACTTGATTAATCTTTAGCTGAGATAAGTTTTCCCCCATCATTCCCAAGATGAATAAAATACTTTGGAGGATGGAATTTAAGTGAAGTCACATTTATATCCATTTCCAGATACTATTTTGACATATCAATCTCGATATTTGTATCTGACTTGTAATGTAAGGCAAATTCTATTGTTAAGGTTAGCACGATGAATAGGCAGTAATCAGTCCTATATTTCACCTCATAATTGTGATTTAGCCTATCTATTTCTTCGATAACTCAATGATATCATTTGGAAAAAATATTTTAAAGTTTCTTGTCTTTACATAATCTTTCGGCCTATTTTTTAAAAACAATACAGGAATAACTTCTTTCCCCTTACAAAACGGTAAAAAAGATATTTTTTCATTGAGTTCTTTAATTAATACAGAAGCTATTTCAGGATTTGTCCATTTACATTCTCCCACCAATATTGATTTGCCGTCTAAAGATTCAGCAACTACATCGAGTTCACAATGCTTTATTCCATTTTCAGTTTTTACTGACCCCCACCATCTGGAAGCTTTCCCATATAATTTACCATAAATTTCATTCCCGGTCACCGCCTCTCTGCATACTTTTTCCCAAAAAGAGCTGATAAAGTCATTAAGTCCATTCTGCAGATTAGCTTCTATAGGTTTTCTTCTATCAAGATTAATAAAAGATATGTTTGGGACGACAAAACGATAATAAAACCCTAAAAATTGGTCTGAGATTTTATAAAGTGTTTTCTTGGAATTTTTTTCATCCACACCGAAAGGCATCTCTTTCGCTATCAATCCTAATTCAACCAGTTTACTGACGGGACGTGAAAGATTGGTTACGACTTCTCCGGATCTTGAGGCAATTTCTGAAATCCTGTTGGCTCCAGATGCGATAAAAGAAAGAATGGTTGATGCCTTAACAATATCTTTCATATCATCTTGAAGCAGTTGATTTGGCTCATCATATAAAATCCCGTTTATCGAAAATACATTATCCCATAATGCACTCTCAAATGTTTTACAATTTTCTCGTAGTTCCCAGTATCGTGGAATCCCGCCCCATACCGCATATTCCTTTATTGCATCTATTCCATCAATATGAAGGGCTTCCTCAATAAATGGAAGTTTTAGTGGAATTAATTTTATTATTTCCTTAGCTCTTCCATATAATGGCGATTTCTTATCGAACACCAAACCATACATCATGTTCTGGGATGAACCACAAATCAAGAGATTATATTTAAGAATTTTTTCATCCAATAATTTTTGCAGAACCGACGGTAGTTCTGGGGATTGCTCCACCAGATAGGGGAATTCATCCAGACAAAGACAAAAGGATTCCATGACCCTGTGATTCAAAGAAGTCAAGAGTATTTCCCAATCCGGATAACTCACCTTATCAAAATCCTCAATCTTCTCAGCGATTATTTTGGCACACACCTCTCTTTGATGTGAGGCCTCGGAACGGTCTGCCAAAAAGTAGATATCATTGTTTTTTATAACTCTTCTAAGAAGGGTTGACTTGCCGATTCGGCGTCGACCATACACGACAGTAAGACCTGTGGGTATAGAACTGATTGATCTTTCTAGTCTTTCTTTCTCTTTTTTTCTATCAATAAATTTCATTGTCATAATTATTATGCATTGCAAACATAATGTTTTTATTGCATAATTCCAAATTCTATATAATATTATATTCGATGAAGAAATTACTCTTAACGCCAATTTAAAGAGAAATCATCCTTGTTTGGAGTAGATATATCATCTTTTGCTTTCGGCACCGAGCACCATACTGGCTTGTTACTTAGCTACGCTATGCATAAACTGTCTGAAAATCTCTTCAAGTTCACACGCAATTTCGCTTGGCTCAATGGTGCCAAATTTGTACCAGATTGTATTAGTTGATAATTTGCGACTTAACTAAAAACTTCAACCTTAAACTGATATAAAATTATCACTTGGTGATCTTCTATTCTCTAACACGCCACGAACAAACTGACAAATTTAATATCCGATGTTAAATTCGTCCAATCATTTAGAGGTAGTAAAGTTTTATAATTAGATATGTCCATTTCCACTCTTAATTCAGCGACTCCGTGAGATACCCTATAAATAATCATTTATTTTTAATTCATAATTGGTTCATATTATCAAAAAATCCCACCTGATGCAAAGAATGATACAGGTTATTGTTAACTTCGTGGCTTAATCTTACAATTTATGACTCAACTACAGAAATACACATGGCTGATTGAGACTATCCGGAGAGCCGGGAAAATCTCGCACAAAGAGCTTTCCGAACGTTGGGAAAGAGCTAAAGATTTGAGTGATTGCCGTCCACTTCATCGAGCCACATTCAACCGTTGGCGAGATGCGATATTCAGTCAGTTCGGTATTATCATCGAATGTCAGAAAGTCGGTGGGTATCTCTATTATATTGAGAACCCGGAAGACATAGATGAAGACAAGTTAAAGAAATGGATGTTGGATTCATTTGCAGTCGGTAATCTAATTGGCGAAAATCTTTCTTTGAAAGATAGGATTCTTGTCAATAAGATACCATCGGGAAGTGACCACCTGAAAACCATCCTTGACGCTATGAGGGATTTTCAGATGGTAGAGATAACTTACAAACCATTCAAACACTCCCACGGATATACATTCGCGATAGAACCTTATTGTGTCAAACTCCATGAGAATCGTTGGTATGTTCTTGGAAAAAACAATCGGGATGAAATAAAATTGTATGGATTAGACCGTATCGAAGAAGCTCATATCCTAGATCGATATTTTATTCTGCCTAAAGGCTTCAATGCCTCTGAATTCTTCGCACCATTTTATGGAGTGGCCACCGGCTATGATATTAAACTGCAGAGAATAATTTTAAGGGCCAACGAAAATCATAAGTATTATATGAACACTTTACCGCTTCATGATAGTCAGAGAATGATCGAAGACTGTGGGGAGTATGCAGATTTTGAGTTGATATTGGCTCCTACCTATGATTTTGTAATGAAACTACTTCAATTCGGGAGCATGATTGAGGTAATATCTCCTGTTTCTTTGCGTAAAACAATGAAAGGATGGATTTCTGAAATGATTGAACTTTATAAAAATGATTAGCAAAAAATTCCTATATCAGCACACGGAGAGCCTATCTTTATCTATGCGGTCAGCAAAATTTTTCCGATAAATGTATCATTGTTAAACTTTCAGGAAAAATTTGACAAGAACGCATGCCAACTATCTTATGAGTGAATTTATATAGAATATAGAATGTCCATAAAATTTCACTGTTAAGACTGGTTTTATGTCAGTCCAATTTTTAGAATATTTTTCAAAAATCACATCACTAAATGAATTATACCCCCTTCCCAAACAAATGTATGGCGGTTCCGGAAGTAACAAGCCCAAACCTGATCCTCTGTGACTGGCAATCCGTCTTTGCGAGCATGTAGTCGTTCCCGATTAATTAGATAGGTGATTTGAGGGACTGAAAGTCCTCGGGCTTCTGTTACAAGTACATAAAGCATCGCATCTTGTAAACTAAGTTCTCCGGAATTTTTTATCATGCCACAAAATTAAAATGACCCCTTATATTTTCAAAATAAATGAATAGGAATGGTCTAAATGGTTTTTTTCGCATAAAACTAATAAATTAATTTTTTACAAAAACTCAGACCAGATGAAAAATCAGCTTATCAGAGAAGGAATCTATAAAACTTAGTATAATTTGTAAAAGATTCCCAAAGTGAATTTTATGGAGGATAATATTGATAAAAATTATCCTCACCTTGATCTATGATTTCTTAAAATAATTATCTTTGTAGTATTTATCCTCTGTCGGAGCCCGATATGAGTCAGCGAAATGGTATGCAGACTTAATATAGAAAGCGTTTACTTCCCTCTTTCTTAAAGAGCGACAGTACCGCCTCTCACGTCTTTCTTTTTATAACCAAATCGCCAATATAGGGAGGTCGATTGGCAGGAAAGGAATATATGAAAATATTTTACAAAATTGGGATTGTTCTTTTAGTAAATCTCTTTTATTTTCTGTCTGTTAAAGCGAGTGATTTCGAAGTAGACGGAATAGCTTACAACATTATCTCAAACAGCGAAGCGGAAGTAACGAGCAGATACGGCATTAATTCCTATGCAGGAAGTGTTGTAATACCCGAAATGGTAAATTATCAGAATTCGGAATACACGGTAACAAAAATTGGAGATAATGCTTTTTCTTGGTGCTCGGAGCTAACTGAGGTTACACTTCCGAATTCTTTGATATCCATAGGAGAACGTGCTTTTATGATATGTGAAGCATTGTCAAAAATAGATTTGCCGAATTCATTGACTTATATAGGGCCTGAAGCATTCTATAGTACCGGCCTTATCAATATAAAAATTCCCGAAAATGTATCTTTTTTGGGTGATCTGATTTTTCAATATTGCGATTACCTTGAATCAATTGAAGTCGATTCAAATAATCAATCGTATGCTTCCAAAGACGAAATCCTTTACAATAAAGATTTTTCTCTTTTGATTTGTTGTCCCTCGGCGTTATCAAAGAAAAATTTAACTCTACCTACTTCAGTTGTTGAAATTAAAGAATATGCATTCTCACGCTGTTGGGATATTGAAAGTCTAACTCTTCCGAACTCCCTTATTAAAATTGGGAATTCAGCTTTCATTTCCAGTGGATTTAAGAATGTAAATATACCAAATTCCGTAAAGGAGATTGGAGACATGGCTTTTTGTTATTCCTACTTGGAAACAATAGAAATTCCTGCTTCTGTAATGGAAATAGGGTTCGGAGCATTCAGTAGTTGTAAATCTCTGAATTCAATCAAAGTTGATTCTCAGAATCCCAATTTTTCTTCTCTTAACGGCATTTTATATGACAAGGATTACACCTTACTGATTTCATGTCCGGCAACGAAAACCGAAGTAACGGTTCCCGAATCTGTTAAAGAAATCGGTAATTATGCTTTTACTAATTGCCCCCTTGCAGAAATAGTTTTACCCGTTTCTGTAACTAAAATTGGAGATGAAGCTTTTTATGGATGTCAATTATTGAGCAATGTTATTTTGTCTGATTCATTACAAACTATAGGAGAAGGAGCGTTCAATTATTGTGCATTTTCTAATATAAATATTCCTGAATCGGTCAGAGAAATAGGAATGGGGGCGTTCGCCTACTGTTATTATCTTGAAAAGATTGTAATACCTGACTATGTAGAAATTATTGACATGGGTACATTCCAATGGTGCTATTCTTTGAAAGAAACTGTTATTGGAAAATCGATAAAGCAAATTGATACATATGCTTTTAGTGGGTGTCCTGCTTTGAAACAGATGACAAGTCTTTCAACAAATCCTCCTGTATGGGATGGATATTTTTTTGAATTTGATTTTGATTTTCCCAACAGTGTATTATATGTCCCCGAGGAATCTTTAGATGATTACAGAGTAAGCACCCCCTGGAATTATTTCGGTCAGATTATCGGTATGGATGCGGGAATAGATAAAATAAAAGATAACGAAACGGCGAATTTCAAGGTCTATGATCTTAAAGGGGAAAAAATACTTGAAACCAAAGACCAATCGCAACTAAGAAACCTTCCAAAGGGTATTTATATCATTGTTTCCGGAAAAGAGAAATACAAAATTTCAATGTAATATCAACTCGAATGCCTGGCTTTGGTCAGGCATTCTTCTTATATAGAAATTCATTTTCACCACGATTATGCTATGCATAACGGTGCACCAATCGGCATGAGATTCTTTATCTTGATATCTAGATTCTGTCATATGAAAGATCATAACTTTATTTTTTAAGTTTCATATGTTTCCATGATGACGACATTAAGGGGGAAAATTGAACCGTTGGAGTTTGACTTTTACCGTTGCTTACTATAGATTCTTTAGAAACGTTGTCTATTATAAATTCACCAAGTTCTCCCAAGGTTGCCTCCCCCTTGGTCTCTTGTTGTTTCTTTAGAAGATAATAAGTGAAAAGTCCGTGTGATTTTTCATGATAGGGATAAGCGGTTTCATCTCCTGAAGCAGCCGCAAATATCACCATATTTCCCTGTGAAGCTTCTATAATTTTATCGGAGACAATTCTTTTGATATAGTTCATATTTTATCTTTCTCAAAATGAAATTATGATTTTCAATTTGCGTAAATATTTACAAAATCCAGTGATTAAGCAAAAATTACCTACCTGAAGGACTCATACAACTTGTCATTTCTACGTTTTCATCACCACAATAGTAACATAGGGGCAAGGTGCCCAAAAAAATTATCTGAAAGGCCATCCCTCTTCTGTTTTTTAATAGTAGTGAACTTTATACTTTATTTTATAATCTTTGGACTAAAATAAGTGGATTTTTCAAAATTACCATTGATAATGATATCATAACTTTTTTCTTCACCTGTAAGATCGGTTAATTGAGAACCTTTTTTACCTTCATTATTCCAAATCCAACCATCCTTATCAATATAAATCCTATTGTTTCCGTCAGGTTGTTCAATATAAATATCTCTGACAGGTCCCATATTGTAATACCCTCCCTTTGTAGGATAACTATTCATCTTTATGGTATGCCCATTACCATACCAAAAATAATCGCGATGCATTGTCAGTATATTTTGACCATCCGTAGTAGGTAAAGTGACATCTTGATTTAACATAAAATATTTTACAAAGTTGCCATTTATTTCAAGAGTTTTTCCATATTTTGCAAAAAGGATTGCCGCTTCTTCAGCAACCTTGTCATATGTTGTACAATCACCAAATTTATTGATTATTTCTTTAATATCGTCTTGTGAATTGATCCCAACCGGAAGTTGGTCATAAGGACCTTGGGCAGTTTCTTCTTGCTCTTCCCATGCCTCTCCGTTCCATTTATACCAATTGCCATCTTCGGAATAATACCATTCTTTCTCCCAATGAGCTCTCTTATTTTCCTGACCGAAGTCTGAAATTAACTTATACCATACTTCAACCTCAACATCATTAACCGTTTCTTTATGAATCCACCATCTGTTTTCTCTAATATTAAGGAAATTGATATCTCCGTTTGGGTTTGGATCAATTATAGCTTCAAAACCAACCTCTTTTTTCTTTAAGACTTCAACAAAAAACCTATACAGACCATTACGAAGAATATAACTATTTCCTTCTGTTTTATTAATTTCATCCCGTAAAGAAACCATGGCATGTGGGACAGCCTCATTCAACGTGATATCTAAAATTACATCGTTAAATTCTTCGTCATCTAAATCCATCTCAGGTACATAACATATCCATTTTTTATAATTAGCCTTTACCATTCTATAAGTCAATTCCTCTGTTGTTGAAAAGAGAGCTATGTTTTCTACCTTAGCGTTTTCAGATGGTAAGGATGGGGAAATCACTTGGGTGTTAACAATATTCCAATCAGGATTATTATAGACGTCAGGAATTAATCTTCCTTTTTCAACGCTTTTTGTCAATATCACGTCTTTGATTGAGAAGGGATAATCCGAATCTGGTACTTTCATTGCATCGAAAACCTCAATTTTAGCCATTGCACGGAGAAGGTAAATTTCGATGTTTTCATCACCATCGATAATTTTACATTCAGTCGAAAGTCCAAACATAGGTATTCCTTCTTCATTTTCTTTGCTTGGTAGCCATGTATTATCCGACCTTCTTTTATAGGTAAAATTAAAGTCTTTAGAATTCTTCCATAAATCTTTTAGATTATCAGTAATAGAGGTAGTAACAGAATTATCATAATTTTTCCAATTTGCTGTAACCAATATTTGAAATTTTTGCTTTTCCAGCAGTTCTTTTGAAAAAATTTCCCCAATATTTTTAAAAGCTGATTCAAACTCATCGGCTCTTATTTTGGCCTGATAATTATTTTTTTCTGTAAGCTCTTGGATATTGTCATTAAGATGAATTAAAAAAGCCCCTTCATAGTAAAGAGCAAAAGTTATCCCTCCCAAAAAATTTTCATCTTCACTCCCTGCTTCCAATTCAAAAGTTCTGGTTCCTGAACCATAGGAAAGAGAAATATTCAGAAGATAAATATCATCGCTCTCTTCAGGGTAAATAGACTTCTCTTCACAAGAGGAGGTAATCAGCAACATAATTATTGCCATTACCCATAAGAAAAAAGTATATGTTTTTTTATTTAAAATCATTTAGATCAATGTAATTTCTCAAAATGATATTTGCAAATTAATTAGGATAATGATTCGATAGTGTAACTTTCCCATCTAAACAATTTATATCATAGCTTTTATGATTGATACTCCCGTCAAGTGGTTGTAGCTGATACCATAAGGTTGTCCATTTCCCTCCCCCGTCTAAAAACCATACATACCCGTTGTCATCGATATATATATTATAATTACCATTGTCGTCGCTAAGATAGATATTTCTTACTGGTCCAAGGTTATAATGATATTCTCCCGATCCATATTTAAATAGTTTTACTGTATGACCGTTCCCATACAACATATAATCCCACCTGACTTGCAGAATATCATTCCCCTCTACATCATCTGCTAAAACAAAACATTTAACATCCCTGTCTTCGTCATAGAATCCGTATTGTTCAAATAGTGTATTAATCTCAGAATCTTCATTCTTTTTAAACGCAGCTATCATCTTTAGATAACCTTCTTGTTTCATTTCATCCTTAGAATTTGTAACTAAACGGTTGGAATCATCAAAACTATTTTCTTCATCCAGATTTGTAAAAATACCGTCGTGTAAAGGAGAAAGATTTACAAAAATCCTTTGTTGTTTTGAGAAGAGTGTGCCGACTATATTGGTCCGATAATTCGGACGAACTGCAACATTGTCAAAAATAATTTCACCAAATGGAACCAAAAATTCAGCGGACTCACTATTCTCTAAGTCTTCATTGCCCTCAGAGCCTTCATTATTTTCAGATACTTTACTTGTATTATAACCAATACTAAATCTTACATCAACCACATCAGAAGCGTTTTCTAAACTTTCATCACTATCCACTAAAAAATATGCCATGGAAATATAACGGGAACGTTCATATCTCCACCAATCAACGCTGTTTGAAGTATTTAAAGAAGGATTATTAGTCAAAAAATTTTCTTCAGAATCTTCAGAATAGGAAACCGTTGGTGCCTGATCGATCTTTCCGTTTTCATTGAAATCGACATATAGGAATGCATTCCTAAAACTTGGAGACAATTCGTCCCTCTCTTCAGGTTCAAGATATTCCAAATCCTGTGTAGGTCCGTTAAAAATAGAATTAAAATTAAAAACTATCTCATATTTTGATAAATCATCTCCTTGAATAACCTTTCCTGTTGCTATACTGAATTTGCTTGCCACGTTGGAAATTGTCATTTTCGATCTTACCATCTTTTGGTTGTAAAAACCGGAGGGAAGCCAATCGGCAATTATAGAACCTACATTCACCTGCGCTAATGGCCGATATAGAGTTACTGAAGTAGGTGTTATGCCTTCTTTCCAATGATAATCCAACGAGCCGTAGAAAGCGTCAAGACGTTCGTCATTATTAAGAACTTGATCGTATTCAACAGTCACCTCCATTGAGGATGACAAAATATAAGGAGATGTAAATTCTTCCAGCCCATCCTCATTATGTTGAGCCCAAAAAAGAATTTTATACTCCTTTGTACGGTCAAGAACAACCGTAACTTCTGTACCCTTTATATTGATTATGGAAACTGAAGAAATATCTTCTTCATTTTCTTTTATTTCGTTATTTTCAACTTCAAAGACTTTGTAGTAAAGAGTATTAATTCGGCTTCCTCGACTGATTTGGCAGTCTCCAAGTGTAGTATTGGCAAAATCTGTTTCTGGTGAATAAGAATCGTTATCCCGTGTCTTAATGTCGGTATCAAGTTCAATTTTGATTATAACAGTTTCCAGGGATATTTCCTCTTCCATTTCATGTATTTCCAAATTATTCTTAACACAAGAATTAAGATGCAAGAAGATTGCAACCCATAGAAACAATATCCATGAATTTGATAACAGTGGGCATATTATTTTAGTTGAAATCCTTCTCATAATTTTTACTAAAACGCAAAAATAACAATTAAATTGCTAAATCTTCATATAAGGTTACAATTAATAACCTTATAATACCTTACATCTGCAATATTTTTCTCTTTTTTATCGTTAAAATAAGAATGTATATTTTGAGTTCTTTTTCATTTTAAAATAAAAATGATATTAAAAAAATATATTTTCTTCTTTTTCTATATTATATCGTTTTTGATTCTTTCATCCGGGTGTTCCTCTTCGGTTGACGATGATAAGGAGCCTGCCTATGAAAACATATATGAAGTAAAATTCTCAATCTTTTTTGAAGGTAGTTGGTCATTGAAAAGTGACGACAAGGGAAATGAGGACCTTAAACCATATGTTGGAGATTATATGAAAAAGGGGATTGGACGCCATATATTCAGGATATATAAAGCAAACGAGGTTTCCACCGGTACGATACCTGTAGTTTCCTATGAATTTGAAATATCCCTTGAAGAAGGTTCTTATGATTTTTCTATTTATGCATCTCTTCCTGAAGGGGATTACATTGTGAAAACATGGACCGATTTCCGTGAAACATCGGAATCAATTCCTTATTACGATGTGTCTAAATTCCCTAATGTTAGTCTTGATCATCATTCAGTATTGACAGGTTTCCAAGATGCCTATAGGGGCTCTCAATCCTTTAGAGTTGATAAAGATACTTCTTCTGTAGAGATAATTATGGAACGTCCATTAGGTCGCTACTTACTTATTTGCGAGGATTATATGGATTTACTCAAGGAAAATTGTTTTGAGGAGGATGACATTAGGATTTTTGTATTTTATACAGGGTTTTATCCTCACTCATATAGTGTAATAAACGATAGGCTCATTGATTCAATCACTGGGGAATATTTTATTATAAGTCCGGTAGTTTTATCCGATGGTTCTGCAATTGTGGCTGCAGATTTCTTTCTTATAAACGAGCTTGTTTCTTCAGTCGGATTAGAACTAAAAATGGTAAATAAAGAAAATAAAGTGGTAGCAGCCAGTGAAGTAATAACACTTCCAATAACTCGAAATGAAATAACGATTGCAAAAGGGATTCTTTTAAAAATGTCTTCTGGGGAACAAGGAAGTTTTGATATGGACACTGGATTTGAAGGAGATTTCATTATCAAATATTAAGATTGCAAAGAAAACGAAATTATAATAAATTTGTAAAACAATTCTTTCTACAGTTTGCGATAGAAAATTATGAAAAAGCATTTGTTTTTTCTTTTGACCATAATATCAATTATCTTGGCTACCTCTTGTTCATCAGAGCAGCTAAATTCAGGATTTGATACTCCTTCTCATATGGTTGAGACCGTAACCCTCTCTTTCTCTTTGGAATTAGAATCAGATGATGAATTAACCAAGGCTCCGGGAGATCTCGGTTTTGGAAATGGGAATAAAATAAACAATCTTGTCTACGCTCTTTACACACAGGATTCTTCGTCTGACCCAAATATAGAAGGAGAAATTAAGCCTGTTAAACTTAAGGATAAGATGGGTAATTACCAGGATTTGATTAGAATTGATTTCAATCCTCAAGAAACCCGGGAAATAAATATTGAAAATGTTGAAATAATTAAGGGAATTGAATACACCCTTATGCTTTGGGCTCAGTATCGTCCGGAAGAGGAAAAAGAAGATGATAAGATTTATTTTGAATTGGAGAATGATGGAATCATTCGAATCAAATCCTATAGAGACAACCATTTTCCCAATAATGATGACCAAAGGGATGTGTTCTGTGCAGTTTATAAGATAGTGCAATATGAAGATACAAGGCATCTGAAACTGATTCTTCGTCGTCCTTTTGCTCAGATTAATATAGGAGTTAAAGAGGCTCTTTTAAAAAGAGGGGGACTTTATGATGAGGCTGGAAATTTACTTATAGATAAATCATCTATAAAAATCTCCGGAGATATAGCCAATAAATATAATCTTTTTAAGAATATTGCTGAGGTGGAAAAAGATGAGGATGGAGAGACAACTACTTATACCCGAACATTCTCTCCCGGAATCATACCATCAAAAGCTGTGGACAATTCATCTCTACCTTTAATTGTAAAAAATCCCGATGATGATGATAGTCAAGAGTATGTTTGGCTTTCTATGTGTTATATTCTACCTAACGGTGAACTTGGGAATGTTTCCAAAATTAATATAGATGAATTCAAATTATACGATAAGGATGATGAGGAAATCGAACAATTGACAAAAAAATCATTCTTTGAAGTTCCGGCTTTGCGTAACCGTCGTACGAACATCATCTTGGGAGCTACAGATTTCAGTTTGGATCCTTGGTTTATGCAAAAACATGAGGATTTAACGCAAGACAAATATACTTCACTAATAGAATTATTTTATAATCAATCTAATTATGATGACAAAGAGTATCTTGCTAAAATTGACGAGTCTTATAAAGACAATATAATTTTAGACGATGACAATAATAAACACATTATGTTGGATGATATTACTTATACGAATCCTTATAATATACTACCTATTCATCGTAATTTTTCGTTATATGGAATGGGTGAAGAAACCATAATCATAAAGGATGCCAATAGTGGTTCTTATCATAATATTGGTTCTGTCAGAAACTTAGTTATTCAGGATAAAAATGGGAATAATAAGATTTTTATAGATGAAGATGGTTTTATCTGGACTTATTACAATGGTGAAAAGGAAAAAACGTCAAATTATCTGACACCTCTTAGCGGAGGAAATAGAAGTTATGATATAACCTGTAGCACCGGTGAAGTCAAACTATCCACCTTTTATCATTAAAGATTTAAAGCCTTGGAAATATTAGAGACTTAATAACATGAAGTCGATTAAAAAAATATATATTATCGTTTTATCCTTGATTTACGGGTTGTTTGTTTTCTCTTGTACAGATGGCAAAGAGATGATAACTGAAGGGGATAGCTATTCTATTATAAAGGGGAGTAAAGTAGAGATACACCTCAAGGTGAATCTCAATAATTTGGGTTACGACCGTTTACATACAAGAAATGTTAACAGAGATAATGACGGAGTTCATAATCCTGATTACCTTAATCCAAAGATCGGAGGGGGCACACTTGCAACCACCCTCATTTATCAACTTTATGATAATGATGGGAATCCTGTTGCCCTTCCTAATCCTGATTCTTCCTCCGATGTGATAGGTTTGCATCAGGTAAGAGTAGACAATCGTCAGTTCCCTTATACCGATATTATATTTACTGTGGACAACGGTAAAGAATATACTATGATTTTCTGGGCCCAATCCGGAGAAAAAGGTATAGGGTCAGAAACAAGGGGAGATTGGTTTTATGATACCGAAGATCTTAAGAATATTATAGTTCGTTATGACACTATGAATGAAGAAACGGGAGAGGGACAATTAAACAATACGGATTCTCGTGACGCATTCTGTGCAAAAGTGAAATTTACCGGCGGACAGCCACTTCCTGAGGTGACCTTGAGACGTGTCATGGCACAAGTGAACATCGGATTTACCCAAGAGCTTTGGGAAAAGCTTCAGGCAAGCAATGTAGAAATACAAAAATCATCTATATGGATTGCCAATGTTGGACGGAGATTCAACCTTTTGAAGAATCAGGTTGAACTTTTCAGCAGCGGTAATGCAACCGAGAGTCTGGAAGATAAACCCGAAGCCACGGATGGAGAGGAAGACACAGGTAAAGGGGGTATTACATGGCCCTTTACTATGGGAGCATATAACATTAACACCATACCGGCTTATATGGAATATCCTGAAAGAAAAGAATCGGGGAATAACCTTCTGAAAATAGGGAATAACGATTATCAATGGATATCAATGTGCTATATTCTTGCTCCTGGAGAAACCGAGGAAGAGTGGGTGGATGGTATTTCTGTAGCAAACGACCATGGTTCTACGGTTGATATAGTTAACATTCAATTTTATGATAAAAATGGCGTGCCTTATAACCTTCCTCTCACTGAGTTACTCAATGTCCCTGTTAAGAGGAATTATCGTACCAATATAATTGTGGATAAACTCTTCAACGCCACCATAAATATGGATGCTTTGATAGGAACCGATTCATATGATGATTTCGGAATGGATAGCGACGGAGTTTATGACGGTGAACTGACCGACGGACTTTCTTATCGTTTGAGTCAGGAGCCATCACATTGGAGTGGAATATCACCGGGGTTAGAGTTTTATGTCTCATCTCTTCATGGATTGAAATGGCTTGCTGACCGATCAAACGGACTTGATTTCAAATTAAGGGATATTCCAGATTGGATGATTAAGAAAGAGGGTTGGGATAACCTTGACAATAATCAGAAATTGGAAGCTTATGAAAAAAAGGTTTGGGACATCCTTTTTGGTACAAACGGAGAAAAAAGAGCTCTTTTAAAAGGAGCGCTTGACAGGAGTTATGCTGAAAGAAATAAATGGGGCTTCAGAATGCCGGTAACATTCGCTGATTGTATAATTTATCTTACTAATGACCTGGATTTTAATGATGATCCTGAGATTTTAAGAGACTGGCATGGTTTCTCCTCAAATATGTCTTATTTTAATGGTGATACCGGAACCTTTAATAATTCCACAGGTGAATGGTATATGACACCTAACGAAGATTTGTCATTTGATGAGGTGAAGGAATCTGACAAGGATTTCTATTACACTAATTCTCACACGAATCATATTCATGGTTTCAGAGGCACATTCGATGGTCAGGGTTATACTATATATAACATGGTGATCAATAACCTTAATGATTTTTATGAAACTAATGAATTTACCGGTGAAAAGAAATATGGTCCGAGAAAACTGCACAACGCTGGATTTATCTCCACAGCAACCGATTATTCTGTAATCAAAGATTTAAGATTATACAATGCCTATATCACTGGAGATTATAATATCGGAGGATTCATAGGTTATATGGGAAATTGTGATGGGAACGCCAATCCCTTAGAAATTACCAATTGCCGATTTGTAAACAGCTGTATAGAAGGTGCAGAACCTCAGCGTTACTCACCTTCGGATGATGCTAATGTCGGGGGAATCGGTGGTTCATTATCCTATAATCATAAAATAATAGATTGTCAAGTAGTAAACAGTGATATCATATCTACTTTCATCGGAGGAGCTTTTGTGGGCATTCCAGGTAATGATAGAATTTATCAGAATAACAAAGTGTTTGATACCAATGTGATTTTGACTGAATTAAATAATGTAGGAACCATTAATGGGGCCGTAGGAAGATCTTTATGGAGAATCGGGGATATAAATGACGCCACTTTCTTTTTCGGAGCATCCACCAACATTGGAACTTCAAGTTTTAATATCTCTCATACGGGAGACTGCTCAATCAATACTTTTTATGGAATAAAATCTGCTCCAAATGGTAGTTCACAAAGTGCATATCCGGGAGCTAACGGTAAAAGCGAAATTACAAATCTTCCTTTAGAACTCTTTCCTGATATTCTAACAGAGTATTCGCAATCTATCACTATGCAATCCCATATTACGGGTATTGCAAGAATAAACGGAGGGGTAGCTTACGGTTTAAAGATAGATGTTACCCACCAGCCAAAGACTTATTTAGGGAGTTTAATTTCAAATGACCAGAATGGTAATTTATTTTTTGATTCATCAAGGCAGTGGTATTTTACATTGTCAGGATCAAAATATTATAGCAATCCACTTGAGGGTCAACAAATTTTGGGGGAGAAGTATGAACGTCAAAATGTGCTCTTGGTTTCTACTAATGGATTAACTGATGTAAAAGGTATTTATGTCTGTGCAGCAGAAAACATGGATTATAATTCCAATTTCCGTCATGTCACCATAGAGAAAATGATCATAGCTGGAGAACCATCAATTGACTATGGACTTTACCTTGATAATGTCAAGGACGTGGTTCTTGACCACGTGGCAATCTATGATGTAAAGAATGCTTTTGGTGATGGTAAAGTACCCTCTGGTGCTTCATTCAAGACAAACGAATGTGATTTCCGAGGTATAACCAATGTGGGAGCAGGTTATGCAGAAGTTAAATTTATAAATACTGCTTTTAACAAGGGATCAGGAAGGACTGAAAATGTAGTAGGAAGATTAAATGCAAAATCAAGTGCCACCTTTGAAGAGTGTATGTTCCGTGTAGATTATAAAATTATTGCGGAGAATGAGAATGTTGTGCTTACTTTCAAAAACTGTATTTGTGGCCCACCATATAATCAGGTTGCTCTTACAAAAGAGAATTTCTGGAAATATATGGATACATCTGAAAATCATTCCTTTGTAGGTAAGGTAAAATTTAACGATGACAATAATGAATACTCATATACAGATCTTTTAAAATATAAACCTCAATAAATCACCGTATAAAAATGGGTGCCAGAATTTAAAACTGTCTGTCCAATTCTCCTCGGTGTCATGCGGATAGTTGAAAAATCTGTTAATTCCTCAATAAGTTAGTCGGAGGTGAAAAGACAAAAGTTTCTTTGAGGAATGTTGAACCATCAGGAGTTTTTGATTGTTTATTAAGCAGATAACTTAAATAATAAACCCTAAACATTTAAATTATAATGGAAGAAAACAAGAAAACAGTTACTCCGCTAATTAATGCTAAAGTTCCTGAATTCAAAGTTCAGGCATATCATAATGGTGAATTCAAAGAAGTTACCAACAAGGATATCGAAGGCAAATGGGCTATATTCTTCTTTTATCCGGCAGACTTTACTTTTGTTTGTCCTACGGAACTTGAAGATCTTCAGGACAAGTATGCCAAATTCAAAGAAATGGGTGTTGAAGTTTATTCAGTGAGCACAGACTCTCATTTCGTTCACAAGGCTTGGCATGACACTTCTGAAAGAATCAAGAAGATTGAATATCCTATGCTTGCCGATCCTACAGGTCTTTTGGCTCGTGCCTTCGGTGTTATGATCGAAGAAGACGGAATGGCTTATAGAGGTACTTTCGTTGTTAATCCGGAAGGTTTGGTTAAGATTGTTGAAATAAACGACAATAATATCGGAAGAAACGCTGACGAACTGCTTCGTAAAGTTGAAGCTGCGCAATTCGTTGCCACTCATCCCGGCGATGTTTGTCCTGCAAAATGGAAAAAAGGAGCCGAAACCCTCCAGCCGAGCATAGACCTCGTTGGTAAACTTTAATCTGAATATCAATCATAATCACTAATATCAAACGCTGCCCTGACGGACAGCGTTTTTAAATAAAAATTTATATGAATCTCGATCAAAATGTTTTAGACCAGGTGAAGCAGATATTCTCCTCACTGAGTCATGATTATATTTTTAGGGTTTCTTGCAAAAGTGCTTCTGAAACCGGAAAGGAAATGATTGAGTTCTTTACTCAGTTTTCCACCACCTCCCCCCGTCTCGCCATAGAAGTGGAAGATGTAAACAGTGACAAGTCGGTCACTTCTTTAATCCGCGACGGTGTTCCGACAGGAATATCTTTCCGAATGATACCCGGAGGACATGAGTTCACTTCTTTATTATTGGCAGTGATGAATGCCGATGGGAAAGGAAAGACTTTGCCTGACGAGGCTACCATTTCTCGTATAAAACGTCTTAAAGGAGAGATTTCTCTTAATACATATGCCACTCTGGAATGTACCAATTGTCCCGATGTGATACAGGCATTAAACCAGATGGCGCTTTATAATGACAATATCGCATCAGTGGCTATAGACGGGAATCTCGCTGTGTCTGAAGCTGAGGCTTTGGGAGTTAAATCAGTTCCTACGGTATATGCCAATGGTGAGTTGCTTTGGATAGGGAAAGGATCTTTGGGTGAACTTCTTGATAAACTTGAAGAAAAATTCGGAAGTCGCGAGGCAGACGAACCGTCAAAAGAAAAGGAATATGATCTCCTTGTGATAGGAGGGGGTCCGGCCGGAGCTTCTTCTGCTATTTATTCGGCAAGAAAAGGCATAAAGGTGGGAGTGGTAGCCCAACGAATAGGCGGACAGGTAAAGGAAACAACCGGAATAGAAAATGTGATATCAGTTCTTCATACAACCGGTGAAAAGCTTGCTAACGATCTGCGTTTGCATATGCAGGACTATGATATGGATATTTATGATTCCCGTACTTTGGATTCTGTAGAACTGAAAGAACCTGTCAAGACAGTGAGAGTTAAGGGAGGCGAAGTTTTCAAGGCGCCACAAGTGATTATAGCCACGGGGGCCAGATGGAGAAGGATGAATGTGCCGGGAGAGGATGATTATATTGGACAAGGCATAGGATTCTGCGTTCATTGCGACGGACCCTTTTTCAAAGGAAAGGATGTAGCTGTCATAGGAGGGGGCAATTCTGGCATTGAAGCGGCGATAGACCTTGCAAAGATATGCAATCATGTTGACGTTTTTGAATTCCTCGACACTCTTAAAGCAGATACTGTTTTGCAGGAAAAAGTCAAGTCTCTTCCAAACGTCACCGTTCACTTGTCTCAACAGGTGGTGAAAGTCACCGGTGACGGAAAAACCCTTGACGGTATTGATGTGAAAGACAGGATTTCCGGTGAGGTTAAACCCTATAAGGAGAACGGTGTTTTCGTTCAGATAGGGTTGCAACCGAATAGTGAAATCTTTGTGCCTCAGGTAGGAGCCAATGGAAGGGGAGAAATCAATGTTGACGCTTTCTGCAGAACTGATATTCCCGGAGTGTATGCCGCTGGAGATGTGAGCAGTGTGCCTTACAAACAGATTATCGTAGCGATGGGAGAAGGCGCCAAGGCTGCGTTGTCTGCCTTCGACGACAGAATAAGAAAATTATAAAGCCAGAACTGAAAGTACATTTGTTTGATGACTAAATGACCTTCAACAGGAAGTCAATGAGAATGCATAAAAAAATCGGCTCTAAAAGGGCCGATTTTTTAATTTGTTTATCGTTGCATTGTTTGGATTTCTTCAACCAATCGAAATGTCAAACCCGGCCAGACGTACAGCCTCTGTGATTTTATGATCCTCTATTTCGCCTGACACTGTTGCGAGACCACTGGAAAGGTCCACTTCCACCGAATCAACCCCTTGAAGGCTTGCGATAGCCTTTTCAACAGAAGCTCTGCAATGGGAACAATTCATTCCTTCAATTTTATAAGTTTTTGTCATGTCGGTTTGTGATATATTTTTGAATTTTAATTTTGAAATAAATTTCTTGACGAAAGAAAAAAGAAGCAATAATCCCAATACTATTGAACAGACGGTTTCAAACCATCCCATATGCATGTGGGCACTGTGGCTGTCTGTGGCAGCGTTGATTGTGAACCATGATGAGGGCAGCAGAAAATCTATTACCAATCCAAAGGCAATCGCTGTTATAATAACTGAGCATACATAGATGGCGGTTGCCTTTCTTCCCTGGGTTTTATCCAGTATAAGAATTGAAGCAAAATTAGCTGCCGGACCCGCCATAAGCATTACAAAAGCCACGCCGGGAGATAATCCTTTCAACATTAATGACATTGCAATCGGAATGGAACCCGTGGCACAGATATACATCGGGACGGCGATCAAAACCACCGCTATCATTGCCACCAAAGGATATTGGCGCAATCCTACAAAGAAAGAATCAGGCACAAAGATAGTTATCAATGTCGCTATTACAAGCCCTATCACCAGCCATTTCCCCATAGAGTCTATCATATCGAAGAAACCATATCTGATCGACTCCTTCAGTTTCTTAAAAATTGATTCCTTTTTACTCTCCTCTATTGATGAAGCCGATGGTTTTTTATTCCCATCTTTGTCGGGTGCAAGTTTGCCAACGGCTACACCACCAAATATTGCTCCTGTTAAAGCTGCAATGGGCCGGATCAATGCAAAAGGCAATCCCAGTAAAGAATAGGTGGCAGCAATTGAATCTACTCCGGTTTGGGGAGTAGCTATAAGAAAGGATGTGGTTGCTGCCTTCGAAGCACCCTGGCGCCGTAATGATACGGCTGTGGGCAAAACACCGCATGAACAAAGAGGTAAAGGGATACCGATTGCAGCAGCCTTGACTACGGATTTCCATCCATTTCCTGAAAGATGACGTGTCAGGGTGTCCTCATTTACAAATACATGTAATAATCCTGCTATCAAAAAGCCTAATAAAACATAAGGCGACATCTCGTTCAGGATATGTAGGAAGGAATGAAATATATGTTGGTATTGCATGATGATTATTTTTGATAACTTTATTTATGGATTAGAAAAGTCAGTCACAGCACTTGCATTTATTTTCCTCTTGAAAATTATTTAATGGAAGTTCAAATATATTTTGGAGTAGATCTAACGTTTCCTTCAATTTGGAATGGTTTAGGGTATAATCTCCTTTCCTTGATTTTATCTCAATCAGACCGGCCGACTTTAATTCCTTGATATGTTGGGAAACTGTGGATTGCGATATGTCGAACTTCTCAACCAAGGTTCCGCACTTGCATCCACATTTACAATTTTTGCCAACGCATTTTTCTCCACAACTACAGGGATGGCTGCCATGAGGACATCTGCAGCTATTTATTAGTGTTCTTATAATGGATAATCTTACGGGATGAGAAAGTGCCTTTAAATAAATTGCCAGCTCCTTATCTTTTTCATCAAAATTTGTTTTCTTCATTATGATAATTTATCGCAAATTTACGATAAATATTTTTTATCTGCAAATTACGATAAAAAATCTTCTATAAAAAATCGAGTGATCAATACCAGAAAATGCTTCAATCTTATGAATGTAATCTCAAAGAGGAAGAAAGGAAGCTAATTTTTTTGGAAAAATAATCATTTGAGGTTAGATTATTAATTATTTTGCGACCATGACCTATTCTAGCTTCGTAACATAGCACAAAGGAACTAAATTCAGTTCAATCCCACCTCTATTTGAATAATTAAGGGGCAACTTTTAGTTTTTATTATCTTTGGGCTAAATGCACAACTTCTCTCATTGATTTATTAATGAAATCATTGATAGTAGTACCGCATGTTGAAGCAGCTGTGGCTATGGCTGCATGTAGTTCTGACGGCATACGTAGATTAAGTTTGCCACTATAAGGTTTAGCTGGAGTGATACCACGTCTTTCACAACTTTCTAAATAATCATCTATAGCTCCTTCAAAATCCTTCTTGATTTCTTCCACGGATTCTCCTTCGTAAGAGATCAATGTCCCGTAAAGTCCTTGAACTTTACCAAACAGACATCCGTCTTCAGGACTATATTCTACTGAACCTGTATAACCTCTATATTTCATGTAGCCCATATCAGATAAGTTTTAAGTTTCTTAATTCTATTACAACATTCTTCACTTGATAAGGTTTAAGCTGATTGCCTGGGTGAGGCTTATGAAGTAAAATCGTATGTTCATCCTTAATAAATTGAACTCTCGAACCGGATGTACCACCTTTGTTATCCTCCTCAAACCCTAAATATCCTAAAAGAGTTTTCAATTCATCATAAGTAAAATCTTTAGGAAGGGTAAGTAATCTTGCAATCAACTTTTCTTTCTTACTCATGATAAAATTCTTATTTCACAAAATTAATCAATTTTGAAGCAGTAACCAAATTTAGTACCATTTATTTGATTGTAAGTTTCATTTGAGATTTATATTTCATCACGGATATTCAGGTCTGTTTCACTGTTATGACGACCCCAAGTGTTGCTGAGTTTCTTGATAAATTTAATGTAATTCTGTATTAAGAATAATGCCTCAAGTTTTCAAATTGCAGGAGATATCAAAAATTGGGAGGTTTCTCAGTTATTCTTGATGGATTAGATTGTTTTTACAGAAGTGTATTATACAATTTTGTAAAATACAAATTTGTATATAACTTTGATGAAAATTATAAATCATGAAAGAACCTTTTGTTTTCGGGAAAGCAGTTTCAGACGAATATTTCACAGATCGTAAAGAAGAAACAAAAAAATTAATTGCTAATTTCAAATACGGAATAAACACCATAATAATCTCACCTCGACGCTATGGCAAGACCTCTCTTGTAAAAAAAGCAATGAAGGAATGTGATGATAAAAATGTGAAGATTGTTTTCTTAGATATCTTTTCAAGCCGAGATCCTGAAGAGTTCTGTAGAATCTTTGCCGACGCTGTCATAAAACAAACCTCATCTAAACTGGAAGAATGGATAGAGGATGCAAAGAGATTTTTGTCTCATCTATCTCCGAGATTCAATATAAGTCCGGATCCCATGAGCGAACTTTCCTTATCTTTTGGAGTAAGGTACGCAGAACTTGATATGGACAGCATTCTTGATTTACCAGAAAAGATAGCCAAAGAAAAGAATTGTAAAATAGTGGTGTGTATCGATGAGTTTCAACAAGTAGGTGAATATAATGAGTCTATTTATTTTCAAAAGAAATTACGCACTCACTGGCAACATCATCGATTGACCTCATATTGCTTGTTCGGTAGCAAAAAACATATGATGAATGAATTGTTTGAAAAGCCAAGTAATCCTTTTTATAAATTCGGAGAATTAATCAATTTAAAAAAAATAGGACGACAAGAGTGGATACCATTTATAATTGAGAGATTTAAAGCCGAAGGTAAGGAAATAAAAGAAACCATAGCCAATAAGATATGTGAACTTACGAAAGATTATTCTTCTTATGTGCAACAGTTATCATGGTTGGTATGGATAAAGTTCGATTCAGACAATCAAGAAGAAACCTTAAACAAAGCCTTTGAAGAAATGCTTTCACATTGTTCAATTCTGTTTGAACAGCAGACACAAAATTTAACTTCTTATCAAATGAATTTTTTGAGAGCCTTGATTGATGGCGTCAATAAAGATTTCACCGGTAAAGAAATAATGGAAAAATATAATTTGGGAACGCCCGGAAATATAAACAGATTAAAAAATGCCTTGATAAAAAAAGAACTAATTGAATACAACGACCGCCATTATGTAATTGCCGATCCAATTTTGGAGGTATGGCTAAGACGACAATTCATATAGATTAGTTGCAAATAACTCCTATAAAAGTGGTAAAATTGAGCGAAGCGAATGGAGGACACCTTTTTGCTTCGGATGGAATATCCGGCATCGTCAACAATCACTAAAAGCTGATCTATAATTGGTCAATTGACGGTGAGCATTTAGGGATTGTCAGACAGTTTATGCTTAGCATAGCGAAGTAATATAACAGTCTAGTGTTCTATGCCGAAGTCAAAAAAACTTCAAGCTTACGAATGGATGCCTTAAAACCAGAAGCCAAATTCTATTTCTTCAATGTCTATTTTTATGGTCTGGTACAACTCGAAAAAAAATTTATTGAGAAGAGTTCGGACCTCGTCTTTTTATAGTTTTAACTGGCACAAAGGAAACTTTTATAATAGATGATGGCGAAGTTGAGGCACGAATTATATCATGAAAACCATAGATAACGTGAACGTTTTTCATATTTCAGACACTGATCTCTTTATTTTGTTTTAAAGCCTCCACATATCCGTCTATACGTTGAAGCTGACCCGGAATGTCGATTGATTGAGGACAATGAGGTTTACATTGATTGCAGGCTATGCAATGGTTTGCCTGGCGTAACTTTGGAACACATCTGTCATATCCTACAAGAAAAGCTCTTCTTGCCTTAGCATAATTCGGGTCATGATTTGAAGATGTTACATTACCTTCGTTGATACATTTGTTGTAATGAGAAAATATGGCCGGAATATTGATACCATAGGGACATGGCATACAATATTCACAAGTGGTGCAAGGCACTGAAGGATATCCAATCATAATTTGTGACGTATCTTCCAGCATTGCCAATTCTTCATCATTTAGCGGTCGCAAGGGAGCATAAGTTCTTATATTGTCTTCAAGATGTTCCATATAAGTCATACCGCTCAATACAGTCAGTACATTAGGGAATGTTCCACAAAAACGGAATGCCCAAGACGCTATGCTTTCTTCAGGTTCCCTTTCTTTCAAACGAGCATTGAGATGATCTGTCAATGATGCGAGTCTTCCTCCCAACAAAGGTTCCATAATAACGGCGGGAATATTTCTTTTCGCCAGCTCATCATAAAGATATTCAGCATTGAAATTCCTTCCCGACGCGTGTCGGTAATCTATATAATTCAATTGGATCTGCACAAAATCCCATTTCATCTTGTCATGAAGTGAAAGGAGATAATCAAATACCTTCACATCCCCGTGATAAGAGAACCCGAGATTACGTATTCTCCCTACCTTCCTCTCTTCCATCAAAAAATCAAGAAGCCCTGAATCAATAAACCTTTGTTCAAGGAAGGGTATTCCTGTTTCTCCCCCGCAGCTATGAAGAAGATAATAATCGATATAATCAGTCTGAAGTTTTTTCATAGAGTCATGATACATCTCCACAGATGCATCGAATAATTCCTTACCCTTCATACCTTTCCTCGCCAGATGCTGGTTGCTCATCTTTGTGGCTATATAATAACTATCCCGAGGGTGTCGGCTCAAAGCTTTGCCGGTAGCTTCTTCCGACTTTCCCCTGACATAGGGAGGTGCGGTATCAAAATAATTCACCCCATGGGCCAATGCATAATCCACCAGTTCATTTACAGCATCCTGATCTATTATTTCTTCCCCGTCCTTTCCATCCGGATCATGCATAAGGGGCCATCGCATGCAGCCATACCCCAACAAGGAGACCTTATCACCCGTGGTAGGTGTAATCCTGTAGGTCATCTTGTCAGTAGGAACTTCCTTGTCTGAAGCAGTTCCTGGTAATGAAAGATTAGAAACTTTCTTACAACCGGTTGCAGTCAGTCCCGTGACTGTCAGTCCTAATCCAAGTTTCTTTATGAAATTTCTTCTATTCACTTATCTTTAGTCTCTTCGGTAGTTTCAACTTTTATGTCAGTTTCTATTTCTTTCATTCCGTCTTTAAATGACTTGACACCTTTGCCAAGTCCCTTCATCATTTCCGGAATCTTCTTCCCGCCAAAGAATAGGAGAACAACCAAAGCTATCAAAAGGACTTCCTGAAATCCAAGTCCACCAATAAAATTCAACATAAAATATTATCTTATAATCGTTTATTAATTAACATAAGATAATGCCATTATATTGTCTTAACCCTTTCTCATGCTTCTCGCATTTGTTACTTTAATCTTAGGATTAATGGATACCAAAGTTTTTATAAAGTTTTCGGTGTCTTTTGGTGAAATTTCCAATGGCATCGTACTTTTGAGTACCTATTTAAAATAATATGAGAGGCCCAATCCTATTCGGTTTTCACGAAAACTTATTTCATGCTTTAATAAATTTGTTATTCCCAAATCCGCTTCGAAAGACAATGTGAATTGATTCATCGGAAATCCTATCCCTATTTTCCAAGAACAATCGACTCTTCGTTGAATCTCCCATAGGTCAACTGTAGATCCAAACTCTTCTTTAATTTCCTGATCTTTTATCACCATTTCACCCCCTAATGCATATCGTAGTTGAGGACCTGTGAAAACATCCATTCCAAATTTCTCTGAGAAATCAATGGTGTAACCAAAAACCAATGGAACTTCAATTCCAAGTTTATATATTTTAGGATTTTTTATCATGTTAACAAGGTCAGTGCCTATTGAGTAGTCACATCTGTATTGAGAATAGAAAAACGAGACTCCCGGTTCAAAATAAAAATTCTTGCCAAGATAAATATTTGAGACTCCTCCTATTGTGAATCCGGCTCCGGGTTTATACATTGTCACACTGGTATTTTCTCCTCGCCATTTTCCCGGGATTTCCACATCTACGGTTGCTTTTAAGCCCCATAACACCTTGTTATAGTCGTTTGCTATTAGGTTAAGGTTGAAACAACATAGAATTGTTCCTATAAGAAGGATTTTGAGTTTTCGGTTCATAACTAAAAGATTTTTTCGTCTAAGATGTTATAGGAGCTTTCTAATAAAACGTTAAAAATATTTGAAGTATTGCTATTGTTAATCCCTTTTGGCATCCATCTTTTGCCTTTTAAAAATAAGTTTCAATTTATCAAAGTGTTAATGAATTTTATATAATAATTTCCCCCAAATTTATCCGTGTAACTATTTTTATAGTTAATAAATTTTAAAAATCATATGGTTTTGGTATAACTATAAAAATAGTTATTATATTTGCACCGTAAATTAATCAAATGTTCATGAAAAGAAGAGATAATTATCAATTGACACCCAAAGAGGAGGAACTGATGCAACTGCTTTGGGAACATGAACCGATTCTGATAAGTAAACTCATAGAGTTTTATCCCGAGCCCAAACCTCACTTCAACACCATATCTACGGTTATGAAAAGGTTGGAAGCAAAAGGATTTGTAAGTCATAATGAAATCGGTGGTTCTTTTCAGTTTTTTTCAACGGTCAAAAAAGAAAAATTCCGTAATAAAAGTTTTGGCAATTTCATCAAAAATTACTTTGGAGGGAGTTACTATGGAGTGGTATCTGCTCTTGTTGAAGAAGAAAAAATTTCTGCTAAAGATTTACAAGAGTTACTTGAACTCATAGAAAAGAAAGGAAAGCAAAATGGGTAAACTGCTTGCATATTTGATAATCAGCGGTATGCTTTTACTCGCCATGTATCTTGTCTATAAAATATTTATAGCAAAAGAAAATCAGCATGGTTTCAATCGCGCTATATTGTTGGTTATTTATTTAGTTTCTTTTTGCGCTTATCCCATTTATAATTGCTTTAACCACCTTTCAGTTAGGTCTGCGATAGATAATTCAGATGATATTACCGGAATTGTTGGCCAAACTTTAGAGCCTCTAACCCAACAAATATGGGGGACAATTCTCATTTGGATATTTCTTATTGGTGTTTTCATTGTGGCGGTAAAAACCATAATGACATGGATAAAAATTGTCAGAGTATTGCATTCGGGAGACAGGTTAAAAGGTGATGGATTCACATTAGTCGTAATAGATACTGATAGAATATCACCCTTCAGTTGGATGCGTTACGTTGTGATAAACCGTAATGACTATGAAATTAAAAATTCTGCCATAATTGAGCATGAACTTAAACATGTTCATGCGTGGCATTGGCTTGATTTGTTAATTGCCCAATTTGTCTGTATGATTAATTGGTTTAATCCTGCTGCCTGGCTTATGCGGGAGGAACTAAGGCTCGTTCATGAGTATCAGGCAGACATGGCTGTAATAGAAAATGGTCATGATCCAAAGGAATATCAGATGTTATTAGTTAAAAAAGCTGTTGGCTCCAGATTCCCGTCCTTAACCAACAGCATAAATCATAGTAAACTTAAAAAACGTATCACCATGATGTACAAATCAAAAAGTGGTGCAGGGAGTAAGCTAAAAGCCCTTGCACTTGTGCCGATGGTCGCATTGGCACTCTCAGTGGCCACCATGCCGGCAGTTAAAGCTGCAGTTTCAACAATCAGCAACAGCGAAGTCTCACCTGACAACAAAGGTAATGAAAATTTACCGGACGATAAAATCGAAGGAGTTGCCGTACAAGGCAATCAAGTTGGAAATACTGTTGAGTTGTTCCAGTATTACCCTGAAATCTATCGGGAAATATTAAACAATGTACAGTTTCCCAAAAGTCTTGAAAAAGAAAATATAGAAGCGCGGGCAATCGCTCAATTCACAATTAATGCCGATGGCTATCTGACAGATGCTAAGATTGTGAAATCCTCCGGTTATGAATTGTTTGATTCTGAAATCTTACGCGTTGTGAATTCAGTTAAAAAGATATTTACGCCGCGAGAAAAAGATGGTAAGGCAATCAGTGTTACTTATACAATGCCCTTTACCTTTAAGACGACAGGCACAGCAACAATAAAGTCTGACGATGACAACACCGATCCTTCCACGGTTAGGCATACTCCGGTGAATGACTCTGTTTCAGACAAGATACAGATTAGGACCTCGCAACCGGTAAATCATTATTCGGCAACGCTTTCATACGACAAGAAAATTTATCTTGACGGTGAGATAATAACCGAGGAGGAAATGAAGGCGCTAAACCCCAATGACATTGAATCTGTTATAGTAAACAGAGAACAAAATGTTGTTGTTATTCATACACACGACAAAAACGATGTAACGACAGATGCTTCGTCGCAGTTGAGAATAAAAACAGATGGAACGCAGGATATTAGAGTAACGGGAGTGGGCACAATGACTCGTGGAGAAGCTATGAAGGAAATTATGAGTTCCCAAAATTCGAGCATTAGCGCAAACACCGAAATTTATCTTGACGGCAAGAAAATCAGTGAAGATGAAATGAAAGCATTAAGCCCTGAAACCATTGCTTCCATGTCAACTGACAAGCAAAATAATAGAATCAACATAACGAGTAAATAATACAGAACTTTTTTGCGTCTTTTCGCAACCGTCATAAGGTCCATAATTGTGTGGCATAATCGCCTTGGCAAAAAAACCACAAGATTATGGACTATTCTTTCTACTCCGTCGAAAGCGCTAAAGCGATAACTTTTGACAACCCAAACTACAACTCTGTCGAGAACGTGCCCGGCTCCGGCTTCGAGCCCCGTGCAGCATTCGCTCTCAACTCTGCAACGGTTAATTTACCCTGAAATGTTACCGCCCCTGGGCATAACGATAAAAAAACGTCGTAGCTCGCAAGTGCTACGGCGTTTCCATTAACTGTCGGGGTGAGAAGACTCGAACTTCCGACCT
>JAFLTP010000003.1 GCA_022510405.1 Muribaculaceae bacterium | reverse complement strand
CCGACCCTCTGCTTGTAAGGCAGATGCTCTAAACCAGCTGAGCTAAACGCCCGATAACAGTTTAAGTTTTTAGTTGTGAGTTTTAAGTGTTGGTTAAAATCTCGGTGGGCGTTGACGGATTCGAACCGCCGACCCTCTGCTTGTAAGGCAGATGCTCTAAACCAGCTGAGCTAAACGCCCGATTTCTACTGCAAAGTTAAAGATATTTTCTTAACCCGCAAAATTATTTTTGGCGGAGGGAACGAGATTCGAACTCGTGGTAGGATTACTCCTACGACAGTTTAGCAAACTGTTGGTTTCAGCCACTCACCCATCCCTCCTAAAGGCCTTTTGGGCTTCGCCGAAGCGAGTGCAAAGTTAAAGAATAAATTTCAAAATCCAAATTTTTAAATGAAAAATTTGTTTTATACCACATTTTGCGGAGCTCCATCCAAAAAGGCTTCGACATTCGCTACTGCAATATTCATAAGCCTAACCCTAGCTTCCTTTGTGGCCCAAGCAATGTGAGGGGTTATATAGGTGTTTGGTGCAGTAAGCAATGGATTGTCAGCCGACGGGGGCTCGGAGCTTAATACATCAGCACAGAAGGCTCCGATCTTTCCTTTTTCCAAGGCTTCAGCCACATCCTTCTCATTAACCAATGGTCCGCGGCCGGTATTTATCAATATTACGCCATCCTTCATCTTGTCAATAGTCTCATTGTTGATTAGTTCTTTTGTAGACGGAGTGAGAGGACAATGCAGACTTATTATATCACAATCATGATACAACTCGTTTAAAGAAACTTTTACCACTCCTGACGGCAGTTCAGATGCATCCTTGGAACTATAAGCCAAAACCTCCATGTCAAAAGCCAATGCTATTCTTGACACTGCTTTACCGATGTTTCCCATTCCTACAATTCCGAATTTCTTTCCGGCAAGTTCTGTGAGAGGAGTGTCCCACCAGCAGAAGTCTTTTGACCGGTTCCAAGCTCCCTTACGATTTTCAAGGGCATAATGTTCGGTGCGGTCGGTGACAGCGAGCAACAGAGCGAAAACCCTTTGTGCCACCGACATTGTGCTATATGAAGGAATGTTGGTGACCACTATTCCCCTTTTATGTGCCTCTTCTATATCCACCACATTGTAGCCTGTAGCCAATACTCCTATATATTTAAGTTTCGGTAAAGAAGCGATGGTGTCGGCATCCAATACCGTTTTATTGGTAATAAGGATCTCGCTGTCTTTTGCCCTGTCCATTAATTCGGAAGTGGAGGTACGGTCATAGACGGTCAATTCGCCTAATTTTCCCAAATCTTCCCAGGAGAGATCACCGGGATTGAGTCCGTGTCCATCAAGAACTGTGATTTTCATGGTTTTGTAGTCTAGTGGTCTAGTAGTCTTGTAGTCTTGTAGTCTTGTAGTCTTGTAGTCTAGTAGTCTTGTAGTCTATTTGTCTAGTTGTCTAGTGGTCTAGTAGTCTAGGGGTTAGGGATTCGCAAGGTTTTGTGTCAAGGAGATGAATTCTTCAACGGAGAGGGTCTCAGGACGACGGGCCAGAATAGGATCCTGCCATATCGTGGAATTCACGGGTATGAGACTTGCCAACGAATTACGCAATGTCTTCCGACGTTGCCCGAACGATGTCTTGATTACTGTCCTAAACATCTTTTCATCGCAACCTAATTCTGTTCTTGAATTTCGGGTCAACCTTATAACACCACTTGTCACCTTCGGGGGAGGGGAGAACACTCCTGGCGGTACATCAAACAGATAATCGCAATCATACCATGCCTGAAGCAATACTGACAGTATGCCATACACCTTGGAACCGGGCTTGGAACAGATTCTTTGGGCCACCTCCTTTTGTAGCATACCTGCCACAACGGGGATTTTTTCCTTGTAGTCGAGCACCTTAAAGAAAATCTGGCTTGATATATTATAGGGATAATTTCCTATGAGGGCCAATTCGCCGGGGAAGATGTCATCAAGATTCATCTTCAGGAAATCACCTTGCACAACCTTCAAATCCGGAAACACTTTCTTCAGGAACTCAACACTTTCGGTATCCAGTTCGATGGCCTTCACCTCTCTGCCCGATTGTATCAGGAATTGGGAAAGCACCCCCATACCGGGGCCCACCTCCACAATAGGAAGGTTGCCCCATTGTTTGGCATTTTCAGGGAGTTGCGGTGTCTCGATTGTTTCCGCAATTTTCTTAGCTATATTGAGATCGTTGAGAAAATGTTGCCCCAACTCTTTCTTTGCTCTAACTTTCATGGCTCAGATACTCATGGATTGCTTTGGCGGCTTTTCGGCCTGCTCCCATGGCGAGGATTACGGTTGCCGCGCCGGTCACGGTGTCACCTCCGGCAAAAACACCCGGACGGGTGGTTGCTCCATCTTCATCAGCCACCACGCAGCCATGTTTATTTACCTCAAGGCCCTTGGTGGTTTGTTTGATGAGAGGATTGGGGCTCGTACCCAACGCCATTATCACCACGTCGCAATCTATCACAAAGTTGCTGTCAGGTTTCACTACCGGTCTGCGTCTTCCGCTTGCATCCGGTTCTCCGAGTTCCATTTCTACGCATTCAATGCCTTTCACGGCACCGTTCTCATCTCCAAGTACCTTTATAGGATTCGTGAGCATCTTGAAAATGATACCTTCCTGTTTTGCATGATGCACTTCCTCGGCTCTTGCAGGAAGTTCAGCCTCGCTTCTACGGTAGACAATGATAGCTTCCGCGCCAAGTCGCTTGGCAGTGCGGACAGCATCCATGGCCACATTACCACCGCCAACCACCACAACTTTCTTACCTAAGTAGATCGGTGTGTCGTATTCGCAATCGTAAGCGTGCATAAGATTCGCACGTGTAAGATATTCATTCGCGGAAAAGACTCCGTTGAGATTTTCTCCTTCTATACCCATAAATTTTGGCAGACCGGCTCCGGAACCGATGAACACGGCATCATATCCCATCTTGTCGAGAAGATCGTCTATTGTGAATGTGCGTCCCACCACAACGTCGTTCTCGAATTCCACTCCGAGGCCTTTAACCCATTGCACTTCCTTCTCCACAACTCCCTCTTTGGGCAGACGGAATTCCGGAATTCCATAGACCAAAACGCCTCCTAATTGGTGGAGAGCCTCGAAAACTTTCACCTTGTAACCAAATTTGGCCAAGTCGGTTGCGCAAGCCAATGAGGCCGGACCCGAACCTACGAGAGCCACTTTCTTACCGTTTTTAGTAATCTGTGGTTTCGGAAGTTCGCTCTGATGACGAATCGCCCAGTCTCCCACATATCTTTCAAGACTACCGCAAGCCACGGGTTGACCCTTAATGCCGAGGATACAGGAACCTTCGCATTGTTTTTCCTGGGGACAAACACGGCCACATACACTCGGCAGGGAATTGTCTTGTGAAATTATGGCATATGCCCCCATCTCATCCTTTTCTGTGAGATGATAAATAAACTGCGGTATCTGGATATGCACCGGACAAGCCGCAACACAACGAGGATTGGAGCAGTTGAGGCAACGCGTTGCCTCCAAGTAAGCCTCTTCCGGAGAATAACCATGGCTTACCTCTTCAAAATTTTTGGCACGTTCTGTAGGGTCCTGTTCTCTTACCGGCACTCTCGGTATCTTGTTCGCTTTAGCCATGGCATTCACATTTATGGGTTTCAGGATTGGTTTTGGGATTGTTCTTATACATATTCTGGCGGCGCATAGCCTCATCGAAGTCAACCAACGCGCCATCGAATTCAGGACCGTCGACACATGTGAACTTGGTTTCACCTCCCACTGTGACACGACATGCTCCGCACATTCCGGTGCCGTCAACCATCAAGGCATTTAAAGACACCACAGAAGGTATGCCGTATTGTTTGGCGGTCATTGCCGCGAATTTCATCATGATCATCGGACCGATTATCACACACCGGTCATACTTCTTGCCTTGATTGTCGATCAGGTCTTTCATGAGCATGGTAACATTGCCATGAAATCCTTCGGAACCATCGTCGGTGCATAGATAAACGTTGCCTACTTCCTGCATCTCGCTCACATACGTGAAAAGATCTTTTGTGCGGGCACCTATTATCACATCCGGGTCAACACCATGTTCCTTGAGCCATTTCACTTGGGGATATACCGGCGCTGTGCCAACACCGCCGGCGATGAAAAGCACTTTATGGTTTTTGAGTTCTTCTTCCGGCAATTCCAAAAGATCTGAAGGATTACCAAGCGGACCGGCGAAATCATCGAAATATTCTCCCGCTTCCAAAGAATTTATCTTGCGGGTTGATATACCTATTGATTGGGTCACGATCGTAACAGTGCCGTCATTTGTGTCGTAATCACAGATGGTGAGAGGGATTCTCTCTCCGTAGCGGTCGGTCCGCACTATTATGAACTGACCCGGTTTTGCCGAGGCTGCCACCAACGGAGCCTTCACTTTCATCTCCACGATGTTTGGTGCCAGTTCTCGTTTTGTTACTACTTCAAACATTTTTTACTTTATTATCCAGTTTTCTATATTTCTTGTTTCAGATGAAAAATTCACTCCGATTTTGAATATTTTTTTGTCGGCGAATTGGAACGGCAATGCATAATCTTTTGATTCAATCTGGTCTAACGCCTCTTTTGGCGAACCATCGAGTTTCATTTCTATCACATATACATACTCATCGGTCTGTATTAAGAGATCTATTCTTCCATGAGAGGTGACATATTCCGCATTGCAATAAATTCCGAGGAGATTCAAGATTATGTAAGTGTTGTTTTCAAAGAAAAGCTCTGTGACGTTTTGGGTCACGTTATATGGAATGCCAATGAAATAAGATTTTAATTCCCTAAGAAATACTTCAGGTTCACCGGATTCCAATGAATCCTTCATTCTTTCTATAGATACCAAAATTTTGGACGAATCTTTATCTTGATATTCCTTAGCGAGGCCATACATCAATCCTTCTTTTACTTCTCGGTTGGGAATTCCAAGCAAGTATTTATCTCTGAATGCGATTTTCTTATGATCTTTGATTGTTAAGTAACCGGTTTGGAAGAGCAATGCCAATAAAGAACTATGTTTGGCATCCTCGGATGTTAATGACAAACCGCCGGTTTCTTGATTGAACAAGAATGAAAGATCAATTTTTTCTTTATGAATTCTTTTGATGAGAAATGTTGGGGTGGCCGTTTCAAACCAAAAATTCCCTATTTTCGAAGATGCCAAGGCGTTCAAAAGGCTATAGGGATTATAAATATCTACTAAATTTTCAGAGAAATGATAGCCGTCATAATTTTGTTTAAAAATATCAATTGCCTCTTCAAAAGAAATTTTTTCTTTTTCCGCAAATTTAGAGATTCCGATCTTAAAATTGTCAACGAATTCTTTTTGAGTGATCCCGCAAATGGTGGAATAGTCTGAAAAAAGGCTGACATCGGTAAGGTTGTTTAATCCACTGAACAGACTCAATTGGGTAAACCTGCTCACACCTGTGAGCATTCCGAATTGAATATATTCGTCAAGATCTTTGAGATTGGTGTAAACGGATTTTAATAAAGACTTATTTATTTCATGAAAATCATCATTATCAAGAGTATTGATCAATGGATTATCATATTCATCCACTAATACCACCACTTTTTCACCAGAAACTTTATGGGCAATCCTTATCAAATTAGAGAACCGGGGTCCTAACTTTAATTTATCATTATCAACAATTCCATATTCCTCTTCCCAAACCTGAAATTGCTGCTTCAGGATTGATGAAACAGATTCCGGGTCGTTGTTGTCAAGTCGGGCGAAAGAAATAAGGAATACCGGATGTTTTTTCCAATCTTTCTCCAGATGTTGTATCGCCAATCCATCGAAGAGTTCGCGATCTCCTTGAAAATATGATTTCAGGGTTGAAAGCAAAAGGCTTTTTCCAAAACGGCGCGGCCTCGCGAGGAAAACATATTTATAGTCTTGCGTTAGATTGTAGGCTATTTCAGTTTTGTCTACATACACGTAACCACCTTCCCGAATAGCCTTGAAACTTTGCAATCCTATAGGATATTTCACTCTTTTTACTTCCATAAGGCAAAGATAAGAAATATTCTCTTTATAAGGAAAAGAGCAAAATTGTAGAGAATGAAAAAAAAAAGTAAATTTGCGGTAAAGTGATGAGTCCCGACTGCTGAGTTCCAAGGGACGAGTGACAAGGGATAGGGTTAAACAATATAAGCATGAAAACGTTTTAACAATAAAAAACAATAACAACAATATAAAAAACATACAACCATGAGCAAATATCTTGTTAGTTTCGGTGATTCCGACAAATATGAAGTGGATTTCCCGGGTAAACTCGATGAATTCAAGAATTCAGATATCGTTAAGGGATTGAAAGACAAAGTGACATCTTTCTTGAAGGAGAAATTTCCGGCAGGAAATTTCGAGGATATCGTGCCATTGAATATCGAAGAGGCCGATGGTAAAGACTATCCGAAACTTGATATGTCAAAAATAAGCGACCTTCTTAAGAATGCAGTTACACAGATCGGCGTGGAAAAATTCACCGATAAACTAAATCTTAACGCACCATTTGACAAGCTGGGATTATAAGCAGCTTCCCGATTATAAGTAGATTAATGCATAGATATGATTTCCTCGTTATAGGAGGTGGCATTGCGGGTATGAGTTTCGCCCTCAAAGCCGCCTCCAAAGGTAGTGTTGCCCTGGTGTGCAAGACAACACTTGACGAAGCCAACACGTTCTTTGCACAGGGAGGGGTGGCGAGCGTGACAAATCTTGAGGTTGACGATTTCGACAAACATATCCACGACACTATGGTGGCCGGGGATTGGTTGTCGGATCCCGATGCCGTTAAAAAGGTTGTGACGAATGCTCCCGAACAGATAAAGGAACTGATTGGTTGGGGTGTGGATTTCGATAAGAAGGAAGACGGGAGTTTCGATCTCCATAGAGAGGGAGGCCATTCTGAATTCCGGATCCTTCACCATGCCGACAACACCGGTGCCGAAATTCAGGAGAGCCTGGTGAAGAAAGTAAAGGAACACCCAAACATCCACATTTTTGAAAATCATTTCGCACTTGAAATAATAACCCAACACCATTTGGGGAAAATTGTAACCCGCCGCACTCCCGACATCACTTGTTACGGAGCATATGTGCTCGATGAAAATACCGGCAAGGTGGAAAAATTCCTCGCCAAAGTCACAGTGATGGCCACCGGTGGAGTGGGAGCTGTGTATACCACCACTACCAACCCGTTGATCGCAACAGGCGACGGTATCGCAATGGTGTATAGGGCCAAGGGGACAGTGCAGGATATGGAATTCATCCAATTCCATCCCACTGCGCTTTACCATCCCGGCGACCGTCCCTCTTTCCTTATCACAGAAGCCATGAGAGGTTACGGGGCCGTGCTCAAAGATCACGAAGGAAAGGAATTCATGCATAAGTATGATCCACGTCTTTCTCTGGCCCCGCGTGATATTGTGGCGAGAGCCATAGACTCAGAGATGAAGCAGGCAGGTACCGACCATGTCTATCTTGACGTGACCCATAAAGACCCCGAGGAGACCAAGAAACATTTTCCCAATATCTATGAGAAGTGTCTTTCTTTAGGAATAGACATCACAAAGGATATGATACCTGTTGCCCCGGCTGCACATTATCTTTGCGGAGGTATAAAGGTAGACCTGAATGGCGAATCATCTATCAAGAGACTCTACGCAATCGGTGAATGCAGTTGCACAGGTCTCCATGGCGGTAACCGCCTTGCAAGCAATTCTTTGATAGAGGCAGTGGTTTACGCTGATGCCGCCTCCAAGCATGCTCTTGAAAACATCGAAGGTTATGAGTTCCGTGAGGATGTGCCGGATTGGAATGACGAGGGGACAGTGCATCCGGAGGAGATGGTGCTTATCACACAATCTGAAAAGGAAGTTAACCAGATAATGGGATACTACGTGGGTATCGTGAGAAGCGACCTTCGACTTGACAGGGCATGGAATCGTCTCGACATCCTTTACGAAGAAACAGAAAAATTATATAAGGAAAGCAAACCTACAAGGGAATTGTGTGAATTACGCAACATAATAAATGTGGCGTATCTGATAATGCGACAGGCTCGTGACCGAAAAGAGAGCAGGGGATTGCATTACACGGTTGATTATCCGCCTAAAGGGAAATAGAGAGGTGAGTTGTAAGTTTTAAGTTTTAAGTTATAAGTTGTGAGTTTTAAGTTTTAAGTTTTGAGTTGTAAGTTTTGAGTTGTAAGTTTTAAGTTGTGAGTGGTGAGAAGAATTTTAGCAATGAATAAAGGCTTGAGATTAGGAGTATTGGCAGGAATGGTTGCTTTTGGGGCTGTAGCGCAGGAAGTGCCGAGTCCGAGTCATGATGTGAGTGTGAGCAGGAATCTCACAACATTCAATTCCATTGTAAAGGAACTGGAACTCAATTATGTTGACTCGATACGTCCAAAAGAGGCTTTCGGGGCAGCGATCGAAGCATTTATGGAAACGGTGGATCCCTATACTGAATACTATAGTGCCGAGGATAGGAATGAACTAACAAAAATGACCACCGGTCAATACGACTACGGAGGTATCGGAAGTTACATTATGCAAAGGGATGGGTCTTCCTATATTTCCGGACCAATGGAGGGTGCTCCGGCGGCAAAAGCCGGTCTTCGTTCCGGCGATAAGATTATCCGTGTTGACTCCACGGATACCTCAAAGATGGGATCCGCGGAAGTCACCAAACTTCTTCGTGGATTGGCAGGAACTCCGGTGACTGTGACAGTCAACCGGCCATATGTCACAGACTCCATAATCACATTTGATATCATAAGGGGAAAACTTTCAGATCCTTCAGTTCCCTATTGGGGAGTGATAAACGGCAACACCGGCTACATCCGCCAGACTCAATTTCTTGCCGACAGCGGCAAGGATGTCTATGAGGCCTTGCAGGCTTTCAAGGCAAATCCCGATGTGACACAGATTGTGCTCGATTTAAGGGGCAACGGAGGAGGTCTTTTGGAACAGGCCGTGGATATTTTAGGAAATTTCTTGCCGAAAGGGACTGAGGTGTTGCGTACCCGCGGAAGAGACAAGGCTCTTGAAAAAGTATATAAGACCACCAAGAAACCCATATTCCCGGATATACCGTTGGCGGTATTGATTGATGGCGGTTCGGCGTCTGCGGCTGAAATCACTGCAGGTGCATTGCAGGATCTTGACAGGGCAGTCCTCATAGGATCCAGAAGTTTCGGAAAAGGATTGGTACAGTCCACACGACCTCTACCTTTTGATGGATTGCTGAAAGTGACCGTGGCGAAATATTATATCCCGTCAGGCAGACTCATACAGGCTTTGGATTATTCCCATAGGAACCCGGATGGTTCTGTGGCCCGTACACCGGATTCACTTACAAATGTCTATCAAACCATCAGAGGCAGGGAAGTGAGAGACGGCGGAGGTCTCACTCCGGACATTCCGATTGATTGGGGCCGAGTTAGTCCATTGCTTTATAATTTGGTGGGTGACAACAAAATATTTGATTTCGCCACCAAATATGCCAATACCCATGACACTATACCTCAACCTTGGGATTTTGAGATAACGGATGAAATTTACGAGCAGTTCAAAGGAAGTTTCGATCCTGCATCGCTTCAATATGACAAAGTGCTTGATCAGCTTCTTACTCAGTTGCAGGAAACGGCAAAGGCTGAAGGTTATCTAACAGAGGAAGCCCAAGAAGCCATCGACAAGCTTTCACCTTTATTGGCCAATGACGTAAATCAGGACCTCGATAACAAACGGGACGAAATTGCGGAATATCTGGGCGGTGAGATTGTCAGCAGATATTATTATGACAATGGAAGGCTAATTCAAAATCTCAAATACGACAAGGCTTTGAAAACAGCGATAGAAACCTTGTCGGATAAAGAAAAGTTGAAAGAGATTTTGAAGTTGTGAGTTTGATGTTGGTATGAAACTTTCAGAAGCGGAGAAACTCTTTGCAACGGATGCCAGGGTTGCATCCCTGAAAAAGACCCTCGACGACAAGAGTGTCAGGAAAGTTGCACTCACGGGCCTTTACGGGAGTGCTCCGGCAATGCTATTCGCGTCGCTTCCTGTTCGTAAGACTCCTTACATAATAGTGGCCGATGATTTTGATTCGGCAGGTTATATTTATCATGATCTTTGCCAGATAACCGGTGAAGATAAAGTGGGTATTTTCCCAAGCGGCTATCGTAGGGACATAAAATATGGTCAGCCTGATCCCCCTTCCCAGATACTTAGAACAGAAACCCTTGACTCCTGGCACAAAAAAGATCATCCCGTATGGGTGGTGACATCTCCTGAAGCATTGGCTGAAAAAGTGCCGGCAGGTGATAAACTTGCAGAAAGCACCCTTACCCTCGCCACCGGTAAAAATGCCGATATGGATAAAGTGAAAATCAGGCTGAGGGAATTGGGTTTCAAGGAAACAGATTATGTATATGAACCAGGGCAATTTGCGGTACGCGGTTCCATTCTTGACGTCTATTCGTTTTCAGGAGAGCTCCCTTATCGAATAGACTTTTTTGACGATGAGATAGATTCGATCAGGATTTTCAACGTAGAGACACAACTATCCCAGCAGAAAGTAGATTCGGTTTCTATCGTTCCTCCCGATTTGGTGAATGATGATTCAGAAGGTATCAGTCTTTTGGAATTTGCAGGTAAAGATTCAATCATTATCGGCCAATCTTTCAACTGGCTCGAAAACCGAATAAAGGCCATATGCAGCGAGACTATGTCGACTGCGGTTTCCATAACAGGAGAGGGTGATGAGAAAGCTTTGAGCAAGACTGTAGATCCCGAAGATTTCTTGAAACGGCTGGAGGTTATGAAACAGGTGGAATTCCGTAACGGAGCCGGCGATGCCGTCACTTTCAAACAGGATGCCACCATCAGTTTCGACACTTCTCTGCAAGCCTTATATCATAAAAACTTTGAACTGATTTCATCTTCCTTCAAAGATTTTATAGAGAAGGGATATAAGATATTGATATTAAGCGACACCCCTTTTCAGAATGAAAGACTAAAAGCCATCTTTGAAGATAGAGGAGACAACATTCCGTTCATACCGGTAGACAGAACCATACATGAAGGTTTTGCCGACCATGACAATAAAATCTGTTTCTTTACCGACCATCAGATATTCGATCGTTTCCATAAATACAATCTTAAGAGCGATAGGGCACGAGGCGGTAAGCTTGCTCTTTCACTCAAGGAATTGAGCCAGATCGAGACCGGTGACTATATAGTGCATGTAGACCATGGAATTGCCCGTTTCGGTGGCCTAATAAAGACAGATGTGAACGGCAGACCGCAGGAAATGCTTAAACTCTATTTCCAGAACGATGACTTGGTGTTGGTGAGCATTCATGCCCTTCATAAGCTTTCAAAATATAGGGGTAAAGAGGGTGTTCCTCCCAAAATAAGTAAACTTGGTTCGGGGGCTTGGGAAAAACTGAAAGACCGCACAAAGAGCAAGATGAAGGATATAGCAAGGGACCTCATCAAACTTTATGCGGAGCGGCGTCAGCAAAAAGGTTATAAATATGCTCCGGACTCTTATCTGCAGCATGAACTGGAGGCAAGTTTCATATATGAAGACACACCCGACCAAATAAAGGCAATGACAGATGTCAAGGCCGATATGGAAAGCGACAGACCAATGGACCGCCTTATTTGTGGCGACGTTGGATTCGGTAAGACAGAAATAGCTATCCGGGCTGCATTCAAGGCAGCAGCCGACAGTAAGCAAACGGCAGTGCTGGTGCCGACTACCGTTCTTGCGATGCAGCATTATCACACTTTCTCGGAACGTCTGAAAGACTTGCCCGTTAGGGTGGAATTCATATCAAGGGCCAAGAAACCAAAGGAGGTGAAGCAGATACTTGCTGATTTAGAAGCGGGGAAGGTTGACATTCTTGTTGGAACACATAAACTTATCGGCAAGGATGTTAAATTCAAAGATCTGGGCCTTCTTATAGTAGACGAGGAGCAGAAATTCGGAGTCGCAGTCAAAGAGAAATTGCGTCAATTGAAAACGAACGTCGATACCCTCACCATGAGCGCCACACCTATACCGAGGACATTGCAATTCTCTTTGATGGGAGCCAGGGACCTATCTGCGCTCAACACACCCCCTGCCAATCGTCGGCCCATAGAGACAAACGTGTCTTCCTTTGATGATGACGTGATAAAGGAAGCCATCGAGTTTGAAATGAGTCGCAACGGACAGGTTTTCTTCATTTCAAATAGGATCGAGAATCTGTCAACCATAGAAAATACCATCCGCAGGTTCGTGCCGGGAGTAAGAGTTGTCACGGCCCATGGGCAAATGCCTCCGGAGAAAGTGGAGAAAGCTATTTTAGATTTCGCTGCCCATGATTACGATGTGTTGCTTTCCACAACGATTGTAGAAAACGGTATAGATATGCCGAATGTAAACACCATCCTGATAAACAATGCCCATACATTCGGTTTGAGTGAACTTCATCAATTGAGAGGTAGGGTAGGGCGTAGCAACCGCAAGGCTTTCTGCTATCTTTTGGTACCTCCGGGCAATCCATTGACCCCGGTGGCAAGAAGAAGGCTCCAGGCGATAGAAAATTTCAGTGACTTGGGTAGCGGCATACATATCGCCATGCAGGATCTGGATATCCGTGGAGCAGGTAATTTACTTGGAGCGGAACAGAGCGGTTTCATAGCAGACTTAGGATATGAAGCTTACCAGAAGATTCTGAAGGAATCGGTGTTTGAATTAAAGACCGAGGAATTTGCTGAAGAATTTGAGGATCTCTCAGCCGGTAAAGATGAAGAGTTCGTATCCGATTGCACCATAGAAAGTGATCTTGAATTGAGATTGCCTCCTGAATATGTGCCTCAGGAGAGCGAGAGAATAAGTCTTTATCAACAGCTCGACAATATGGAGAAGCCGGAACAGACAGAGTTGTTCCGTGCCAATTTACGTGACCGCTTCGGTCCTATTCCTGAAATATCCGAGGAATTGATTAAGGTGGTGGCACTGAGAATGGCTGCGCGCCGACTCGGTATAGAAAGACTTGTACTGAAGAACGGCGTGATGAGAATATTCTTCGTGGGTGCCGACAACAAGGCATACTACAACAGCGCCGCTTTTGGTAGAGTGCTCGCATATGTGCAGGCTCATCCTTTGAAATGCGAATTGAGGGAAATGAAAGGCAAAAATTCAATCCTGATATCAGACGTGCCTTCTATAAGCAGAGCCCTCCAAATCCTGACGGAGATGGAGAGCACTGATCCGGTATAAGCTTTGGAGTATAGATTTAGAGGTTAGGGGAAATTACTGGGAGCGTGTTTCGGATGGAGTCTCTCCATATTGATCGCGATAGCATTTCGTGAAATATGCCGGTGTGGAGAAACCTACTTCATAGCAAATCTCACTGATCGTTTTGTCGGTGGTCTTTAAAAGAGTCCGTGCTTTCTTCAATCGCAGGTTGCGCATCAGTTCCACCGGAGAATAGTTGGTTATAGCCTTGATTTTACGATATAACTGAGTGCGTTCAAAACCTAATTCGGAGGCGATACCTTCCACGCTTAAATCCGGCTCGTTCATCTTGCTCTCAAACAATGAGAGGAACCGATTGTAAAAATCGTTGTCAATGTCACCTTGACCAATAGATTTTGTTTTTTGAGAATCTGAAGGGGGAGACTGTTTGGGCTTAGCTTCAGAAACAGAGGAGCCTAACACATCCTTTATTCTTTTTCTGTTGGCTATCAAAGAAGCCGATTGGGATTTTAGCACTGCAGAAGAAAATGGTTTGGAAAGATAGCCGTCAGCGCCGCTATCAAAACCTTGCACCCTTTGTTCATCCAAAGAGCAAGCAGTGAGCATAAGCACCGGAATGTGAGATGTGACCGTCTCCGATTTTAACCGAGTGCAGGTTTCCATACCGTCTATGCCAGGCATCATCACATCACATATAATAAGATCCGGAACATATTTGGAAGCTTTCCTAATACCTTCTTTTCCGTTGGGGGCCGTCAGTATATTATAATCCTCCTTCATCAGTTCTCCTACCAGCTCCCGAATGTCTTTGTTGTCGTCAATTACCAGAAGCAAAGGTTTGTCATCTTCGAAAGGCTTGTCAGTTTCGACAACTTCCAATTCCGAGTCTACATCCTGTTGAGTGATAGACTTGGAAACTTCGGTTACTTCGTCGGAAATATGAGTTATAGGTATAGTCACAGTAAATACAGAACCCTTTTTCAATTCACTTTCAACAGTGATGGTGCCTCCATGAAGTTCCACGAAAGCCTTTGCAAGAGAAAGACCTATACCCGAACCTCTTGGCCTAACCCTGTCGACCTGGAAGAATCTATCAAAAATATGTGCAATATCCTGCTTGCTGATACCTTCACCGGTATCCGAAACTTTCAATACAAGTTTATCCCCTTCCACAGAGTAGCTCACGCTGATGGTGGAATTGTCGGGACTATATTTCATGGCGTTAGAGATCAGATTGAAGAAAACACGTTCAATCTTCTCTACGTCAATAGCCAGTTTGATGGTTTCGGGCGGTTCATTCAAAACAAGTTTGATATCCCTTTTCCTTGCCACAGCATAGAAAGATTCCATCCAATCATTTATAACCTTATTGAAATCTATTTCGGTTAGGGAAAGACCAAGTTTGTTGTTTTCAAATTTACGGAAATCCAAAATTTGATTTATAAGACGTTGAAGTATCTTGACGTTCTTATCGGCTATTTTAACTAAAGTTTTTTGTTGGGGTTCAAGGTTTTGAGCCCCGTTTAATTGAGCCACAGGTTCTGCGATAAGTGTCAAGGGGGTACGAAGGTCATGGCTCACATTGGTAAAGAAAACCAGCTTGGATTGTGTTGCCTCCTCCAATTTTTCATTGAGTTCCTTTTGCTTGTCGCGTTCCTCTTCCAGCAATCTATTTTGGTGAAGAAGAATTTCCTGATGACGTTTATGTGCCCAGAATGTTCTCAACACCAGGAATAAAACTCCGAAGAGCAAGACAAGAATGGCAATAATCGCATACACCAGGGCTCTCTGAGAGTTATGCAAGCTTACATAATTATCCAGTTGCCCTTTAAGGGTCAATACCTTTTGAGTATCGGCCTCTATATTCTCATTTTGGAGTATTAAAATATCAACGTTGGATTCATCCACAGCTGAAGTAGTCGGGAAAGAAATTTCTCGTTCCACCGGTTCTCCCTTAGCTAATTTTATAGCCTCCCTTAACACAAGATGGCCCTCTGTAGGATAAAGGAAAGTAGCGGTTATTTTACCATCAGCCACACCCCTTAACCCTATAGTTGGAGCTGCATCTATACCAATGATTTTTACATCGTCTTCTTTCCCGATTTTTTCAAGAGCCTCTCTTGCCCCCAAGGCCATTCTGTCGTTGTGAGCAAAAATTAGGTTAACATCGGGATAAATCTTCAATAAGGAATCGGTAACTGCGAAAGCATCTTTTTGTTCCCAATTACCCGGAACTGTAGCCAATACCACACCCCCGGCCGACTCTATAACCTCATGAAAACCCTTGTTTCGATCAATAGCAGGCGTGGAACCCGGTAAACCATATATTTCAATAATTTTCAAGTCATCAGGAATAATGCTCAGGGCATATTGAGCAGCAGATTGACCAAGACCCACATTGTCAACCCCGATCCTTTGAGTATAAGTGGTGTCATTGATATTTCGGTCGAATATTATTATAGGAAAGCCCTTGTCATGAAGTTTCTTAACCTCCGGGGTGAGGCTTTCAGCCTCATTAGGAGCCACCACAATCACATCAAAATTATTTACGGCAAAATATTCCAAGTCGTAGATTTGTTGGCGACTGTCGTCGTTGGCAGACCTTATCTCCACCTCAACATCATCATGCAACATCGCCTCGCGCATCACTTCATCGTTCAGTTTTAAACGCCAGTCATCAGTGCTGCATTGAGATATGCCTATACGATAAGTTTTCTTTTCCTTGCAAGCGCCAGCCAACATCAGGACCAATATAACGGCTGTATAAAAAATTATTTTTTTCATTCAAAAAGGGTATCAGAACGATTCTAAACAATCAATTTGTATCCTGTTTTTACTATTTACTTTACAAATATATGACAATTATTTTTAAACAGCAAAATACTCCTTAAAACCATAAAGAAAATTACATGATATATAACAAACTGTGCATAAATAATTAATTTTTATGCAATTCAACATTTGTTATATCATTTGCCACATTTGTTATATGCACTCTACCCCTCTTTATATTAGATTTGCGTTATGAAAAACGAGCACAGAAATGTTTGAATTTTCACAACTTAAATTTGAAGTTAAAAAAATTACAGATATGAAACAGATAATAAACAGATGTTTTCTTTCCGCATTGTTGGTTGGCGGAATAATCATGCCTGGCGTAGCTGTGGGAGCCGATGGGGTGGAGGTTAGCCATCTCGGCCCCACAAACACGCTTGTAAGAGTGAAAGGTGGAGACAATTATTTGCTTCTTCCCGTTCAGGAACATTTTGAAGATGACGCAAGAATAAATGTTTTGGTGGATGGTAAGATCGAGGAAACCATCTATGTGCGTCTCGCAAGAACAAAGACCGACTATAACGTGCCTTATGATTTAAGCCGTTTTAAAGGTAAGAACGTGGTATTCGACATCGTGACGGGACAGGGTAGAAATTCCGTTCGTGACGCAGCCGACGATGTTTGTTGGGACGAAATGATTATAACCGACACTTTCGATACTACTAATACTGAAACTAAATGGCGTCCGGCATACCATCACACTCCGCTATATGGATGGATGAATGATCCTAACGGTATGTTCTATAAAGACGGAGTGTGGCATCTCTACTACCAAAAGAATCCTTACGGAAGCAAATGGCAGAATATGACTTGGGGCCACTCTACATCCACCGACCTAATCAATTGGGAGGCACAACCTGATGCCATCCGTCCTGATGGTCTTGGAGCTATATTCAGCGGCAGCGCTGTAATCGACCATAACAACACAGCAGGATACGGCGAGGATGCCATCATAGCTCTCTTCACCTCTGCCGGCACCAGCCAGATGCAAAGTTTGGCCCATAGCAATGACAACGGACAGACTTTCGAAGTTTACGAAGGAAACCCCATCATAACTCTTGATACCGAGGCTCGTGACCCGAATATGTTCTGGAATGAAAAAACCGGTGAATGGAACCTCGTGCTTGCCCATGCTCTTGAAAAAGAGAACCTTTTCTTCACATCTCCCGACTTGAAGACTTGGACACTTAGCGGCACTTTCGGTAAAGGTCTCGGAGCTCAGGAAGGTGTCTGGGAATGTCCTGACTTGTTTGAACTTGAAATACCCGGCACCGGCAAGACAAAATGGGTGCTTATCTGCAACATCAACCCCGGCGGTCCTTTCGGTGGTAGCGCGATCCAATATTTCATCGGCGATTTCGACGGCAAAACTTTCACAAGCGATACCAACCCTGACGGAACAGTCACTACAAAATGGCTCGACTACGGTAAAGACAATTATGCCTTGGTGAGCTGGAGCGACGCACCTGACAACCGCAGAACCACAGTGGGCTGGATGAGCAACTGGCAATACGCAGCCGATGTTCCTACGATGCAATTCCGCAGTGCCAATACTGTCCCGAGAGAAATGGAACTATTTGTGGATGACGAGGGTGAATTATATGTAGCATCCGTACCATCTCCCGAACTTGAGAAACTTCGCGACAAAGTTGTGGCCAATGCAGCAAACAAAACTATTGGAGAGAAAGCATCTACTTATAAGCTTCCTGCCGATGGACTTTGTGAAATCGACCTTTCATTCCAGGCTACGGAATCTGATGTGGTGACATTCACAATCAGCAATCCCGAAGGTGAAAAGGTGGTTATGAAGTATGACGCAAAGAATCACCGTATGTCGTTCGACCGTAGAGAAAGCGGTGTGGTTGATTTCAGTACCAAGTTCCCTGCAGTCACTTCCTCTCCCACTTTCGAGAAAGACGGCAAAATCAATCTTCGACTCTTCATCGACCGTTCAAGTATGGAACTTTTCGGCAACAATGGTGAATTCGTAATGACCAACCTTGTTTTCCCGAATAATCCTTACACCACTCTATCAATGGAATCCAAAAATGGAGATGCACGTCTCGATGACTTGAAGGTTTATTCAATCAAACTCTAACCTCAAACTTTAAACTTTAAAATGGAAGCTTCTTTGAATAATTCAGTTCCTATGAGCAAGAAAACCTCATTGATGCAACTTGTGCCCGTGATGCTCTGCTTCTTTGCGATGGGCTTCGTAGACTTGATCGGCACGGCATCCAACTATGTGAAAGATCAACATTCCCTCACCGAGAGTGAGGCAGGTTATCTTCCTTTGCTTGTATTCTTCTGGTTCCTAATAATATCAGTTCCAACCGGTCTTTTGATGAATAAGATCGGACGTAAGAAGACAGTTTTGCTTTCTCTGATAGTTACCACGCTTGCATTGGTGATACCTATCTGTGGTGACGGTCTTGCTATGTTTGTGATAGGTTTCTCACTTTTGGGTATCGGTAACGCAATCATGCAGACATCTCTCAACCCCTTGGTAAGTAACTTGATTTCAGATGACAAACTTGCTTCAACCCTTACTTTCGGACAATTCGTGAAAGCGATAGCTTCTTTCCTTGCCCCGATAGTTATGACATGGGGATACATGGAAGTATTTCCGACATTCGGACTCGGTTGGAGAGGTCTTTTCGCTCTCTATGCAATCATCAGTTTCCTCTCCATAGCAGTTCTCGGCGGCACGCCAATCAAGGAAGAGAAACCTGACAAGGCCAGTGGTATCTGGGAAAGCGTTAAATTGCTCGGGTATCCGTTTGTATTCCTTTGCTTCATGGGTATCTTCTGTCATGTAGGTATCGACGTGGGTGTCAACACATACGCTCCAAAGATCATTATGGAACGTCTTCAGGTGCCTTTGGAAGAAGCTACTTTCGCTACAAGTCTATACTTCATTTTCCGTACCGGCGGTACCTTCATAGGTTCCTTCTTCTTGAGAATGATGAGTCAAAAGATATTTTTCCTCATCAGTGTTTGCATGATGATTGCATCAATGGTGATTCTTTTCACATGCGATTCACTCGGCGCTCTCTACACAGGTATAGCCCTTGTAGGTTTCGGTAACTCCAACATTTTCGCGGTGGTTTTCTCTCAGGCTTTAAACAACCGTCCGAAAGAACGCAACGAAGTATCCGGTTTGATGATCATGGGTCTTTTCGGTGGCGCTGTCTTCCCGGTAATCATGAGTTATTGCACAGACTTCTTCGGAGGTATAGCAGCAGCTGTGGCTGTTATGACACTCGGAGTTCTTTATCTCCTTTTCTTCACCACCAAGATCCGTAAACCTCAGGAAGCATAAATTTAATATTAACCATTACAGCCTCAAAGTTCTAAAATCTCCCCCTTGAGGGGAGATTGGAGGAGGCTCCAATTAAAATCAAATGGATAAAAAAATAGTAGTCGGAATGGGCGAAGCACTCTGGGATGTGCTCCCCGAAGGTAAGAAAATCGGCGGTGCCCCCGCTAACTTCGCATACCATGTTTCTCAATTCGGTCTTCCAAGTTGTGCCGTAAGTGCAGTTGGTAATGACCCTCTCGGCAAAGAAATAATCGATAACTTCACAGCAAAAGGTCTTAATTTCAGTCTGGCAGAGGTTCCTTATCCCACAGGAACAGTTCAGGTAGAGATTGACCAAGCAGGTATACCTCAGTATGATATCAAGGAAAATGTAGCTTGGGACAACATCCCTTTTACTGAAAATCTTGAAACTTTGGCTAAAAACACCCGTGCATTCTGTTTCGGTTCTCTTGCTCAACGTAATATAGTGTCACGTGAGACCATCAACGATTTCTTGGACGCAATGCCGCAGGATGATGATACTTTGGTGGTGTTTGACGTAAATCTCCGTCAAGGTTTCTATACAAAAGACATCCTTTGCAACTCTATGGAGAAATGCAATATCTTGAAAATAAATGATGAAGAATTGGTGACTGTAAGCCGTATGTTCGGTTATCCCGGCATCGATCTCCAGGACAAGTGTTGGATTCTTCTCGGTAAATACAATCTCAAGATGCTAATCCTCACTTGTGGTATCAACGGAAGTTATGTATTCACTCCCGGTAATGTGTCTTTCCTTCCTACTCCTAAAGTAGAGGTGGCCGATACCGTAGGTGCAGGCGACTCTTTCACGGCTGCATTCATTGCCAGCATCCTTAAAGGGTTAAGTGTGCCGGAAGCTCATCGCAAAGCTGTTGAAACATCAGCTTTCGTATGTACACAACCAGGCGCTATGCCAATCCTTCCTAAAAGAATAGTTGATTAAACGAAACATAGAAGTGTTCCGGAGGCCACATTAATTTCTATGTGGCCTCCTCTTTATTATATCCCCTTTTCTGTGATATTTTCAAAACTTCTCCCGGCCCTATTGATGGTGGGTTTCCACATCAAGGCGAGATAGAGTCCTCTTATCGCAAGGTAACTTAGGAAAGCAGTCCAAATAACTTTATTACCATCGAAAGGCAAAACCATGCCCAAATAATCAATTCCTATTACAGCGAAAAATATAATTCCACCCAATAAAGTGGAAATCATCATTTTAAAAGTATCCGTGATGCCTACATAAAATCCGTCGAAGATAAAGCTCCAACAGGAAATCAAAGGAATTAAGGCCACACAAAGGGTGAGTTCCAGCACACCTGTTATGACATTGTCGCTGTCGGTCAACAATGAAGTTATGGATTCCAAGCCGATGAAATAACCGAATGAGAATAAGATAGCCATTCCTACTGTCCATTGTAAAAGTCTTGTCACACTTTTTTTGAGCATCTCAAAGTTCCTTTCTCCGAACCTGAGTCCCACCAATGCCTCGCCGCTATAAGCGAACCCGTCGATGAAGAAGGAGAAGAATTGGAAGTATTGCATCACAATTATATTGACCGCCAACGTAAGATTTCCGATTCTCGCTCCCGCGGCTGTTACTCCCATTGTGACACATATTATAAACAAGGACCGTAGGAACAGGTTGCCGTTGACCGAAAAGTATTTCCACCAGTTTCCTTTTATAAGATTTGTGAACGTGCATTTCAGAAGTTTTCCTTTCAAGAACCATAACATACAACCAATAGCCACAGCAAATCCCAGCCAGTTTGAAATAAAGGTGCCGATTGCGACGCCATTGAAACCGTAGCCTAATGGAAAGGCCAATGAATAACTCACTATAATATTAATGACATTGGTGAGTATGGCTATGAGCATTGGATAGAAGGTGGTCTGCATACCCACAAACCATCCGCTTATGGCTATAACAGCGAGAAGAGCCGGGCTACCCCATATTCTTATGGTGAAATAATCTTTTACAAAAACTTTTATCTCTTCGCTTCCCCCGGCCACATACCATAAGCCTTTAAAGATAAGGTCTTGAAAAATTATTAACAGTATTCCGGCCACAAAAGCAATTGTGAGTGCCCGATATAAAACTTTAGAAATTTCTGATTTATTGCCCGCACCTAAGGCCGTAGCTGTCAATCCTGTAGTGCCTCCTCTCAAGAAACCGAAAATCCAGAACACCACATTCATCATGACACTACCCACAGCAATGGCCGACAGAAAAAGTTCTGATCCCAAATGACCGGAAATGGTCGTGTCACAAATCCCCAGAAGAGGAATCGTGACATTGCTCACGATTGTGGGCAAACTCAGCCTAAGTATTTCGCGGTTCAATTTATCCATTTTCAGCTTACAAATTTGCATAAAAATTCTTTATTATGGATAATTGAATACCATAAGGGAAAACTTGGCTTACTGTTTAACCTTGGAATTCTTCCCCTATAGATACAGCCCCGGTTTTATGGTAGAGTGGCATTGCCCCGGAGGCTGCTTTGGAGGAATAAATAAGTTGATAGGGAATAAATTTACCGGTATAAACTTTTAAAGGAGATCGATACCTGCTTTTTTGCATTCTTCCATTTGGGATTCCGGCCAGATGCTTGCCTGAACTTCTCCAATATGGGCTTTCTGGAGTAGAAACATACAAAGCCGGCTTTGTCCGATACCTCCACCGATAGAATAGGGGAGATATCCGTCAAGAAGCTTTTTGTGGAAGGGAAGTTCTTTTCTCTTTTCTTCGTTTCGAACGTTCAATTGTTCGTTTAGACTTTCAGGACTGACCCTTATACCCATCGATGAGAGTTCAAAAGCGGTTTCAAGAACTGAATCATATACTAAAATGTCTCCGTTGAGACCTTTGAAACCGTCGGAATTTTCGGAGATCCAGTCGTCATAATCCGGAGCCCTTCCGTCATGAGGTTCACCGTTGGAAAGGGGAGCGCCTATACCTATTAGAAAGATCGCTCCATATTCTTTTAAAGCTTCAAGTTCCCTTTCTTTTGGAGGTAAATCCGGGTATCGATCGAGCAACTCCTGAGCGTGGATAAACTTTATTTCTTCGGGAAGTCGAGGAGTGATATGTGGGAATTGAACGTAGACATCATTTTCTGTTTGACGTATTGCTTGGTAAATTTTTTTGACAGTTTGTTTAAGATACTCAAGGTTTCTGTCTTCCTTGTTAATGGTTTTTTCCCAATCCCATTGGTCTACATAAAGGGAATGAAGATTGTCAAGTTCCTCGTCACTGCGGATGGCATTCATGTCTGTGTAGAGACCGTAACCAGGTGCGATTCCATAGGATCCAAGTTTCATTCTTTTCCATTTGGCAAGAGAATGCACAACTTCCGCGGATTTGCCACCCATATCTTTTATTTTGAAAGACACGGGACTTTCCACTCCGTTTAGATCGTCATTTATGCCTGTCCCCTTAAGGACAAATAGTGGCGCAGTGACTCTTCTGAGATTCAAGGACTCCGACAGGCGTTTCTGAAAAGCGTCCTTTACCATTTTGATGGCTACTTCGGTTGTTTCAGGTAATAATTTTTTATGATAGTTTTTAGGGATAATCAGTGACATATTTATATTGTATGATTTAAATTGCTTGCAAATTTATAAATATTATCTCATTTTAACAAAAATATGCTATAATTAAAAATGATAAAATAAAATGTAAATTTTACGAAACTATTCAATAGCCGTCACTTTGCCGTGTAAAAGCCTATCGATATTCCTTATAGTATCAATCTGTTTCCCCAATATTTTTAGCTTTTTCAATCAGATCTTAGAGCCTTGCCAATTTTTAAAGTCGATTATATATTATTAGTAATTTCCAAATTTTGGTTTTCTTAATATACCACTGTTTGTTATTAATAAGGATATTAAATTTTAAAGAATTTCTATAAAGGGTGATTAAAAAATTTCGGAAGGGATTAGAAAATAAATCGGGACCCTTTGAGGAGGACCCCGATTTTATATAGGATGGATTTTATCTGATGAAGTTGGTTCGTGACAGACGTTCTTGAGGAGGGGTCCCTCCTTCTTTCTCTTTTTGTGCATCAATGGCTTTCAACAAGAAGGCTATATTGGTGCCCAGGTTTCTCATCGTCTGAAGCCCTTCAAGGTCTTGTTCAACCTCCTCTTTGGTTTGTCCGTGCACTTCGTTCCAATATGTGCTGGAAGCTACCGGCATTGACGAAATCGTGAAGTATTTGTTGATATCATCGAACGCGCTTGTGGAACCGGATCTGCGGGAAGAAATCACTGTGGCCCCTACTTTCATGGTTTTGTCAATGGTGGTCCATGTGCTGAAGAAAAGTCGGTCGAGGAATGAGTGCAGCTGACCGTTGGGCCCGGCATAATAAACGGGAGTACCCACTATCACAGCATCAGCTTCAGCCAATTTAGGAGCCGACTCATTCACAAGGTCATTAAAAACGCATTTATGATGTTCCATGCAATAATAGCATCCGATGCATCCTCGCACATCTTTTGTGCCTGCTTCAATCCAGTCGGTTTCAATGCCTTTTTCTTTCAACACTTTCTCAACTTCCAAAAGGGCTCTTTTGGTGCATCCGTTCACATGAGCACTGCCGTTGATTAACAAAGCCTTCATAATATTGATTTTTGCGGATTACCACTTTTGATAATGAATATTGCCGGCGTTGAATTTATCCTTGGGTTCTGGATTTTCAGCAGGATATCCCATTGTGACAATATTCAAAGGTATGATGTTTTCTGGCAACTGGAGAACACCGCTAACGTCAGCGACTCTTTCTTCAACGGGATAAACGCCACACCATACGGCACCGAGTCCCAGACCATGGGCAGCCAAAAGGATGTTTTCAGTAGCGGCGGAGCAGTCTTGCACCCAATATTCTCTGCCTGCCCCTTCGATTGTCTTTTCCATGTTTCCGCAAACTATGATAGCGGCCGTGGCAGTCTTTAAATTTGCATAGGGGTGTTTTGCGTTGAGAGAGTCCAAGACCTCTTTTTCTGTCACCACTACAAAAGCCCAAGGCTGTTTGTTCATGGCTGAAGGGGCAGCCATACCGGCTTTGACAATTATGTCGAGAGTATCTTTTGAAATCGGTTGTGAAGTGAATTGACGGATACTTGTTCTGGTCATGATGTTTTCAATCACAGCTTCCGACGCTGTACAAGAGGAAGCTGCATCTTCCTTTTCACTTTTTGTCTCTCCACAGGCTGAGAGTAGCCCTGCACCAAGAATCATTAGAGGTAAAATTTTAGAAAGTTTCATAATACCAAATAGTTAAACATATTAAATAGAATATGCAAATATAAAAATAAAAGGAATAATAAACAATAAACCCCCTTATTCAAGCCGCTATTTCTATACCCGTTTCATTTCTAAATTGAAATACTTGGAGATTTACTTGAGTGCTTTTTCATTAAAGGAAAAGCCGGTCAAGGAGTTTGTGTGGTTGGACTATATCGGAGTATTAACCGGATTTTTACCTCGAACACAATTAGATTTGCGAGATTACACAAATTCTTCTAACTTTGTAATTCTAACAAAACGCCCTACTTTCTACATCATTGCGGGAGGGAGGGAACTAAACACCAAAAAATCATGAAAAAAATTCTATCTTTCATCGCATGTGCTCTCCTTTTTGTAATGGCATCATGTAGCCAAGGTGCGGCAGCTATCGACAAAGCCTATGAACAAGCCTGCGAAGCGGCTCCCGCAGAAAAAATCGCCACAACATTATGCAACGGTGATATAAAATGCAGTACCCTCACTTCCGAAGAGGCTGCCAAATTGGGAGCCGTGCTTGGGTATCTTACATATCATGGAATGTATTCCGCCGATTTCGAGGCACAGGTGGATATGCATCAGTTTGGTGACCTCCTTAACGGCTATCGTGAACTGGAAAAAAACATGACCGGCACACAAAGATTGGAAATAGAGAAACTTACAAAAGAGATTCTCGTCACTTCCCAACAGTAATAATTAAACATTAAACAATAAGTGAGTTAGTGATTAGACAACAACACTAACCCCAACACCAACATTAACAACACCGAAACAATGGGAAAAGTCCTCATTATCGGAGCCGGTGGAGTCGGCACCGTAGTGGCAACAAAGTGTGCCCAAAATCCTGACGTTTTCAATGAAATAGTGCTCGCATCGCGCACTAAGTCAAAATGTGACAAAATCGCCGAAAGAATTGGTGCCAAAAATATAAGCACCGATCAGGTAGACGCAAACTCCGTGGAGCAACTTTGCGAACTTTTCCGCAAACATAAACCCGATATCTGTATCAATGTGGCCCTCCCTTACCAAGACCTCACAATCATGGAGGCTTGTCTGCAATGTGGAGTAAACTACCTTGACACAGCTAACTACGAACCCGAAGACGAGGCTCATTTCGAATACAGCTGGCAATGGGCATTCCGTGAAAGATTCGAGAAAGCCGGTCTCACCGCTATTCTGGGTTGTGGTTTCGATCCGGGTGTGTCCGGCGTGTTTGTGGCTTATGCAGCGAAGCATCATTTCTCCGAAATGAGATACCTCGATATAGTGGATTGCAACGCCGGTAACCACGGCAAAGCCTTCGCCACCAACTTCAATCCCGAAATCAATATCCGAGAGATAACCCAGAAGGGTAAATACTGGGAAGATGGGAAATGGGTTGAAACCGAGAACCTTGAAATACATCGACCACTCACATATCCGAATATCGGTGAGCGCGAATCCTACCTTCTCTACCATGAAGAGTTGGAAAGTCTGGTACAGAATTATCCCTCAATCCGCAGGGCACGTTTCTGGATGACATTCGGTCAGGAGTATCTCACCCATCTGCGAGTGATCCAAAACATTGGAATGGCTCGCATAGATCCTGTTATGTATGAGGGCAAGGAAATCATACCAATCCAATTTTTGAAGGCTGTGTTGCCTGATCCGGGAAGTCTCGGTGAAAACTACACCGGAGAAACATCAATCGGTTGCAGAATCAGCGGTCTCGACAAGCAAGGAAAAGAATCCACCTATTATATCTACAACAACTGCTCGCATCAGGAGGCCTATAAAGAAACCGGTGCCCAGGCTGTAAGTTACACTACCGGTGTTCCGGCTATGGTAGGCGCCTACATGTTCCTGACGGGTCAATGGGTAAATCCCGGTGTTCATAACGTTGAAGAGTTCAATCCTGATCCATTCCTTGAAAAACTTGCGCTTTCTGGCTTGCCTTGGCATGTGATTGTCGACGGCGATTTGGAGGTGTGAGTTTTATAGTCTCGTAGTCTTGAAGTCTTGTAGTTTGGAAGTAAAATAAAAATGAAAAAATATATTATAGCGTTAGTAGCGGCATTTGGGGCGTTTTGTTCACAAGCCGTAACAACAGGGAACGGTATTATAGTAGACAATGGGTTCTATGCAGTTCCTACCCCCAAAGGCACAGTTGCTATTGAAGCCCTCTCCGGCGATATATTCCGTGTCACGACTTTTCCACAGGGAATGAAACCGGAGTTTCCGGAATCTCGTGTTGCAATAATGAAACATCCGGATAAGGTGGGCGTATGTACCAACTCCACTCCTTCTGCATTCCTGGTATGCTCACAAACCACCACTGTAAGAATAGAACTTCACAATGGTAAGGTGACATTCTATGATGCGGAAGGTAAGCCTATGTTGGAGGAACTCGACGGGGTTGACAATTCCGGACCGGTTAAGAAAGCCACATTTGTTGGAACCCGATACGAGGCCCATTATGGTGGGGGTGAGAGAGGGCATAAACTGAATCTCAACCATCGCGAGGACACTTTGACATTCTACAACCGACAGAACTACGGCTACACCGAAGGCGACATCCGTATTTCCCAGATGGGCATATCCATACCTTATTTCGTATCAGATTACGGCTATGCCATTCTGTTTGATGACTACAATAAAGCAAACATAATCTTGGGAGACACTATAACCTATACTTCAGCCACTCCCCGTCCGCTATCATATTATTTCATCAATGGACATAAGACACTTGCCAACGCAACGGAAAGATATACCGAACTTGTGGGTCGTCAGGATCTGCCTCCTTTCTGGGCATTGGGATATATAACCTCAAAATATGGTTACCGCACTCAGGATGAGGCTCTTGGAGTGATCGATACACTCAAGAACCATGGCTATCCCGTAGATGGTATCGTTCTTGATCTCTATTGGTATGGTCAGGAAACCGATATGGGGCGCCTCGAATGGAACCCACAGCAATGGCCCGACCATAAGAAGATGCTTTCTGATTTGAAAAACCAGGGGGTAAATACGGTGCTTATCACCCAACCTTATATCAATAAAATCGGAGCCATCGACAATTACAATATGTTGGCCTCCCAAGGTATGCTTACAAAAGGAGCTGACGGTCAAACTCATGATGTCACAACGTGGGTGGGAGAGGCCGGTATGTTCGATGTCAGCAATCCCGCCACCCAGCAATGGTTGTGGAACCGACTCAAACCTCTGACCGAAGAAGGCGTGGCCGGTTGGTGGGGCGACCTCGGCGAACCCGAAGTGCATCCTGAAACAATCGTGCATGCAAATGGAGAAACAGCTACAGAATTCCATAATAATTACGGCAACACCTGGTCGAAAATAATCTATGACGGATTGCGTAAGGATTTCCCTTCAATGCGTCCATTGCTTATGATGCGAGGAGGCACCACCGGTCTGCAGAATTATAGCGTTTTCCCATGGACCACTGATGTTTCCCGTTCTTGGGGAGGTTTCCAACCTCAAGTGAAACTTATGCTCAGTTCAGGTATGTCGGGTTTGGGATATATGAGTTCCGACCTTGGTGGGTTTGCGGTTGATCCCGAAAATCCTATCGATGAGGAGTTATATGTCCGCTGGGTGCAAATGGGAGCTTTCACTCCCACAATGCGTACACATGCACAATTGAAACCGGAACCCTATCATTATCCGGACAGCGAGGATATTCTTAAGGAATACGTAAAGATGCGCTATAAATGGTTGCCTTATAACTATACTCTCGCTTATGAAAATGCCACCAAGGGTTGGCCACTTGCCCGTCCTTTGAATTTCATGGGCGACAATAAGAGCTACAAGTACTATTGGCAGGAAGATGAGTATCTTTGGGGTAACAATGTGCTCGTAGCCCCCGTGATGGAACAGGGCGCGCTTTCCCGTGAGGTGCTTTTCCCTGAAGGCACATGGGTCAGCTGGTGGGATCCTACAAAGAAATTTGAGGGTGGCACACTTGAGAAAATAAATGTATTGGCCCCGCTTGAAGAATTACCTCTCTTTGTGCGTGAAGGTGCATTCATTCCCCAATACGATCTTCCTATAGAGAATGTGAGCCAATATGACCCCACATTCCTCACCGTGAGATATTATCCATCAAGAAGAAATACATCCTATCAGTTGTTTGACGACAACAAGATGTCGCCCACATCCTTGAAGGACAACCAATATCAATTAATAGATTTCACAGGTGAAAAGACATTCAGTGGAGTAACCGTAAGTCTCCAGGCCACCGGCAAATACACCGGCATGCCCGATATGAGGCAGCTTACTTTGGAAGTGATGGATGTTGACAATCCTTCGGATGTGGTTTTATCCAGCAAAACCGTAATGGAGAGATTCACATCTCCAAAGGAAATCAGGCAATACGGCTATTGCTATGACTCCGAGACACGTACTCTCACCATCAAGTTCGCCTGGAATTACAAACCGCTCACAGTGACGGCTCAAATACCCAACACCTTATAAGAAAAGCTCCTCAGGGAGCTTTTTTAATGGGATCTAAAGATTCCACGATCAGTTCGGCCACATAGTCGGATGCGACACTATTGCCGAGACGGCGCCGCATATTTCGGTAGCCGTTGATCTGCCATTCCCGCTTGGGCGAATGTTGAAGAAGCGGAGAGAGCTCACGAGCTACTTTTTCTACCGTGCAATTATGCACCAACATCTCCGGAACTATACTATTGTTTACAATTAGATTAGGGAGGGATACATATTTCACCTTCAAAAGTTTCTCCATAATTTTATAGGAGATTTTCAATCCGTTGGCGCGATAACATACCACCTGCGGAGTGCCAATCAAAGCTGTCTCAAGAGTGGCGGTGCCCGAAGTCACCAATGCTGCAGTGGAATATTTCAATAAAGAAGGTGTGGCGCCAAACACCAACTGCAATCCGGGATCCTGGGCCACCTCACGATAAAACTTCTCCGGAATTGCCGGCGCGGCAGCCACTATGAACTGATACCCCGGAAATTTCTTCACTGCCTCAATCATTATGGGGAGATTGTTTCTAATCTCACCCTTGCGGCTACCTGGCAGCAAGGCGATAATAGGTTTTTCCAAATCCGGGAGTCCCTGCCTCTCCATGAAATGTTTTTTGGGAGGCAAATGTCCCAAAGCGTGGTCGATCTCCTGCACAGATGGGTTGCCTACATACTTAACTTTGTATTTATGTTTGGAATAAAAATTCTCCTCGAAAGGAAGGATTGAATACAAATTGTCGACATACTTCTTAATGCTCTTTACCCTCCATTCCTTCCATGCCCATATTTTGGGAGATATGAAATAATCCACTCTCACACCCAATTTATGGGCATATTTCGCGAGTTTGAGATTGAATCCCGGGTAATCCACCAATATCAAGACATCCGGCAAGAATTCCTTCACAAACTTCTTAGCCGACTTAAGGTTGGAGAGAATTGCGGGTAATTTCCGTATCACTTCCGAAAATCCCATCACATTGAGTTTGTCATAATGGATATCGGGAGACTTTCGGGCAGCCTTACTCATAAGGTCGCCACCGATAAACCTGAATTCCGCATCGGGATCAAGTTTCTTGATTGATTCTATCACATTCGAGGCATGAAGATCACCGGATGCCTCCCCGGCCACAAGCATGTATTTCATGGTGCAATATTGCCCTTTCTTCTATCGTTTCTAATATATGAACGCTTTGAGGAATATTTTTATTAGGAACGGGCATATTTTGCTCATTCTATCGTTGATTTTGTGCATCGGGGTATCTTCCTGCATAAGCGATGATATCACCGATTCTCCATCAGCGACCCTCGAGTTTTCAACAGATACCGTGAGTTTCGGTGTCATCTTCACTGACCTCAATACCCCTACAGCCCGATTGCAGGTGTTCAACCGCAACAGCAAGGGGGTGGTAATTTCCTCCATTAGATTCAAAGATCCCGACACTCCATTCCGTTTGAACGTAGACGGCGTGAGCGGTTCGTCTTTTTCCGATGTTGAAATCCGTGGTAACGATTCCATATATGTGTTTATGGAATGTTTTATCGATGCCGACGATTCACGAGAACCACAAAGATATGCCGACCAGCTGCAATTTGTGACCAACGGAGTGACCCAGGATGTAGAGGTGGAGGCATGGGCTTGGAATGTGAATCGTCTTTATTCGTTTTCCGTGGAGGAAAATATGACACTGACCGCCGAGCGACCATATGTCATATTCGATACATTGACGGTTCAACCCAATGTGACACTCAAAATAGATCCGGGAGCCTGGCTTCTTTTCCACGACAAGGCTGCCATGAATGTAAAGGGAACCGTGTTGGCTTTGGGAGAAACCGACAATTTCATAAGGATGAGCGGCGACCGCCTTGATGATATCCTGCCCGATGTTCCTTACGACCAACTTGCGGGTCAATGGGGAGGAGTGGATATCGCACCTGAATCTTTCGGCAACCGTTTCGAATTCGTAAACATGCGGAGCACCGTGTCCGGTTTACGTGTTGATTCCTGCGGTGATCTTTCAAAAAATAAACTTACCCTCGTAAATTCCTGGCTTCACAATTCACAGGGAAGTGTGTTGAGTTCTGAATATGCCGCCGTTGATGCCTATGGTTGTTGTTTCTCTGAAGCAGCAGGAAATGTGGTGAGACTTATAGGGGGGAACCATAATTTCGTGCAATGCACCATTGCCAACTCATATCTTTTCTCCTCCTTGTATCTGCCAAATTTATATTTGGGTCATTGTCTGCCCCAAGAATCTGAGAATGATCCTGAGAATCCAAATCCATTGATGTCAGCAAATTTCGAAAACGGAATAGTTTGGGGTGAAATTGGAAGTCCGATAGAACCGGGCGACCTTATAGAAAGTAACGTCTATATGCTTAACATGCTCTTTAAAGCCAACGGTACAGACGATGAGAATTTCATCAACTGTATTTGGAATGAGGATCCGCTTTTCTATACAATAAGGGAGGACTATTACTTCGACTATAGGCTGCAACCCGACTCTCCGGCACTTGGAGCGGGCAATCCGGCTTACGTCACCCCTGAATGTCTCTACGATATGGATGGCATCTACCGACTGGCCTCCGGTGCACCGGCCCTCGGCGCCTATGCCGAATAAACCATATCACAACAGCCCATTCTTATTATAGTTTTGTTATTTCCAGCGTTTGTGGCTCCAGAGCCAATAGGCTGGATTTCTTTTGATAGTGGCCTCGAATTCTTGCCAGAATAGGCGAGTGAGTGGGAAGGAGGGATTGGGGTGTGGGGATGAGGGTTTGTGAATTGAGGAGAGGGGATGGAATATTATTTCGTAATGTCCTCTTTTAAGCCTATTCATTTCCAAATAGAAAAATTCTGCTCCGACTTTATCTCCAATCTCTTCAGGACCGTAGATAAACCATGTCTTGTGGTTCAGGAAATCAATCCAGTTATTATCATTTTTATGCCATGTGTATGCGTCTGCAATGAAACCACAAACCCATGGCATGTTCTGTTTGTTGAGCAATACTCTCGGGGCTTTAGCCATCGGCACGATGTGGGCGTTCCATCGGTTGCGCAGCTTTTTGAATATTTCATCCCAGTCTTTATTATCAAGGGGATGATAGATAGAGGCCATAAATGCTTCGGGAATAAAATATCTTGTTATCTCCTGAGCCCATTCCCAATTGTTATAATGGCCCATCATCAAAACAGCGTTTTTTCCGGAACTCAAAGTTTCATTCACGGCCTCATAGTTGGTAACTTTCACTCTTCTAATCAACTCCTTGTCGGATATATGCAGAAGTTTCAGGGTTTCCACGATCTGATCCCCCAGATAACGGTAGTAAGACCTCTCAATCTTTTTAATTTCCTTTAGATTTTTATCAGGGAAAGAAGATGTTAGATTATCTCTCACTACCTTCCTCCGATATTTCACGATATGATAAAGCACAGGGGTGATTAAGTCGGAAAAGAGATACAAGATACCCAAGGGCAATCGGGCCAATGCATCGAGGAGTGAAAACAGAAACTTATTCATGGTATAAAATTAATGAAAAAACAGGGAAAAGATACACAACGGATGTAAAGTTGTGAAATTCCAAGGTTGCCCTTGTGAAATTCCAAGGTTATACTTGTGAATTTCCAAAGTTGTACTTGTGAAATTCCAAAGTTGTACTTGGGATTTTCCCAAATTATTATTACCTTTCTCAATTAAATTCTTTGAGTAGGAAGAAAATGAGCACATCAATGGAGTGAAAAATTTGACTTAGGAGACCACCGGTTGATAAGTGATCTATTATGGACAAACAATGGGAAATATTCGGGATGTTTAAATTGATTATCCTAAAATTATATAATTTTATAACATGGAAGCAAAAAGCAACATTATCTCTGTCTTGAAAGGAGGAATTGCTTTTTGTAGGCTGAAACTTTCCCTTCAATCCAATGAAAAGAAACATCTAAGATAGATTGATAGAAATTGAGAAAAGAATAAGATTCAATTATGTTGTTTAAGGATGCATATTTAGTGGGATACAAACCTTGGTTGAAGTTTTTGTGGAAAGCTCATTTAACAAACTGGTTTTGGAGAGACCGTTTGAAACGTAGGCTTATAAGACAAAATTATTTTTTAGAAATGAAATTGTCTTATTTAAGAAAATATGTACCTTATATCCAAAGCCTAAAGGCTGAAAACAAGATAAATTACCATGAGAATTTAGATGAAGAGAAAATGTTCACCCTATGGTTTCAGGGGATAGAAACTGCCCCTCATGTGGTGAAACAATGCGTTGAAAGTATCAAGGAATTTTATGGAGAACGACTTGTTATACTTGATGATTCTTCAGTATGGGATTATATATCCCTGCCGGAATATGTGATTGAGAAAAGAAACAAAAAGATAATGGGTCCGGCTAATTTCTCTGATATTGTGAGACTTGAACTCTTGTATAAATATGGCGGATATTGGTTTGACGCCACAGATTTTATGATGCGGCCTGTTCCGGACATAATCAAGGACTCTGACTTCTTTATGTATGTGAGTAGTGAGACATTGAATCCTCATATGTTTGTTGCAAATTGTTTTATTAGGGCAAAAAAAGGGGATCCTTTATTGAAGATGTGGAGGGACCTTGTTTTAGAATATTGGAAAAATGAACATAAAAATGTAGATTATTTTTTGGTGCATTATCTACTGAGGTTATTGGTGACTTACAATCCTGAGGCTAAAGCACTTTTTGAAAAGATGCCTAAAATTCAACAGGATGCTTTGCATTTACTTTGGTTTAAATATGGTGACAAACCCTTTGAATCTCATTATTATGATGAAATCAAGAATGAGATTTTCATACAAAAACTAAGTTATAGAAAACTAAAGTTCGCTAAGACTGAGATACAACCGGGAACCACAAAAGATTATATTATAAACAAAAAATTAAATGAAGATAAATAAAGAATTACCCGATGTAGACTTAGTATATCTTTGGGTGAATGGAAACGATCCTGAATGGCTAAAGAAAAAGGAGAGTTTCACCGGTGAGGCACCGGAAAATAATGCTATGGACTGTAAGGCAAGATATATTGATAACGATGAATTACGCCATAGTCTGAGAGCCATTGAGAAAAACGCCCCTTGGCTTAGAAAAATATTTATCGTAACTGACAATCAAATTCCCAATTGGTTAAATACAGATAATCCAAAAATAAAAATTATAGATCATAAAGAAATTCTTCCTTCACAGATTCTTCCATGCTTCAATTCGGTGGTGATAGAACACCACCTTCATTTAATACCTGATTTATCAGAATATTTTATTTATGCCAATGATGACATGTTTATAAACCGAGCTGTCACTTTGGAAGATTTTTTCACACAGGATGGAAAACCGATTGTGAGGCTCAACCGAAGATGGTTTAGGAAACTCTGGTTGAATTATAGAGTGAAAGTCAAAAAACAACATCTTGACAATTATAATCTTACAATGCATAGAGCTGCAACTTTAGTGGAACAAAAATTGGGAAAATATATAGGCCATAAACCTCATCACAATGTTGATTCTTATAGGAAAAGCTATTATGAGGAAACATATAATTTATTTAAGAATGATATAGAGGCGACCTTGAGTAATCATTTAAGAAATGATTCTGATATACAGAGAATTATCTATAGTTTAACACCTATTGTGCAAAACAAGGCTAAAATAAAATTTGTGGGAGACAAAACTTCATTTAGATGTCATATCGAGAAGCAACATTATCTAAAAGATTTGATAAGAAAAAATCCCAAATTCTTTTGTGTGAATGATTCTCATTATGCCACTGATAATGACCGGAAAAATGTAAAAGAGCTTCTTGAAAATAAGTTCCCCGATAAATCACAATTTGAAAAATGATAAGACTATGAGTTTTAAATTATCTCATCGTTTACTATATTTTTACAAAGGTCATATCACTAATTGGTTTTGGAAAGACAAGTTGCAGCGTAGAAGAATTAGAAACTCCGCATACGCAGAAATGATACTGAAATCCTTATCCGGATATTTACCTTTTATTCATAAAATGGTTCCGGATCCTTCATTAAAAAAAATGGAATCTTCAGAAGAATATTTTTTTACCTCTTGGCTTCAAGGAGAAACCGAAGCGCCGGAGATCATAAAGAAATGTTTGAAATCACAAAGAAGATTATTGGGTGACAAATTGATAGTACTGGATAATTCCAATCTTGATAATTATATAGATAAAAGCCAAGATATTAAGGAAAAATGGGAAAACGGTATAATGTCGGCCGCTCATTATTCCGATATAGTACGGTTAGAATTGCTCTATAAATATGGGGGTTATTGGCTTGACGCTACTCTCTTTTTCACTGGACCTATCAATCATGAAATAATAAATTCTGATTTCTTTATGTTAAGCACAAGTCCTAAATTGCTTGGACATACATTGGTGCAGAATTATTTTATTAGAGCCAAGAAAGGAGATCCCCTTTTGAAAATGTGGAAAGATTTATTGACAGAATATTGGTCAAAAGAAAATGAAGCCAAGGATTATTATGTGTCTCAATATCTATTCAGATTGTTGGTTGAAAATAATGAATATGCAAAATACTTATATGATAAGATGCCGAAGGTATCTATCGATAAGTCGCAGATATTATGGCGAGAAATAGGCAATGTCCCCTATAATGAAGAACTTTATAGGAAAATGTGTGAAGAATCTTTCTTTCAAAAATGCAGTTATAAAATGCGGAAAGAATTGCTCCATGAAATTATAGAAGGAAGTATGGCAGATTATGTCTTGAATGATAAAGTGGAGGTATGAAACGGATTTTGTTTTATTCGGAAAATTTTTGTGGAGATAAAATAAAAGGTGGCTTGGAGGTGGCTACTTTCAGGATAGCCAAAGCATTGAAAGACTCAGGAGACTGGGAAGTTTACAATGTATTCAGAAGCAAATCCGACGGCAAAGAGAAATCCATTTATTCTGATGTGATTAAATTGGGTAAAGCAGATTTCAAATTTAGAAAGGAATTGGCAAAATTTATATCGGATAATGAAATAGATGTAGTGGTGAATATGAGCCGTTTCTATCGGCATCCCCATATAGTAAAGGTTGTAAAGGAATCCGGGAGAAATGTAAAAATAATTTTCATGCAGCATTTCGCACCGGGAAGCGAGATGAAGAAACCCACTTTCAATTCAGGATTTCATCTTTTGAAGTTAAATCCATACAATCCCCTTTATTGGTTGCGTTCTTCGATATATCCAATTTTAAAATTACCACGAAGATTTAAATTTAGCAATATTTATAAGTCTACCTATCAAGACAGCGATAAGGTGATTTTACTATCCGGGGGTTATAAGGACGATTATTGCAAAATTGGTAAAATCAGTGATAAATCAAAATTTTTGGCCATCCCTAATATATTTGAAGTGGAGTCGAATGCAAAAAGTCAAGTACAAAGGAAGGAGAAACGTGTTCTGATTTTAAGCCGGATGGATGAAATTCAAAAACGGATGTCTCTCGCTCTTCAAATATGGGCTATGATAGAAAAAGATCCCGACCTAAAAGATTGGCAATTAGACATAGTGGGGTCTGGCCATAACGAGGATATTGTGAAAAGGCTGATTAGAAAATTAAAACTCAAAAATATAACTTATCACGGATGGCAACCAAGAGAAGATTTCCTTCAGAAGTCATCCATACTTATGTCTACATCGGAATATGAAGGACTTCCTCTGGCAATTCTGGAGGCTCAGGCTTATGGAGTTGTTCCGATTGCTTTTGATTCCTATGCTTCCATTAGAGATGTTATTGAAGATGGTTTCAACGGAGTTGTTATAGAACATTTCGGAGATTGTGATACTTTTGCAAAAAAATTGGCCAATTTAATGAAGGATGAGAAGAAAAGACTGCAATTGGCCCAAAATGCAGTTAATTCTTCCGGAAAGTTCTCTTCAGAAAAGATTGGCAATCAATGGTTGGAAATGCTTGAGAAATTATGAAAACAGAATTTCCTATAGACTTTGTTGTGGTTTGGGTAGACATGAATGATCCCAAATGGAAAGAAGATTTCTTGAGATGTAAAGGAATTGAGGAAACCAATTCCTATAACACGGGTATGGAGCGTTTCCGTGATTATGGGTTCTTGAAATATTGGTTTCGAGGTGTGGAAAAATTCACTCCATGGGTGAATAAAATACATTTTGTGACCTGTGGTCAACGCCCTGACTGGCTTGACAACTCCAATCCCAAATTACATCTCGTGGATCATAAAGATATTATCCCTGCAGAATTTTTGCCAACTTTTAATTCCGGAGTAATCGAGAGATATATCCACCGCATTCCCGGATTGGCTGATCATTTCGTTTATTTCAACGATGATTTTTACATTATCCGACCCACCTCGCCTGAACGTTTCTTTCAAAATGGACTCCCTTGTGACATAGCGGTTTTCCAATACAATCCCTCCTGGTCGCCTTATTATGTGATGCTAAAAAACAATATCAAGATTATCAACTCGAAATTCAATAAGAGAAAGATCTTGAAACGTGACCATGATAAATGGTTCACACCTGAATATGGTTCCAAGGGAAGGATGAACCGTTTCTTCCAATGGTATACTAAATTTATTACCCTGAGGGTGCATCATAATGCTCAACCTTATTTAAAAGAATCATTTGAAGAAGCCTGGGAGTTTGCAAAGGCTCCTTTGACCGAAACTTCTAAAAACCGTTTTCGGGATAAAACAGATTATACCCATGAGTTGTTCCGGACATGGCAAATCTGCAAGGGGAATTTCATACCTTACAACACCTATAAGGATACGAAGATGTTTCCGTTGATGGTGAAACCGAAGCAGGCTGTCAAGGCTATCCGTAACCAGGAGTATTCTTTGGTGTGCCTTAACGACAACAAGCATATAAAGAATTATGACAAATTGATGTCGGAAATACAATCTGCTTTCGAATCCATCCTTCCCGACAAATCCTCCTTCGAACTCTAAAGTTTCCATCATATTGGAAAGATTTGGGAGGAATCTTTCCAATATAACGGAAATAATTTATGTAAAAGTTTCCATCATATTGGAAACTTTGGAATGATTCCTTCAATAATCTGCCCAATTGCATATTTTTATCTACAGTTAGGCGATTTATTCCTCAATAATCTGCCCAATTGCATATTTTTACCTACAGTTAGGCGATTTATTCCTCAATAATCTGCCCAATTGCATATTTTTACCTACAATTAGGCGAGTTATTCTTCAATAATCTGCCCAATTGCATATTTTTTTTTATCTTTGCACATAAACAAATGTTATTAGAATTATCCTTATCTACATGGTGTCTAAAAAATTTTTATTCGTTGGAAGAGAAACTCAACTCACAGAATTAAGGAAGGTGTTAAATTCTGATAATCCGGAGTTTGTGGTTGTGTATGGAAGAAGACGTGTGGGAAAGACACTTTTGATTAAGGAAGCGGCAAAAAATGAATTCACGTTTGCATTTACAGCAGCTGACAACATAACTAAGTTGCAACAATTAGCCAATTTTGCCTCCCAGCTATCAAAACAATTTAACACAGCCTCCCAATTCTCTTTCAAAACATGGTTTGAGGCATTCTTTCAATTAGGAGAACTTCTTGAATCATTGCCTGAAGACCAAAACAAGATTATTTTCTTGGATGAGATACCATGGGCTGACACCCCTAAATCTTACTTCCTTCAAGCATTGGAGAACTTATGGAATACAAGATGTGCTTTTCATAATGATATTAAACTTGTGGTGTGCGGATCCGCAACCTTTTGGATTTTAAATAAAATAATTGGGAACCGAGGTGGGCTATATGGACGTATTACTCATCAATTCAAGATAGAACCTTTTAATTTATATGAATCATCATTATATTTTAAAGAGAGGGGGTTTAAGTATTCTAAAAAAGATATTGCAGACATTTATATGGTCACAGGAGGTATACCATACTATTTTTCATTAATGAAAACAGAATTAAGTGTGGTGCAAAACATAGATTATCTATTTTTTGCCGCGAATGCTCCATTGGTCAAAGAATTTAATTACCTATATTCTTCAATTTATAAAAAGCCGGCTATATACTTGGATGTTGTGAAACAACTGGCAAGCGTCGGTAAGGGAATGACAAGGCAAGAATTAATTAAAAATTTAAATATCAATGGTAATGGAGGGTTCTCTAACGTATTAAGAGAACTCGAAGAGTGTGGGTTTATCCGAGCCTATCTTCCTTTTGAAATCAGCACAAGAAAAAAGACCTCAAAAAACAGTCAATACACTCTTTATCAACTTATAGATTTATATTCACTCTTTTATTTGAGATTTTTCAATGAACATAAGTATTATAATGAAAACTTTTGGTCAGTTAATTTCCGTACTCCCTCACTTAATACATGGCGTGGTATTTCCTTTGAAAAAGTATGCCTTTGGCACATTCCTCAAATCAAAGAAGCTTTAGGAATCGCCGGTGTAGACGTTAGGGTGTGCTCTTGGATTGGGAAGTTTGATGGAGAAAAAGCACAAATTGATTTAATAATTGAGCGGAAAGATAATGTAATGAACATATGTGAAATGAAATACTCCGCTGATAAGTATGTAATCACTAAAAAATATGCAGAAGAATTTGAACATAAACTCAATATTTTTTTAGAGGCTACTCATAATCGAAAGACACCTGTTATCACATTTATAACCACCAACGGTGTTAAAGCCAATGCTTATTCCAGTCTCGTTCAGAAACAGATTGAACTCCAACAACTTTTTAAATATTGAGTCGGCATGAATAAGGTAATAGCTGAAATAATTGCCGGAGTGATTCCTCACAAGATGACAAGGAACCGTTGGAGGGGAATCCTGAGATTCGGTCCGATTAATGCGCTGAAACTGAAAAGAGAAATCAAGAGAAATCAAAAGAAGCCGGAGCATTATCTTGCCGTGGTGGTGATAGCCAAAAACGAGGGTCCATATTTTCAGGAATGGCTCGATTGGCATATCTCTAAAGGGGTTGAGAAATTCTATGTCTATGACAATGAAAGCACTGATGGCACACGCGAAATACTCCAACCTTATATCGATAAAGGAATTGTTGACTACACTTATTTCCCGGGTTATAGAGTGCAACTTGCCGCTTATGACGATTGTCTTAAAAAACACAGGTTCGCCACCCGTTGGCTGGCTGTTATCGATATGGATGAATTTATTATTCCCCTCAAAGATAATTCCATTCCCGATTACCTGAAACCTTTGGAGGAGGCTCCGGTAGTTGAAATAAACTGGTTGTGTTATGGAAGTTCCGGTGAGAAAACTAAACGTCCGGGTGGCGTGATGGAAAGATTCAAACGCCATTCCTTGCCTCAACATCCTTTGAACAAGCATGTGAAAAGCATTTTGAATCCAAGTAGAATTTACGGCATGATCGGATGCCATGAGGCCGCCAGAATTAATGGAAAAGCGGTAGACAGCAACGGCAACCGGGTGAAAATCAGTTGGAGAGACAGGACGCCTCAACATGATAGAATCAAAATAAACCATTATGCCGTGAGAAGCTATGAAGAATTCATTGAGAAGAAGGGTAGGGGAAGGGCGTCAGGACCCGTGAGGCAGCTTCAAGATGAATATTTCCATCAATATGACCTAAATGACATCTCCGACTGATCCTGTTTCTTATTTTTCAATAAGACCTCAAAAATCATTAACTTTGCACTCGTTAAACAGGAGGTTTTGGAGAAAGATTTCGAAGTGAATCAAAGAGGAGAATTTAAATTCCCTAAGGAGGAAAGGCTTCACCACCGCAGTCTGGTGGAGGGACTTTTCCGCACAGGAAAATCTTTCTACGAATTTCCTTTCCGTGTGACCTGGCGTGCTATGAATGAAGAGGATTTGCAGAAAAATTTCTGCAACCATATTCCGGAAGGCATCGGATTTCTCCAAATGATGGTGTCTGTTCCCAAGAAAAAGCGTCGTCATGCGGTTGACAGGGTTGTGTTGCGGCGAAGAGTAAGGGAAGCTTACCGTTTGAACCGACTTAATCTTCGAAAAAAAGTAGAGGAAAACCCCACCATCCGTACCTTAGGTATCGGAATAGTGTACATTCACAACCAAAACTTACCCTACTCCACCATTGAAGACAAAATGAAATTGATTCTGGAGAAAGTGGGTAAAAAGATAGAGGTCTAATGAGGCATTTGCTTATATATTTAGTTAAGTTTTATCAATATGCGATTTCCCCGCATTTCCCGGCAGCGTGCCGCTACACTCCCACATGTAGCGCCTATGCTGTGGAAGCGTTGAAGAAACATGGCGCCATAAAGGGGAGTTGGCTGGCCATGAAACGAATCGCACGTTGTCATCCCTGGGGAGGAAGCGGTTATGACCCTGTGCCTTGACATTCACACCCATCATCCGGCACCTCAGCCCCAGGCTGTGGTAGCTGTATCATTCCAAGACTTCCAGCCTATGGATGGTCAGCTCTACTCAATAGGCATCCATCCATGGACCACAACCGGACCTATGCCTTCGAAAGAAGATTGGGAAACATTTGAAAGATTGGCCCAACTCCCCGAAGTTGTGGCCATAGGCGAGTGTGGCGTCGACAAGCTGAAAGGCGGACCTATGTTCAAGCAATTAATTGTGATGAACAAACAGATTGAAATTTCGGAAAAACTTCATAAACCTTTGATTATTCACGATGTCAAAGCACATGATGTGATTGTGGGATTGAAACGTGACCTTAACCCCTCACAGAAATGGCTTGTGCATGGATTCAGGGGTAAACCTACGGTTGTCAAAATGTTGACGGATGCAGGTATATACCTTTCGTTTGGTGAAAAATTCAATCCGGAATCTCTCCCTTTGGTGCCTAAAAATATGCTTCTGGCGGAAACCGACGAATCATCCCTCACAATAGAGGAGATTATAGCCAATTTGTCTGCTTCCTTTGGATATGATATCACCGAGCTTATCGCTCAAAATACACAAGACTTCTTATTGTCTAAAGATTGAAAAATGAAATTGATACATAAAAATATACTGTTGTTCACCTTGGTAGGTTTCTCCGTTCATTCATGGGCATTGAGATTGGAACCCATCCCTTATGGAGATTTCTCCAATTGGAAGACAAGGGGCATCACGGAATCAAAATTGATTGGCGGCAATCACAAAACCATTTATGAAATAGCCCCGGAAGGAAGCAGCGAAGGCAACATTCCCTACACTAATGAAGGGGGTTCACCCTGGGCTACAAGTAATGTGTATGCAAAAGTGGCGGGAGTCGTAAAAGGATCAAACACTGTCAATCCTGCGGTCCATAATGGCAACAGATGTGCCAAAATGCAAGCAAAAATGGAGGAAGTGAAGGTGCTCGGTCTTGTCAACATGGACGTGATGGTGGCAGGCACTGTATTTTTGGGTCAGATTTACGAACCTATCACTTCTCCCAAAGGACCTTTTTCCAAGATGGAAATGGGAATACCATACACTAAACGACCTGCCGCTCTTGTTTTTGATTATCAAGTGGATATGCCGGCTGACAACACCAGAACCAAATCCACCGGCTTCTCTCCAAAGAAGACATTGCAAGGACGTGACAATGCAGAGGTGTATGTCTTGCTTCAAAAGAGATGGGAAGATGAGAAAGGAAATCTTTATGCCCAAAGAGTGGGAACAGGTAGAGAAAGATACTCTAAATCCATACCATGGACCCAAGGCCATGTACTGCCGATTCATTATGGAGATATTACCGGGGAATCCTTTTACAAACCTTGGATGGGACTCCTCAATGGAGAGAAGGCTTATTATGCCAAGAATTCCAAGGGCAAATTGGTACCTGTAAATGAGGTGGAATGGGCACCGGCCGATGCCACACCCACTCATGTGCTCGTGATGTTGTCTTCTTCTTGTGGAGAACCCTTTGTGGGTACGGAAGGCCTAACTCTCTACGTAGACAATGTGGCTTTCGGTTTCGAGTAGAAATAAACAGATTAAATTTAGCGTTTAATAATTGGTTTTAGTGTTTTTAGTGTTTTAGAAGATGCAATAACAATCACAATAACGGCAAAACCAACAATAACAACAGAAACAAGATTATGAAAATAGCGATAATAGGTTACGGCAGAATGGGTCATCTGATCGAAGAGGTGGCTAAAAACAGAGGCCTTCACATCAGTTGTGTCATTGATGTAAACGATATTCATAAATTTTCAAGCGACGAATTCCGCAAATCGGATGTTGCCATTGAGTTCTCCACACCTTCAACAGCCGTAGAGGGTATACTTTCATGCTTTGCGGCCAAAGTGCCCGTGGTGGTAGGAACAACAGGCTGGGACAGTGAATTGTCAACGATTAAAGAAATGTGTGACAAAGGTCAAGGCACCGTGCTTTATGCCTCGAATTTCTCTATCGGTATGAATATCTTCATGGGGATGAACCGTTATGTCACTAATATAATGAACAGCTTTGAGTCATATGATCCCTCATTGTTGGAGATACATCATGTTCATAAACTCGACCATCCATCAGGCACTGCCATTACACTTGCCAATGAATTGACTTCCATATCCACCCGTATTAAAAAATGGATAGAGAAGGAACTGGGCGAAAAACCGGAAAAAGGATTCTTACCCGTTTATCATAAACGAGAAGGGGAAGTACCCGGAATACATTCCATCACTTGGGAATCAGACTGCGATTCTATTGTTATGACTCATGACGCTAAAAACCGTCTCGGTTTCGCCCGTGGTGCCGTAAGTGCCGCTCAATGGCTCGCAGGTAAGAATGGTTTCTTTACAATCGGGGATTTCCTATCCGATGTGACCAATACCAAAGGGATTTTTGATTAAGGATAAGGTAAAAGGTAAAAGGGACAAGGAGTAAGGGAAGAGGGGATATAAATAATATTTGAAATGCCGCGACAAAATAATAGACAAAATAAAAAAACAGATTACTCTTTTAAGGAAAGGATTGCGAATGTAAAGACCACCCGATGGATTCGCTTCGGTATTGTTTCGTTGATTTTTTTCCTATGGGTGATCTGGATGGGTAATCCTTGGTTGCTCCTCCTATGGTTACTTTTGATTGATATCTACATCACCAATTTTATTCCATGGACATGGTGGAAAAGTACAAAAGGTCCTACACGTGTCGTGATGGGATGGGTAGACGCAATTATCTATGCCCTTATACTTGTCTATTTTATCTTTGCCTTTATCGGACAAAACTATATGATTCCTTCCTCGAGTCTTGAGAAATCTTTGCTCGTGGGCGATTATCTGTGGGTGAACAAAGCTCTGTATGGACCTCGTGTGCCTCAGACTCCTCTGCATTTCCCATTGGAACAACATACTCTTCCTATTGTCAATACAAAGAGTTATATAGAAAATCCCCAGCTTCCCTATCATCGTTTGCCAGGCCTACGTAGTATTAAAAGAGGTGATATCGTAGTTTTCAATTATCCTCAAGGCGACACCGTGACTCTCAAGATTCAGAATCCGGACTACTACCAGATAATGGATAACCTCAAGCAAAGCGGCATCGCGAATCCCAAGGCTTACATAGAAGCAAATCCTGAAATATTCGGTGAAATTGTTTACCGTCCGGTCGACCGCCGGGAGAATTATGTGAAAAGAGCCATCGGACTTCCGGGGGAGAGACTAAAAATACAAAACGATACAGTATTTATAAACGGTGAACCCATACCGGAACCGACTCACGTGCAGTTCAACTACATCATACCGGTAAAATCCATGATTCCAAATGCACGTTGGGAAGAAATAGGTGTCAGTCATGATGACTATGCTTCCGGTGCAAGTCTGGATGAATATGCGGGAACATACTATTATAATCTTCCTCTCACCTATGAGATGAAAAAGAAGGTGGAGACATGGCCCGAGGTTTCAGGGCCCATTCTCACGGAAGCACAAACCGGCAGATACGATCTCTCTCAAGGTATTTTCCCACTTGGCAATGAATATGGATGGTCACGCCCTGATATGGGTGAGTTCTGGATTCCTCAACGAGGTGCAACTCTTCACCTCACTTTGGATAATCTGCCTGTGTATGAAAGGGCCATCAGAGTTTATGAAAATAATGATCTCGAAGTGAAAGAAGGTAAAATCTATATTAATGGCGCTCCTTCCGACTATTACACATTTAAATATGATTATTATTGGATGATGGGCGACAACCGCGACCGCAGTGCCGATTCTCGTTATTGGGGTTTTGTCCCCGAAGATCATATTGTTGGAACCCCCATGTTCGTTTTCGCAAGTTTCGATAAAGACAAGAGTCTTCTTGACGGTAAAATCCGTTGGGAACGTATATTTATGCCGGCAAATCCGGACTCCGGAAAATGGTAGAGTTCCCTCCTTTGATGCCTTCGGCAAGATGGTTTGCCACCTTCTTGCAAGCATATGCTAAAGGAATGACCGTATCGGATTCAATAATATTTGCCAACTCGGATTTATCATCTTCTCGAGATTTCGGCAGATTCTTAATATTAGGTTCTCAATGCTCTCCTGTTACTCTTTCTGTGGCTGTGGAAGGAGGGGGGCGACAATTGAGATATCCGGATAAAATCATGGAGTTAAAACTCTCCGAACATGGAGACTGGCGAAAGAATCATCTGAAAGCTATGGAGGCTTGTCTCGGAAGAAAACCCTATTTTCCGTATATTTTCCCCTATTTGTCGGGGATATATTTGGATAAAAATTTACAGACACTTCAAGATTTCAATAATGAAATATTCAAATTTTTGTTCAAATTCATCCTTGGAAATATAAATAATTCAGAAATTTCACGTTTTTATAATAATGAAATCCTGGGGAAAAGAGGCCAAGAAGTCTCATCCGATATAAACCCTGAGATATCCATTTTCGAAGTGATTTCCAACTTTGGGAAAGAATCTTTGATTGGATTTCTGGCTATGAAATGACGATATTTCATCACTTTTTATTAATTTTGCTTCGAGTTAGGTCTATTTAATGAAACGATTCGTGAGGGTTATATGGCTTGCCATGGTTATGGTGATGCTCGGTGTGACGCAATATGCTAATGCCGAGAAAGTTGACATTGCCTCTCTGCCCCAGAATCCTACTGTAAAAGTAAAGGCATACAAGAGTTTTTATCGCTTTGTGGATGAATATGGCGACACGGTGAGGATGACTATGATCAACGATGTGGTGATATATCCTCCGATGAAATTCAAGAATAAAAAGCAGGAAGAATTTTATTGGCGCACCGTTAGGGATGTAAGAAAGACTTTACCATATGCCAAGCTCGCTTTTTCTACCCTTTGCGAGACCTACGAATATATCCAGACCATCCCCAATCAGAAACAAAGAGAGCAACATCTCAAACAGCTCGAAAGCGATATTTTCAATCAATACAAGCCGGTGGTGAAGAACATGACCAAAGGTCAGGGAAAAATTCTTCTCAAACTGATAAACCGTGAGACCGACCAAAGTTCATATAGTATTGTAAAAGCCTTTTTAGGCACTTTCAGAGCCGGATTTTGGCAGACTTTCGGACGTTTCTTCGGCATGAATATGAAATCCGGTTTCAAACCCGACAAAAATGACGAAGACGCGATCATAGAACGCATCGCCACCCTTATAGAACAAGGAGCGTTATAAAAAGTAAAAAGTGTAAAGTTTAAAGTTGAAAGTGTAAAGTTTAAAGTTGAAAGTGTAAAGTTTAAAGTTGAAAGAATAAATAAAATATAAATAATGCCGACTGGAATTTTTTCCACTCGGCATTTTTCTATCATAGTCTAAAGTATCTTTCTCTAATTTAGTATCTTTCTCTAAACTTTAAACTCTAAACTTTAAACTTTACTTTCCACCTTCTTCTCCGTCAACAGTCACGGTAGGCAAGGTTTCCTGAGGTGTCTGATCCTGGAGCGGTGCTTCCTGGATTTCCTCTACCGGTGCTGGTTCTCTGGTGCGGTCTTTGTAGCTCCAGTCGATGAAGAACCAGATAATGATACCGGCAATCACCAAACCGCCGATAATGTAAAGCCACCAGTTGTTCTTTTTGATCGGGTGTGCAAACGGGTCCTGATTCGGATCCTGATTCATATTGTCAGCCATTGTATTTTAAGGTTTTTGTTAATTGTCTTTCCCAAATGAGTGTTTCAATGGATACGGAGGCTAAGGTTATATACTTGTTTCCGATATCTTATTAGCTTACAAAATTAAACAAAATTTTTAAAATCTTTAATTTCATTCCAAAAATTTTCCTTTGAATTCTATGAAAGTAATAATCTTAGTATCCTCGAAATACTCTAAAACTAATAAATCTTTATCACCGGTTACAATATAATCAGCATTTGCATTTTTTGCCATTCCAAGAATGAATAGGTCCTTAACATCTCTGAGTGATACTTTTAAGTCAACTTCTGAACTTACCATTTCACACCTGACACTGATAAGTTCTTTCAAATATGTCAATGCTTCAAACGATACATATTTTGAGATCTTGGATCTTGACACCACATCTTCAATCTCTCCGATTAAATGCCGGGATACAAAGATTTTGATATCATTCCTGTTAAAAATTTCAATTAACAGTGATAATCTTTTTCCCAAAAGAAAAGAAATCCAAATATTTGTATCAAGAATTACTTTCATTTGCTGTATCTTATCTCATTTACAGCGTCTTGAATCTCATCTTCTGAAATATCAAGGTCATTTGGTACAGAAGAAATGAACTTATTTAAAATATCCTCTTTTTTTTCAAATTTCCATCCCATCTTTTTAGCCAACATCTTTATAAAATTGACTTCTTCATTAGGAATTGATAAAACTACCTGCGTCATAACTTAGTTCTCTTTAACTTATTCCCGGTTTTTATAAGAAAGTTATTTGTTTAGAACCCATCCCTCTTATTATTGATATTACAAAATTAAGATATTATAAAAAAATTTGCAAATACAGGAAAGGGTTACATAAGTATGTTGAAACGATATATGTTAGCGGCCGGTGGCTATTAGATACGCTGACTTCGCAGTACAGAAATTTCCATAAGCCGCCACGTATCTGTCACCGGATTCCTTACGGCTCGTTTCAGCCTCCAAAAGGTCGGAAAGCGTACACATCCCGGCTTCATAATACATTTTGTTCAAGTATAAGTTTTCCTCGCTCTGGGCGATACCATCCTTCTCGATTTGCATTTTCCGGTGTGCCGCGGTGAGATTGTTCCACTTGTCCTGCATTTCAATCTGCAACTGTTCTCCCAAATCATCAAGTTCATTTTTAGCATTGGTAAGCTCAAGATTCCTGCGCTTGATTCCATAAGCTCCGCTCCACCATCCTGTCAAAGGAACATTTACAGCCAACTGTATCGACCCAAAATTATGGTTTTGTTCCAAGAGATCATGATAATACCACCCGGCACCTAAAGCCACCGACGGAAGGTTGCTCCCGATTTCCATCCGCTTCTCAAGTTTCTTTGCTTCCACATTTTTCTGAAGAAGCTGGTAATCTGCAGTCAATGGTAATGCGTTGACTGTAGGAGTATAAAGATCGTAAGGACAGGCTGGTGGTACTTCCGGAACCTCTGCCGAAATCTGAATATTCCCGGTTACACCCAAACCTACATATTGTCCCAAAAGCATCTTAACCAAAAGGATACCGTTTTCAAGGTCTACCTTTTCGGCCAGATAATTATTGCGTTTAAGTTGCACTTTAAGCAAATCATTTCGGGTGATCAAACCTGCATCCACCATCACTTTCACCTCATTTTCGAGGGTATCAAGGAAAGCAACCGCAGTATTCAATACATTCATAGCGGATTCAAGTGTGTTAAGTTTCCAGAACAAAGTTTCTGTGGTCAATCTCAATTCATTTTCAGTTTGTTGGTGCCTGAGTCTTGCCACTTCTTCTCCCACTTCGGCAAGCTTGTTCCCATTTACAATCAATCCCCCTGTGAAAATGGGTTGTAAAGCCTGTACTCCTGCGACTTTCCCTTTCTTGATCAATCCCAATTCCACAATATCAAGAAGATTATATTGCAATATGTCATGATTGGCCCAAAATGCCATGCCCATTGCGGCTATTTCAGGAAAATACTTCGTAAAAGCCTCTCTTTTCAAATATACTGCTGCCTCCACATTGTTCCTTGAATTGATGGATTTGCGGTTATTCTCCAAAGCCATGCTCACACATTGCTCCAAGGTAAGCAAAGAATCTTTACGCTCGCCCCCATTCATTCCAAAAGCTATTCCAAGCAGTGTTGCCAATACGATATATATCCTCTTTTTCATTTCAATTCACGTTAATAACTCGTCTCAAACTACCAGATGACAAACTCCAAACCCAAGCAAGAGGCGGCTACACCAGATGCGTTTCCAAGGGTTCTTTCAAGGGTTGATTGGCTTGAGGTCCCTTGTCCTTTATCATGCAATAAGCCACAGGGATAACCGTGAGAATGAACACCATGGTTATTGGAGTTCCCCAGAAAATCACAACTCCCATAGGTTTCCAGAGAGCGTTCTGCCCGATAATCATGGGCAAAACACCCATTGTCGCTGCAGCTGAAGTAAGGAAAATGGGACGCATCCTTCGTTTGGAAGCATTAAAGACAGCATCTTTTACCGGTTGACCCTGATTCCTCAATTCCTCGGCGTAGTCTATCAATACTATTGCATTCCTCACTAAAATACCCATAAGCGAAACCAAACCCAAAACACCTGTGATGGATAGATCAACAGGTTGTATCTTCATGCCGATACCTGCGCCCGGAAGTGCAAGTAAAAGACTCAACAGTAAGATGATTGCTGTGCCTACCTGTGCATAATGGAGTAATATTATAAAGAATATAATCAGCACTGAAATCGCGAGTCCTAATAAAATTTCAGGCAATGTTGACAAATTGACATCATATTCACCACCTACCGACATCTCTACTCCTTCCGGCAACTGGATTTTCTTTACACTATCCAGCAATGCTTCCGTGCGGTTCACTGCATTCATATTTCTCTGCAAATCAGCAATCACTTCTACAGTCGGCACGCCATTGTAATGTACAAGCTTGCCCGGATTCAATTCCGGTTTAATTGAAGCGATCTGACTTAGCGGTACATTCCCGAAACCCATGGCCGGTATCGGCTCATTCAGAAGTTCTGATGGCGTACCTGCCTTTGCTCCTGAGGTTTTCAATACAACCGGGATGCCGTAATTGCCTTCCCACATTGTAGCCACGGGAATTCCGGGACTATATCGCATACCCAAGGTGCTTTCAAGCATTATGCTGTTCACTCCCAGTCTTTGGGACCGAGTCGGATCCGGTTTCACCATCACCGCCATCTGAGGGTTACCCAAGGAAGAATGAACGTTTCTCAACCCGGGCACTTTCCTTGCTATCTGCAACACAGTATCTGAAACACTTTGCAACAATCCTTGATCCTGACCGGAAAATCTTAATGCAACCGGGTTCTCGGCGTTGGAATAATTCAATTGCTTGAATCTTATCAATGCGTCGGGAAACCAACCTTCATACTTAGGTGTACATTCGTTCAAAATCTCGATTGTGGCTTCGTTGCTTTTTGTGTTCACTATGAATTGGGCATAATCGGGACCTCCGATCTGTGGGGCATAAGTTGCTTGAAAACGTGGAGAGGAACATCCATGGAAAGAGGCTATGGAAACCACCCTCGGATCTTTTGACAACATTCTTTCCAGTGAATCGGCCACTTCGGAGGTGCGTTCCACTGTGGTGCCGGAAGGCATAAAGATTTCCACGGCAAACTGGTTGCGTTCCGCAATTGGCATCAATTCCAAAGGGGTGGTGATAATCAGAAAAACACCCAATCCTACAAAAAGAACTCCCACGATGATTGTGGATTTACGCCATTTAAAACAAATGGTTACAAGCCAGTCGTATCCTTTCTGCATCAAAGAGAAAATAGTGAATTTCTTTTTGCCGCTCTTTAATGCATCTTCCTGGAGTTTATAGATGGGTTTCTTTATCAACTTATACTGCAGGAAAGGTACCAGAAGTTCCGCTATAATAAGTGATACGAACAATATTATGGTGAGCCCCCATGGGAAATCGGTGATGAAATCTCTGAACATTCCTTTCACAGTCATCAGGAAGGGGAAGAAGGTGATGGAAATCGCCAATGTTGCGGAGAAAATTGCTTTGAAGAACTCCGTGCCTGCCCGCAAGGTTGCGGTGTAATGGTCGATTCCCTCCGAAATCAACTCAACATAGTCGTCGATAATCACTACCGAGTTGTCTACAATCATACCTAATGAGAGAATGAGGCAGGCAAGAGTAACCGTGTTCAGCTCTATACCGAACGCATAGAAAAGGCCTATGGAAATAAAAATGGAGATTGGAATCGTCATTGCGGCAATCAATGCAACTTTGAATGGCAACAAGATCATAATGACCACCAATACCGCCACTACAGCTATCAGCAATTCCACAAGGAAATAATTGACGGAACTGTTCACCACCACAGGTTGATCGGTAATATTGAAAAGAGTGACGCTCTCGGGAATGGTCTCTTTAAATTTATCGATGCGTTTCTGCACCTCTTTGCCCATCTCCACCACATTGTATCCCTCCTTCATGCCTATGCTTAGGAGTATACATTTCTCGAAATTGTTGGTGATATAGCTTTCGAATTCCGGATATTCCTTTTTTATTTCAGCCACATCTTTCAGTCTCACGATGGAACCTTCGGGAGTGCTCATCACAATCATCTCGGCCACATCCTCAATGGAATTAACTGCCCTCTCCACATAAATTGGTCTCGTATAGTCTTCCTGTTTCAGTCTCCCTCCTGTGGTTTTGAATCCTTGGGCAAGCAAGGTGGCGCCGAGAGTCTCTTCCCTTAGAGCATAATGTTGAAGTTTTTGTGGATCGAGATACACTGCGATCTGCTCGTTCTGTTTTCCGAACACCGTCATCGACCCCACGCTTTCCACAGGTCTTATAGCATCTTTCAATCCGTCCATATATTCCCCAAGTTCCCGATAAGTCTTGTCGGAACTTTGCATGGTGATAAGAAGCGAGGAGGTTGCGCCAAAGTCACTGATGGTTTCCACAGCCAAGACCCCTGCAGGTAGTTTTAGCTTTTCCTGCTCCATGCCGATTTTGAACTCATTCCAGAAGCTGTCGGTATTTTTTGCATTGTCATCCAGTTCCACGAATATTATCATCATTCCGGCTGTCACCTGAGAGTGTGTTTTCTTTTTGTTCACTTCCTTGAAGGAGAAAACATAGTCTTCCAGAGGTTTTAACACCTCGTCCTCAATTTGTGTGGTGGATGCCCCGGGATAAACTGCCGCTATCACTCCTTCCCTAACTGTAAATGTCGGGAATTCTTGTTTATTCATCACCTCCAGGGCATATATGCCGAAAGCCATCACAAGAGACAATATCAGTATTATCTCTTTACTGTACTTCATACCCATCACTACGATGGGATTTGGCTTGGGAGCCTGTGGTGTGAAGTTATTGACTGTTCCCACTTGTTGACTAATGTTTGATGCTTATAACTTTTGAACCGCTTCCTACTTTCTGCATACCTGCCACAATAACGCTATCGTGGGGATTAAGTCCTGAAATAATTTCCACACCATTGGAAACCAGCTCGCCGGTAGTGACAAACCTACGTTCCGCCATACTGTCGTTGACTACCCAAACAAACCAACGGTTGTCTTCATTAAGCAACACAGCCTGCGAGGGCAATATCACTGCTTTTTGTCCTTCTGTATCTGCCTCGGATTTTGGGAAGATAACTTTTCCTATCATCCCCGGCAATATTTTGCCGTCTTGGTTTGGAATGGATATTTTGACGGTGAAGGAACGGGTAAGGGGATCGGCAGAAACCGATTTTTGAGTCACCTTGCCTTCAATGATATTCTTGCTTTCAATTTCAAAAGAAATTTTAGCGGTTTCTCCTAACTGGAAATTCCCGATTTCATTTTCCGAAACCGGAATGTCTATTGTGAGATCTCCTGTTGATATTATTTCATATATAGGCTGAGCGGGTATTACCGTTTGACCTATGTCGGCAAATTTTTGGGTGATTGTACCTGAAACCGGGGAATGAAGATTGGCATCGTCAAGAGTGCGTTGAGCCATTTCTTCCACATTTTGGGCCTGTTTCAATTTCTGTTGGATTTCCACCCATTTTATGTCGGGAAGGGCATTGGCGTCATAAAGTTTTTTGAGTCGGTCATATCCGTCTTGAGCTTCATCAAGCTGAGCCTTGGCAATGTTGTAGGCATTGAGATATTCACCGTTTCTTACCTTTCCCAGCAACTGACCTTTTGAAACTTTCTGTCCCTCTTTGCCGTAAAGTTCGGTAATGGTTCCCGGCACTGAAAAACTCAGCGTGGTTGTTTCCGCTGAAGAAACGGTGCCGGAATATTCACGGCTGTTGTTAGCCATTCCTTCCGAAACATCCATCACCGTCACTTTTACCGGCGGTGCTTCAGTGGGCCTATCCTTCCTCTTATCCTTACAAGATATTACTATAAAACCAAATAAAATGCTGATTAGCAATAAATAACCAATATTTGAATTTCTCCTCATGTTTATAGTGGTTTTAATGTGCAAATTTAGATTTAATTTTTGTAAAAATTAATTCCCGCATAAAATAATTCCATGGCCTTTAATTATTGATCGAAAAAGTGCTCTGAAAGGTGCCAAGAAGGGTAAAGGAAGAATATTTATTTTTCCGGAGAAATGGCCCTGAAAGGGGTTAAAGAAGGGTAGAGGGGAATGTTTATGTTCAAGAACAATGGCCCTGAAAGGAGCCAAAGAAGGGTAGTGGAGAATGTTTATGTTCATGAGAAATGGCCCTGAAGGGGCCAAAGAGTGTTAGCCGGGGGTTGGAGCGTAGCGGAAACCCTCCGGATTAAAAATTCGGACACAATCACACACCATACAACCCCATCCCACCCGTTCGGGTGGGATGGGTGGTAGAGGGTAGAATCCATTTTAATTTTTCCGGAGGGTTTCGTCGTTCCTCCTCAACCCCCGGCTAACACTCTGCGACCCTTTCAGGGTCGTCTATCAATCCAAAACTAATCCTTGGTTCGCCCTAACTCTATGCGACCCTGAAAGGGTGGTTTATGAGGCCGGATTTGTAGATTTTGGGATTCAGTCCTCTATGGGAGTTCCGTTTTTTACAAAATCTTCTATCTCGTATTTCAGTTTCAACCATTCCATTTCTGCCAGGAATGCTTGGCCTTTATGATGAACACCCTGATTTTCGATATAATTGATACATCGTTGTTTACCGTCCGGACCCACTGTCCCCGCAAAATATCCCTCTTGCCATCCTTTGAAATCCAATAATCTATGGGTGTCTCTAATCCATTTCCCGGTTGATTGCTTGATAGTTTTCACAAAATCCGACACAGAAAGAGAAGGACGAAGATCAACGAATATGTGAATGTGATCCGACATGCCATCAATTGCCAATGGTTTACATTTCAAATTTTTAATAACACCACCGGTATATGAATATAGATCTTTCCGTTGTTGTAGATTGATTGTGTTATCACGATTGTAGGTGGCAAACACAATATGAATCAATAATGAGGTATGGGGCATAAGACTTTGGTTTAATTTAGAATCCTTGGGTTCCCAAAGATAATAAATATTTCATGGATGATTTATATCAACAAAAAAATGCATTAATATTTAAAATGTCGTTTCAAGGCTATAGAATATTATTGACATTGGAATATAATTGTTCCGGAGAGATGGCTCTGAAAGGAGCCAAAGTAGGATAGTGAAGAATGTTTAGGTTCAAGAACAATGGCCCTGAAAGGGTTAAAGAAGGGTAGGGGGAATGTTTATGTTCGGGAGAAATGGCCCTGAAAGGGCCAAAGAGTGTTAGCCGGGGGTTGGAGCATAGCGAAAACCCTCCGGATTAAAAAAATTGGGATACAATTACCCCGTCACGGAAGTAGGGTGGCATCCATAGGATTGAAAAGTGTAAGAAATTGTTGCGTAAAAGGATTGAAAAGTGTAATTTTATTGCCTAAAAAAGGATTGAAAAGTGTAATTGCATTATGTTGTATAGAAAGATAAGCCATAAAATAGAGTCTCATTTAAAATCTGGTTCCGACAAAATTATGGTGGTAGAAGGAGCTCGACAAGTAGGCAAATCATTTATCATCAGGTATGTCGGCACAAAGGTTTTTAAAAATTTTGTTGAAATAAATTTTGTAAAAGATGAAGAGGGTCCACAATTATTTAAGAATCTTAAGACAACTGAAGAAATCTATCTGGCATTAAGCAGTATAGCCGGTGACAAACTGCAAAATTATGACAACACGCTTGTTTTCCTGGATGAAATCCAAACATATCCGCAATATCTAACTCTTTTGAAATTTCTTAGGGAAGATAAAAAATATCATTTTATTGCAAGTGGAAGTCTTTTAGGGGTAGCGCTTCATCAAACTATTTCCATTCCTATTGGCAGCATAATTAGAGAAAAGATGTATCCCTTGGATTTTGAAGAATATTTAATGGCTAATAATGTGGGAAAGGACTTTATTGCTTTTTTGAAAGAAAAATTTTATGCACAAGAGAGCCTGCCGCAGGAAATGCATGATTTAACGTTGAATCATTTCAAGAGATATCTTTTAGTGGGAGGATTGCCCGAACCTGTGAATTCTTACCTGGAGTCTCATAATATAGTGAATGTAAGAAAAGTGCAAAACGAGATCCACAACCTATATGGAGTTGATGCCTCGAGATATGAAAAAGAATTTTCTAAAAAATTACTCATAAGAACCATTTACAATCTTATACCATCCCGAATGGAGAATGTAAAAAAGAGATTTGTATTCAAAGATATTCAAGGTTTGGAGAAAGATAGGTATTCAAGATATGAAAATGAATTTGAATATTTGGTTGCTTCGGGAATCTCACTGAATGTAAAGGCCATCAGCAATCCAATTTTTCCTCTTGAAGAGTCGATGCATAAGAATTTGTTTAAGTTATATATGAATGATGTGGGTTTGCTTACTTCTCAATTGTATTCCACCAATATTCAACCCATAATAGAAAGCCATGCAGGCATCAATTTAGGATCGGTTTATGAAAACGCTGTGGCAGAGGAATTGGCTGCCCATGACCTAAAGTTATTTTATTATGACAATAGGAAAAAAGGAGAGGTGGATTTCATGATAAACGATTATGAAAATCTTTCAATTCTTCCATTGGAGGTAAAATCAGGAAAAGATTACAAAAGACATGTCGCAATCTCCAATCTGCTCCAAAATAAGGAATATAATATTAAATATGGGATAGTTTTGTCAAACAATAGAGAGGTAGAAACAAAAGGGAATATAATTTATATGCCGGTGTATTACTCCATGTTCTTGGGATTGCAAGAAATAAAACAATTTATATTTTAGAATATACTCAAATCTCCCTGAAAGGGGTTAAAGAAGGGTGGGGGAGAATGTTTATGTTCAAGAATAATGGCTGTGAAAGGGTTAAAGAAGGGTAGAGGGAGAATGTTTAGCTTCAAGAACAAGGGCCCTGAAAGGCCCAAAGAGTGTTAGCCGGGGGTTGGAGCGTAGCGGAAACCCTCCGGATTAAAAAATTGGGACACAATCACACCAACCAATTGTCCCCATCTCACCCGAACGGGTGGGATGGGGGTAGAGGGTAGAATCCATTTTAATTTTCCGGAGGGTTTCGTCGTTCCTCCTCAACCCCCGGCTACCTCTCTTCGACCCCTTCAGGGTGGTTTATGAAGCCGGATTTGTTGTTTTTGTGACCCTGTCTTCTATCGGTGATTTATTTTAGATAAACACCACATTTTTAATTTTTAAGAATTTTTAACTTGCAAAAATGGGGGGGGGTAAGTAGCTTTGTGCCAATTAATTACAAAAACATTACGTTTTTGGTCTTGAAAATATATACATCAATTTCGATGAAATCAAGATGCGAAAAGGGTTTTTGAAGAAATCAAACATTGAGAATTAATCAAATTTTTTATTAACCAAATTTTTCTTTTTATGAAAAAATTTACAACAATTGGTGCGGCACTGTTGCTCGGAGGCTTCGGCTTCTCCGCAAACGCCACCTTAACCCCGTCCGAAATTACTCCGGAAAGTGGAGAGGTTATTAACGGATGGGCAGAAGATATCATGATCACATGGGGTGAGGAACAAGATGTGCAAATTGATTACTCCAAGCAGATTATGATTTCCTACAATGGAGGAGAACCTGAAGCTATTTATGCAGTTGATTTTTATGACATCGGAGGAGACTTTGATGAAGAATTAGATGCTTATGTACCCGCTCCTCCATATGTTTTAGTAATTAGTTGGAGTTCTTATACTGATTCGGAGGATGGTATTAAAACAGGAAAATATACTATAACTATACCTGCAGGGTTTGTTCAAGATGCAGAGAATACTGCAGATGTAAACGATGAAATAGTACTTGAATACACCTACGTGGGTGCCTGGGGTGATTATACTATTGATCCAAATCCTGTGGACAATGTATATGGCTCCTCTGCATTGTCAAATGTAACCGTTACCTGGAAAAATACTCCGTTTATTTCATATAATAAAGAATTGGAAATTATATGTGAAAAAGAAGGAGCTACAGGAGGAGATGATTTTGGTCCTGGCGGACGTGCGGTTGCAGAACCTGTAACTGATGGAGTTTTGAATCCGGAACTTGTAACAGTAAACGAGGAAGAAGGAACAATCGTTCTCGACCTTAGTGGACTTGGAGAAGGTACATGGCATGTTGAAATTCCTTCAGGATATGTGGCTTTTGATGAATATACTGTGAGCAGCTCGGTGCAAATGAATTATGTCATATTTAACGGTCTTTCCAGTGCCACAGTGCTTTCACCCGAAAATGATCAAGTAACTGTTTTAAATAGTGTAGACTTGACATGGAATTATGAAACAGTTTATCCTACAGAAAAAGGTCTTTCTGCAACTATCCAATATAACGATGAGGAATGGAATACTCAAACTATACAAGTTCCTGCCTCTGCCTTCAATTTTATAACTGTTAATAATGAAGAAACTGGAGGAATTGATCCTCAGGCTGATGAGCTTGCTGGTAATATCGTGATTATTAATGTTGAATCATTACTTGAAGGCATTTCCGGATTCATAACGGTTATCATACCTGAAGGAATTGTGGCTAATGAAGAAGGTCTTATTAATCCTTCTCAAGAAATCCAGGTCAATATTATGCCATTGGCGGAAGAAGATGCCACAATCCTTATTGAAGATAATAATATCTTAGTTTATTGGGAAGGGTATAGCTTATCTGCCCCCAACCCTTGTCCAATTTATATTGAAAATGCCGAAGGTGAAAAAATCACATTGAATTATGAGGATACAGACCTATTTGGCAATTTTGTACCTGGAGAAATAACAATTGTAAATTATGAACAATTTGTAATAAATCTCGAAGATTTAGATCTTGAAGGGGAATATACATTGATAATACCTTCCGAGAGTATACCATTGTCAGGTGCGAATTATCAAAATTATCTAAATGCTGAGGTTACTTTTGAATTCAATGTTACTGACGGTGAAATCTCAGCTGTTACTCCAGACGAAGAACCTGCTTATATGACAGCTGAACCGACATTGTATTACGATGCTGATCCGATGATGCCGGTTGTATATGTATACTGGTCAGAAGATGTAGACACTTTAACCGACAATAATAGTGTACTTGGTAACCTTACCGTTCCTGCCAAAGACGAAGAGGGTGAAAATCTCGTGGTTGCTGTTGAACTTGGCCTCACAGTTTATGGTACTTCCGGAAATGAAGCAGCACCGACCGAAGCTTCTGACTTCACAAGCGGCAGCAACGCCCTTATCCTTAATATGAGTGAATACATCGCTGAATATGGCGAAGGTGAATACACCCTCTCAATAGGTACAGTTGTAAGAAACAGCGAAGGCGCTCTCAACATGCCGTTTGAAGAATCATTCACAGTTGAAGCATTGCCACAAGTAACTGAAGTGGAAGCCACTTTGACTTATGAAGAAGTGAACACTTTGGTAATCTCCTGGAATAATGAAGCCGTAAGCCTCATGGATGTTGCAGCTGAAGTGCTCATCCTTAGTCCGACTGATGCTGAATTCGAAGAAAGATTGTCAATCGGCGATGGCGTAAAAGTTAACGAAAATAACGTGACAGTCAACCTTGAAGGTCTTGACCTCACAACCGGTGGCAAATACACTGTAACCATTGGAGAAGGAGCCTTCTATATTGGTAAAGATAAGGCTTACTACAACGATGTAGTGGAATTTGAATTCATTTATGGTTCTACCGGTATCAACGCTATCGAAAGCGCCAACGGTGTTGTAGAAGGTGTTTACAACCTCCAAGGTGTGAAGATGAACAAAGACCTCAACAGCCTCGCTCCGGGTCTCTACATCATCAACGGTAAGAAAGTACTTGTTAGAAAGTAAATTAATTATCTCATAAGCTTCAGCAGGGGCCGTGAGGCCCCTCTGCAAGCGATACACCCCGAAGCTCGGTTAGTAAGCTTTGGGGTGTATTGTTTTTATAATTTAAAAACATATTATTTCTTAGTGTTGAAAAATATAGGTATATTCGCACAAAAGGAATCGTAATGTCAAAACCCAAATTAGTAATCTCTTCCGGAGCCGGCATCAGTGCCGAAAGTGGTATATCTACATTCCGTGACGCGGGCGGTCTTTGGGAAAACTATCCCGTAATGGAGGTTTGTTCCGCCGACGGCTTCTGCAGGAATCCGGCATTGGTTCACCAATTCTACAATGCCCGTCGTAAAGACTTGATAGGCAAGCAACCCAACGATGCTCATAAAATCCTTGCCGAACTCGAAACGGATTATGACGTGTATGTGATCACCCAGAATGTCGATGACCTTCATGAACGGGCCGGTTCATCAAAAATTCTCCACCTTCATGGAGAATTGATGAAGATGAGATCCGTCATCGAACCCAATTACATCGAAAGTCTGGACATGGAGCATTTGGAGACAACTCCGGAAACACGCGGCAAGAACGGACACCCAATGCGTCCCCATATCGTATTTTTCCAGGAACCCGTTCCAAACATGGAATTGGCTGTGGATTGGGTGCATGAAGCGGATATTTTTGTGGTGATTGGCACTTCTCTCAACGTCTATCCGGCTGCGGGGCTTCTGCATTATGTGCGTCCCGGTATCCCTATTTACTATATTGATCCGAATCCAGCGAATATCAGTATCGACAGTCCTCAGATCCATGTCATCAAGGCCACGGCGACCGAAGGGATGCGTCGCCTAAAGGAAATACTGGAAAATAGAAAATAGAAAGTGGAAACAGAAAGGAATCATTATCTGCTTTCAACTATATATTTTCAACTTTCAACTTTATAACAACCTAAATCTAACATAAAAACACAAAAATGGCAAAAGTAAAAGGAGCAGTCACGGTCAATATCGCCCGCTGCAAAGGTTGCAATCTCTGTGTTGTGGCTTGTCCCACCGACACTTTGGCCCTTCAACCTAACGAGGTGAACGACCGCGGCTACCACTACGCATTCATGGAGCATCCCGACAATTGCACCGGTTGTTGCTCTTGCGCCTGGGTTTGTCCCGACGCATGTATCGAGGTTTATCGCGTAAAAGTGGATTGACCTCTCAACCTTTTTTCTAATACCTTTAAAAGTATCAACAACTGAAATGAAAGGAGAAGTAACTTTAATGAAAGGCAACGAGGCTGTGGCTCACGCTGCCATCCGCTACGGTTGTGACGGTTATTTCGGATATCCCATCACGCCACAAAGCGAGGTGCTCGAGACTCTTGAAGCCCTTATGCCATGGGAAACAACCGGTATGGTGGTCCTTCAGGCTGAATCTGAAGTCGCAGCAATTAACATGGTGTATGGAGGTGCGGCCACCGGAAAGGCTGTAATGACTTCATCATCATCACCGGGTATAAGTCTTAAACAGGAAGGAATTTCATATATAGCCGCGGCACAGTTGCCGGCATTGATTCTCAATGTGATGAGAGGTGGACCGGGTCTCGGTACAATCCAACCGTCACAGGCCGACTATTTCCAGGCCACCAAGGGTGGAGGTCATGGCGACTACCATCTCATCGTGCTCGCACCATCGTCAGTGCAGGAAATGGTTGATTTCGTGGCTCTCGGTTTCGACCTCTCTTTCAAATATCTCACTCCGGCTATGATTCTTGCCGACGGTATAGTCGGCCAGATGATGGAGAAGGTGGTGCTCCCCGAGCAACGTCCCCGTCGCACAGATGAAGAGGTGAAGAAACAATGCCCCTGGGCAGCTAACGGCCGCACAGGCATTAGAAAAAGGAATGTGATTACATCCCTCGAAATGGAACCGGCCAAAATGGAGGTGAACAACCATCGCCTTCAGGCTGTCTATAAGGAAATAGAAGAAAATGAAACCCGTTGGGAAGAAATAGGAGTGGAAGGTGCCGACTATCTTATGGTGGCTTTCGGATCTATCGCTCGTATATGCGACAAGGCCCGTGAATTGGCTGCCGAAAAAGGTATCAAGGTAGGTATCGTTCGCCCTATCACTCTCTGGCCTTTCCCAAAAGAGGCTCTCGATAAAGCTGCGGAGGGTAAGAAAGGTATACTCGTTGTGGAACTTAACGCCGGCCAGATGATTGAGGATGTGCGTCTTTCAATCCACGACCGTCTCCCTGTAGAACACTTTGGCCGTCTTGGTGGAATCATTCCAAGTCCTACAGAGGTAGTTAACGCTCTTGAAGAAAAGATTGTCAATCCAACTAAAGCATGAAGCCATGGAAATCAAAGAAATAATCAAGGAAGAAAATAAGGTTTATTCCACTCCTCAACTGCTTGACGAGGTTGATATGCACTATTGTCCGGGGTGCAGCCACGGCGTGGTTCATAAACTCGTGGCCGAGGTGATCCATGAAATGGGATTGACTGAAAAAACTGTCGGTGTATCGCCGGTGGGTTGTGCCGTATTCGCTTACAATTATATAGATGTCGACTGGGTGGAGGCGGCACATGGACGTGCCCCGGCAGTTGCAACAGCTGTGAAACGTCTTTGGCCCGATGATGTGGTGTTTACTTATCAAGGCGACGGCGATATGGCAGCAATCGGTACCGCAGAATCTATCCATGCCGCCAATCGTGGAGAGAATATCGTGATGATTTTTGTAAACAATGCTATCTATGGTATGACCGGTGGACAGATGGCTCCGACTACCCTGATCGGTCAGAAGACCGCCACAACTCCATATGGACGCCGTGTGGACCTTAACGGTCATCCTCTGGAGATCACTGAACTTATGAAGGTGCTCGACGGTACTTGCTATGTCACCCGTCAGTCGGTACATACACCCGCGGCTGTACGTAAAACTAAGGCAGCTCTCAAGAAGGCATTCGAAAATCAACTCGCAAAGAAAGGAACTTCCGTTGTGGAAATTGTTTCTACATGTAATTCCGGTTGGAAAATGAGTCCTGAGAAAGCTAACGAGTGGATGGTGGAAAATATGTTCGTGAAGTATCCTCTCGGCGACCTGAAAAATATTTAATGTTTTAATGTAATTAAAGTTTTTAATGTTTTAGTAAAAATAAAGTTTTTATTGTTTTTGGTGTGTTTGGTGTTTTTAATGATTTAATGTAGATAATGTTATTATTGTTTTTGGTGTTTTTATTGTTTTTAATGTGACCAAAAGCAGTTACAAAAGCAACAACAATAACAACAGCAATAACAATAACAACAGCAACAACAACAACAACAGCCACAACAACAAAATCAATAACATCTATAAAATCAACAAAATCAATAACAACAATACCAACAACAACAAAATCAACAAAAACAATAAAACCGCAACATCAAAAAACATTAACAACGACAACAATAACCAAGCATACAATGAAACAAGAAATAATTATAGCCGGTTTCGGCGGCCAAGGTGTCCTCTCAATGGGTAAGATTCTTGCCTATTCCGGTCTTATGGACGATAAGGAAGTGACTTGGTTCCCCTCTTATGGTCCGGAACAACGTGGTGGTACAGCAAATGTCACCGTTATCCTTTCGGATGAAAAAATTTCTTCCCCGATTCTCGATGCCTACGACATTGTGATAGCCCTGAATCAACAGAGTCTTGACAAGTTCTCACCAAGAGTGAAACCCGGCGGTATCCTTATTTATGACACCAATGGTATCCACAATCCGCCCACACGTGACGACATATCCGTTTTCCCCATAGAGGCTATGGAAGCCACATTGGAAATCGGTAATCCCAAAGCCTATAATATGGTTGTGATGGGTGCTTTGTTGGAAGCGATGTCTTATAAACTCCCAATGGAGAATGTGGTGAAGGGTTTGAAGAAATCACTTCCGGAACGTCACCACAAACTTATCCCACTCAATGAGCAGGCTATAGAGAAAGGCCGCACGATACTTAGAAAATAAGATCGGATTAATATAAGGTGCGTAACCTTACGCGGGTTTCTGTGACATCCAATTCCACTTCGGCTCCCTCAGTGATGGGATAATTGAGGTCGGTGTGACCAACAGGAAAATTATATACTATAGGAATATTTCTCGGCACGATGGATTGATCGATAAAATGCTTTATCATATCTTCCATCGTGTCGAAATTTTTATCGGGTTTATATTCTGTGAACTGCCCGAAAATAATGCCTTTCACCATCATGAGGCTGCCACTGAGGGCCAGTCTCCAGAGCATTCGGTTCACCTTATAGATGGGTTCCGCTATATCCTCGAAGAATAAAATCACCCCCTGGCTATCTCTGTTTTTCATTGAATCAAACAGATCATAGGGAGTTCCGGCAAGATCTGTCAACACCGCCATATTTCCTCCCCTTATCACCCCTGTGGATTTCCCCAATTGATTAAATTGATGTGGAGCTACGGTGTAATCGAATCTGCCGCCGGTTTCAAGTATATTGAAGAGAGCTTCGGTAGAGGGATCATCGGCCGGATTTATTGCCAAGTGTTTCGCCATGGGTCCATGTATCGAAGCTATCCCGGATGAATACCAAAGAGCGAGCAAGGCCGAAATATCTGAGTATCCTATGATCCATTTCGGATTCCCTGCTATCATCCCTTTGGAAAAATTTGCAAGTAATTGGGCGCATCCATATCCACCTCTTGAACAGAATATGGCCTTATACTCCTGATTCTCCAAGGCCGAAAAAAGATCCATCAGTCTGTCACCCTTTGAGGCCGCGAAATTCCCGTCTTCATGTCCCAACGCATATTTCATCAACACCGGTTCATAACCTCTCGCCAGCATTCTTGACATTGCCCCATAGACGTATTCATCTTTTACCATAGAGGCCGGGGATACGATAGCTATCTTGTCGCCCTCTTTCAAAGGTGCCGGGAAAAACATCTCGCTCATGTTCCCAATCTTCTTGTTAAATTATTTATTATTAATATTTAAACTTTCAACTTTCAACTTTAAACTTTATACTTTATACTTTATATTTCCACTTTCCTCTTTAAACTTTCAACTTTCAACTTTCAACTTTAAACTTTAAACCCTCACCTCTATCCCGGTTTCCCTTTCAATCCTTTTAGCTATTTCTTCCAACTCATCCTTCTCAACCTTAATCAACTTTTCTTCAGGGGTGGAGCGGTCAAGACTGTAGATCATAATCTCTTTCGGCTTGATTTCCTTATAAGCCTTTATGAGGGCATCTATTTCTTTCGGAGTTGTGTTGTCGATTCGTTTTCCGTTATGTTCGCCTCTCAAAATCATAGTCTGGATGATACCGGAGCCCGAAAATTGCTTCAAACTATCTATAACTCTCTCAACAGTAAATGAAGGAGAATTTGGACGGTCAACCAATTGCATTGTTTCTTCTATTGCCGAATCGAGTTTCAGGATGTTGTTGTCGGCTTTCTTCAGAGCCTCTGCAATAGCCGGCGTGAAAATCCTTGTGGAATTGGTGAGTACGGACACTTTCGCCTCCGGGAAAAATTCATCCCTTAATGCGATAACGTCATCAAGGATGCCGGGAAAATCGGGGTGCATGGTGGGTTCCCCATTACCTGAGAAGGTGATAACATCCAGATTCTCTCCGGATTCTTTCATCTTTTGCAGTTTCTCCCTTAAATCTTTTCTAACTTTTTCACGTGGAGGCAGACCGGTAGTACCAGCGCCTTGGGCGTTGAAACCCGCCTCACAATAGAGACAGTCGAATGAACACACTTTGCCATCGTTGGGACTCAAATTGATTCCCAACGATGTGCCTAATCTTCTACTGTGAATCGGTCCGAATATCGTGCTGTGGAACAGCACTCTCTGATCTTTTCCCATTATGACTTGTCGCGCATGAATATCTGTATCGGGGTTCCGTGGAAATCCCATTTCTCCCGGATCTTGTTTTCCAAAAATCTTCTGTATGGTTCTTTCACCCATTGTGGCAGATTACAGAAGAATACGAATGTCGGTATCACCGAATCCTTAAGCATGGTCACATATTTGATCTTCACAAACTTTCCCTTATTGGATGGGGGAGGGGTTTGCGCTATCTGCTCAAGCATATAGGTGTTCAATTGTGAAGTCGGGATGATGCGTTTGCGGTTGTTCCAGACATCTACGGCTGTTTCAAGCACTTTGAAGATTCTCTGCTTGGTCAGCGCTGAGGTGAACAGTATCGGGAAGTCGGTAAACGGTGCGAATTTGTTCCTGATTGCCTCTTCATACCGTTTCTGGGCGGTCAACGACCTGTCTTCGATCAAATCCCATTTGTTGACGCATACCACCAATCCTTTCTTGTTCCTCTGTATCAGTGAAAATATATTGGCGTCCTGAGCCTCAATTCCTCTGGTGGCATCAATCATCAGGATACAAACATCGCTTGCCTCGATGGCACGGATTGAACGGATCACACTGTAGTATTCGATGTCTTCATTCACTTTGTTTTTCTTCCGGATACCGGCGGTGTCCACAAGATAGAAATCGAAACCGAATTTATTATAACGGTGATAGATGGAATCACGTGTCGTGCCCGCTATATCGGTCACGATGTGTCGCTCTTCACCGATAAATGCGTTTATAAGTGAAGATTTACCGGCATTCGGCCTACCCACAATCGCAAACTTGGCGATGTTTTCTTCAGGTTGGTCATCGGCCTTCGGTTCCGGCATATCGGCCACTATCTTGTCAAGCAAATCTCCTGTACCGCTACCGTTGGCAGAGGATACTTCCACGGGTTCTCCCAATCCGAGGGAATAAAACTCAGGTATATTGAAACGTGCGTCGCCTTTGTCTTCCTTGTTTGCTACGAGTATTACAGGTTTTTTGGATCTCCTCAATATCTGGGCCACTTTATCATCGAGGTCTGTCACTCCGTTAGAGGCGTCCACTACAAACAGGATGACATCGGCCTCTTCTATGGCGATTTCAACCTGCTTGTTGATTTCTGTTTCAAAAACATCGTCGGAATTGACAACCCAACCTCCCGTGTCTACAATTGAGAACTCCTGACCACACCAGTCTACCTTGCCGTATTGACGGTCTCTGGTTGTCCCGGCTGTGGCGTCAACTATTGCGGAACGTGTCTGCGTCAATCTATTGAATAATGTGGATTTCCCTACATTAGGTCTTCCCACTATAGCTACTAACCTTCCCATGGGTAAAGTTTAAAGTTTTAAGTTTTGAGTTTTGAGTTTTGAGTTTTGAGTTTTGAGTTTTGAGTTTTAAGTCGTGAGTTTTAGTTTTGAGTCGTGGGTTAAAGTTTTGAGTTTTGAGTTTTAAGCTTTTAGTTTTAGTTTTGAGTCTTGGGTTTTGAGTTTTAAGTCGTGGGTTTTAAGTTTTAAGTTATCATCTATCATAGCTTACAACTTACAACTCACAACTCATAACTATCAACTCACAACTCACAACTAATAACTCACAACACACAACTTACAACTTACAATTAATAACTTCACTCAAGATACCCGAACTGTTTAAGTTTGTTGTCTCTGTTTCTCCAGTCTTTCTCCACTTTCACGAAGATTTCCAGATAAACTCTCTTGCCAAAGAATCTCTCGATATCTTGTCTTGCTTCGATTCCGACCTTCTTGATCTTATCTCCACCTTTACCGATGATTATACCCTTTTGAGTGTCGCGCTCAACGTATATCACGGTCATGATATGGATTGACCCTTCGGTCTCATCGAATTTTTCTACCACTACTTCTGAACTGTAAGGAATCTCTTTTTCATAGTTCAAAAGAAGTTTCTCCCGGATAATCTCTGTCACAAAGAATCTTGCCGGTTTGTCGGTCAGAGCGTCTTTGCCGAAGAATGGAGGTGACACCGGCAGAAGTTCCACAATCCTCTTCATCAGGTTTGCGATATTGAAATGCTCTTTGGCACTGGTGGGGAATATCTCGGCTTTCGGCAGCCTTTCATGCCATTTGTCCACCAGTTCCTGAAGTTCGGTGTCATTCTTCAACAAATCGATTTTATTGATCACCAAGAGCACCGGAACTTCCTCTTTTGCTACTCTGTCAAGGAAATCCTTGTTCTTTTCAGGATCTTCCACCACATCGGTGACATATAGCAAAACATCGGCATCTGTCAATGCACCCTCAGAGAATCCAAGCATGGATTCCTGTAGCTTATACTTGGGTTTCAAGACTCCGGGAGTGTCTGAAAACACGATCTGATATTCCGGGGTGTTGACGATACCCGTAATCCTGTGGCGTGTGGTCTGTGCTTTTGATGTTATGATGGAAATTCGCTCTCCGACTAAATCATTCATAAGCGTTGACTTTCCCACATTAGGATTACCCACTATATTCACAAATCCTGCTTTATGTGGCTCAGCCGGTTGTTCCGACAATATTTTAACTTCTTCTTCCATATTTTTTCTTTTAATAAAAGACAGGAAAATGTTTCCTGCCGCAAAGTCTATATAAATTAAACACCACAGAAGAAGAGTGGTTCAAATTAAAAAGGAGATAAAACCTTAAGATTTCATCTCCTCGTTTTCTTTATCAGCCTTTTCCTTCTCGGCCTTTTCTTTATCAGCCTTTTCCTTTTCGGCCTTCTCGCGTTCCTTCTTTTCTTTCTCCCTTCGCTTTTCCTCTTCTTTGTCTCGCTTGATCTGCTCTTTAGTGGGTTTTGTATCGAAAGCCCAGATTAGATACATAGCTCCCCAGGTGAATCCTGCTCCAAAAGCGGTAAGCAAGATTTTGTCACCTTTTTTAAGACGGTATTTGAAATCGTCGAGGCACAAAGGGATTGTGGCTGCCGAGGTGTTGCCGTATTTCTCTATGTCGATCAGCACTTTGCGGTCGTCGATTTTTGTTCTTCCGGCCACTGCTTCAATGATCCTGAGGTTTGCCTGATGAGGCACCAACCAGTCTATTTCCTCTACGGTTAGGTTGTTTCTCTTCATCACTGAAAGTGTGGATTGAAGCATATCTCTCACGGCATGTTTGTACACCACTCTACCTTCCTGATATACATAGTGTTCTCTTGCCGCTACGGTTTCATGCGTTGTCGGTTTTACGCTTCCGCCGGCTTTCATCACAAGGTGAGGAAGTCCGGAACCGTCAACATGAAACTCTCCATCCATCACTCCCACCGGTTCGTCGGTCGGTTCGATGAGCACACAGGCCGCGGCGTCTCCGAAGAGGGGACATGTAGCCCTGTCTTCATAATCCACCATACTTGTCATTTTCTCAGCACACACCACTATAATTTTTTTATAGAGACCTGATTGAATGTAGGCCCTGGCGGACTGCACTGATACAATGAAACCTGCGCAAGCAGCCTGGATATCATAGGCATAGCAATTGGTGAGTCCGCAATTGTGGGCTATGATGGAGGCTGTGGATGGGAATCGGTAATCCGGATTCGAAGTACCGCAGATAAGCAGTTCAATTTCTTCCGGCTTCGTGCCGGTGTCGGCAAGGAGTTTCTCCACGGCTTTGGTGCCAAGGTAACTGGATCCTTTACCCGGTTCTTTAAGCACCCTTCTCTCCTTGATACCTACGCGAGTGGTGATCCACTCGTCGTTGGTGTCTACCATTTTTGAGAGCATCTCGTTGTCGAGGATGTCGTCGGGTACATATGATGCGATACCGCTTATCTTTGCGTTAAGCATGTTGCTCTATGGATTGCGCGTGATTTAAGCTTTTACTTTGTCGATCACCTGACGGCCACGATAATATCCGCATTCGCCGCAGATTGTGTGCCATACATGCCATGCCCCGCAGTTCGGGCAGATTGCGATGGTGGGGATCAAGGCCATGTCGTGAGTACGACGTTTAGCCGTTCTGGTATGTGATTGTCTTCGTTTAGGATGTGCCATATCTGGTTATTTTTATTAGTTGTCTTTTATATTGTAAGCGTATAGCCTTTTAGTATCTGTATCTAAACTTTAAAATCTAAACTTTAAACTTTAAAATCTAAACTTTAAACTTTAAACTTTACTCTTCGTCTCCTCCAACTCCGGCTTCGATATCGGCATCCACATCATCGAGGGCTGCCTCCACCTCTTCGTCGCCTGTGTTGTTGGCTCTGTTCTTATGAAGAGCCGCCAACATTGCCCTGTTGCATTTTCCCATTGGATGCACATGTCGCAGAGGTATGGTGAGAACTATGGTGTCATACAGCATATAAGCCACGTTCAAGTAACTGTCGGAATAGGGGATCACCAACAGGTCGTCGCTCTCATCGTTGTACCCTTCTCCATATTTCACAGTGATGTGATAGGTTGTGTCAACTTCGTGATCTATCGGATCAAGACATCTGTCACACGGTATCTTGAGCATACCCTTGCATGTGAATGTGCAATCGTAGGTCTCGTTCTTTTTCTCAAGATCAAGATGTACTTTCACATCGCTGCTGATGATGTCGGGGTTCTCCATATTCTTGAAGAACTCTGTCCCACATTCGAAATCCTGCTCAAATTTCCCATCTCCGAGAGATGCGAGCTGGATCTTATAAGGCGCAAATTTTCCCACTTTTTCGAGAATTTTTTAGTACCTCCGAGGAGAATCGAACTCCTATCTAAAGTTTAGGAAACTTCTATTCTATCCGTTGAACTACAGAGGCATTTCGCATACTGAACAGCACCCTCAATGGAGAGGGCATAAGTCAGCGGTGCAAAATTATAGAAAAAAAAGATTTTATGCAAAAAAGTATTATTGGCAAAAGTTCTTTTTTACCCATAAAGAAAAAAATCTGTCGTCTATCCAATATTTTTTCTCCCGTGTGTTCAGTATCATCATTTTTATCAACGACTTTATCGAAGTCTGTACCGAACTCGCCGAGGCCAAAGAATGCTCTTTTATAAATTCCATTGAGGTTACATTTTCTACCTTACCTTTCGATGCAATCGCAAACAACACCTCTTTTTGACGAGTTGACAGTCTTGATAATTGTTCCCTGAAATAGGGATCATACGAATTTAGTATTTCTTCAATCGCAGTCCCGTAATTTTCTCTGTCGGCGGTTTCTCCTCTTAATGTCTTGGAATATAATATATTGCAGATTTTTTGTATGCAAAATGTGATGCCGTCAAACCTTTCATAAATTTCTGTAGCCAAATCTTTTGATATTGTCTTATCACCCTTTTTAAACATCTTTACTATAAAGTCTACATAAATTTCTTTAGGTATAACTTTTAAATCAATAAAGGATGCACTCATGTAAAAAGGTCTTGAGGAATGCATAAACATTTCAGATAACATATGGCGTTCGCTCCCGGAAAAGATAATCCTTACATTATTTATCTGCAATAAATGTGAACGGATCAGTGCTTCCACTCCCTTTTCCGGGTATTTGGCTATCTGCTGGAATTCATCTATGGCTACCACACAAGGCTTTTCTGCCTCGCTAAGATACTTGAATATTTCTTGTAAGGTTATGTCGGGCCGTTCCACATCTCCAAGTTGTAGATTGATCGTCGGCATACCTGACAAGGTATCATATCCCAGTCTTGAGGTTATTGATTTCACGATCCGGAAAAACGTATTTACCATTTTTTTACCCAGCGGCACCAATCGTTCATATATCGCCCTCCCTAACAAGAAGGTGAATTCTTGAAGGTTGGTGGTTGATAGGATGTCGACATAAAACGTGAGGTATGTGTCTTTTAATGGCTTCTGTTGATAACAATGTTGTATTAATGCTGTTTTACCTATTCTCCTGTCTGACAGCAACACCACATTGTTGCGATTTGTCACCAACCTGATGAGTTCTTCGGTCTCTTTTTCTCTGTCACAAAAGTATTGCCTTGTTACGTGCTCAGTTATTATAAAAGGATTCTCTTCCATATCCAACAATTTTTGCAAAGTTAATTTATTTTTATTGCATACACAATAATTGCGTTTACAATAATTGTATATGCAATAATTGTTTAGACCATAATGCATAGACCATTATAAAAATACCATAATCAAAAACCCTATTATTCAAAACCAAGTATGGAGTTTGCAATATTTTAAGGTATCTCCCAAATTTTAGTTACCTTTGCCTCAAAATGAAATCGCTATGAAACAGGTTGAAATAAAAGCTCTAATAAAGGAAGTAGACTTCGAAGAATTGAATGAACTCGACAGAAGATTGGTGGAAGCGGCCAAGGAAGCCACTCGCCGTGCCTATGCACCTTTCTCTAAATATAATGTAGGAGCCGCGTTACTGCTCGACAACGGCAGAATTGTGGAGGGTAGCAACCAGGAGAACGCCGCATATCCCTCCGGGTTGTGTGCCGAACGCACGGCCGCATTCTTTGCATCCTCATCAAATCCGGGCGTGGCTTTCAAAAAAATTGCGATTGCAGCATGGGTCGACCCTGGCGTTGACAAAGATTGGGAAGAAGGCTTCCAGAAAAATCCCGTCTCTCCTTGCGGTGGTTGCCGTCAGGCTCTCCTGGAATACGAGCACCTCTATGGCGATATCGAAGTCATGCTCTATGGCAGAGACAAAACCTACATCCTCCCATCCATTAAATCCCTACTTCCGCTCGCCTTCACCGATTTCTAATAAAGGAACCCGAGTAGCCAGATGGGTAATTTTCTTCCGGAAGGGTTTTCAATATTGTCCGCCAGAACATATGAATCCTTCTCTCCGGATATTTGACTGAATCCCTTGCCTGCACCTCCAATTTCAAATCTCCATTTATCATCAATCAGGAAATCTCCTTTTTGTTTGCCATATTCAATCTTATGAAGAGGACGCAGTTGACTCATTGTAAATGTTTCACGTATAGTGCCCACTTCTATTTTATTTGATAAGGCAAACAAAAGATTGGTGTTGTGGAGATAGATCTTATCCGGTTTTTGCATTTTCTTCACAGATAGCAAATCCGAATATAGCAAGCTCAATATATCAGCATTGTTTAGTATGCTCAAATAATGCATCACTGTTTCTCTGTTTATCTCTAATACCCTCGATAATTTTGTGATGTCTACCTCAAAAGGCAATGAGTTGGCTAAAACGCTAACCATTACCTTTAACTTTCTGATATAAGCCGGATTAACCCCTTCCAAGGTCGGTAATTCTTGTTCTATGATATAATTCACTATATTTTCTATGGAGATATAGTAATCTTCCTTATTGCCATCATAAAATGGATAATATCCCATTTGACAGTATTCATTAAAAATCGCCACAGGAGAACATTTTTCAAGTATTTCATGACAAATTGTCGGGGCATTTTTGATGAGGGAGTCTAAAGAATACTTTGGTAGGATGATGTTTTTATAAAAAATCAGGTATTCACGTAACGATAATCCCGGCATGTAATACGGGAAGCATCGTCTTGAAAGATCGGCATCGCCCTTCCTGATAGATAATAGAGAGGAACCTGTGACTACAACTCGTAAATTAGGATAATTGTCATATATTTGTTTGATTTCGCTTTTCCATCCCGGATACTTATGCACCTCGTCAATAAGCAGATGTCTGCCTCCGTTTAAATAAAATTGTTCAGCCAAATCCAACAGGGAATGTTGGGTAAAGTAAAAACTGTCTAAAGAACAATATAATACTTCTTTGTTCCCCGGTGGATAATTTAACTTGATATATTGGAGCATCAGGGTTGTTTTCCCAACTCCACGGGATCCCTTTATGGAAATCAATTGTTTGTTCCAGTTTATTTCATTGATAAATTCCCTTACAGTGGTAGTTTGAGTCAACATCAATCTACGTTCCATAACATTAAAAAGGGTTTCCATATCGTTGTTTTTTATCTATTTGTCGGATGCAGTATGCAAATTTAATAAAAATTCGTCTGGTGTAGTGTGCAAATTTAATAAAAAATTGTCGGATGCAGTATGCACTTCCAAACAACTCAGGTGTTTGACAAAAAACTATTTGGAGAATTATATTTTACCCGGAAATACAGATTGAATGTTAGAATTCTAACTTTAAGGCATTTTTGATTGCTTGATGTAAAGACGGTAGATCTTTTTGAATTGTATCGTAAATTATTTCTGCATCAATTTCAAAATATCCATGTGCAATTTGATTTCTCATCCCGATAAAACCCTTCCAAGGAACTTCAGGAAATTCGATAAAAAGAAAGTCGGAAATTCTATTAATACGGTTTATGCCTTCTCCTATTGCTGTAAATAATGTACAGTTTGCGGCTAAAAGTTGAATCCCTGCGTCATTATAAAAATATTCATTGGAGGAATTTATTTCTTTATTCCAAACTTCCAATTGAGTGATTACTTTCTCAATTGATGCCAAAGTTTTAATTATCTTTTCTTTATCTGTTTCAGAAAATTGATATTTCATCTTTTGCAACTGAGGTTAAAAATTCGGTAGAAAGATGACTGTGTCTTCGGATTAAATCAACCGGTTTGTCTAATAATTTTTCCAGAAATTCCTTTAAATCAACCACTAATTTTAATTTTGGAGGCATATCGACAATAATATCTACATCGCTTTCTTCATTTTGATCCCCTCTGGCGGTGGAGCCAAAAATCGATAGCGAAGAAACTTGGAATTCAGAATGGATCATGGATTCATTCTGTAATAATATCTTTATGCAATTAGCGGTTTCTAATTTCATATGATTGATTTTTAACAAAATTAATCTAAAGATACTATTTGTACAAATTTTCATTTGATTCTCGTGTATGTTTGCCATGTTTGGTAGAGGTACTGTCTAAATCAGATTTTTTAAAATACCCTAAGTCTTGTCGGGGACAATATATTTTCTAAGCCTGATCTCAAATGTTAAATTCGGAAAAATTTTAACTTAAAGCCAAATTATTTAAAAATTTTGTTAATCAATTGTGAAAAAATCTTTCATAGAAATATAGAAAAAGCGTTAAAAGCATAATTTCTGTCATTTTGAAAGCAAAATAGAGGTTATTGGGTGTGTAAATATCCAAAAATCCTCTTTTTTATTGTAAAAATGATTCATTGTGTGGTAAATTTATATTCCAAGTGTTATCGTTAAATGAAGACTTACAAGTATAAAATTACATACAGAAAGATTTTGAAATGTTAAAAAATAAGCATTTCAGCCTTATTTTATTTTAAAAAACATAATTTTGCGTCACTTGTCACAATTTCACATGGGGAAAGTACACCCATTCAATTGTGAAAAGATAATTATAAAATTTAACATATCTAAAAGAAAGTAATTAAAAAAAGAATTAATTAAACAAGGTGTACGGCACTCGTGAGAGGCACGACACAAATAATAACTAACCAAAAACAATTAAGTATGAGAAAACTGTTTTTACTTTTAGTATTTGCATTGACGGTTTCCCTCTCAGCCCTCGCACAAGAAGTGACTGTGAGAGGAACTGTTGTAAATGCAAGTGACCAAGACCCCATAGTAGGGGCCACAGTGGCCGGTAAAGGTACAGGAGTCCTAACAGCAACAGATGTAGACGGCAAGTTTACAATTACAGTGCCGGCCTCTTGTAAAAAACTTCTTGTAACTTATGTAGGTATGTACCCGGTGGAAACTGACGTAAAGCCTGAAGTTGCAGTGGAAATGGAAGAAAACCAGCAGATGCTTAATGAAGTTGTGGTGACCGGTTACGGCGTAACTAAAAAAGCCGCCTTTACGGGAGCTGCCTCAGTTGTAGACGGTGAAATAGTCGACAAGAAGAGTGAAGTAAACTTCGTGAAGAGTCTTGAAGGTACAGTGACCGGTTTCTCCTATAGCAACTCCACAAGCATGCCGGGCCAATGGGGCCAGGTGCTTATCCGTGGTAACGGTACTTTGGGAAATACTTCCTCAGATCCTCTTTACGTAATCGACGGGGTGCCTGTAAATTCCGATTATGACTCTATGAGCAGTTATAACAACTATTTCGACCCCATGTCTGCATATAACCCGGCCGATATTGAAAGCATAACAGTGCTTAAAGATGCTGCTGCAACAGCTATCTACGGATCTCGTGCAGCCAACGGTGTTATCGTCATTACAACTAAAAAAGGCCAGGAAGGTAAGATGAGCATCACTTTCGAAACTCGCCAGGGTTTCACTTCAGTTGCCAACAACAACATGAAACTTGCAGATGCCAAGACTACAAGAGATTTCTGGATCAAGGGATATGCTGCCCGTCAAGGTATAAGCTATGCGGAAGCAACTCCAACTATCGATGAACGTCTCACAAACAATTATGGTTGGGACGGTCAGTCGTCAACCGACTGGATGGACCTCGTGACACGCAAAGGTTACTATGCTGATTACAATCTCTCAGTATCCGGCGGTAACGGTAAAACCAATTATTATGTAAGCCTTAACTACAATGATGCCAACGGTATCGTGATTGGTTCAGGAAACAAACGTTATGGCGGACGTGTAAATTTGGAAAGCGAATACAAATGGTTCCAGGTAGGAGCGAATGTTTCTTATTCACATTCAAACAACAACGCTTTCTCTCAAAGTACCAGCGGTTCTAACACAAACCCGACAGTAGGTGCTTTTACCTCTATGAATCCTTTCATGAAGCCATATAACGAAGACGGTTCTTACGCTTTTGTGGGCAATTATAACCCTCTCGCCGTGTGGGACAAAAACCTTGGTGACCTCAACACCGTAAAGAACAACACATTGGTTGCCAATCCTTGGTTGAAGTTGAATCTTCCTTATGGTTTTTGGGCTAAAACAAACTTCGGTTACAACCTTATGAACCAGGATCAATATTCATATTGGAGCGCTATTTACAATCCTCAGGGAGCTTCTTATAACGGATTGGGCCAGCAATATAATTCCAACACTCAGTTGATGACCTGGACAAATACATTCGGATGGATCCACAGCTACGGAGAAAACAACATCAACATCATGCTGGGTCAGGAAATGCAGAAAGAGCTCTATGATTATACCTACTACGATAGATATGATTTCCCATTCGCTGACATAGGCATGCGTGATTTGACCACAGCTGCCGCAGCAGACGACTCTGAATATTATAAAGCAGAATCAAAGCTTGCCTCTTACTTTATTGACGCTCATTATGACTATGGCAACAGATATTTCCTTTCTGCATCTTATCGTAGGGACGGTAGTTCACGTTTCGGTAGCGACAAACGTTGGGGTAATTTCTGGAGCGTAGGTGCAAAATGGAGGCTCAGCCAGGAGAAATTCATGCTTGACCAGAACACAATCACTACTGCTGATATCAGAGTTAGCTATGGTACCGTGGGTAACCAAGGAATCGGTTACTATTCGGCAAGAGGTTTCTATGAATTGACAGGTTATAGCTATCTTCAGAGTCCGGGTATGGTACCGACGGGTATCAATAATCCAAACCTTACTTGGGAGACTTCAAAGAAATTTGACGTAGGTTTCGACCTCTCTTTCAAGAACAGATGGCATTTTACATTCGACTACTATAACGATGACACAACAGACGCCCTTTATCAAGTGCCTCTGTCAATGACCACAGGTCTTTCATCTTTATATCAGAATATCGGTAAGATCCGTAACAGCGGTATCGAATTTGGCTTCAACGGCACAGCCTTCTATACAAATGATGTTGCAATCAATGTTTTTGCAAACCTTACCTGGAACAAGAACAAGATTATCAAGCTTGCTAACGGTACAGAAGAATACACCTATCAGATTCTTGAGGAAGGACGTCCATATCGTCAGCTCTACACTCCCGAATTTTCTCATGTAGATCCGGAAACAGGTCGTGCATTGTATTTCTTGGAAGAGGAAGGTGACGAACTGACTGACGATTACACTGCAGCTGCAAAACGTTATGTGGGATCTGCCGACCCGAAGGTGTTCGGTGCATTTGGAATCAATGCCAATTTCTATGGTTTCGATGCCTCTATTCAGTTCAACTATCGTTTAGGTTCAAAAGTAATCGACACCGGTCACGCTTTCACCGGCTTCCTCGGCGGACAATTGAGAACTCCTATCCAGAAATTTGTTGACAATTCATGGACAGAGCAAAATAAGAATGCAAGATTCCCGCAATATGTATATGGTGACCCATACGGAGAATTTGCAAGTAACTATTCAACCCTCTGGGTATATAATGGAGATTACCTACGTATCAGCAACATCACTTTCGGTTACACTATTCCTCAGAAAATCACCCGTAAGGCTTTGATCGACAAGGTTAGACTTTATGTAACATTGGATAATGTGCACACTTGGACAGCCAAGGATTTCATAGGCTACTCACCCGACACTTATGCCAACGGTGTAATTGCATGGCAATATCCGGCAGTGTTCACTTTCACAGGTGGTGTACAGATTACTTTCTAACTTAAATCAAGAGAATAATATGAAAAAGATATTTATAAATTCAGTAATCGGCATAGCTTGTGTGGCAGGAATGACCAGTTGCGGTGACAAGTTCCTGGAAACAGACTACTTTGCCGGAGTGGAAGCCGAAGGTGCCCTCACTACTCCAAATGTGATAGAATATGCACTCAACGGTACTTATTTTCAACTACAGACCTACTATTTTGCAGGTAATTATTCCACCATTATCGGTGATATAGCCTCAGATATCACTTATTGGAATCAGGATACGGGTCACTTCAACCAGCTGTATCAGTTCATATATCAGGATACCGACACTTATCTCAGGTACATTTGGGAATATGGGTACAAAGTGATCGACAACACATCGCGTATTATAGAAGCTTGCGAAGATTTGATTCCAGAAGCTTCAGAGGATGATCTGGAGGTTTTAAAGCTTTTCGAGGCTGAAGCGCGTACCCTAAGAGCCTTTGCTGCCCTTAAGCTTACTAATGTTTTCTGTCATCAGGCGATGGTTAACGGCACTTCTTACGGAAATATGCCCGGTATAGTAATTATTGAGAAACCGGTACCGGCTTTCTCTCAAGTGGAACGTAGCACCATCAACGAATCTTATGCCTATATAAACAAAGATTTGACCACTGCTATAAATCTCTTTGAAGAAATAGGTTGGGACAGAGATGACGTGAACTATATGGGTCTTGCTGCAGCCTATGGTCTCTATGCGCGTTCAAACATGTATCTTGAAAACTGGAAAGAGGCTGCCGAGGCGGCTGAAAATGCAATCCTGGTTTCGGGTATTGATGAACTTGCTTATTCACCGGAAGAATACAAGGCTCTTTATAATGGTGGAAATTCCAACTGGGAAAGCTTCTTCACCCTTGGCCTTAACTCCCAGACAAGCTGGAGTGCAAATTCTTTAGGAACATTGTTCACCACTTATGGTTATAGTTCTTCACCTTACCTTGAAAGCCTCTATGGCAGTGAAGATTGCCGTCTGTCAATCCTATACTATACTCCGACGGAAGATTCTCCAAATCCATATATGAAGAATTTCTCAGGTGGTAAGTTCGGGTATTATGGTGGCACCAACCCTTCCTATGCTACTTGTTATGAAATCAACGCGCCGGAAATGTTCCTCATTCAGGCGGAAGCATACGCTAAGCTTAACAATATTCCAGCAGCTCAAGAAGCTCTGTTGGTAGTAGCCAAGAGAAACAATGCTATCACTTCTGTAGCCGATCTTCCGGCTTCTGCTGACGGTATCATGTCTTTCCTTTATGAGGAAAGAGCACGCGAACTCTTCCAGGAAGGTTTCCGTTTCTTCGATCTTCGTCGTTGGAATATCGATTGCAATCTTTATGCTGTCCAGGCTCCTGCCGTTCAGTGGATGATAAATAATGTAAAGGTAGGCGACGTTGTATTACCGATCCCCGCAGCTGAAGTTAACACTAACTATGGTGTGACACAAAACGACGGATGGTCATCAACCAGACCTAAATAACATTTTAAAAATTAGGAATTTCAAGGGCAGCTCTTGTGGGGCTGCCCTTTTTCTATACCTATGATTCCCTTGCCGTGCCATTCCGCTCAGCTAAGCGAAAAACCAGGCCGCCAACCCTTACAATTTGCTTTTCTCATCCCGAATGTATATCTTTGTGATATGAATAAAGACTTTATATCCCCTCTGTCGGATTTCGGTTTCTATAATCTTTATGGTACCGAGCAAGGTAAAGAGAATCTCATCGAGTTGCTCAATGCAATTCTGCATGAACGCTTGGGTTATGAAAGGATCGTGGACCTCAAACTTAACCCTACGGAAAACAAGGGTCTGAATCCCGAGAGGAAGACGACACGTTATGACGTGCATTGTATCACCGACGGTGGTCATCGTATAATTGTTGAGATGCAGAATAACTGGCACAACAACTTTGACAACCGTATATTCTATTACGGGGTGGAGGCTATCAACCGACAGGATAAACGTCTTGAAAGTAACAAGGTATGGGATTTTTCTTTAGATCCGGTTGTGACTATTGCAATGTGTAATTTCAAGAATAAGAAATCACCTGATCGTGCAATAAACTACTACACTTTCCGTGAAGAAGAAACCAATGAGCTCTATGGCAACCAACTGAGCCTGGTTTTCCTGCATTTACCAGCTTTTCCTGACACAGAGGAAGAATGCGACACAATTTTGAAAAAAATAATTTATAGCATGAAGAATATGGAAAGTATACAGACCATGGAAAAGATTCCTTTCTCCACCGGAGAGGGTGATTTCTTTTCCCGTATAGCCGAACGGAGCCGCTATAGTGCTTTGGATGAGGATGAGCGTCTTGCCTACGACAGATGGCTCAAACATGAGAATGACCGTCTTCTTGAACTTGAATATGTCCGCAGGGAGGCAATAGAAAAGGGTCTTGAAGAAGGAAGAGCAGAAGGTAGAGCCGAAGGTGCTATTGAAGAGGATTGGATTATAGCCTACAAATTGAAAAATAAAGGAATGACTCTTCAAGAAATATCTGATATAACCGGTCTTAATATCAGGGATCTCAAATCCAAATTATAAAATAGTTTATTTCCCTAAAATGCGGAGGTTTCATTCTCCGAAATATGGAATTTTAAAGAAAGTATGCTTTAGCCAATATTCATACACCGGATCTAAGAATTGGACATTCCCTTCGATATTGTCAAGTATGTCCCTCCTTATTAATTCTTTCTTTGAACGATTGACTGATGTGGCCGAGGAAATTCCGTATCTCGCCATTGTTTCTGTTGAACTTATTCCCTTCTCTCCGTTTAATAATGCCTTGAGATAATTAAGTTGTTGAACCGTCAGATCCTCTGTGAGATTTGTAAATAATAGACTTAACTGCTCCACAAGTGATTTGTGGGCTTCTTTTACGATCCTTTCATCGCAAATTTCTTGGGTCCTTAACCATGACAATTGGGCCAACTGTTGGCAATAATAAGGATGGTCGTTCACATAACTGACTATGAGATTGGCTATCGGTTCGCTTATTTGTTTATGGGTTTCCTTAAATCTTTCCTGAATAAATTCAATCATGTTGGCTCGTGGAATCTTCTTTAAGAAAATGAGATCACCGAAACGATAGAAAGGTTTACTCGAATCTGTGAATATTTCCATCATCATGTGACGTTTGCTGCCAAAGAGACAATATCCGACATGTTGGTGAAACTGCCATTTACTCCTGAATTTTCCCTGCAGGTAGTTTGAGTCTTTCCATTCGGCAACCTTTTGAAACTCATCAATGCACACGGCTATTGTATATCCTTTGTCTACAGCTATTTTTTCCGGAAGATCCAACACTTCGTCAGGATTCAGCCGAAGTCTTTCAATGTCAAAAGATAGAGATATTTCTTCACCGGGAAGTGCACTCATAGACACCTTTGGAATTAAGGAGGATAAGAATTTTTTAGCATTACCAATAAATTCTTCCCATTTTGATGATGTAGCCTTTATGATTTCAGTGGCATATAAGATATAAAATTCTTCTACATTCAACACATTTAATAGATCAATATAACAAACTTTCAAGCGCGGGTTGTTTCTTTCCGCTAATTTTGCCGCTTTATGAACCAACGAGCTTTTGCCCCATCTTCGGGGAGAAATTATAATTGTGTTGATACAGGAGTTAAAATTGTTTTCAAGTTGGTGGGTTTCTTCTTCACGGTCGGTGAAGTTTTCGCCCATGGCTATCTTGCCGAATATAAAAGGAATCTCCATTTTTTTGTTTAATTTTTTTGTATCACAAAACTACTTACAAAATTTGTAATTACAAAATTTGTAAGTGAATATTTACTAAAAATGTAATTACATAAAATGTAAGACCATCCATAGTTATCCCTAATATTTTTGGTTCGTTTGGTCTCCCTTGTATATTCACAGAGGGAGCCAATATTTTTCTGTAAAAGGCACTAATACGGTATCTCCGGTTCTCGGAAACGTCACTTTTATTACTCTAAACTTTGTTAAATTTACCCATCATTTTTTATTTTTAATAAAATTTTTTTAATTTTGCCTTTCCCTTAAGTCCTGAATTTTAGGCAAAAGGGCCACTTTTATCAACCATGTCTCACGCAAATGTCTTTTAAATAAAAGCGTTCGATGGCATTATGTAAGCGGCATGGATGGTTTAATGAACAACTAACCAAAACAATCAATAAAAATGAGAAAACTGTTTCTTATCCTGATGACGCTGATAGCGTGTACATGGAGTGTGCAGGCCCAGACCCGCACTTACCATGGTACGGTGCTCGATGCGTCAGACAACTCACCTCTCGTAGGTGCTACAGTGATGCCGATCGGTGGTGGCCAAGGTGTTGCCGCAGACGTCGACGGTAACTTCACTATTACCGTGCCCGCAAATGTAAAGAAAGCTAACGTTTCTTATGTGGGATACGCCACTCAGGAAGTGACACTTTCTGAGGGTATGGTGGTGCACCTGCAGTCAAGTGCCTCCAACCTCGACGAAACTATCGTTGTGGCTTACGGTACTGCAAAAAAATCAGCTTACACAGGTTCTGCTTCTGTAGTTAAGGCTGATGAAATCGAAAACACCCTCGTCACAGACGTTACTTCAGCTCTCAACGGTAAGGTCGCAGGTGTGCAGATGTTGAGCAACGATGGTGCTCCGGGTAGCTCACCTTCAGTATATATTCGAGGAACAGGTTCTCTCACCACATCCTCGGCCCCTCTCTATGTAATCGACGGCGTTCCCTCAAGTTCAGGTGGTATGCTCGACCTTAGCCCGAGCGACGTGGAAAGTATGACAGTGCTCAAGGATGCGGCAGCTGCTGCCCTTTATGGTGCCCGTGGTGCTAACGGTGTTATCCTCGTTACAACCAAGAAAGGTAAAGAAGGTAAGGCCACTATCACAGTGAATGCTAACTGGGGTGCAAGTTCACGTGAAAATCCTTATTACTCAACAATAACAGGTGCCGCTGCTAACTACCAGAAAATGTATTGGGCTTTGCGCAACTACCGTTTCTATACTCCCGACCTGATCGACCAGGACACAATGGAGTATTATTATTACACACAGGCTGAAGCCCATTCATATGCAAACGGTCTTCTTTCAGGCGATCCTTCCAGCACCGCTTTCGGTTATCAGGTGTTCGACGGCCATGGCCAGGAACTGTTTGATGAAAACGGCAACTTCAACCCATACGCTACATTAGGTTACAGATATGGCAACTATTATCTCACTCCCGACGATTGGCGCAAAGAGCTCCTCAGAAACGGATTCCGTCAGGAATACAACGTTTCAGCTTCAGGCGGTGGTGAGAAATACGACTATATGATGTCTTTCAGTTACCTTGACAACAACGGTATCATCAAGAACTCAAGTTTCCAACGTATGAATACCCGTTTCGTAGGTAACTACCAACTTCTCAAATGGTTGAAAGTCGGAGCCAACATGCAGTATTCTTGGCAAAAGCAAAACTATCCTTCAGGTCAGACTGAAGAAGGTTATTCCGACAATGCTTTCTATTTCACCGACATGATGGCTCCCGTTTATCCTTTCTACGTGAGAAACGCACAGGGTCAGATCATGTATGATGAAAATTCAGGCAACCCGATGTACGACTATGGTATGAGAGGCCTCGGCGCTCCCAACTTGAACAGAGTCTTCTCCGTAGGTAACCCGTTGGCTACTTTCGTATACGATTATAATGAATATATCTACGACGTGTTCGATGGCAAATGGTCTGCTATCATTACTCCAGTTGACGGCCTCACTGTTTCAGGTAATGTTGGTTACTATGTCAGCAACTCTCGTTCAAACGTCATGAACAACAACCAATACGGTCAGATGTCTCAGTATGGAGGTTATGTTTACCAGGCTTCTGAACACTATCGCACATTAAATATTCAGGCTCTCGCAAACTATAACCATACTTGGGGTATCAATACCTTTGATTTCCTTCTCGGTTACGAAGCATACTCTTTGGAATATGACGGCCTTTGGGGCGAAGGTTACGACACATACAGCAACAGCAACAATAACCTTTCCAACGTTTCAAGCCAAAAAGACCTCGGCGGTTATAAACAAATGTATTCAACACGCGGTATCTTCGCACGTGTGAACTATGACTATGACAACCGAATCTTCGGTAGCGTATCTTATCGTCGTGATGCTTCCTCTCGTTTTGCACCGGGCAAACGTTGGGGTAACTTCTGGTCAGTTTCCGCTGCGTGGGACATCGCCAAGGAAAGCTGGATGGAAGATTCTTCCACATGGCTGAACATGTTGAAGTTAAAAGCTTCTTTCGGTCAGCAAGGTAACGACAACGTAGGAAACTATTACGCTTATATGGACCAATATGCCATGACAGGTGTCGATGGTGTTTGGAACGTTTCTTCTCTCGCTTATAAAGGTAATCCAGATTTGACTTGGGAAACATCCAATTCATTCAATGTCGGTATCGACTTCGCGCTTTTCCAAGGCAAATTGAACGGTACTCTCGAATACTATCAGCGTCAGACTTCCAACATGCTTTACAACAAGCCTGTGAATCCTTCATTGGGTTATACTTCTTTCCCGATGAACGTTGGTAGTATGCGTAACAACGGTATCGAACTCGAGCTCACCGCCACTCCTATCCGCACAAAAGATGTGCAATGGGATTTGAACTTCAACCTCACCTACCAAAAGAACAAGATCCTTAAACTTGCTCCCGAACTTGAAGGCCACTGGATCAACGGTTCTTATCTCTGGGATGAAGGCAACTCAATGTATACCCTCTACCTCGTTAAATATGCCGGCGTGAATGAAGAAAACGGTCTTCCTTTATATTGGGCATATAACAAGACTTTAGGCCAAGAGGAAGCTATCGAAAACTGGAACGTAGCTTATCAGGGCGGTAAAGTTCTCGACGATGAAGGTAATATTTATGAATACGAAGGCAACCGTCAGTCCACCGGCAATATCCTTGCTCCGGTTTATGGAGGTTTCGGTACAACCGTTACTTTCTTCGGCATTGACGTATCAATCCAATGCGGCTACCAACTCGGCGGTAAGATCTGGGACTATGGTTATCAGAACTTGATGCACAACGGTACTTATCCGGGTCGTGCCATGCACGTGGATGTGATGAACGCGTGGACTGAAAACAACAAAAACACTGATGTTCCTCGTCTCGACAGGTACTATACTTACATGACTGCTTCATCCGACCGTTGGTTGACTTCAGCCAAGTATTTCTCAATCAACAATATTTCCGTAGGTTACAACTTCCCGCTCAAGTGGATCAAGAAATGTGGCCTCACCGGTCTCCGTATTTACGGCGCAGCTGACAACGTTGCTATCTGGGCCGCCCGCAAGGGTCTTGACCCGCGTCAAAGTTTCGTGCAAAGCTCCGCTTCAACTTACTCTACCATGCGTTTGATTTCCGGTGGTGTTAAACTTACTTTTTAAGAGAATTAAGATTATGAAGAAAATATATTTATTATCATCGATCGCTTTGGCAGGTTTCATGACTTCCTGCTATGATCTCGCTACTGAACCGATGAGCGATGTCATCACCGAGGAGCAACGCACCGAGATTATCGACAAGGACCCGGCGAAGATCGACGCCCTCACTTCCGGTATCTATAGCAACTACAATGGCTGGGAAATGTGCTACGGAGATATGTTCGATTTTGGTTATCCGAGCGTGATGCTTCAATTGGATTGCCGTACAGCCGACTTTTTCTCTATAGACATCGACCTTTACGGATGGTTCTCAGGCCCGGCTGAATATCTCGACAATACAGCCACAAGTGCTTACAATATCGTGCGTTGGCGTTTGCCTTACAACATTATTTTCACTTCCAACCAGGTGCTCAATTTTATCGAGGCTGACACAGATGATCCGAGTTATAAATTCTATCGCGGACAGGCTTATGGAAACCGCGCTTTCGCTTACTGGATGCTCGCACAGCTTTATCAGTTTAATTATGTGGGACATCAGAATGATCCATGTGTGCCATTGATCACTGAGGAAAATGAAGCGCAGGTTGCTGAAGACGGTGCTCCGCGTGCTACCGTACAGGAAATCTACGACCAGATCCTTTCCGACTTGAACAACGGTATCGAGTTGATGACAAACAATTCTTCTGCTGTAAGATCTGACAAGCGCTACATTGACCTCAATGTGCTTTATGGACTTCGTGCCCGTACTTACCTCTGCATGCAAGAATACGCAAAGGCTGCCGAAGATGCCCAGAGAGTAATCAATTCAGGAAGTTTCGCGGCTCTCAGTGCCACCGAGGCCCGTCTCCCGGGATTTATCGACATTACTGCATCCAACTGGGTGTGGGGTATTTATACCAACACTGAGGATGTTCACGGTCTTTACACTTTGGCCGGTTTCATGGGTTCTTACACCTATGGTTATGCTTCCGTTGGTATGTGGAAAGCCATCAGCAGCGAACTCTTCAGCCAGATTTCTCCCAACGATCCACGTAGATGGTGGTGGATTGATCCGACAACCGGCGCTTCAAACGCACAGTTCTATACAGCGGCTGACGGTGATGCCTCAGCTTATCTCGCCGATGCCGGTGCACCTCCTTATGCAGTCACCAAGTTTGCGCCTTATAACAATGTTTTGGGCCAATCAAACAACGAGGCCGACATACCTTTGATGCGCATCGAGGAAATGTATCTTATCCTCGCCGAAGCGCAAGGTATGGGCGGTAACTTAGCAGAGGGTAAGGCTACCCTTGAAAACTTCGTGAACTCTTATCGTTGGCTCGACAAGAAGAATCCTTGGGCTTCCACTTCCACCGATGCGGCATCTTTCCTTACCGAAGTGCTTTTCCAAAGAAGAGTGGAACTCTGGGGAGAAGGTATGAACTATTACGATATCATGCGCCTTAACTTAGACATGAATCGTATGGCCTCTTCAAACTGGACAGATCCATCTTACAGAATGCAAGACTACGCATATTATATTCCGGCCGGTGAACCTATATTCTTGAGCCAGATACCTTACACTGAAATCGACTATAACAAGCAGCTTTCAGATAAGGATCAGAATCCTACCGGTAATCCTTCATCTTACAAATAATTATTTAAACTCGTGATTATATGAAGAAATTCAATAAATATACTTCTTTGGCTGTCGTGGCTTTGTTAGGTGCCGGTTGGCTATCTTCATGCGACGACTCAAAGAACAATGATTTCGTTCAGGAATATGAAGGGCAGCCGAGTATTTATTTCTCTGTCACTGCCAATACTTATCTTGAACTCGACGAAAACGCCAATACTATCTCTTATCCGGTGTATCGTGAGGTGGCAGGTGCCGCGCAAACAGTAAATATCACTGTTACTCCAATAGAGGACTATGAAGTTACAGATATCTACACATTCCCTTCATCCGTAACATTTGCAGAGGGTTCAAGGGAAGCTCAGTTCACTATCGGTTATGACATCACAAAAGCAGAAATCGGTGACGAACAACAATATGAACTCGTGCTCCAGGAAGTTAAGGAGTCTCCCTTTGCCCCCGACAACGTAGTGATTACCCTCGTTAACCCCATTCCTTGGATCAGACTTGGTTCTTCCAACCAATATGGTCAATATTATGACTATTTCTGGGGCGTTACTGATGATAGTGTAGGTCCTGTTCAAGTAGACGTTTATCAATCTGCCATAGATAAGAATGAATATAGATTGAGCAATCCATACATTGCCCTTAATGAGGATGAAACAGCTACATATCGTTTCAGGGTGCTTCAGGAAGGTGAAACATATAATGGTCAAGTTGTGCCGGAAACCGGTTTGGTAGGATTCGGAACCTGGTATTGTGAATACTATTCTGATTATAATGACGATTTGTATTTCTGTTTCCCCGGTATCTTCACCAACTATGCTGATCCGTCTTATTGGCAATATTGCCGTGTGATCGAATTCCAGGAAGACGGCGTTACCCCGGGTTACATCCAGCTTGCAGGTCTATACTATATGTTCAATACCGGTGGTTTCAATTATTGGAATCAACCTTCGGTTGAAATTTTCTTCCCCGGTTTTGTGTTGCTTGATACAAATTTGGAAGCATCTTACGAAGGAGTTCTTACCCCGACTTCTCAATATCAACAGGTATTGTTGAACGTGGAACTTGGTCAGGATATCACTTCTGCAAGAGCTGCTGTAATGGCCGGGGATGATCCCGACGCGCTTGTAGCAGCTATTGAAAACGATGAGGTTGCTTACACAACTTTCAGCGATAGCGGAAACGTGAAGATTGATTTCGGCAATGATAACGAAACCGGAACTTATACTTGGGCTGTTGTAGCTTACGTTGAAGATGATGTGAAAAATGTAGTGACCGGTAAATTCTTCTACATATCTTCTTCTTCAGAATACAATCCTAATGAAGGTTGGAATTCTCTCGGTTATGTGGAATACACAGACGGTTATATGTCATCTCAACCGATGTATATATTTGAGATGGATTGGTATGTCACTTATGAGGTTGAAATTCAGGAAAGCACAGATGTTAAGGGTCTTTACAGACTTGTTAATCCTTACGGAGAGCCTTATCCTTATAATGAACCGGGTGATTGGGATGATACCGTGAATTCTTATCTCTATATCAATGCTTCAGATCCTAACGCTGTTTACATTGCTGACTCAGAACAAACTTTGGCTTGGTATGGAAACGGTTGGAGCTTCCTATTGAATAATTGTACAAGTTTGATACAACAATTCATGAATGATGGCGCAACAGCTGAAGAACTTGTAGGTAGCACTCTATATGGTACACTTCAGGATGGTAAGATTACTTTCCCGGATCCATTTATCTTCTATGATGAAGAAGAGGATGACTACTTCTGGTTCGCGCCGTTGATTGCCAACTGGACATTCCCGAATATTCAAGGTGGATACACAGGTGACTTCCCTGCTAACCTCTTGAGCGACGTGAATGTGTTTGACGAAACAGATGGCGAAGAGCAATACGTCACCAATGAAGACGGCACTTACTTCGGACCGTTCTGTGTTGACATGAATAGTATCTCTCAAACCAGATCCGCTCATGTAGGCACTCGTTCAGCTCTTCCGTCTTACAACAGTGCTGCTCCATTCGCCAACACTATGAATCATGGACCGAAGAAAGTGGCTACTGTTAAGCAGCTTAGAAAGATGCTCGGAGTCAACAAACTTCGCAAATTCGAATCTAAATCTCTCGTGAGAGAACCTATCGTAAAAAGATAATTATTAATTTCTCTCTATAATTTAGGTGTGTCGTTCCCGGCACACCTATTTTTTTGCAATAACAACACAAACAACTCCTATTAAAATTCTTTAAAATAAAAAAATCATCAGAAATTTTTACTACCTTTGTTTTTCTAACATCAAATCAAACCAAACGAAAATGACTCGAAAACTTTTTTTAGCCTTGCCATTGCTTTCCGCAGCTGTTTGTATGGCTGCCCCTATTTCTCCGGAGCAAGCTTTGAACCGTGTGGCTAACAATGGTTTGGTCTCCGGCACAAGAGGCCTCGATTATTTGGACCCTGTGATGACAAAAATGTCACCCGCAGGTCTTCCTTCTCTATATGTTTTCCAAGAATCAGAAAAACCCGGATTCATGATCCTCAGCGCCGATGACGCTGTGAATCCTGTCTTAGGCTACTCGGATTGGAATTCTTTGGATGTGGATAATCTTCCACCCGCCTTGGAATATTGGCTCGACCAGTATACAGCTCAAATCGAATTTATGAGAGAGAACCCCTCACTTTATTCATCTTTCGACGAAACCGGGGTTTCCCTTCCATCTAATTGGAACGCTATCGCACCTATTATAAAGACTAAATGGAATCAGAGCGAGCCTTATTATAACAGTTGTCCCACTTATAACGGAGTGCATTGCAACACTGGTTGTGTGGCTACTTCGATGTCTCAGGTGATGAAGCATTTCAATTATCCCGCGAAAGGTCAAGGCTCCATCTCATATAAATGTGCTTCTCTTAATCAGATACTGACTATTGATTTTTCTACCTTGACTTTTGATTGGAACAATATGCTCAACAGCTATAGCAATGGCAATTATAACGACGCACAGGCTAAAGCAGTTGCTGACCTCATGATGGCAGCCGGTTATGCTACTGAAATGCAATATTCCACCGGCACGTCAGGCACTCAGAGCGGTAAGATTTTGTCTGCTTTGATCAATAACTTCAACTACGATTTAAGTATGCGTTTCCTCAAACGCGAAAATTTCACTTATACTGAGTGGGCAACAATGATTTATAACAATCTTGCTAATGTGGGGCCAGTGATCTATGACGGTACTTCTTTTAATCCCGATGGAACCTCTTCAATAGGCCACTCATTTATTTGTGACGGTTACCAAGGTGACGGATATTTCCATTTCAACTGGGGTTGGGGCGGTTCCAGCGACGGATATTTTCTTCTTGACGCCCTTAATCCTCCTTCCTTGGGTATCGGTGGTGGTTCCGGTGGATTTAATTACAGCCAGGATATAGTTTTGGGTATTCAACCTGCCAAGAGCGGAACAAGTCCTACAGCTCAAAAAGAAGTGGTGATATATGGTAGCGTGCAGGGTCTCACCACTTCCAACCAATTGAGAATTGGTCTTGAAGGACCAAATCCTTGCGGTTGGGCTTTCATCGGATATGATAAGATTGTAGTGGATTTAGGTGGTTCGTTTGTACCGGTCAGCAATCCAAATGCGACTCCGATTTATTTAACTTCTTCTAATGAATACAATGTTAATGCGGAACTGGAACCCGGTGAATATATGCCTCCCACAAACAGTGGTGCCAATCTTAGGCCTACATTCCTATATAAAGATTTAGCACCGCAATTGCAGAAAAACACCAAATATAAAGTCACCAATGTCTATAAAAACTCTGATGGTGGAAATTGGCAAGAGGTAGGTGTGGATGTCGGTTCCTACAACTATTTCTATTTAACTGTCACCGGCGATGGCTTGTCTCAGTCTGACTACCAGATCGAAAACTTCGATCCTATGCAGTTCACTTGTTCGAGTCTAAGCCTCGACACCGAACTTTATAATGGTATCGCAGTAGAGGTGAGCGCTACGGTCACCAACAGCAACGATACTGAATTGACAAGAGGTTTGTGTCTTGCCTTGTTGGATAATAAAGGGAATATCAATTTCTTGGGCAGCTGCACTCAGTTGAGTCTTGCGGCAGGTGAAAAATACTCCTCAAAATGGGTGACTTCTCTTTATAACCAGACTTCAACAAGTGTCACTAAGGCTACCGATTTTTATCCGGCTTTATATGATCCTACTACCAACACCATATATTATACTTCAAACGAGGCAGTGACCATGGAGCCTAATCCGGGTACTCCTTCCTATAGCGTGACCTTGGAAGTAGATGATGCTGAAAGGGTCAATAGAGTTTATCAGGTTAAAGATGCCGCTAATTTTGAAGTGACCACTACTATTAAAGTTTCAAGAAATATATTCTCTGTTCCAACACAGCTTTGGGTGGCTTACCAATCCGGAGGTTATTGGTATCCGATCCTTACTTATCCATACGAACAGATCATTGTAAATAAAGGTGAAACGGCTACAATCCAGACAAAAATCAATTTCCCGACCGCACAGGTGGGTAATGAATATGGATTGGTTTTCTATGATGTCAATACTAAATCATCCAAGGCAAATGAAAGATTCCTGGTATTGGGCGACAGTGGAGTAGACGAATTATGGGCTGACAAAGCCGAAATTAATTTCTTCCAAGATAAGGCTTCTCAAAAACTCTATCTGTTTGGTGAAGTTGCCTCTGTGGAAGTATATTCAATCAATGGCATGAAACTATCATCTGCATTTGAAAAGAATGCCGACAATGCTTCTATTGATCTCTCCACACTCGGTAAAGGCATCGTGATTGTGAAGGCAACAGATTCTAAAGGAAAAACTGCCTCACTCAAACTCGCTTTGTAAATTAGTAGTAGCAGAGGCATCCTTGCCTGCTACAAATAATAAAGCCGCCCAATCAGGCGGCTTTATTATTATCATTTTCTAACTTTACTATTTTTACAATTCCTTACTATCCCTGCTTATTACTTACAGTTCACTGTTTAATATTTAATATATAATATTTAATGTTTAATACTTAAAACTTAAAACTTAAAACTTAAAACTTAAAACTTAAAACTTAAAACTTATTACTTATTACTTATTACTTAATACTTATATAGCCGACCTTATCACTCCTCTTCCCGAATTCTCTACGAAATCGATTATCTCTTCCCGGTATTTGCTTTCCGGCAAGGTTTCCCTAATCAATTTTATAGCATTAGTAACATTGAGGTCGCTTAGATATAATACCCTATAAATTTCGGAAATAATATTTATGTCTTCCTGGCTGAATCCGTTGCGATGCAATCCTATCGTATTGAGTCCTACGTAAGATATCGGTTCTCTCGCAGCCTTCACATAAGGAGGGATGTCTTTGTTAACCAACGCGCCTCCTTGAAGCATTATGTTTCTGCCAAGATGGCAGAACTGATGGATCAGACTACCGCCCCCAATCACCGCATAATCATCCACCACCACTTCCCCTGCAAGCTGACATGCGTTCGACATTATAACTCGGTTACCGATTACGCAATCGTGGGCCACATGGTTGTAGGCCATGATAAGGCAATTTTCGCCCACCACTGTCTTGCCTTTGGAAGCTGTGCCGCGGTTTACTGTCACACATTCCCTTAGGGTGGTGCCGTCGCCTATTATCGCAACGGTCTTTTCTCCTTTGAATTTTAAATCTTGGGGTATGGCGGCAATCACTGCCCCCGGAAAAATCTTAACCCCGTTGCCGATTCTTGCTCCGGGATAGATCGTTACATTCCCGGCTATCTCACAATTGTCACCTATCTCTACATCTTCGTAGATGTTGGTGAAATTTCCTATCTTTACATTATTGCCGATCTTTGCTCCAGCATCGACATAATACATGTTTTCCATAATTCCTTTTTTAAAGTTTAAAGTCTAAAGTGTAAAGTTTAGATGAGATTAGCTTTGTAATTTTCTTTCAACTTTGAACTTTTAACTTTCAACTCTCAACTTTATTTATTCTTTATAATCTGAGCCATGAACTCAGCCTCGCAGACAATCTTTTCTCCCACGAATGCGTAACCTTTCACCATTGCGCAACCGCGGCGTATCTCTGTCATGAGGCTTACGTTGAGAAGAAGGGTATTGCCAGGCACTACCTTCTGACGGAACTTTACATTGTCTATTTTCAAAAAGTAAGTGCTATAGGTTTCCGGTTCTTCCAGATAATTAAGCACCAGCACGCCGGCTGCCTGAGCCATGGCCTCTACTTGCAACACTCCCGGCATCACCGGCTCCTGAGGGAAGTGTCCCGGGAAGAAAGGTTCATTCACAGTGACATTCTTCACAGCTACGCAGTGCTTGCGATCTATCTCGATAATCTTATCGATAAGCAGGAACGGATAACGGTGAGGAAGCAGTTTCTTGATTCCGTTGATGTCTATCACCGGTTCAAGATTCGGATTATAAGTGGGACTTTGAATCTCAGTGTGACGCACGGTCTTGCGGATCATACGTGTAAACTGGTTGTTGATGGTATGTCCGGGTCTCACAGCCACTATTCTTCCCTTTATCGGTTTGCCGATAAGAGCGAAATCACCGATCACATCCATAAGTTTATGTCTGGCCGGTTCGTTGTCCCATTTGAGTGGTTTAGGATTAATATAGCCAAGTTGGTCCACTTTGATATGGGGCACACCCATGAGGTCGCACAAATGATTTATGTTTTCTTGGGATGCCGGTTGATCATAAATCACGATAGCGTTGTCAAGGTCGCCGCCTTTGATAAGTCCGGCATTAGCCAACTGCTCTATTTCCCTTACAAAAACGAAAGTACGGGCGCTGGCCACTTCCTGTTTGAATTCAGCAATGTCGTCGATCATCGCGAATTGATTGGGCAGGATAGGGGAGTTGTATTCCACCATCACTTCCACACTGAAATGATCGTCGGGATAGATGGTGATCATTGAGCCGGTCTTCTCATCCTTTAGACTCAATTTTTCCTTTATGATATAGAAATCCTTGTCGGCATCCTGTGCCTCGAGTCCCACTCTTTCCAACTCGTCGACATAAATGATGCTGCTGCCGTCGAGTATCGGCATTTCGGGTCCGTCAAGTTCTATAAGACAATTGTCAACTCCTGCTGCATAGAGAGCGGCCAAGGAATGTTCAACTGTGCTTATCCTTATATCCTTTTTGCCCAAGACGGTGCCGCGTGTGGTGTCCACAACATTTTCCGCCAGGGCTTCTATCACCGGTTCCCCTTCGAGATCCATTCTTTTGAATCGATATCCATGGTTGGTCGGTGCCGGCTTGAATTCAGCCGTGATTTCCTTTCCTGAATGAAGCCCCTTACCTTTTACAGTGAACGGACTCTTGAGCGTTAATTGTTCCATTATTAGTCTTTATTTTTTTGACCGGCCAAAAATTCTGCCAATCTTTTCATGTTTACAGTGTTTCGTGCGAACTGCATTACGTCTACCGCCGGATATCCCATCATACGGGTCTTGTCGCCAACATTGGCATGGAATCCTGACTGAGCTCCGAATTCATTGTCGCTGCCGATGGATATATGGCCTGCGAATCCACATTGGCCTCCCACACGGTTACGGTCGCCGATATGGGTCGACCCGGCAACTCCAACCTGAGCGGCAAACACGTTGTTTTCACCTACACGCACATTATGGGCTATCTGGATAAGATTGTCGAGCTTGGTCCCTTTGCCTATCACCGTGTTGCCGAATGTTGCTCTGTCTATAGTGGTGTTTGCTCCGATTTCCACATCGTCTTCTATGATCACCCCTCCCATCTGGGGAATTTTTTCATAATGACCGTTGACGGGAGCGAAACCGAAACCGTCGGAACCGATAACGGTGCCGGCATGGATAATACATCTTGAACCGATCTTGCAGCCTGCATATATCTTTACTCCGGGATAAAGTATCGTATCATCACCCACGGTGCAACCGTCGCCCAGATATACTTGGGGATAAATCAAGACGTTGTTGCCAATTTTTACATTTTTACCGATATATGAAAAAGCACCCAGATATATGTCTTCCGGAAGTTTGGTGCCTTCACCGATTGAAACGGGATTCTCTATTCCTTTGGGTTTGGGTTGCATCCCGGCAACCATGGTCATAAGTTTGGCCAAACAGGAATAGGGGTCGTCGACCCTTACCAAGGTAGGTTTTATATTTCCCGGAGACTCGAAATTTTTGGAGACCAAAAGCACTGAGGCTCCCGTGGTGTTGGCAAAATGTGTATACTTTGGATTGGCGATAAACGACAGATCTCCTTCCCCCGCCTCTTCTATTTTGGCAAAGTCTGATACTACTGCGTCCGGGTTGCCCTCGACCGAGCCACCGCATAGCGCCGCAAGTTCTTTGGCTGTTATCTCCATCAAGACATATTTTCTGCAAATATCGTAATTTTTTTCATATTATAAGATAATATAGCCGATTAAAACGCCATTTTGCATCTTATAAAAAGATTATGGAAATTTTGCTTTACCTATTCCAAATTATTGTGTATTTTTGCATTTAATTAGGGCAATAGGGTTTATAACGTCATCAGCCCCAACCACTATAACTAACAACGATAACTATCCAACAACAATAACAACTAATTCTCTATAATCATGAAAATTTCACATTTGGAGCATATCGGTATCGCAGTGCCCAATCTCGAGGAGGCAATCAAGTATTATGAAAATGTGCTTGGCCTTAAATGCTATAAACAAGAAGTGGTGGAAGACCAGAAGGTCACAACAGCATTTTTCAAAGTAGGCGACACTAAAATCGAACTTCTTGAAGCTACTTCTCCCGACAGCACTATCGCTAAATTCATTGAGAAAAACGGTGGCCGCGGTGGAATGCACCACATGGCTTTCGCAGTGGAAGACGGCGTTGCTGACGCTCTGGCAGAAGCTGCCGACAAAGGTGTGCAACTTATCGACAAGGCTCCGCGTAAAGGTGCCGACGGTCTTCAGATCGCATTCCTTCATCCGAAATCAACACAAGCAGTTCTCACAGAACTTTGCGAAGATCCTGCAAAATCCTGCGGTTGCTAATATTTAAACTTATATCTTTAAACTTTTAACTTTAAACTTTCCTTATGGACGTTTCTCAACAAAAGATAAACGAACTTATCGAAAAGCGTGCTTGTGCTCGTGTAGGTGGTGGTGAAAAAGCTATCGAAAAGCAGCATGCCAAAGGCAAATACACAGCCCGTGAAAGAATCGCTCAGCTCCTTGATGAAGGTAGTTTCGAGGAACTCGACATGTTTGTGACTCACCGTTGCACAAACTTCGGACAAGACAAAAAACATATCCTCGGCGACGGTGTGGTTACCGGTTTCGGCACAATAGAAGGTCGCCTTGTTTATATCTTCGCTCAGGATTTCACAGTTTTCGGTGGTTCTCTCTCCGAAACAATGGCCCAGAAGATTTGTAAGGTAATGGATATGGCCATGAAGATGGGTGCCCCTGTTATCGGTCTTAATGACTCGGGCGGCGCTCGTATCCAGGAAGGTATCAATGCCCTCGCCGGATATTCTGAAATCTTCCAACGTAACATCATGGCTTCCGGTGTGATCCCGCAGATTTCTGCGATCCTTGGTCCATGTGCCGGTGGTGCTGTATATAGCCCTGCCCTCACTGACTTCACTATCATGGCGAAGGGTATTTCATATATGTTCCTGACCGGTCCTACTGTTGTTAAGACTGTCACCGGTGAAGATGTTAGCCAGGAAGAACTGGGTGGTGCGTCTGTTCACTCTTGCAAGAGTGGTGTGACTCATTTCGCAGCTGAAAACGGCGAGGAGGCTCTGTTCGTGATCCGGAAGCTTCTCAGTTTTATCCCTCAGAACAATCTTGAGGAAACTCCCCTCGTGAAGTGTGATGACCCTATCGACCGTCTTGAAGACGCCCTCAACGACATCATTCCTGAAAGCGCTAAACAAAGCTACGACATGTATGATGTTATCGGCGCTATCGTTGACAATGGTGAATTCTTGGAAGTGCACCGTGATTTCGCGCGCAACATCATTATCGGTTTCGCCCGTTTCAATGGTCAGAGCGTAGGTGTCGTTGCCAATCAACCAAAAGTTCTTGCAGGTGTGCTCGATTCAAATGCATCCCGTAAGGCTGCACGTTTCGTTCGTTTCTGCGATGCTTTCAATATTCCTTTGGTCACTTTGGTAGACGTGCCGGGATTCCTACCGGGTACAGGTCAGGAATACAACGGTGTGATTCTTCATGGCGCCAAACTTCTCTATGCATATGGCGAGGCTACTGTGCCTAAGGTTACAGTTACTCTGCGCAAGAGCTATGGTGGAGCACATATCGTGATGAGTTGCAAGCAACTTCGCGGTGACATCAATTATGCATGGCCTACTTCCGAAATCGCCGTTATGGGTGCTGAAGGTGCTGTTGGCGTGCTCTACGCTAAGGAAATGAAGGAAGCTGAGGATCCCGCAAAGATCCGCGCTGAAAAAGAAGAAGAATACCGCAAGCTCTTCGCCAATCCTTACCAGGCTGCGAAATATGGCTACATTGATGATGTTATCGAACCGAGAAACACTCGTTTCCGCATCATCCGTGCCCTTCAGATGCTTGCCACCAAGAAGCTTTCGAATCCTCCTAAGAAACACGGTAACATTCCATTATAATCAAAATGCACCCTACAATCAAAAACAAAATGACAAAAGGGTTTTTAAAAATAATAACTATGGGCTTGATAGCTGTGGCTCCTCTGGGAGTCACAGCATATGCCCAATCCCCGCAGCAGGCTGAAGAGGTGATCGAGGTTGTGGAAGCACCTGTGAGTCCCGCCCAAGCCGGTGAAGACCATACTCCTCTGGCTTTACAGGAACCGCATGTTTTCTCCTCCGATTATGGCGAGAGTAAGATCGCCAAAAAGATGACCCAGGCAGAAAAAAACCAGAATGCTGCAGAAAATGATGGTTGGGGTGGTGCCATCACAATCATCGCAATGTGCATAGTAATTTCAGCTCTTGTGGTGCTTTCGATTCTGTTCATGATTTTCGGAAAGGTTGCAGAAGCCCTTATCACAAAAAGGAAGAAAGAAGCCAAGGCTGCTGCCGACCATCCTGAAAACGATGAGCATCTTGAACTTTCCTCCGGAGAGGTGATTGCAGCTATTTCTTTGGCTTTGTCTGAATACTTCGGTAATCCTCATGATATAGAAGACACTCATCTCACAATCAGAAAACTTCAGAAAGTATATTCCCCCTGGAATTCAAAAATCTATAATCTTCGTCAGAATCAGGACCATAAGAGAAACCCTTCAACAGAAATAAATTTCCATGAGTCAAAAAGAATACAAATATAAGATCAACGGCACCAAATTCAATGTCACGGTCGACGACCCTGAAGGCAATACTGTCCATGTGGAAGTTAATGGTGTGCCCTACACGGTAGAATTTGATAAGACTCCGGGCGAGAAACCGGTTATCAAACCACCTACAAGAAAGAAGGCTGAAGTGCCTAAATTGGAATCGGAACAAAAAGCCGAAGTGCGTCAGCAAGTGACATCAGCAAGTGGTTACAAGGTGAAAGCTCCGCTCCCCGGCACAATAATGAGCATCCCGGTGAAAGTGGGAGACACAGTGGCTGCCGGCGCTACAGTTTGTGTGCTTGAAGCTATGAAAATGGAAAATGATATCCATACTCCAAAAGGTGGCGTGGTGAAACAAATTTTAGTAAGTGTGGGTGATGCCGTGCCTCAGGACGGCGACATTATGGTTCTTGATTAATAACGGCCGGAATTTACCAAACATAATATTATGATCTTAGCAGACTCTACATATTCATTTGGCGAATTCATGCGCCAAACAGTGGCTACTTTCTGGGAGTTCACCGGTTTTTACAATTGCGAATGGGAAAATCTGGTGATGCTTGCCGTGGGTTGTTTCTTTGTTTGGCTTGCCATCAAGAAGAATTTTGAACCCCTGTTGCTTGTGCCTATAGGCTTCGGTATGCTCATCGGTAACATACCGTTCCAGGAGGGAATGGAGATCGGTATCTATGAACCGGGATCCGTGCTCAACATACTGTATAATGGTGTGGAACGCGGTTGGTATCCTCCAATTATTTTCCTTGGCATCGGAGCCATGACTGATTTCTCGGCCTTGCTGGCCAATCCTAAACTTATGATTATTGGCGCTTGTGCCCAATTCGGTATTTTCGGCGCTTATATGCTTGCGTTGCTTTGCGGTTTCGAACCTCTTTCTGCCGGTTGTGTCGCAATTATCGGTGGTGCCGATGGTCCTACAGCCATTTTCACCACTTCGAAACTTAATCCCAACCTTTTGGGAGCGGTGGCTGTATCGGCCTATTCCTATATGGCACTGATACCTCTTATCCAGCCCCCGTTGATGCGTCTGTTCACAACCAAAAAAGAGCGTCTCATAAAGATGAAACCGGTACGTGTGGTAACTCAGAACGAAAAAATCATATTCCCGGTGGTGGGTTTGCTCCTCACCTGTTTCGTGGTGCCTTCAGGTATTCCATTGCTCGGTATGCTTTTCTTCGGTAATTTGCTTCGTGAGAGCGGTGTCACCACCCGTCTCGCCAAGACTGCAAGCAATGCCATGACCGATATCGTGACTATCCTGTTGGGTCTCACAGTTGGTGCTTCAACTCAGGGTGACAAATTCCTTACACTCGACACACTTTTGATTTTTGGATTGGGTTTCGCGGCTTTCATCATCGCCTCTTCAGCAGGTGTATGCTCTGTGAAGTTATTCAATCTTTTCCTTCGTAAAGACAAGAAGATTAACCCGCTTATCGGTAATGCCGGTGTTTCCGCAGTGCCGATGGCTGCCAGAATCTCAAATAATTTAGGTTTGGAATACGACCCCAGCAATTATCTTCTCATGCATGCGATGGGACCGAATGTGGCCGGCGTGATTGGTTCAGCTGTGGCTGCCGGTGTATTGCTCAGTTTCCTCGGGTAATTTGCTATAACTAATATTTAAAATGCAATAAATCTTAATAAAGGTTGGGTCTCAAAACAGGAGACTCAACTTTTTTTTACATTTTTTTATAAGTTTATTTTGCGATATGGAAAAATAAGTTAAATTCGCACCGTAATTAAAAACCAAGAAGACACAACATACTATCTACATGGTCTATAGATTTAAACTTGTAAGCGATGAGGTGAGCAATTTCGCACGCGAGTATGAAATCGACTCCACAGCCACCTTCTTGCAACTACGCAATACAATCCTTGACAGCGTAGGTTACTCTAAAGACGATTTCAATTCTTTCTTCCTCTGCGACGATGATTGGCAGAAAAATGAAGAGATAACCCTTGAAGATATGGGTAGTTCAAGTGATCAGGATATTTGGGTGATGGGTGACACTCCTCTCAATGAACTTATCGAAGAGGATGGACAGCGTCTCATTTTTGTTTTCGACTATATGACTGAAAGGTCTTTCTTCATGGAAATGAAAGAATCCTTCCCCGGAAGAACTTTATCCGATCCTATGTGTACTCTAAAAAGAGGTAATCCACCCGCTCAATATGTAGACCTTGATGAATTTGATTCAAAGATAGATCAAACGGTTTCATTATTACCATCCGATGATCTTGACTTAGATATTTATGGGGATGACCAATACAACGAAGAGGATATTGCCGACGGTTTCGATATTAACAATCTATAAAACAAAAATGAGCTTCATGGAAGCTCATTTTTGTTTTATCTTCCGAAAATTCTTCCGAAAAGGGATGGCTTATCTTCGGGCTTTATATGGACATGTAATTGATTGTCTTCCTTGCCCATGAATAGAATATGGTTCTTGAACACGAAAGCAATCAACTTATCAAATTCCAATACGGCATTTAGGCTGCGTATCAGAAATCTCCGGAAAGGATTATATTCATCCACATCTTTTAAAATAATTTCGAATCCGTCGTTTTCAATAGCGTGGTGTTCCCCGAGCATGGGTAGAAAATAATCAAGCCGCAAGTCTGCAGCATTTTTATTAGGCTTGCGGTATTTCTTATATATTTCCTGTATTACTCGTTCGTCGACCATTTTATTTGCAGGAATATTTACTTTATGTGTATATTTCCTTTATGATAAACAAAAAAAGATTTATTCGGTTTATATTAAAATGTTAAAATTCTTTTTTTAACATTTCCTCCTCTTTTAAAGACAAATTATGCAGGTGAGGTAATAATTTAATTAACATTTAGGAAAGGAAATTAATCTCTTCAGGTAAGATCTAAAAATCAAGTAGGGCCTTCTTGGATAATTAAAATTAGATATAATTAAAGCTCTATTCCTCAAATTTGAAAAATAGAGCTTTTTTTGTTTTGACTATTAACTTATTCGATCTCTACTTTCAAGGTATAATTTCGTACTTCTTGAATACTTTACGAATCGCCTCGATTGAACGTTCCACCTGTTCCTTTGTATGTGTGGCCATAAGTGAGTAACGAATCAAGGTGTCATGAGGTGCTACTGCCGGAGTCACAACAGGATTTACAAACACACCTTCGTCAAGAAGATCGCGGGTCACATGGAATGTCTTGTAATCGTCGCGGATGAAAAGTGGGATAATCGGGGTAGAGGTGTGTCCGATTTCACAACCCATTTCACGGAATTTATCGAGAGCATAGTTTGTGATTTCCCAAAGGTGAGCCTGTCTTTCCGGTTCCTCAAGCATAATGTCAAGCGCTGCATTCACGGCTGCTGTGGCGGCCGGTGTGATACTTGCTGTGAAGATATAGGCTCTTGAATGATGACGAAGGAAATTCGTGATATCTTTGTTGGTTGCTATAAAGCCGCCAAGAGATGCAAACGATTTACTGAATGTTCCCATTATCAGCTCAACATCATTTGTGACTCCAAAATGATTGCAAGTGCCGCGGCCGCCCTCTCCGAATACTCCGATTCCATGGGCTTCGTCCACCATCACTGATGCGTTATATTGCTTGGCAAGCCTTACAATTTCCGGAAGATTCGCTACGTCGCCCTCCATAGAGAAAACACCGTCGGTCACAATGAGTTTCACTTTGTTTGGATCGGCCTTCTTTAGCTGAGCCTCAAGGCTGGCCATATCGTTATGCTTATACTTCAGATAATTGGAGAAGGAAAGACGACGTCCGTCGATAATTGACGCATGGTCTTGTTCGTCAAGTATGATATAATCTTCACGACCTGTGAGGGTGGATATCACGCCTAAGTTGACTCCGAAACCGGTGCTGTAGAGCATTGCGTCTTCTTTGCCTACATAGTCGGCAAGTCTTTCCTCAAGTTTTTTGTGTATGTCCAATGTGCCGTTCAAGAAAGGTGAACCGGCCATTCCGGTGCCATATTTCTTTGTCGCCTCCACAGCCGCCTCTATAACCTTAGGATGATTGGTGAGGCCCATGTAGCTGTTGGAACCGAACATAAGCACTTTGCGGCCATTCATCATCACCTCAGTGTTCTGTTCACTGGATATGGGTCGGAAATATGGGTAAACGCCGGCAGCCTTTGCTTTCTGTGGAGCATCGTAGACTGCTAATTTTTCTTGTAATAGACTCATGATGTTGTGTTTTAACCCCAATATCCGAAAAATTTATGCAAATGATGACTTTACGTAGATAAATTTCTTGACAATTGGGATAGATCAAGTCAATTCAGACTACAAAGTTAATCAATTTTTTGCATTTAGGAAAATCCAAAATAACAGGGTCCTAAAATAAAAAAGTGTGCCATAAAATAATGACACACTTCAAGTAAATTATAAAAATAGATTACTGTTTAAAAAACGGCTTTGACAGTCTTGTTGCCCACTCTTACAAGATATATACCCTTCAAAGAAGAGCAGTCGAGAGATGAACCATAAGCTGCTGCTACCTTTGCACCGCTTGGAGTGTAAACTGAAATCTGAGCTGCGTTTTGCAATGTGATCACACCACCTTTGATGTTGATTTTAACATTTTCAGCTTGGAGTGCCTTCACGCCTGCCCCGGCAGCATCTGTATAAGTGAGGATATGGATACCTTGGATATACATCGGGCAAGTATTGTCGGTAGCCTCTTCAGTATAGCTATAATTTGCTATATAAGCTGTTCTTGCCTCACCTTTTGTTCCATAAAGGGTCCAGATATCGGGTTCGCCATCTCCCATATTATAATCTAACTGTATATCCTGCATATCATGATAGAAACCGGCGTAATCTTTGATTACCGGACCCAGAGAGTCATCCCAGAAAGAATAGTCATCATCCCATAGGTATTGGCAATCGCCAGGATCGTTGGTTTCCTTTTTTGCCATATATATTTCAGTCATGACTTCAGGCATTGACTGTGAAATGTAGAGTTCAAAAACAGCACAGTCGGGCATAGCAACAAGGATTCCACCTCCATCAGTCGGATACCAGTCTTCATCCGGATCATACTTGGCTGCCGGGAGAACAATACCACCTGTCACTGAACCTTCGCCTCCCTCTTCACCAAGCTGGTTGTAACCTTTCAATTCAGGATCTGCATAACTTTCCGGTGTGTAATATTCATCCGGGAAATTCGGATCCTGGAGTTCGTATTGGGCGTTTACCAACTTGATTTTCTTGTCACTGTCAAGGGCGCCTACATATTTGTCGATTTTTTCCTGGGTGTCAAGCCATAACCAACCATCCTCGTCGCAATCAGCGGGATCAAAGAAATTGTAGGTAGCGTCTTGGGCGTTTGCGCTTATTGCAAACCCTACAAATGCCATAAAAAGTAAAGATTTTTTCATAAGCAATTGGTTTTAATTAAACTTTTTATTTACAAATGAATGGCAAAATAAACATAAATAATTCAATTTGCCAAAATTCTTTACATATATAGACTTTCAGATTCTTAGAAACCGTTACTCCATTTTTTTGATAACGGCGTTACACTTCGTTCCATTCGGGATTCTGTTCTATACCATGATAACGGATGTCATCCCAAGCTATAGGATAGAAATATTGGCGAGGTGAGAAGGAACGGGTGTTGTTGTTATTCCCGTTTACAACTCTATTCAAGATTACGGTCTTCGAACCGTCTTCCTCGAAAATAATCCTGCTTCCGTAAAGAGGGTTGGTGGACCCGTTCATCACTTTCTGGGCTGTGCCGTAACGAAGAATGTCCCAATATGTGGTCTTTTCAAATGCCAGTTCCACTCTTCTCTCATTGGTTATGTCTTCCCATGAAATAGCGGTGAGTTCCGGCATATGTACTCGTCTGCGGATTTGATTGATTTTTTCAAGTGCTTCGCCGGTTCTGCCGAATTTAAAATCAATTTCGGCATAATCCAGCAATAGTTCCGCATATCTCCAGAGAATGCAATTCTGTGAGCTGGCGTAGGTTTCATCCTGGTCGATCTGCTGACTCTCGCGCAAGAATTTTGCCATATAATATCCGGTACGTGTCATCGAGGAGGTTGTGGAGGAGTCATAAGGGGTAATGTCTTTCCCGGGTATATAAGCTCCATCCACAGCTGTGTAATGTGTTTCTATTGTCGTTCCTTTCCATTCCGCACCGTCATAAAGAATGTTGGCGTAGAAACGATAATCCCTTCCATCATATGGATTTTGAGGGTCATAACCGGAATCCGGATCTGAAATAGGTTTTCCATTTTCCATCCGGTATTCATCAACATGGTTTTGTGTAGGATTATAGGCGCAATTCACTCCCGTGAGCGATGGAGGAGCCGCATCCCTGTCAAGTTTATGTCCGAAACCGGCTGAAGTGAAATTGCCGTCGTCGCTATGCTGAACTTCCCATATAGATTCCATGGAATTTTTGGTGAGAAAAATATTGCGGTATTCACTCACCACTCCTTCCCTGTTGGTGGAGTTTATGGGTATAAGTTGGTATTTGTTCAAGGCTATGACTCGGTCGTATTCCTTGGCTGCCAAACCAAGCATTTCAAGATTCCGGTTTTCTTTAAAGCCCAAATAGGGCAGTTCCACATTCTGGAAATGCTCGCCTGAAGCCCAAAAATAAGTTTTAGCTTTCAACATAAGAGCCGCACCTTTAGTTGCCCTGCCGGTCATTGCTTCAGGCAGGTCTGTCTCCAATAAAGAAGCCGCCTGCTCTGCATCGTTGGTGATAAATTCCACCATTTCTTCATACGTTGCTCTCGGGAAGGTCTCCGCATTTTCCAAAGGATTATAAGTGTGGTCTATTATCAAGGCACCACCGAATTGACGTAGAAGCTTATAATAGTACCAGGCTCTAAAGAAATGAGCCTCACCCATAAGTCTTGTCCTTATCGATGCCGGAAGTTCCGATTCATGTTCCATCAGGGTGTTGATGGAACGAATCATGGAGTAATAATTTTCCCACAGCAACTTGCCCCGGCTGTTATAGAGGGTCTGCGACCCTTTGAGCATATCTCCATAGCCGGCTTGGTACCAATCGCTGCGGCCAACTGTGATCTGGTCGCCATACCATGGTTCAAATTCCTCACCCAAATTTTTGATGATAGTGGATACGAGGATATAGAAACCGTTATCCATGTTTCGATACCAGCGGGCTGTGTATTCGTCAAGCAGTTGTTCATCTCCCCATATCTGGTTTTCGGCCAATTTGTCGAAGGGCTCATCTCGGAAAATGCTGTCGCATGAAAATAGGGAAAACGAGAACAATGCTGCTGCAATATATTTAATAAATTTCATCGTTACTTTCTGATATTATAATTAGAAACCAAATGTGAGTGAGACGCCATAACCTCTTGTGATGGGATATCCTCGAAGCACTTCGGGATCCATTCCGTTTTCAAGCGACGACCATGTGAAAAGGTTGGAAGCTTGGAATGCAATATCCAATGTCTTGACTCCGGAATGACCCAAAACTTTTGCAGGGAAATGATATCCTACGGTGAGGGCTTTAAATCTCAAAAAATTACATTTCTTTATCCAAAAGGTGCTGTCAAAACGATTGTTGTCGCCTGTAGTGGCGAATTTGATTCGTGGATAACTTGCATCCGGGTTTTCAGGAGTCCAGGAATCATACATGTGATAATCCTGAAATCTCTGAAGCGATCCGTTTTCAAGTGTATAGAGTTCTGTTATTTTTTGGTTGTAGCCACCAAAGCCCATAAACTGGGCGTTGAAATATATTCCTTTCCATTCGGCACCTACACCAAAGCCATAGCTTACATCGGGCAGAGATGAATCCTTGACATTTATCATGTCGTTTACGGTCAGTTTCCCGTCGCCATCCTGATCCACATATTTGATATCCCCGGGTTTCAATGTGCGATTTTTATTACCGTCTTGGTCAAGAGGCCAGTTCTTAATTTCTTCTTCATTTTGGAAAAGGCCGGCAGCTTCATACAGGAACCATACGCTATATGGATTACCTGCGTATCTCTGGTTTTCCGGAAGTGAGGACTCATCACCCCAATCCAGCACTATATCGTCATTGGTACCAATATTGAAGTTTAGATTATATCTGAAGTCTCCGATATTGTTGACGTGGCGTATGGAGAAATCCCAGCCGCGGTATCTAACTTTACCGACGTTTACGTTGGCCGAAACTCCTCCGGTTCCTACAGAGGGCGGGAACAATTGAGCCCTGGCGTTGGTGACCATATCTGTGCGTGTGCGCTGGAACCATTCCAATGAAAAGGATATTCGATTGTCCCAGAAACCTCCGTCGAGACCCACGTTGAAATCTTTCGACTTACCCCACGTGAGATCGGGATTCGGGAAACCGGAAATAGATGGTATAAGCGTGGGGCTCCAGACTCCACCGAAGTTATAGCCTTCGCCATTTGTGAAATTATAGTTTTGCAGATAGGCGTAATCGGAAATAGCCCCGTCATCTCCTAAAATACCTGCCGAGGCCCTTATTTTCGCAAACGACAACACTGCCGGTGAGATCTTCTGGAAGAATGATTCGTTGCTTATCACCCAGGATGCAGATCCGGTAGGGAAGAATCCCCATCTTTTCCCGGGAGCAAATCGTGTAGAGCCATCCACTCTGAAACTGAATTCAGCAAAATATCGGTTGGCAAAACCATATGTTGCCCTTCCAACCACAGAAGCTCTTTGGGTATAGTATTCGCTGCCTGTGAGTGACCCGGAGGATGTGCTGCCCATTACATCCGGATAAAGCCCCGGTCTGTTATTGTTGGTGCCGTTGAGGTACCGGTTGTGATAATCCTGATAATTGAATACCGCTGTGGCGGCAACATCGTGTTTCTCCTTGAATGTGCGGTTATAGTTTATTCCGAATTCTATCAGCTTGTTATTAACTTTTTGAAAACGGTCAGACATCGTTATATTGGCCTTGGGATAAACGGTGTTCTCATCTATAGTGAAATTGCCCGTCCTTTCGTCATAAATATATAATGTCACCGGATTCGAGCTGATTGTCGTGTTGTTGTTGTTGAAATCTATTGACCCTTGAAGGTAGATGTTGAGACCTTTGACAAAAGGTATGTCATATCTGAGAACACCCATCACTGTGTGAAAATCACTCGATTGCTTGGTATATCCTCCGATTCCTTCGATATCGATCAGGGGGTTGTATCCTTCAATACTTGCCAGACTTCCATCGGTGAATCTTAGAACCTGGAGTGGAGAATAGCTGTATGCTTCGTCGAGGGTTGCATAGCTGGAGTTTTTATAGTTTGATACCGAACCATTGAAGTCTACTGAGGCGGTGAGCCCGGGCAGAAGGTCGGCATCTATCTTTCCCGAATAGTTGTAACGGCTTCTCCCGATATTGGAGTAAAGACCTTTTGACTCGGAATATGCTCCTGAGAGAAAATATCTCACTGCATTGCCTCCTCCGGAAATAGAGATGGAATGTTGCTGTGAATGTCCCCATTTGTTCAAGTGGTCCATTATGTTTTCATCTCCGTATAAATTAGGATCACTACCGATCAAATCAAGATTATAGGGAGAATAAGTGTCGGAGGCAGATTCGGCCACGGCACGGTTGTAAAGCTCTGCGAACTGGCGCGCCTTTAGGAATTTGGGAAGGTTAGTGGCCTGTTCAAAATTGAATTGACCTCTGTAGGTCACACGTGCCCTCGAAGATGTCTTACCACGTTTTGTCTGCACGAGAATCACACCATTGGCAGCTCTGGCACCATAAACAGCTGCCGCAGCGGCATCCTTCAATATGGAAATGCTTTCGATGTCGTCAGGGTTAAGATCGCTTAGACGCATCTCTCCGTCATTGGTGTTTGTTCCCAGGCGGGGAATACCGTCAATAACAAGCAAGGGTTCACCCGTGTTACCTCTCACACTAATCCTTGATTCCTTCGCTGAGGATGGGTCAGCTGATGTCATTGAAACTCCAAGACCTGAAACTTGTCCCGCAAGACTCTGGTCAAGGTTCATTGATGGTATTTTGGCAAGGTCAGATCCTTTCAAAACCTCTACCGAGGATGTAAGGCTCGCTTTCTTTGCAGTGCCATACCCTATCACCACTACTTCCTCTATTTCGCTTGCATTAACCTGCATCTTGATTTTTAAGGATGTCTCTCCGGGTTCAACTTTTATAAGCCTGGGGGAATATCCTACATATGTGACCGAAAGCTCCACATCCTGATTGACAGGTATGTTAAGGGAAAAATTTCCGTCGATGTCAGTTGATGCCGCTATGAGTTCGTTTTCCACTTTCACAGTGGCTCCCACAAGGGGCTCACCCTGTTCGTCTTCAACGGTGCCTGTGATTTGGCGTGTGGCGTTCACTGCTTGAGAAATTCCACAGGCGAGCAACAATAAAGTTATTAGTAAAATTTGTTTCATCTAATTTTTTTTCTTACTTCAACAGCTGGTCAAGAACACGCAGCTGATATTTGTAATATTCTTTCGTCTTAAAATCCGGAGCTTTTGAGGCACATTTCTTATATAATGAGCGAATCAATTGCAATTGGCGTGTCATCAAAGGTTTCATCTCCGACTGAGGCATAGGATTGTCGCCCAATGCAATCCTGTAAAATGACCTTTGGTTCTCTATGGAAATGTCATTGCCGCAGGATTGGGAACAAGCTATCGTGGGCGAGGAAACATTCATGATAAACTCATTGAAATCAACAGACGCGTCAAAAGCTGAATCAGCCAACTTCACATTATTGAGGTTATCCAGACCGGAAGCTTTGGCCAATGCAGCTATTGCGGTTGTCTGGAGATTGAGTTCGGTGTCGTCAAGGGATTGGTTTTTATATGATGCATCAAAAACAGAAGCCATGGCATCGTCAATGAAGTCTTCCACCTTATATCCGTTGGCAGGATCACTTTCATAACCCATTTTCATTCTTCCGAGCACTACCGGAGAAGTGAAACAGCCCAATACGCTCCTTTCTATTTTCCTTCTCCAGGACGGCGGCTCTTCAAAATTAGCAGTAAGATTTTTCGGTTCGAGCCAACCGCAATTCCTTATTTGGGCCATAAGCCACTCCATGGCCCTTTTCTGGTCTTCTTTGCTGAAATAATTTCGGGCTTGGCCATCTCCTTTGCCCTGTCTCACCTCTTTAAACCTTACTCCTCCTATATATGGAATCACATGGCCTATATGGCGTCCGAACTGGTTGACAACTGCCATGTATTTCTTTTCTAAGGTTTCATAATTCTCTCCGGGTTCTCCGGCCCACTCCTCGAAGTTATCCATTATAATCTTAAGGTTGGAAATCGCAAGGTCACCGGCTCTTATATGGTCGTTGGATAGATCTTCTGTCTGATCGGTCGGGTCCATGAGTCCCAATACTTGTTGTGCACCGAACTCATACATAGGATCACCGTCGTGTTCCCGTATCCATGCATCTAAGGAAGGTTTTTCTTCGAACAAATCAGGATTTCCGGGAATAAGCCGGTAACCCCAGTTGATGGCATGAATGTCATAGACACCAATGTCGGGAGGAGTCAATCTTACTCCACGTTCAAAATCTCCGGGTTGGGCCACATAATTGTTGCGGGCATAGTCCATTATTGAAGGTGTGGTGCCATATTTTTGCGTGAATTCAGGGTCACGGAGGTTCTCTATCGTGTAAGCATAACTTGCACCCATATTGTGCATGAGCCCAAGACAGTGGCCGATTTCATGGGCGGTGACATAGGTGAGGGATTCATACATCACTGAATCAGGAAACACATTAGTCCTCACTCGGGGATCAACTGCGCCTGTCTGTGTGAATTTCCAGTCATGAAGCAATTGAAGCACGTTGTGGTACCATATCACGTCGGCTCCGAGAATCTCACCGGTGCGTGGATCCACATAAGAAGGACCCATGGCATTGGCAGTGGGGGTGACGCAATATCTCACACAGTTCTTTCGGATATCGTCAGCGTCAAACGTTGGGTCGTCTTTGGGGAAGTCTCTTGCCTCTATGGCATTTTTGAACCCTGCAGCCTCGAATCCTCGGTTCCAGTATTCTATACCTTCCTTCACGGCTCCTCTCCATTTGTCAGGGAAGGCTGAATCCACATAAAAAATGATTTTCTGTTTTGGTTCAACAAGTTCTCCTGAAAAATATGCCTCAAGGTCTTCATCTTTTGGTTCTAACCTGAAGCGATCTATGATTTGATAATCCTTAATGCCATCGATTTCTGAGGAATAAAGTTTTTTTGTTTCATAGAAATATCCAACCCTGTTGTCCTGTAATCGTGATTTCATTGGTGTCTCAGGCAGTTTTATGATAGAACGGGCCATAGAAACCGTGTAGGGTTCATAAACCTTATCCGTGGTGAAGGCAAGACGGCTCTCTATCATGACATTGTCAGGGAAGGCCTTGACGGATGTGATGGCCGACCCGTCTTCATAATACGTGGCGTCGATACTCTTTTTCCCGCTCAGCAGCATGGCTATCGGACTCAAATCCTTGATGGGGGAGATCAATTTTTCATTCCCTTTAAAAAAATCAGTCACTTCTATGAAATCTTTCCCGTCTTCACTGGATTTTATTTTGAATCCCTTTACAATGGGATCTATGAAATTCCGGTTGTAGGAGGCTGCGATGGGATCCTGAGAATTTATTTCAGCCTTGTCTTGCACTATGTGCATATATACATTATTGGTATCTTTTGTGAATCTAATCACGATGGGATTCACATTCATCTCACCCGCTACAAGATCTTTGGTGTGGGATATTGCGTTGACCCGGCTCACAAGCATAAGGTCGGCACCATAAATTGAGTCCGGCAACGCAAGATAAAGTTTACCGTCTTTCTTGAGGTAAATATCCATCAGCCCTTGGAACACTTCTGCTTCTGATAATGATTTATTAAAAGAATCACTGTCATTTTCCTCTTTTTTATCTTTTTGCTCGGAATTAATTTTGTCTGTTGACTTTTCTTCGGAAAATCCGGCTCGACTTTGAAAGGGGAGGGCCATTATCAACGAGACAACAGCTATGGGGATGGCTTTCTTTGCAATCATATAGTTGGTTGAATATATTGGGATCAGGTTAGTTGAAAACAAACAAATGGCCGTTGGTAACGGCTTTTGTCTTAATTGCAAATATATAGATATTTAACGGAACCGAAAAACAAAAATTATAAAATCCTGCTCTTAGGAATTGTCCGGTAGAGGAATCATCATTTGTTTTTGGGGCATGTATAGGGGTAAGATTAATATTTTTGATTGATTCGCCATTTTTGACAGTTTTATTTTAATTTTTTATAATTTAAATATTTATCTGTATATCAATAATTTGCAGTTGATTGAAAATTTATTTAGGGATAAAGTGAAACTTTTAGCACGCAATTTGTTAATAACATAGAAAACATTATTAACGAAATTATAAAAACAAAAATTATGGGAAAAATAATTGGTATCGATTTAGGAACCACCAACAGTTGTGTTGCTGTTCTCGAAGGTAAAGACCCGGTGGTTATTCCGAATAATGAAGGTAGAAACACCACTCCTTCTGTAGTTGCATTTGTAGACGGTGGCGAACGTAAAGTCGGTGATCCTGCAAAACGTCAGGCTATTACAAATCCTACAAGAACTATTTACAGTATCAAACGTTTCATGGGCGAAACTTGCAGCCAGGTTGAGGACGAAATCAAACGTGTTCCTTACAAAGTGGTTTGCCAGAACAATATGCCTAAAGTTGACATAGACGGTCGTGACTATACTCCACAGGAAATCTCCGCAATGATTCTTCAAAAGATGAAGAAGACTGCTGAGGATTATCTTGGCCAGGAGGTGACTGAAGCCGTTATTACAGTGCCCGCTTATTTCGACGATTCTCAACGTCAGGCCACAAAAGAGGCCGGTGAAATAGCAGGTCTTAAGGTTAAACGTATCGTTAACGAACCTACAGCAGCTGCTCTTGCTTACGGTCTTGATAAATCAACCAAAGAACAGAAGATAGCAGTGTTCGACCTTGGTGGTGGTACATTCGATATCTCAATCCTTGAACTTGGTGACGGTGTATTCGAAGTTAAGTCAACAAATGGTGACACTCACCTCGGTGGTGATGACTTCGATAACGTTATCATCGACTGGCTTGCTGATGAATTCAAGAAGAATGAGGGAGTAGACCTCCGTCAGGATCCTATGGCTATGCAACGTCTCAAAGAGGCAGCTGAAAAGGCAAAGGTAGAACTTTCAAGTTCAACTTCAACTGAAATCAATCTTCCTTATATCACAGCCACCGCATCAGGTCCGAAGCACTTGGTAACTACTCTTACTCGTGCTAAATTTGAACAACTCGCTTCCAAACTTATTGATGCAGTTGCAGCTCCTTGTGTAAGCGCCCTTAAAGATGCAGGATACACTGCAGCTGAAATTGATGAAGTAATTTTGGTTGGTGGTTCAACACGTATCCCCGCTATCCAGGCTAAGGTAAAAGAAATATTCGGTAAGGAACCCAACAAGAGCGTTAACCCTGACGAAGTTGTAGCAATCGGTGCAGCAATCCAAGGTGGTGTTCTTAGCGGTGACGTTAAAGACGTACTTCTTCTCGACGTTGTTCCATTGTCAATCGGTATCGAGACTCTCGGTGGCGTGATGACCAAGCTTATCGAAGCCAACACTACTATTCCTACCCGTAAGAGCGAGACATTCTCAACAGCAGCCGACAATCAACCTGAAGTGACCATCAGAGTTCTCCAAGGTGAACGTCCTATGGCAGCTGACGACAAACTTCTCGGTGAATTCAATCTTGCCGGTATCGCACCCGCTCCACGTGGTGTTCCACAGATTGAAGTTACATTTGAAGTTGACGCCAACGGTATCCTCAATGTATCAGCAAAGGATAAGGCTACAGGTAAGGAACAGAGCATCCGTATCGAAGCTTCCAGCGGTTTGAGCGAACAGGAAATCCAGAGAATGCGCGATGAGGCTAAGGCTAATGAGGAAGCCGACAAGAAGGCTAAGGAACGTGCAGACAAACTCAACCACGCTGACTCCATGATCTTCCAAAGCGAGAAACAGCTCAGCGAACTCGGCGACAAGATTCCGGCAGACAAGAAAGCTACCATCCAGGCTGCAATCGACAGACTAAAAGAAGTTCACAAAGCACAGCTTCTCGAAGACATCGACTCAGCAGAAAAGGCAGTGAACGATGCATTCCAGGCAGCCGCACAAGACATCGCCAACGCTCAGGCAGCAGGTGCACAGGCCGGTCCTCAACCCGGAGCACAAGCAGGCCCTTCACATCCGAACGAACCAGAAGTAACCGACGTAGACTTCGAAGAAGTAAAATGATTATAAATCAATGAATTGCAAAATCCCGAAAGAATTTCTTTCGGGATTTTTTATATGTCTCAGATTTTGATAATTTCCGACAAGAAATTCTCTTTGCCAGTCTGGGACTCAGTGTCAAAGCCATCAAGACCATCGCAATTGCACCAAAGCGTGAAATCGAGGTGAAGGTTTAGTGAATGTCTGACGGATTTGGGGGAACGTAGTAAAGAAAAACCATGTTAGATGGGCGGTCCCGAAGGTAAAACAATTCACCTCAATATAATTTCTATTATCTCCATTGCAGACTATAAAGAACTTTGGTCATTAAGAGAGGAGAACCAAAGACTATCAGTAACAAATCAGATTCTAAAAGATGAACTGATTAACATATTTGATAAATTGGTGAATCCTGAAAACTCGCGAAATGAAGCTATGCGAATTCGAGGAGAATATTTAAGGATGTCAGACGGCTTGTACAAAACAAAGTGACGTAACAAAGCCAGTCTGGTACACGGTGACTATGACAAAATATTCGACTAAATATATTTATAATTCAGGTTCATTAATAGGTGGAAAACCTGTTATAACTTCCAGTGGAGGTGGAGGGTCTGAATCCGATTTCCGTTGGGACGGACGAAGACCCGAGGAAGAAGAATTGGATAATCGAGTGTCGGCATTTAGAGAAACGTCAGCGGCTTTTGTGGATTATGAGATATGAAAAACCAAGCTGGTGCTCGTTGCCGAAGGCAATTAACAATCGAGTGTCGAAACTTAGCGTACGTCGGGCATCTTTTGCTTTGTGAAAAGATAGCCCGGGTAGCGGTTCGAAGAAAAGTTATCGACCTCAAAATGCCGACCTCAAAGAAGACTATAGACAACGATGCTTGTTAGCCGCTATCAAATATGTAAAAACTCCAATTAAGAAATCTTATCGGAGATAATTGAATGAAATTTTATTATATGCCTGATATAATATTTCTTACAAAATGATTAATTTTACATTTGCAGACCGAAACGCAGAAGCCCGGTCAAGGGAATAAGCGGGAGGGTCTGCAAGACATAAAGGCGTATTTACCAAGACGCATCTTCTTGACAACTTGAAATCTGGTAAATTTCTTTGATATGGTCAAGGATGTGGCAACGGTAGATGCCAAGCGGATATGTTATATTCGTTTTGATATGATGTGGGAACGTCATATCTTGATGTTTATTCATATTCAGCGTAGGCTTCTGCATGTTGCTCGTTCAACCATATCGGGCAATACCAGAGCCTCAAGTTGTAGGACGAGCACCAAGGTTCAGGCTCCTACGCTTTTTTATTTATAATCCGAGGATCTCTTGGGAGTCAGAGACCCATTATAATAATGTTAAAAGCTGAATTTTTGTTACAACTCCCTTCTGGTGAATTTATCTCCTATAAAAAAATTTTATCTCCATTTAAGATATATTCATTTTTAGATCGAGATGAATTATTCTTGCTTATTCCTAAACCAGATCAAATCGGATTAAAAGACACTACTATTTTTTGCTAACAAATCCGGGATAAGAATATGTACTCATGGAAAATGGCTTACTTCTTTAACTGTTAAGATCAAGAACATTATACCATGTAAGGAGAATAAAAATATTATTGAGGTACCTTGGAATATGATTCCCAATGATATTCTTTCAGAGATTTGTTCTCAACTAATCAAAGAAATTCAATATAATTCAAATAATCATTAAACAGAAATTTAAAAAATTAATGATTTTGGGAGGTATAATAATATCCTTCCTCTCAGCTTCGGCTTATGATTTTGAAGTGGATGGTTTCTATTACGAAACTAACCTTTCGAATATGACTGCCACAATAGTAGCAGGAGATATTCCTTATTCCGGTGATATTATTATACCGGAGACAGTAGTATATAAGGAGCGAACGTTTTCAATAGTATCTATTAATGGTGCATTTAATAATTGTGGAGCCTTAACATCTGTTGTCATTCCTGATTGCATTTCTTCATTAGGCAGTAATGCCTTTTCCGGATGCGGATCTCTTTATGAGATTTTGGGGATGAAGGGTATTACTGAAATAGGGAATTACTGTTTTAATGGTTGTTCTTCTTTAACTACAATCAATTTACCTATTAATCTTAGATCTATAGGATCTTATGCTTTCGCTAATTGTATTTAGAGAGGTATGAAAGATTATGAAGAATGGGGAATAACTATTATAAGAGCATTGAATATTAGTATATTATAGGTTTTAACACTTTCGGGGTTGGTGTTTTGTAATACCCCTTTTTAAGCATATTTTTGCTACGTATTTCTACCGCGGAGAAGTCAAGATTTTCCGCTTTCGTCATTTTATAAGGGCAGTTGACATCGGTTTACGATGGATTACCTACATTGACAAGAGCCACAGGAAAGATTCCAAGTCCGTAATTTAGGATAATCAGTTTACAATGATTAACGAGGATTGACTCCTATTGACTTTCGGCAGGAATACACCGGAAATCGAATTTTCAATCAAAAATATGCTATCATGAGAATCCAAAGAAAATGTGAAATCTGCGGCAACACATTTACAATCCGGAGCGGAAACCAACACTATTGTTCCGAGTCTTGTGCCGAAAGTGCCAAAATTGCCAGGAAGAAAAGACGCAATGATTTCATCAAAGCGGTCGAACCACTTATAGACCTCCGACAACAGGAGTATTTTACTTTTTCAAAGGCAGCCCTCCTGATGGGTTGCACACGTCAATATATTTATAAGCTCGTTGCACAAGGGAAACTCCAAGCATCGAGACTTAGCAACCGGATGTCGCTGATCCGTAAGGCAGATATTGAAAAACTCCTGTCATCTAATCCTTATGAAAGAGTTATCCCTGTTATAAGAAAACCGGAATCCAAGCCAAAGAGCCAATTGCAACCAAAGGGCAAATCCATTTCTGCAAAATCCTTCTCCTCCGAATTAACCGACCCTATAGAATATTATACCGGAGAGGATGTAATGTCAAGGTTCAAGATAGGTCAGGGATGGCTTTATACCTGTGCCAAGAAATACCATATCCGTGTCTGCAAAATAGCTGGTAAACTATATTTCAACAAACATGATATAGATGAGCATTTCGGGATACAGACCGATTACTCCAACATAACGGATTGGCTCACCACGTTAGAAGTGGAGGAACAATTCAATATGGGAGCCACCGCTATCAGGGCATACGCTTACCGGCACAACATACCTACCAAGAAAGAATATGGTATTGCATATTATTCAAAGAGCCATCTTGAAGAATTAAGGAGACCCAACCTGATAGCAGATGATAGATATTGCACCGTAGAGGAAACGGCAGAAAAATACGGCCTGACAAAAGCTAACCTGCACCATATTGTCAATGTAAAAGGGATAAGGAAGGTAAAAGTCGGAGTAAGAAATCTGCTAAGCCGAGAAGATGTGGAGAGGGTGATGGCTGAAAGAGCAGCCTTGGGTATGTAATAATTATCCTTTTTTATTCCCCTACCTTCTATATCTTTTCACTATTCCCAATTATAATAAGATTAATCAGTGATTATTGTTGGTTAACCTTGACACCATTGAATAATCATTTTTCTTTGCATCACGAAATAACAATTAAAAACACTTAAAATATGAGTAATATCTGTAAGACAGTTAACCTCCGGACTCGGAAGATAAAGAACGGCACGATGCTGTCCTTCTATCTTGACTACTATCCCGGCTATCGAGACGAGAGCACAATGAAAGTAATGCGTCATGAATCGCTCGGCATATACATCTTTTCCAAACCGAAGAACGGTAGGGAAAAGGAATATAACGAGCGAATGACGGAGAAAGCCGAGGCATTGAGGTGCCGGAGATATGAAAGCATCGTCAATGAACGCTATGACTTCTTCGACAAGGAGAAAGAGAAGGGAGACTTCCTTTTATACTTCAAGAACCTTGCCTTGAAGAAAAATATCAAGTGGGAACACGTCTATAAGCACTTCGAGAGATTCACAAACGGCAAATGCCGCTTCGGTGAGGTGAACGTGGACTTGTGCCGTAAGTTTATGGAATACCTCTTGAACGCCCCGCAATACCGTCACAAGGAGCAGAAACTCCATATCAATTCGGTAGCCGGATACTGGTCAACTTTCCGGGCATGTTTGCATACAGCTTATAAGGAACGTAAGATAAGAGAGAACCCCAACGGCTTCCTTGACAGGATCGACACCATACCCACCATGAAGGAGCATCTTTCCCAAGAGGAACTGATAAGATTGGCTGACACTCCATGCGAGATACCTGTTTTAAGGAAAGCATTCCTTTTTGCATGCCTGACGGGATTAAGGAAGAGCGACATCAAGAACCTTACATGGGAGAATATACAGCCATATGGAAACGGAGGAATGTATGTCACGCTGAGGATGCAGAAGACAAAGGATCTTGTGAACAATCCTATCAGTGATGAAGCGATGGAGCTTATAGGTCCGAGAGGAACAGGCAAGGTCTTCATCGGTTTTGAAGACTATATGACCCAGGCTCCCCTGAGAAGATGGCTGAAAGCAGCTGGTATAACCAAACATATCTCTTTCCATTGTACCCGACATACATTCGGTACATTACAGGTGGAAGCGGGAACACCCGTTTATACAGTCCAACACATGTTGGGTCACAAGAATGTCGAGACAACCCAGATCTATGCCGATATGAGTGACGAGCAGAAACGGGAGTCGGTAAACAGGATTACACTGAAAGTAAAACAAACTATGTTTAACCATTATTTTAACATAAATTAGGAGTCTTTAAAAATCAAAATCAGATAGATTTAAGAATTATTTTATTTATTTTTGGAAATTATATGTATAAATATGGAAATTTTTATATATTTGCAAGAAATTTAACAAAACAAGGACAATGATTCCATACTTTAATATAATACAATCATTATGTAGAGCATGTTTCTCTTCCGATACAGATGTTAAAGCTCACCAAATAGAGAGATTAATAACTGCTTATCGAAAGGATGGATGTATTGAGGAAGCAAAACAATTAGAAAAGCTACTTCACACAACTAAGAATAAAGAAATTATAAATTCTAGTATTATTACATCTTCAAGTCATTTACACGGGGAGCTTTTAACTCCTAAAACTATAATTCCTGTTGACAAAGAGACATCAGCGCCATTAGTTGAGATAATATTTGTTGATGAAATGCCTTTAAAAGAGCCAATTTTTGATACTCCTATAAAAGATGCTATTAATTCGGTTATTCTTGATTGGTCAAACTACGAGAAATTAATACGATTAGAAGCAGTTCCTTCTCGGTCATGCCTTATATATGGATTACCAGGTACAGGCAAAACTCATCTCGCAAAATGGATGGCTAAAAAATTAGGTTTACCTATAGTAAAGGCAAAACTTGATGGCATTGTATCTTCTTTCTTAGGAACTAGTTCTCGCAACATAGGAAGTCTTTTTACATTTGCAAACCGATATAAATGCATTCTTCTTTTAGATGAATTTGATGCAATAGCTAAGTTGAGAAATGATCCACAAGAAGTCGGAGAGGTCAAACGTATTGTAAATACCTTATTACAATGTTTAGACTTTAGAGATGAAATAGGTTTTACCATTGGTATTACTAATCATGAACAGTTGTTAGATCCTGCAATTTGGAGAAGATTTGATGTACAAATAGAAATTCCCAAACCTTCAATATCAGTTATTCCAATATTATTGCAAAACTTTATATCCCCATTAAATTATAATGATGCAGAAATTGCATTTCTATCTTGGTGTATGCAGGACAGTTCTGGGGCAGATATTAAAAATCTTTCAAACTGGCTGAAAAGGATGAGTATTATAGATGAGTATAAAGAAGAAAGTTTATATCAATTATTACAAAGATATATACTACTAAATACAGGAAGAATAAGTGATAAGGTAAAGACGGCAATCTCACAAACGCCTGATAATATATATACTAATCTTAAGACAGCAATACCGGATCTAAAACAAAAAGATATAGCTGAGATATTTAAAATGACTCCATCTTCATTTTGTAAAATGATTCAGAAAAATAATAAAACAGAATAAAAATGGCAAATTTCCCAGTACAAGTCATTCTAGATAGTGACAGATTTATTCAAGAAGCCCAACCTCATCCAGGAGGAAGTCGAAAAGATTTTTATCATGGTAAAAATGAATTATTTAAAATCCATAAAGATAAAATTACGACACAACTTGATTCTATTAGTGCGGCCTTAAAGGAAAATAAATATTCATCAATAGGATATGCAAAAGTTAGATTAATAACAAATGCTTGGGCAAAAAGTCATAGACCAGTAAACAAATTATTTACAGTTAAGAATGGGTGTGAAGTCGTTGGTGGCATTCATCATGGGGAAATGTTAGTTAAATTCTCTTCTGAATCAGTTGTTAATATAAAAAATAATATTATTGAATATGCAGAGAATATACCTCGTAAAAGTCCGAATAAGGAAGGTAAGCTAATTGATAGACCAAGTGAATGGAGATGTGAAGTTGGGACTATTGATAATATTATTCCTTATGGACCCAAAGACAAACTGAAAATTACAATTGAAGATATTCAACTATGGATAAATCAATATGGAACTTGTCAATTAATAATAGAATTATTTGATGAGCCGATTCCAAATCAAAAATGGGATACTTTAACAGAAGAAGCATATAAACTACAATATAGTTTTATTAATGGTCTAAAAAGTCATAAAGGAATATGTATTTACCGTTCCAAAGTATTTTCTTCTTCTGCCAAACTAATATTAAGATTAACAAATAAAGAAGATATGGTAATTTCTTTATTTGATTCTATTTATAATTGTTCTGAAATAGAAGTAACACGGGATTTAAATAAATATGAGTCTTTATTGAAATTTCTTTCAGAACATCCTTTAATTAAAAATATTGATATTGTACCCATTATAGAAAACTATCCTATTCCTTCCTTCAATATTAATGCTACCCAGAAGATAGATGTGCCAGTTCCCTCAGAAGAGTCAGACTATCCAGTTATTGCTGTTGTTGATTCAGGTATATCTGGAATCTATTCTAAATGGATAATAGATAATTGGGATAATATTTCCTTAACAATGAGGGATTGTACGCATGGAACATTTATTACCGGGCTATTAGTAAATGGGCAAATTTTAAATGATAAAGATATATGTCAAGATCCAGATGGTTGTAAAATAATAGATTTATGTATGCTTCCAAAAGAAAGTAAGTATCTTTCTGTATATCCTAATTCATTAGATGATTTTTTAGATGAACTTAACGTCGCGATACCAACAATTCTTAGTCGGACAAATGTACGTATATTTAATATTAGTATGAATATAAGATGTAATAGACTTTCTTCTGATTATGGAGAGTTTGCTAAAGTCTTAGATGAATTAGCTGTTAAATATAATATTGTATTTGTAATTTCCGCCGGTAATTTAAAGGTTCCACGTCAAGAATGGAATGAAAATCCTTTAGTTAATATAAAGGAATGGAATAAACGAAATGATGATATTGTATATATGCCGGCTGAAAGTTGTCGTAATATTGCTGTGGGTGCTTTGAATCCAACGAATAAAGGGTTGACTTCATACAGTTGTAGAGGTAGGGGTTCTATATTATCTGTAAACCAGATCTAGTGCATATTGGTGGATTAGGTTATAAAGATCCTGAAATTGGCACTGGGCTATATTCGGTAAATCCTGAAGGTAAAATAACCTATAATTGTGGTACCAGTTTTTCAGCTCCTCTAGTATCTAAAACGTTGGCTTTAATAGAAAAACAAATTGAAGGTACAGTTTCAAGAGAAACTCTTATTGGACTAATCATTCATAATTCCTTTATACCTTCGACTTTTAACAAACCGGAATATAAATCAATGTTAAAAGATTTGATTGGCTATGGAATGCCAAAATCAGCTCATAATATATTAAATGGAAATCAACATTCTATAAATTTGGTTTTTGCCTCACGTATTAAACAAAAAAAAGAATTAATTTTTGATTTTTTATGGCCACAATGTTTAATCCGCAACAATAGATGCTATGGAGATATTAAAATCACTTTGGTAAGTACACCCCCTCTAAATTATAATTTTGGAGATGAAATGGTACGTTCTAATATAAATGTTACTTTATCACAGACAAAAGAAGATGGAACAACTCAATATTATTTAAATCCAATTTATAAAGAGGACTCTACAAAAGGTCATGGTGAATATGAATGGCAACTCATAAATGAAAATATGAAATGGCAACCTATAAAGGTATATCATAAAGAAATTAAGAAAGGTACCACTAACCATAGTTCATGGAAATTAAGGGTTAGAAGAGAAGATAGAGACATCCATATAATTGACCATGACGGTATACCTTTTACTATTATTATGACCATTTCTGATCCTTTGAAGGAAACGGATGTATATAATGATATGCGCCAAGCCTTAGTAGCTCAAGGTGTCCAAATTTCGGATATTCAAACCGCCGCAAGAGTCACACAACGGATATAATAAAGATCTTTTTTACATCTTATTATAAATTAAGTATCAGATTATTTAAATTAATAGTATTCTCCCTAACATTGCGCAACTGAAAAACTTATTATAAATGTGAGGGTGTGTTAAAATTGAAGGTTACCCTAAAAGTTTTTTCTAACTTTTAGGGTAACCTTTTTTAGAGTATGAGAGTATGAAAAAGAGGTTGAAATGTTAAAATCAGGAATCTGAGTATGATTTTGAGGATGAAAATACGATATCTAAATATATTGTTGACTATAACTATGTTTAGGAACTTATCTTCAAATAAAATATAAGAGAGTGTTAAGCTCTCTTATAAATATGATAAACTCTTAATAATTAGCAATTTTGAACTAATTATTGTCCATTCATTGCTTCTATTTTGGCTTGCTGAATACCAGCATATAAATTCTGCAAGCTTTCATTGATTTCTTTTGAGGAGTTTTCATTAAATCTATAAATAGTTCTGTCTGAACTATCTATGTACCCAGTCCATAAATTAAAATCGGTCATAACACTTTACTTGAAATTGCTATAAGTATTCATTCTGAATGGCAAAGATAATGCATTTTTTCTAAAATTGTTATCAAAGTAAAAAGTATTTTCGTTTTTATACGCAGAAAACAAAGGTGGATAAGGTGCAATATGAGTATGTTTCCCATTTTCTGTTGCATCCAAAATTACAATACCATCCACTTTATTATTGTCAAACGAATCACCATCCGCTATTTCTGTAACCCATACAAACTTGGGGAAGTTCAAATAAGAAGCAAAAAAAGTTTTATAGGTTTTATCAAGGTCCAAATCGTTTATTATTGCATTTTTATATGAATTTCCTGAAGTTAAAAATGTTCGGAAAATAATCTTTTCGGTAAAGGTAAAATCTTCAATACTCTTTTTTTGTGATATGGTGATGGCCTGTGGTGCACTCATGTATATCTTTTTATGAAGAGGTACTGCAAAAGCTGAAATATAAGGATGTAAAGTTGTATACTGAGGAGTAGGGGCATAAAAGGAATCCGAAGCATAGCAGCTTCTGTTGTCATCATTAAAAATAAAATTTCCACAGACCTCATTCCACACCTTATAGCTTACACCATCTTTTGTATATTCAGAAATGTTGTTAATTTCACTTCTCTGCCAATTTTCCTTACCTATACAAACAATAGCATGTCCCAATCCGTTATCTCCACTTACTTTTACAATTATAGGAATACCACTTTCTATGTAACAAGAGAAAATACGATAAAAATCTTTTTCAGTAAAGTTAATATTAGTTGATTTGGGTTTAAAATACGTTTCACATTCCAGACCGCAGTTTTGAATGAGATATATAATTTCGTCAAATAATAATCCTGTTGAAGGTACATGCTTCCCTCTTGAAAGGCTATGCAAAAGTTTATGAATATCAGAAGGCAAAATCGGAGAATATTCAGGATATTTATTCCCATAATATTCCATTAAAGCCCATACTGATGTTTCTGCACAAGTAGAATATTGATCATCTTGGGATGAATGTGGAAATCCATTTGAAAAAGCTTTATATCCTAAAACAGAAGATCGAATTTGAGTTCCAAATATTTTAAGATTATCACCATTAATTTTAGCATTAGGTTTTATACAAGTTCTCCCAACACAACCTGGATATATTGGACGTAAAATCATAAATCCTAAATATAGGGACTCAAGGTCTTGACTTAAGTCCTCGCCAAATTTATTCAATGGAAATGCAGGGTCAAGAAATGATAATCTAACACAATATTCGGGATACACAAACAGCTTTGTTGAATAAAAATGAGAGAATGAGTTCCTATATACCTTGTCAATATATTTATCTTCTACTACAACAATAAGATCTGGCCTATAATTATCGAGGTATTTCAATATCGAACTTTTAATGTTTCCAACTCGGGTACATGTAGGATATGTGAGATTCAGCATATCCACAATAGCATCCCTTTCTGACACATTATTACGAATCTTGTTTATTGTAGTTATCTTAATCATCTGTTCAAATTTTATATTTAATGTAATTTTCAATATAATGAAGACAAATTCTCATCAAAATAAATCATCATATTGTTTGTCTATATTAATTAGCTGATCAACTTGTAATTATAACTAAGTTTAGTGTTTAACAGTAATATTATACATCTATTAGAAGGTTTCTCATATATGACAAATTTACCTAAAATTTCTGAATTTCTGCTGACTTATATAAAATTTTAAAAAGATAAAAAGAACTCATAAACTTCAAGAGAGAAGATTTCACCATAACAACTAATCTGATAATTTTAATTTACTACACGTCTCAAACTATTCTTTATTTTGAGTTTTATTTAAAACTCTTGCCTACCATTATGTAGTTTGATTTTGACATTCAAATGTTAAAATCAGGAATCAGAGTATGATTTTGAGTATGATATTTCTTTGAGAACTTAAATATGCTTAATAATTGACTGAAAGACGATTAGAAATTAGGAACTGTCATTAGAACGGCTCTAATTTTGAACCGATAGAAATAATAATTCATAATCATTAATAACAGTTAATCATGAAAAGCACAAAGTTTTCAGTCAAGGATTTCAGCCTTATCTACGGACTGCCTGGCACAGTCATTTTTCTAATCTCCTTGTTTGTGGCAGTCAAGACAGGTGAAGACTTCGGAAATGACACCTTCATCAGGTCGGGAGTATTCGTCGGGATGAACGCCCTCCAGTGGTTCATCTATCTTACCCTTTTTATCGGGGTATGTCAGGAAATTTCAAACCGGAAAAACGTATCCGGATTTCCTCTTAAAAGTTGTGTTGAGAATAGCCATTTGGATAGTGTCATGCCAATTCCATTCTTATTGGAAAACAAGAGAGTTGAAATTATATCCGTGCTTGCCGAAACTACGGAGAAAAATTCTGCCAATCCCGATAATCTGGTCAAGGCTCCGGTTCAGGAAATTTCTTTTGAAGAAATAGACACTACAGATAAGCCGGTCTCCTGTTGTAAAGACTCCGATAAAATTCCATTGGAGCATGACAATGTGACATTCCATTCACAACCAATTTTGGAACGCTATCAGGAGGTGTTGACAGCCTATGAGATTGAGAGGGTGGTCAGGAAAAGAAATCTCGTTGACTCCATCATGGAATATGTCTGCAATAGCATGCCACCATTTATATCGGTCACTAATCTTGAAAACCTTTGTGAAGAGATCAGGAAGTGGTGTGAAAATCCAAAATACGAGCCGAAACAAATTGAATTGAGAGAACGGCTCAGCACAAACGATCTTTGCCATTTCATCTAGAACATAGGCGAACGGCTCGGAAGATCCAACGGCTATGACGGTGAATGCCGGGCAAAGTTTGTCAAGAATCTTTTTGCTTTGGCTTTATCCGATGTCGAGGTTACTTCTCTGAAAAACATGACCAAGACTTCAAGCAACGACCGCATACATCTTGACCGACCAAACCCCAAGGATAACTCATTCCATTTTTCTTACCATAAAAGAGCAAACGAAGAAATTTCCGGGATAGAGACTGCCATTTATAAGGTTGCTTAGATAAAATGAAATTTTTATTCGGTTATCCCCTGTTAATCTTGACACCGCCGTATCATTGATTTGTTTTGCAGCGAAAATAATTCGAATCAAAAAATTTTATCTGTAAAACTTAAGGAATATGATTGAACAGAAATCTAACCAAAAAGGAGCCGTCACCTTCAATGACCTACCGTCTATGGTGACAAGAATTCTTGATGAAGTCAGCGAGACCAGACAGATGGTGTCCTACCTTCTCAAAAAAGATAAACCGCAGAGAGAAGACCGCCACAAGCCGATGACGGTTTCCGAAGCTGCAAAGTATCTCACCATTCCTTTGCCGACCCTTTACGACAAGCTCGTCAAGGGAGAGATCCCGGCAACGAAACCCGGCAAGAGATATGTGCTCTATCGTGATGAGCTGGACAAATGGCTTGAGAGCCATCGGAAGAATAATGTGCCCCTTACGGCAGAAGAACAAAACGAAGCCATCCTTAATTCTAACCGTCGCAAACCGGATAAAAGGAATTGGCAAACCTAAATTTTCTCCAAAAAATAGTCGGTTTGGCCTGCAAAATTGGAATGACTAAGAGTGCTCGCACTCGAAAGCAGGCTTTTTAAGCATTAGCGTAGCCTAATACCCCGAACCTAAATAGCGGTGCTCTTTACAACCGGGGATTTGAGCCTTAAAATCCGCGATTTTGGCTCACAGCAAGCTGAAAAGTAGGGCAAAAATAAGTAACAAACTTAAAGAATCAATACATGGAAAATAAAGAAAAAGACTGGAAAAATATTGATATTAGAACCCTCGATTATAAGGAAAGTGCAGAATATATTTGGAGATTCGATAGGAAGAAATATCAAAACTATCAGAAATATCTCCGAGATGTATCCGGTCTTGATATTAAAAATATGGGACTTTTACAGCGTCATTTACGGCTTAAAAGATTCGAAAATCACATGTCGATAACCCATCTATCTATGATTTTAGGCTGTTCGAGGACACAATATAACAGGATGGAAAGAGGAGAAAACCGATTCAAGGATGAGCAACTTGAAACTCTTGCCACTTTCTATGGAGAGGATTCCACCACTTATAAAGACATGCAAGATGTGGATGCAATTATAAAGGCTGCCGGTTATTTTAAGGACAAAGACAGGTCATTGCGACTTATGAAAATGGCTCTCAGTTATATGTTCCCAGTTTTGGATGATAAGGGTAAACAAGCAGATTTAACTGTATTTGTTCCAAAAGATTTCATTGATGCCAAACCAATTTCTAAAGAAGATC
>JAFLTP010000029.1 GCA_022510405.1 Muribaculaceae bacterium | reverse complement strand
TCTTCTGTTCCATAGCTCCCTATTTTTCCACAAATATAAAATAATTTGAACAAATATAATCCGCAAAACGAAATGTTCTACTTTTTTAAATCGAAACGAACATTAAATAAAAACGAAATGTCCTAAAATTTAATTCTTTTAAGTAAAGATATCAAATAATAATGATATAATAATGTAGTTTAATTCATCTTCTAAGAGAAGAAGTAGATAATTAGATAACTAATTTTAGGCGGACTGCAAAAATATTGCAGTCTGTTAGTTTTTATTTACTATATTTGCATTAACCAATTTGAAATTTTTATGACAAAATCCACAAACGTCACATTCGGTGACATTTCGACCCAGGTATCTAACAAGGATGCCGCAGAAAAAGTGTTCAACCTCAACGCTAATGCCAAAATCAATGGCGGCAAATTCGCCGGACTTGACGGGGGCAACTTCACAAAGGTAAACGGCAATGGCAACGGATGGTTCTCATTCGACCAAAACAACAACTTCAACTTCGGTTGCAACGGATTCAACGCAGAGGAAATCGAGGCGGCCATTAAAGCCGTGATGGGTTTCTACGAGGAAGTTAAGGAGGCTGTTAATTCTCAAAACGCATAAGCGATGAAGACCACCACCGAAAAAGCTATCGTGGCATACCGCATTCTTAACAATGCCAAAATCTCAAAGATGAAGGACGGCGATAAGTTCAATATCGTAAAGATTATGAAGGAACTTAAACCCATCGCCACCGGGTATGATGATTTCCTCAAAGATGCCACCAAGAAACTTGAACCCGAAGGCGTAGAGGAGATACAGAAGAAGATTAACCCGGCTTTCTCTCTGCCTCCTGAACAGCAACGCAACGAGATTGTAAAACTCTTGTCTGCTGATGAACTTGCAGTGTGGGACAAATTCAATTCCGATGTCGCCAAATGTGTGGATGAGGAGGTGAGCAAGGAAATAAAGTTTAAATTCAAGCCATTGAGCGAGGAAGGCTTCAAAGGTCTTATCGGAAGTAATGACTTCGCCATGTCCGAAATCATGGCACTTTATGACGTTATAGGGGAATGAGCGTAAGCAATGGTAAGGTTAGTGCAACGGCACCGATAGGATTGGCAGAGATTGCGAGCCTTCTAAACAAACCCCAAGATGTTGCTTCTGTCTGTAAGGCTGACAACATCAATATGTGGTCTATATATAGACCGATAGAGGTGCCGGGCATTGTCAGGGAGTTGGCGGATTCCGACAGGGATGTTCAGAAATGGGGTTACAGATATGGCGTGGCTACACAGACCGCCATGATTTCTCCGGGATATTGGATGGATACTCCCCCGACAACTTGGTGCAGACTCACAGACTTCGCCGGATATGACCATAATGCCCAAAAGTTTCTTCCTACCCTTCAGGAACAGACCGTTAACCTCCCCTCGGCTGCAGGAGGGTGGTTCCGTCTCTCGTTATCCGATGCATTTATCCCGGCCGATGTTTTGAATAAAATCAAACTGAGCATGGGTGTATTGAATGGACAAGAATATTTCCTTCAAAACGCTCATCTTGGAGTAAGGATGAACAAAGAGGGGTCTTCAACTTATTATTATGCCACTAATCAGCCGTTGACGGAAGTGGGAGGGTCTACCCCCACCACCCTTTATACCGATATTCTCATACCACGTTCTTTGATACCGGTGCAAGCCAATGAAACTTGGCACGCATTGTTATTTGCCTCGGCTACCAAAATCGAATCACTTCAGGATGCAGGGAAAGCAGGTTTGTTCGTTGTCTTAGACCAAAGGTTGACCGTGCCAATTAAATTCATTTACTCAACCGGATATACAATATCTATACAACTTGCCCAAAGTTCGGACAAAAGAACCTATTCTGGAAGTGTTGTTTTTAGAAGAACCGGCACATCGGGTACATACACCTTTACTGATATTCTTTTGACCTTATTCAGTAGGCCGCAGGCCGGATATCAAGTTTGGGCCGTTAATATTAGTGATGTTACATTGAATGATTCCGCCACCACGGTCACAAAGAATGTGTCATTCACAGTTGGCAACGCAATTGATGACCCTTGGTTGCGATTGACCGCAAATCAAGGAGGAAGACAAATAAATTCCGGTTATCAACAGGCTTTGATTAGGTCTGAAATCACTTGAAAAAATAAAGGGAGGCTTACACCTCCCTTTTCTCATATCCCTAATTGCTTTTCCAATTCCTTGATACGTCTTTCAAGAGCCTTTATCCTTTGTTCGTGGTTCAAGGTTTTCTTCGCTACCTCTATCACGCTCGTCAAGGCCAGTTTGCCGTAGTCCAATGTCAAATGCTCCCCGAAGTCCTTTCTCGCAAACAAAGGATTCAGTGATTGCCAATACTGGGCCACGCTTCCAAAGTCCTCATTGCCGTCTTTCTTCCATTTGAACAAAACGCTCGGAGCGTTGGCTATCTGTGCCAATTCCAAATTCAACGGCCTCAGTTCGGTTTTAAGGCGTAAGTCCGAAGAAGTGTTCTGCCCCTTGGCCGAAACGTAGCCGTTGGAATACATACCGGCATTGTTAAAGAATGTGCCGTCATAATAAAAAATACTGTTCTGTCTTACATAAGAACCGTTGTTATGGACATAAACACACAAATCTCCACTTTCAAGGGGTGCGAAATAACATCCTAATGTACCGTTTTGGAAAAACACATTCTGGCTGAATTTGACTTTCCTTGCGATAAATACACTTGGTGTGCCGCCATAAGACCATGATGTTGTTTCCCCAATAGTCACACCTCCGTCAAGGCAAGTATTCCCGCTGACGTGCAATTTGAATGATGGTGTCACCCCTATTCCCAATCCCGTTGAATTGAGTGTCGCCCAAGTTGTTGTGCCGCCTCTTAAATAAATTGCGTAAGAAGTCGAAGTGCTTGAAAGATATAGATGCGAATCAGAGGATATATATCTTGCATAGGCATTTAGCCAATAATAGGATGTGTTTCCGAGGTTGTAGCTTGCGGTTGAATCGGGAATTATGTTACCTGCGTTTGTCTGTGTTCCGTTTATTGAGACATTCCCCTCGACAGATAGATTCGCATCGCAGGAAATATTTGAGTAAACATAAAGAGTGCCGCCAACTGTCAAGGAACTTGTAAAATATCCGGTTCCGACAACGTGTAGTTTGGAGGATGGAGAAGTTGTGCCTACACCGATGTTGCCATCATATCTTACAAATAAGAGATCATTGTAGGAGTGACCTCCTAACACTATACCATTTTGGTTGGAGCCATCTGCTATATGACGATGACCAATATAAGCTATATTACCAGCAGACATAGCCTTGCCGAATAGAATGTTACAGGTTGCTTTTGCTACAAGTGAAGAAACCATATATGACCACTTGTTAGCATAATCAGCACTGGTATAATCGTTAACTGATGCTGTGATTGAACCCACCCCGGTCATATTGCCGCTCACATTCCCCGATCCGTTGAACGCCTGCCCCCAAATGTAACGGGTGGTTTGAAGTTGGGTGGCGGATGCTACGTTGTCCGTCAATCTTGCAACGGTCTGCCATGCCCTTGTCCTATGTGTGCGGTAATACATCCTTTCGTGGTTCACGGTCATACCTAATGCAATCTGACCTACATACGAAGGCCCGTCACCACTACCGTTTCTATGGGCGATTTGAACCACATTATACCATCCCGTGCCATTCGGAGCATTGGCAGAAGAGTTTATAGAACCAACGAAAGATATGTTTGAATACATATCGTTCATATCTCTCGATGTATTGCACTCGTCACCATACAATCCCTTTACAAAATTGTAATTATGTAGACCGTCTAAGGTGTCTGCGTTGCCAGAACTTGTGGCATAGTTAGCACTTGTAGCATAGGTAGCACTTGCGACATTATCCGATGTATTTGCAAGACGTTTCCAATTAGGAGAGTAGTTATTACCATGGTTTCTATAAATGAATACAGCATTTGTGACCCCACTATTAGTTGCAGTTGGAGAAGTTGTAATTCTTATGGTATATGCACTCCCAACACCGAACACTTCCACCACAGCTCCTGCTAACTGTATGTTTCCTATCCCCGTATCCGTTATGATATAATTGTTCGCATACGACCAACTGCCTTTCGCAACCCAATGCGGCTGATTGAATGCACCAAGATTTGTTAGAAGTGTTATGAATTGTGCTGTTGTAATCTCTGTCTGTGAACCACCGAAATGATAATTTCCGGAATATGCCCTTCCATATCCAGACCCATCCACCCCGTCCAACAAATCGGCGTTGAGGTTTGTGACTACGGTAGTGGAGGCAACCGTCATAGGTGCAGTGCCTGTTGTTACCGTGGAGTTGATTTGACCGGGAACAGTCAACGTGCCGTTGTTAGTCCAAAGAAGTTTCTTGTTTGAATTTGATGTCCATAAATATGTGCCGTTATTATCATATCCCACCGCCCCTTTGTTTGAACCTCCGTATTGGAATACAACATAAATATCGGTAGGAGAAGCCATATTGATTTTTAATTGACCGGTCATCGTATCCCCCGACTTCAAGACATAATTCGCCAAACTTGCAGTGGTGGCATATGAAGAAAGGTCGCTTAGATACGCCACAGTTCCCCACGCACTCCAAGATGTGTCGGCAACATCTCTTTTGCTCCTGTAATATAGTCTGCCGAGAGATGTGTCGCCCTTCCACTCTGCGAGTAATTCACCACTACCGCCTCCGCCTATTCTCAGTAAGTTTCCATAAGTGCATGGATAGCCATTGTTGTAAACCGAATACAATCTTAATCCACTCGGCATGGTCGTCGTGCCGCTTACTGCCGTAAGGTTTCCAAGATTAGATATGTAGTTGGCATAGTCAGGTACAGAAATATTGATTGTCTGCTGTGTCGAGCCATTATAGCGTCCTATCTCAACTCCATTTCTTTGCAAGATAAGATATTGACCGAAACCGCCACCACCTCCTCCTGCATCATTATTCTTGCCTTTGGCACTGATAAAACTTTCGGAATAAAATCCGGTATTTATCTTTAATGCCGTGCCGTCCCATGTGAGGGTCGCTCCCCCTATTTTCACTGAGGTTGCGAAGTCCCCGGTCACCGAATATAAACCATTCCAACGCCTCGCAGATGAACCAAGATTAGAGCCGCTGTTTAACTTTCCATATATCCCGTCGTCGAATATGTCAAGATATGAACCGGTAATGGATGCACCTTCGCCATTGAGAACGAACCTGAAAGCCGACCCCGATGCGTAGAAGATGTTGGTGTCTTCGGCCCCCATATTGATGATGCCGCTTTGGAGGAAGAATTCGTTTTTTACTTCCAGTTGGCTGTTTACCGTCAGCTTCCCCGTCATCGTGTCACCGGACTTCTTTACATATAATCCGTTCAGCTCATCCAATATTCCATAACCGCTCAATGTGGTGGGCTTTCCGTTTATCTCTCCCCATGAATAACTCGGCTTGGTCGCTCCTATCCATGAGGGTTTGCCGGATACACCATCCCACGTTATGTCACTCTTTTTGGCATAGTTGTTGGATGCGAGGTAACTTGCCAAAGCTGCAGTGTCAAGTCCTTGTGAAATGTTGCCGTAAGTTATGGTTACAATGTTCCCCGATTTCTTGACATCGGTGACAACATTGCCCGAACCGATGTATTGGAAGTCAAGCATTCCACCGCTTGCTCCCCCATCATCATTCTTGCCTTTGGCACTTACAAACCCATAAGAATAGAATCCATCATAATTGGCTCTAATGACTTTCGTTCCGTTTTCATTCTCCTCCAAGGTGAACATATTGTTCATTTTGTTCATAAAGGTAAGAATGCCCGACAAGGTTTCCGATGATGTGCCGAGTTTTATGGTGTCGCTCAATGTCACACCCGTGCTGTCCCAAGAAATAACGGGATTGCCTTTTGAATCTTTGCCTACCGAACCGCTTCCATCTTTCTTCCAAGTAATGTTGCCTCCAGCCAAATAGCCACTGCCGTCAAATCGGAAAAGGGATTGGGCATACCTCCGTGTCTCGCTTGCAAGGAAATCGTTCTCTATATCCCACATCTCACCGCCATACCAAGCGGCTATGCCTTCAGCCCCTTTGGATTGCTCAAGCATCTGGCCGCTAATACCGCTCCATACGTTCCATTGTCCATTTGAATCTTTTGTGCCCAACTGTATCAACGATGATAGAACCAAGCCTCCCAACACTGTCGTACTCCCGTTCTCCATCGCGTCCTTGAGATAGTCGAACCCCGCTATCTTTCTGTGAGCCTCCTGTGCAAGTTTGTCATCGGTGTATTTGCTCGCAAGTTCCCAGTCATTGATGTTGAAACTTTCACCCTCTTTCCTTGAGTTCTTGCATCTCAATATGTCGTTGCAGTATCTTCCTTTGTCGGCATCTGTCTCAGTATTCCCTTCGGGATATGTTGCGTCCACCCATAGGTCATCCTCTTCATAAGGTGGGATAGGCTTCACTCCATATATCGTCCTCTTGCTCTTGGCAAGATTGCTTGCCGCCTCAGCTTCTCCCAAAGCTTTAGCTATGCCTTCATCCCTAATCTGCACCCACTTGTAGACATCGCCATCTTTCATAAACCGGTAGGCATAACCCGATTCACGGTCATAATAGAGGTCGCCTTCATGCTTGGCGTAATCCTCTTTATTCCATTGGCTCGCCGGATAATTGCTCATCGTAGGCTCTCCGGTGGAATACCATGTCTCGATTGCTCCGTCTATCTGGCTCTGAAGGTTCTCAAAATCTTTCCCGGTAATGTTCTTTACAAATTGCTCTATGTCTTCTTGAGTTATGCTGAAATCGGGAATCAGGTTCTTTATATATTGCTCAAGTGACTTGTCGCCTACTTTCGACTGCACCGACAGCTCTCCGCAGATACTCAGACGCCCGTCCACGAATTCCGCCCATTGCCCTTTGTCTTTGTCGCCTACAAACCATCTCTCGCCCGTGCTGCTCTGATATCCCTGGAAGCCGTATTCCCTTCCGTTGGCATTCACCCAGTCAAGCCCTCCCAGAAATCTCATGTAGCCGCCTCCCTGCACGTCAAGCACCACTATGAATTGTCGGCTCTTGTCGGTGTAATTACCGAACTGGGCTATCACGTCGCCCTTTGCCGGCACTCCACTACCCGACACTCCAGTATCGCTCACAACTCCGGTGCCCACCTGTATCGAACGTGCCGCATACCCCTTGGTAAGGTCTATGTAGTCTTTGCCGATCCCCACAATCCTTCGCTTGTAGAATTTCACGGGAGAATTGCTCTGAGTGAACTCGGAAGCGTTGTTGCAGTTATCTGAAAAGTCGGAACGGAACCTGTGGCAATATCCTATATCATCCGTCTGGAAAAGATTGGCGATGTAGTCCTCTTTCAAGTCGAAGTAACAGCGGTAGTAGCTCGGTGTCTCCTCCACACGGCTCACCTCAATGCTCGCGATAGAGTAGAGGTTCATACCCCCTATGGCCTTTATCTGGTTTACGGTAAGGGTATTCACCTGCAAGTCTTCTCTCACTATCACGCGGTCAAACTCCCCTACGGATTTTCTGTTCTCGTCTTTATACAATCCCCATCCTTCTCCTTCGCCAGGCAACGACCCCTGACGGAAATCCACAGACCTCAATTGGCCACCGATGCTCAGGGAATGTGGCGTCGAGTCATCCTCGGCTTTGCTTAGGAAATCTCTTTTTGTCCTTCTTGCACTATATAAATTGTTGTCCGTGGGTAAGGTATTGTCTCCAGTCCGGATTATATCAGGCAGTGATACAGACTCCCCGATGCTGCGTGCGTAGTTCTTCGCATCGGCGATGGAGTCAGACATTTTTTGTTGTGAGGTCCTGCTGAGGGCATCACTGATCTCAATGTCCATCGAAGAAGGAAGATTGACCTTCCTTGTAATCTTGGTTATTCGACTGTCTCGGTACCCGATTCCCGGAAAGTATTCATCACTCTCAAGACGAACCCTGCGACCTATCGATAGATCTATTTTATTTTGTTCGATCCAAACATGGTCGGTCGGAGCCTTATAAACCGCTATGTCAAGGCCATGGTCCTCATTATACTTGTTTACGGCCTCAAGGAATTCCTGTTCTGCCAGGGCATAATATTCGTCCGGCATACGGAGATTCCAAAGTATATACTTGTCTCCCGGTTTTGGCTCGAGTAGATCTCCCGGCAACTGCATCTCGTCCCCATATGGCCAGATGGTGATGATCTCGAATTCCCGGGTCTTGCTGTCGAAGTTCACCTCGAAGTAATATGTCCCGTTATCCTCGTTTCCTAATCCTCCGAGTTCACTTCCTTCCTGGAATGAAACTCTAATGACCTTTTCAGGTAACAGGTAGTCGTTAGGGTCAAATGACAGGCTACTATCTTTAAAATAATAAATAGTGAACGGATTGCCATCTTCTCCCGTCACTTCCTCGCTTCTCACACTCGAAACAGTGCCAATCCTTCTGGGATATATTTCAGAAAATGCGTCCTGCTCATAATGGTCCACACGACCATACTTGTCGGCATTGATTTCAACAAATTTCTTTCCATCCGGCAACTGTAAACGGGAAAATCCATAATGATCCTTATCGATATTCTTACTGCTTCCTACCGGATAAAGCCTTGTATAAAATTTCACATTGTCGGCAGTGCCGGGATCTATCGATAGGAGGCCGTTACCATATCCGAGTGTCACCGGCTCTCCATGCTCACACTTGCAGATGTTCACGGTCTGACCTTCAGCCCACCATTCTCCTCCTGTTTTTTCTGCAATTTCCCTTAAAGCCTCGTCACAATATTTACCGAAATAATCTATGACAATGTTTGCCACGCCATCGACACGTCCGACTTTCCAATCGGATATATTGCCCATTCCTTTATTCATGCAGTCAACTATCATGGCCACATGTTCATGAGGTGGCGCAGTCAGTGTAAACACGGGATCTTCCTCGTCATCAACCGTCTTGATAACGAGAAGTCGTTTCAACATGCTTTCCACTCCATAGAATTTGACATCATAGACCCATTCCTTCTTATTATTTTGCTTGGGCTTGTATTTTTCAGTCAGCCAGTATCTCTTCCCCTCGAAATCGGTATAGAAATCGACATCAAGCTCCAAGTAGTCAAAATGAGTAAAAGACAAGGCAAGTATGCTGTCTCCCTGGATCTCTTCAACGAGAGTTGAGTTGTCATTAGGAGAAAGCTCCGCTTGCTCTATACCTTTGTAGTTATATATCTTTATAAGCATATTTGAACGACATTCTAATTACGTTAAAACGATGGTACCGGCTCACAGAAAGTCACCTTAAATCGACTTGCATGCACTCCTTCCTCCCATATATAAGTAAGTGGAGTGAATGATCCGTTTTCAACATAGAAAACTCTCATCTTAAGACTCAACTCTGAGAACGACATCTCAAGCCAGCCTTTGTTGCCCTGCTTTAAAAATGATATGAACTTAGAATACTGATCCATCCATTTATCCTTGGTGTCTGCCACAAGACAAAAATGAAGCTGTAGGTTCCTGGGCTGGTTCCTCACTGTCAGTTCCTCTGAATATTTCGCCCCGTTCTCTTCCCGGATATCCACTGCCACGTGTGCCTTCACTTTTGATGCAGTCAGTAAGGCAGTGAGATTTTCCCTGCCTCCCTTCTTTTCCTCAGTGAGGAAGGCTCCAAACTGGGTCCATATGTCAGTCCCGTTTATGATCACAAGTCCCTTCAATACCTCAGAATCCATGTTATCTCGTTTTGATCCCGTCCCTGACTATTTTCTCTATGTTATCCGAAACCTTCTCTAACTTGTCGGCAGTCTTCTTTGTATTTTCCTCTATTTTTCTAAGGTGTTCAGAAGCCTGGCTCATCTTGTCGGTCACGTCCTCCATCTGTTCGTCGATAGAGGCCGTATGCATCTGAACGCTCACAAACAGTCCCTCCAGTTTTGTCCCCTGCTCCTGGCTTAAGGCACTGAAGCTCCCAGCCCTCCCGGTCTGTGTTCTCCTGGCGCTTCCCTCGAGATCTATCCCTGCAGCATCTGCAATCTCACCGAGACGATCTCCAGCGGCGGTCATTATCTCCTCAAACCTTCCCCGCCAGTCTTCAATATAGGAGGCATCTGCGGTTCCGTCAATAAATGCATCCGAAAGTTCATTATAAAGAGGCTCAAGAACTGAGGCGAGCTCCCGGTACATGAAGCCGTTCATTATGGCGTTGGCAAGGGTATCTTCTGTAAATTCTCCTAACTTTGATATATCCCCACGCATTTCTTTTAATGCATCTTTGGCATTAGAGAGGAAACTGTCAAACGAAACTCCCATCACCATCTCGCGCATGGTGTTTTTACACTCTTCAATGTTTTGGATTAATTCCTCAACTGCCTTCCCGCTTTCTACCCACGCCTCATAATAAGCCTTAGCTTCGTCACTGAGTTTGCCCTGGTTATACCAAAGCTCTATCATCTCTGCATTATAACCTTTCAGACTCCATGTCGCGGAACCACCGTTTAATGAATTGCCCCATTCATAATGCCCCTGGCTCCCCTGGAGCTTTCCCCAGAGCTCTTCATATACTGAAGATTCAGCCGTTAAGTTTTTTATGTATTCATTTAATGAAGCAGCCTCAGCATCCCAAACACTTACGCTCGATGGCTTTGCATATCCTTTTTCAATAAGCCAGTTTAATAATTCAACATCATTTATTACATCAGATATCTGACTTCTGTTAGCTGCATATATAGCATTTCTTTCCCTAAGTGTACGGTTGGTTTCGATCTCAGCGATATACCATTCACGCTTCATCTCCTCCATCTTCTCTTTCCATGAAGAGAATAGGGAAAATATCGAGGCAAGGCCTCCAAGGGCATTCGTGATGCCTCCCACGATATCGCCGGCCCATATCTGGGCGATGCCGGTCCCCATGTCCATAATTCCATCACAGCAGGTCATTATTTCGTTCATGGACTTCTTGAAGTTGTCTCCTAAAACATCTCCAAGTGCTTCTCCCCAACCACGAATTGTTGAAGATACTTCCTTGCCTTTTGCATTGAGTTCTTTTAATGTTCCGGAAACATCCCCGTCTTCAGATTTAGTGGCTTTAATAAAATCTGACCATGCCGTTTTCATGGCAGCAAAGGGATTGTCCTTGTCAAGTTGTTTCCTGATTTCCTGAATACGCTTGAGCATTCTCTGATACTCTTCCACAGTTATTTTAACCTGCTGCTTGACAAATTTCCCATCAGCGTCCTTGACTGTTACAGAGATCTGAACACCATCATTCAACATCTTGGCATTCATCAATGTTTCCTCTGCCTGTTTATAGAAGTCTTTAAGAACTTTATATCCTTTGTCAGATACATTCCCGAACAACTTGTCATAAAAATCGCTGCTTTGGACGATCTGCCCCTGCAGATCTTTTATTTCTTGCCTGTAGGCCTCTTTCCTCGCTGCTATCGCTGAATCAATCTGACTGGTGTTCATCCCTGATTCTTGAAGTTTGGATCTTGTGGAATCAAGAACTTTCATATCTCGGTTATAAGAGGCTTCTATATCCCTCCTTTTTTGGTCGAAGTCCTTATACTGATTCAATAATTCATCAAGTTTCTCACGGTTCCTGGCTATCTCATCGGCAGATACTTTGTCCAGTTCTTGTTTCATCGTCGCATCTGCATTAATGTATGCCTGTTTGATCTGTTCACTTTGATCTTCATTTAACTTGCCTCCCTGAGCATTCTTCCATTTCTCTTCTTGTGCTTTAATTTCGGCAATTTCCTTTTCATAGTTCAAGGCTATCTGGCGACGACGTTTTTCAGAACCATCGTTCATCTGATCTATTTCAGTCTGTTCATTCTTCCATTTCAACTTTTGTAGCTCATCAGCCACTTTTTTCTCATAATCAACCCGGCTGTCCTTTTTGGGATCTTTAGTCGGTTTATCCTTCTCTTCATATTGGGTGATACCCATTTCTTTATATAGTTCAGACATTTTTGTCTGCTCGGTATTTATGGCCGTGGCATAAGAAGTTGATATTTTTCTCATTGATTCCATTGCTGCCTTCTGGGCCTCAGACCCCTGATTGTTACGCATTTTATTTATAAAGTCTTCAGCCTCTTCTGTCATATAATAGGCTTGGCTCCAGGATCCTCCCACAGAATGTTCCTTTTCCCCGGCTTGAAGTAGATGTTTTACAGCTTGGAATTCTTCCTCCGTAAGGATTGTATTTGAACCCTTGTCTCCGGAACCAATCCTTTTGAAAGGATTGGATGTTAGACCTGAATACATTGCTGCAACCTTGGCTCCGGCTTTAGGGGCTGTGACATAGTTACGGTTGTTGTTCCATTCCTCAATATACGGCTGCAGCTGTTTGTCCAGATTCTCTGTAAATGCATTAGCTATCGACTGTCTTGCCAGTGCTTCTATGGCTTTGTCTGTCATCTCGGCCAGGTATTTCTGAGCATCCGCCACAGTTTTGATCTCAACTCCTAATCCATGGAAGGCCGCTTTTTGGAGGTCTATGAACCTTTGTTTTTTCTCAAGAGAGTCTCCAAGTTGATCCCAAGCCCTTTTGAGCTCGAAATATTTTGATATCAGGGAAGATGCGTTGGAAACAATGGAATTCTTGAAATCCTCTTCTTTCTGTTTCATTTCCTCCATCTTTTTCTGTCTCTCTTCCTCAGCCTCTTTGGCTGCTTTACTTCCTTTGGAGAAAGCATAAAGAGCACCGACAACCGTCAGACAAGACATAGCCAATACTACATAGGGATTGGCCTTTGCCACTGCATTGAATGCTGACTGAGCCACTGTAGCAGCCTTTGTGGCAACAATTCCACGTCCCTGCGCGGAAATCCTGATATTTTCAGCGATTGTGGCTGACTTTGTCTGCATAATCTGAATACCCTGCATCAGGGCAGACTGTTTCTGCAGATTGGTCTGAATGGAACTGAGGGCATTGCCGGCTACAATTGCTGACTGCAGTTTGGTCTGTATCTCTATCAGGTCTTCCTGACTGGCACCGAATATTCCTGCTCCTGCTGTCGCCAGACCGAAACCATCGATTGCAAGTTGAAGGGCCCCGGAAAGCTGGTCTAATCCTCTGGTATCGGAAGCTGCATTATTTATGGCAGCTGCCGTGTCTCCCATGGCGTCTCTCAACACTCCAGCCTCTTCGATCAAACTTTCAATGTGGTGTTGCAAGTCTTTGCCTGAAGCTGTCGCCTTTTCCTCATCACTGAGTCTGGCATAAGCCACCATCAACGTTGAAATCTCTTGAGTAAGGTTACGAAGTTGGTTTTTTAATGAAGTATCAGCAGTTTCCGCCGAGTTCTTTAACTCATCATATTTTACCTTAAGTTCATCGATGGCAGGTTTCTCGGTCTCAATTTCCTTTGTAACCTCTTCAATCCTTTTTTTAATTTGAGTCCATTCGGAAGATCCTGTAACCACTCCCTTAAGGGATTTTTCTAATCCACTTAACTCTTTTTCGAGTTTCCCTATATACTCCTGCTGAAGTTTCAAAGAATTTTGAACCTCTTTAAGAGCAGCCTTGGACTCACCGGAAAATTGTCTGACGATCCTCCCGGCATTTTTAAGGCCGGGAGTAAGACCGTCTTTCATAAGGATTTCAAGTTCTACCGGTTTCATCGTGTCAAATTACTTCTAAAGAATCCTGCAATTTCGTTGGCTTCATCCTCCGCTGTGCTTCCTCCCTCAGGCTTGTTTCCTTTATTCTCTCTCCTCTCCACATACCGGGGAGCATCGCTCAGCATCATGATTAAAGTCTGATAGTTTACTTTGTTTAGGATATATTCTATCGTCCATCCCGTGGCCGAAGCCACCTGCCACAGGAAACCGAAGGGGCTATGGGAATTTTCGTAATGTGTCCTTAACTCCCCTTCCTTTTTTGGCTCAGTCTCAGCTTCATCGGATTGCTCTTCTCGGCTGATCTGATAATAGGTATAAAAGGGTCAGTACCCATCAAGGTTACAAATTTCCGTACTGCTGCTACTTGAAATTCATACCTCACAAAATGTTTCACAAACCATGTCAATGGCCTCACGAAACAAGTCCTGCCTAACGTCAAGGCTATCATTCGGCACACCTTGTCGCCGTGATCAGCGATGAACCGCATTTGCTCCTCCTTAGAGAAATTTTCTATTTCAGTGCTTGTGACCCCCATTGACAAATATGTCCGGGCTAATTGAATTTGTCCGGACATTGAAGGTCTACGCATCGTGACTCGAAGAACCAGGGGGCGTTTCCTGAATGGAATCCGGATCTCCTTCAGGGGTAGGGAGACACCTATGTTCAATAGTGCCTCCGCTGCCTCCCGCTGGATCAGTCTGATTGTCTTGTCATCCATTTGCAGACTTTGACGTTACTTTGGAGGTTGTCACTGATTTGGACTCCTCTTCCGGTGCCACATTTGCTTCCGCTACGGTTGCCACCGGTTGTGATGTCTGTACGTTCGATACGGTGTTGAGCACATCTTCCGAATCCACAATCGAATAGGGTGAGCTTCCGTCCGTAGGCTTGTTAACCTTCAGCTGGCACTCTATCTTCGCTACCTCTGTCAATGTTAGCTTGCCTGCCGGATTCGCAAGGATTGTCCCGTTCGGTATGATGATTGTTTGACCCGAAACAAGATTGATCACCCACTTGCCGCTTTTTTGCATCAGGTTGCTGGGTGCACTCCATCCTTTAGGATTTTCCTCTCCTCCAAGAAGTGTCCCGCCAAGAACGGCATGGATATTCTTGTAGTTAAGTTGTATCAGGTTGAAGGTCGGTGATATCTGACCGTTCTTTTGCAGAAGTGTCAGAACCGGTGCATCCGGCACCTGCTCCGCGTCCACATCTACAGATTCAGGTTTCACACCACCGAAATCAAATGATCCTTTCTCAATGTAACCGATTGTAAAGTCATCAAACTTCACCGATCCTATGCCATATAAAAAATCTTTGTTCTTATCCATTTCTCGCTGTTTTTATTATGAGTGTTGCCGCTGTTCCGACTATTATTCCTGCAGCAAGTGCAAGTATCGTTGTTAATATAGGAGTGTGTCTGCACCCTTTCTCTTCTCTCTCCTCAGTGCTTTCCCGCATTTCCTCCAGTTCCTCAAGAGTGGAAACATACAGTTCTGCATATAATTCCACTTCTCTCTGAAGGCTGTCGCATGTGGCTGTCACCACTACGTTGTTCCCTTGAGTAAATACAGAGGCATTCGCCTGTCCGCTTCTCTTTTGAAAGCTCGCCCCTTCCGGAAGATTACGGAGACTATCTATCGAAATCGACATCTCCACCCGGCTCATTGGGACTGTCTCGCTCACAATCTGTCTTATGATTGTGGCGACGGTATCGTGTTTCTCTGCTATCTTGACATTCTCCTTGTGTTCCGTCCGGATCTTTTTGGTTGTCGAGCAGCTTATAGCGAACAGGGCAATTGTCAGAATGGGGACAATCTGAAACCGCCTCAACTGCCTTCCGTAGCCTCGCCATCTCCCTTTTGGTGGCTTGCAGGTCTTTCCTTGTCGCATTCAATTCCTCTTTTAGGGGTTTCACAATGTTCTCTACCAGTATCCGTGTGGCATTCTCCGCATTCGTGATATGCACCGTCTCGGCATCTGCTTTCGCTTTCTCCGCTTCAGCCTTCGCTCTCTCGGCTTCTGCATGCGCTTTCCTGATAGTGGCCTTCATGGTCAGAAGACTCACCACAAGCCCTATCATGCTTCCGCCAAGTACGATGTTTAATATTTCACTGAATGTCATGCCACTCGAATTTTATAATTATTGTTTGATTCCTATGCTCATTAGCCACTCCGATACCTCGAAGCTTGGGCACGCCTTTGTCCATTCCGAAGGTTCGATGATCCCGTTCCCGTTTTTATCCGGGGAAAGGTCACGGTGGCCAACTATCTTAACATCTGGGAATCTTCTGTGGAAGTCAACCACATAGTCTTTCATCGATTTTCTTTGTGCATCGGTCCGGGTGTCCTTAGCTTTCCCTTCCTGGTCCACACCTCCGGCATACACTATATGCCTGCTTACGGAATTATAGCCAGTCGCTCCGTTCGTGATCTCCCAAGTATCCACGTTTGCGTCCTCGTTGTTATCCACAAGTCTTTCTATAGAACCGTCAAGTTTGAAAAGGTCGGTATAACCTACCTGTTTCCATCCTCTTCCACCGGCGCTCACCGGGGAGGTGTGCCAGCGCCTTATGTCGGCTCCGGTCACTTGCCTCCCTTCAGGTGTCGCGGTGCAGTGTATAACTAAATATTTCAGCTTTGCCATCGTTATTCCGGGTTTTGGTTTTCAACTTCGGTTGGCTCAGTAGATTCCTCAACTGAATTCTCCACCTTGACTTCCGGAGTTTTGTCTGACTTTGATTTTCCGGCTTTACTGGCAGCCGGAGCATTCTTTGGCTTATATTCCGTGCATAAACCACGTTTAATCAAGTCACGGGAACGGTCATCATCTTCTATTTCCACAATTTTCCCCGGCATAAATACAGTTTCAGGATTATACTTATCCCTGAATTTGGTTACTACTTTCAATTTCATAGGAGCTTTGGTTTTGGGTTATCCGACAGGAACATAGTCACTCATCATTACTGCACTTGCATCTTCCTTCTTAGGCATGCAGATGAAGTAATGTCTGAAGTTGATCTTGTTTCGCTGATATTCGGGATCCGTGCCTGCCTCGCTGTAATACATCTTGGTTGAACCGGTGGCTTTAAACACACGTGGAGTATAGAAGGCAAACGAGCATTGGAATTCTCCGGTGCTTGCTTCGGATCCAAGATCCTTCTTGACACCTGCCGTAGTATAAACCGGTGTGTCTCCGTATGTATAGATTTCAAAGCCATAGAGGTTGCCAACCTTACCTGTGTTGCGGTCTATGTTGAATTGCTCCTTGAACTTCTGATCCGTCAGAATGAGGTCATTTACATGATCGGGACATAAAATCAGTCTGCGGTTTGTGGCCGGAACCTTCAGGTTGTCAAGCGCCCTCTTGAGTGAAACAAGATCGTTGGCAGTCAGCCTGAGCCTTCCGGTTTCCGGATCCGACTCTCCCGTTGTCTTAAGAACCGGGGTTGTCTTGGAATTCTGCTTTGCGCATAAGGCATGGGCAGCCTTTCTGAACTTGGCATCGTTAAGGGCGTTGGAATGGCTTTCTTTCACTCTGTTCATCTTGTCATAGGAAATCGCATAAAGTTCATCGTCAGTAACCGGTGTTACCTTTGTCTGGAACTTGTCGAGTTTAATGGCGATATCCTTGTCATCGAGTGCCTGTAATGGGATGGGGTAGGTGGTATTGTTTATCAGCACTTCCGGATCCACTCCCACGTCCACCAGATGGATCACATCGTTGTTGACAATGGAAGACTGATCGGGAACGCCGTCAAGCCAACTGCCTGAAAGAAATTCCCTCAGAGCCTTTACCATTTCTCCTGTCCATACCTCAGCGTAGACACCTTCACGGAGCGCGCCGGCAGGCATCGGCACAAAACTCATCACGGTACCGACGGCCACCATGACGATAACACACCACATAGCCGGCACTCCCAAAAGAAGAGCCAGCATCACTCCCACAAATGCATTGAAGAGGAGTGCGGACAAAGTTTTCTTTGTTGTCTTCATTTCTTATTATTTGGTTTTAGATTTCACATTCACATCCATATTCAGCTTTGTAGAGCCTCTTGTACTCTGCAGGGTTTTCCTGGCGCATTTTTTTCAGTTCCTCTTCCGGAACCTCACTCATTTTGGAGTAGGTCTTATCAGTGGCCGATTTTGGATCGCTTCCCTGATTGATAGTGGCACTAAGGCGAGCAGCCGGCGACATCGCGTCCAAAGTGGTTTTGAGTGTTTCCAATCCTATTGTCTTGCCCAGGTTAATGAAATGCTCCTTTTTATCTGCGGTCAAACGGTTTTCCTTAATGGCATTTTCCACAGCACCGGTCACTTGGGAAAGAATAAGATCCTCCTTCTCCTTTTTAAGTTTTTTCGTTTCCTCCTCCTGGCCTTTCAGCTCATTGATTTTGGAGAGGACTGTTGTCTCATCTGCCGACTCCGGCAACCCTAATTGCAGGGCGATTGTTTTCAGTTCCATTTCCTGTTTTGTAATTTGAGGTTTATAGTTTATTAATGGCAGTGGGTTCTCACTATCCCTGCCAAGTGTTATCTGTCTGCCATTCTGACGCATGACAATGGCATTGTCATTAGCCCCTATATCCACAATAGAGGTCTCGAAAATCTTGCTTTTAGTTATCGTGGGGGAGGTTTGTCCCGGAACAAGGTGTTCCTCCTTTTCACTGAGCTCAATGATATCGATACCTATGCTGACCATTCTCAAAGATCCGATCTCCCATTGCTTCTTGCATTGTTTGGATAATTCGGTGGCGCAGTCAAATATCGGTTCCCCGGTTATCTCGTTGTTCTCTACCTTGAGATCCTTCATGTAGCCTATCACCTTTCCTCTCTCATGCATGTATAAGAGAACAGGGTTTCTCTCATATTGCGCAATATCGACTCCGGCAGTAATGACACGGCTACCATGGCTGTTAAGGCTGTCATCTGTCAATCTTACTCTTTTTCCCATCGTGATTACAGTCAATTTTTGTTGCAATATTATCCCTTAATTGACTGCTCGGCAAGAAAGTGTGAAACCGTTGCATACTTCTATGAAACCGTTGCATGATTTCTTGCCCTCGAGCCCTAAACCCGTCATTTTTGCATAGTCTTACGGCTTTGCACTGAAGAGTGCAAAGCCTTATACGAGTTAATAATATTTCAAAATGACAAAAGCAGAACTTGAAAAGAAAAAAGACCTTGCCCGGGCTTTGTTCCTTTCCGGATTGGAGCAGACGGAAATAGCTGATAAGGTCGGGGTCTCACGAGTCACCATTTCAAAATGGTGTACCTCTGACGGATGGAAAGAGGCAAGGGCAGCAAAGAACATCACGCGCCCGGAACTTGTAAACAAATTGCTCCTGACAATTGACAAACTCATTCAGCAGGTCAATGAATCAGAAGACCCGGGTCTCATTTCGAGCCTCGGAGACAAACTTTCCAAACTTGCATCCGTAATTCAGAAACTCGATAAACAGGCGAATGTGGTCTCTGCTATCGAGGTCTTCATGGCTTTCTCAAAATGGCTTGAGTACCGTTCGGCCACTGATCCCGACGTTACCCCGGAACTCATCAAGGCCATAAACAAATATCAGGATAAGTTCCTCATTGAATCCATGAGCAAAGGATCCCTGGCTTGATATGAAAAACGGTCTGACTAAAGAACAGAAAGAGGCTTTTGAACGCTGGCAGGAACATTGCCGCGAGGTTCAGGCTTTGACTGAAGTTTCTATGGCTGTAGCCAAAGAGACTCTGGCAGATCGTGACCGGCGTATCCGTCACCTGCTTTCCAACTATGATGAGTTCTGCGAGTATTATTTTGCTCATTTCCTGACTCTGAGGGATAAAGCCTCCGGTGAGACAATCAAGTTAATTCACAATGCTCCTTTTCATACAAAGGCTGCTCTAAAAATTAAAAATACTCCGAATCTGAAGGCAGTCTTCAAGTGGCCACGCGGTCATGCCAAGTCAACGCATATCGGGGTTTTCATCCCTCTTTGGCTTATTTTTCAGCCCAAACGTCTTATCAACTTCATGATAACGGTGGGCAAATCCGAAGACTCCGCAATCCGGCTTCTTGGAGACCTTCAGGCGGAACTGGAATTCAATCAGAAATTGATTGCTGATTTCGGCGAGCAAAAAAATCTCGGTTCTTGGCTCGAAGGTGAATTCAAGACTAAAGGTGGTGCAAAGTTCCTTGCCGTAGGTCGTGGTCAGTCTCCCCGTGGCCTGCGTGATCGTGAAGCGCGTCCGGATTATATAGTAATAGATGACTTGGATGATGATGAGCTCTGCAGGAATGAGAAACGTGTGAAAGACTTGACCGATTGGGTAAAGGAGGCTTTGTTTGGAGCCTTGGATGTGGGTCGAGGGCGCTTTATAATGGTCGGCAACCTTATCTCTAAAAATTCAGTCCTTGCCAATATCTCGGCATCTAAGGGGGTACATGTCTCGGAAATAAAAGCTGTCGATAAAGACGGCAATCCCGTCTGGTCGGAAAAATGGACAAAGGAAGAGGCACAGGCATATAAGGATTTTGTCGGTTACCGTGCTTGGGAGAAGGAGATGATGCATAATCCCATCAATGACGGCACCATATTTCGTCATGAATGGATCCGGTATAAGAAAGTCCTCCCTCTACATAAATATGAGATGCTTGTATGCTACACAGACCCTTCGTTTAAATCGACAACTGCCAACGACTATAAAGCTTGTCGTCTGTGGGGTAAGATTGGCCGTGAATTGCATCTTATCGATACTTACGTTCGTCAGGATACTGTTTCCGGTATGGTCAGATGGCTTTATAATCTTTATGAGTCGCTTCCGGATAATGTCGTGGTCTCTTTCTTTATTGAAGCGAATATGCTTCAGGATATCATTCTTGATGAATTCGCCACCGAAGGAAATATAAGAGGCTATCAGTTGCCCATTATGCCTGACTATCGTAAAAAGCCTGACAAGATCCAACGTATCGAGGCTGTATCCCCCCTGTGGGAAAGAGGTTGCATTTTCTATAACGAGGCTCTCAAGGATTCTCCGGATATGGAGGTGGGCATAGAACAGACTCTTGCCCTTGAACGTGGATCCCGTGTCCATGACGATGCTCCCGATGCTGATGAAGGTGCAATATGGTTCCTTCAGAGAAATACAAGGCAGGAAACTTTTAAACCGTTGTCCGTCCCCCGTCGGCGCCCTAAAAATTCATGGTAAATATCAAGCAAACCGAATTTTAATATTATGTTCAAGACAATCAGACAGTGGATTTTCGCATGGCGATACAAAAGGGCCGTGAAAGAAGCAAAAGAATTGGCTGCGCTTTTCGGCGTTAAGTATTATGTCCTCAATTTGGGTGGATCCCTGAAAGTGGTACCAAAAAAAAATATAAAGGAACTGATTAAGCATAAGAAGTTCCGGAAAGGTATTTCAGTTGAATCCATTGAACGCATGGCTCTTTTTGTAACCACTTAATCTTAAAAATTATGTTTATTACAGATGATGATTACAAAGTGGTCATTGGAGAGACTGCTTTGAAAGTGATTTCTCAGGCTTCTGACGAAAATCGTAAAAATGCCGAATTTGAAGCCATTGAGGAAATATCCGGTTATCTGCGTCCTACCTATGACTGTGAGGCGATTTTTTCCGCAAAGAAAAAAGCGAGAAACAGACTTATAGTGATGTATACTGTAGATGTTGCGCTATATCATCTGGTGGCATCGCTTCCTCAAAAAATGGGTATAGAAATCCGCAAAGAACGCTATGAACGTGCCATCCGTTGGCTCGAAGGGGTACAGGCAGGAAAGATAGTCCCCGACCTGCCTCTTGTTGAGGAACCTGACGGTTCTGTATCTAACGCTACAATTTTTCACTCGGATCCAAGACTCCGCCATAATTGGTAACAATATGAATATACTTGACAAGTTCCTTGATAATTTTCGCTCCAAGAAGAGTGAAGACCTGATTCTGCATACTTCTCATGGCGACCTCAACCTGGCCAAGGAAAGCGACCGACAAAAGTTCCGGAGTATTGTGATGGAAATCCATCGCACCACAGACGCGCTGACCCGAAAGGATATTGCCGACTGGCGTAAGTCATGGCAGTTGGCTATAAATGTTGATAACCCTAACAGAAATAAACTTTATGACATATATCGCGATGTTGATGTAGATTTGCATCTTTCAGGATGTATCGAGCAACGGCGCGGTTTTGTCATGTCCCGTTCCTTTAAACTTGTAAACGAAAAGGGAGAGGATCAGGAGGATGCAATGCACTACTTTGACCAGTCCTGGTTTAAACAACTTCTGGAACTTTGCCATGATTCCCTTTGGTGGGGACACTCCCTCATAGAACTTGGCAGCCTTACTCAAGATGGAGACGGGTGCATCTGTTATGAGAAGGTTTCTCTCATACCTCGTAAGCATGTAATACCTGAATACCATCGTTGCATTCAGAATGTGTGGGACGATTGGCGTTCCGGCATTGATTATCATGAGGCCCCATATAATGATTGGCTCATCGAAGCCGGCAAGCCTTATGACCTTGGAAAATATCTCAAGGCTGCACAGCAGACCATTCCCAAAAAGAATGCCCTTGCATTTTGGGATGCTTTCGCTGAAATTTTCGGTATGCCGATGCGAGTGGCAAAAACTACGACAAGGGATAAGAACGAATGGCGAAGGTTGGAACGTATGCTTGAGGAAGCCGGCTCCAATCTTGCCATGGTTACAGGAATGGAGACGGAGGTACAGTTTGTTGAGTCGGGGAAAGGAGACGCATTCAATGTTTATGACAAACGTATCGATCGAGCAAATTCGGAACTTTCAAAACTTGTCATAGGACAGACCATGACTATTGAAGACGGCTCTTCACTTTCTCAATCTGAAACACACCTTCAGGTGTTTCAGAACCTTGTGGAGTCCGACCGGGATTTCCTTCGTGACATTGTAAATAATCAGCTTATCCCTAAAATGGTTAAACATGGATTCCCTATTCAGGGATTAAGGTTTGAATGGGATGATGCGGTTGATTATACTCCGGAGCAGCAGATACAGTATGAGACAATGATTTCAGACCGCTATGATGTGGATCCTTCTTATTTCGCTGAAAAGTACGGTATGCCGGTTGGGGAAAGAAGGAACAATCTTGCGCCGTTGATGCCTGAACCGGATGATGTTCCGGAAGAAAATCCGAAAAAGAAAAACAGTCGTAATTTTTTCGACTGAGCCCCTCCGATTATGAGGGGCTACACCGGCGTTATGCTCTGCTGCTTGAAGAATGTCCCGGGCAATTAACTGCAGGCCGTAATGAAAAGGGGGATGAGTTGCGTAAAAAACTCTCTGACTTGTTTGACGGTATGATGAAGGCTGTCTATAATTCAAAGGGGTCTCAACTTTCTATCGATATTCTTTCCTCTCCACAGGTGCAGAAATTTATTGATAAGCATGCCTCAGCTCTTGACTCAGGTTTTGAACACGTCAAAATGTCTGATGCCATGCGCAGGAGACTGCAGAGATCAGATTTCATTTTTTCCGGAATGAAGGCTTTTCATGAACTGAATGAGGCTTTCCCGGCTCTTATCGATGAGAACGGGGATAGAAAACCGTTCGAACGCTTTTTGAATGATGTTAGAAGCATCGATTCTACTTACAATGAGAATTACTTGAGAGCCGAGTATAATTTTGTCGTTGCTTCTGCTGATATGGCTGCCAAATGGGATAGTTTCATGAAAGATGGGGACCGCTATAATCTTCAATACCGTACCCAGAACGATGACAAGGTACGTCCCGAACATGCTGCCCTGGATGGTGTGACTTTGCCTCCATCCGATCCGTTTTGGGAAGAATACTATCCTCCCAATGGATGGAATTGCCGTTGCACTGTAGTCCAGGTTCGCAAATCCAAATATCCTGCCACTCCGCATGACGAAGCAATGGCTCTTGGAGAGATTGCGTTGCAAAAGGACTCAAAGGGAATATTTCGTTTTAATCCCGGTATTGAACAAAAGACATTTCCGGATTATAATCCTTATACCATCCGACGTTGCCGAGATTGCGATATTGCAAAGGGAAAGACTAATCTGGCCAAACATTTTATTCCGGATAATGAGTTATGTGCTGCCTGTAAGTTTATACGTTCCTGTGTGGAGTTACAATCTGAAAAAATTACCATTGGTAAAGGGGAAATTGAAATTAGTAACCTGGTAAATCGTAATGATTCAGACTTTGATCGTTTGATGGATGTTGCAAAGTGTTTTGCTTCAGAAGGTAAAAAAGTATGGCTTACTCCCAAGATGTCACGTCCGGCTAAGTTTGATTATGATTGTGTTTATGGGGCTTTGAAAGGAACTATCTATTATGGAAAATGTCCTGACATTAAAATTGGCGACTATTGGTACGAACATGAAGGTTTCATTACTCAAAATCCTAAAAGGGCATTCAGAAATATGCTAAATGACGGTTTAAAGCAATCTGACAGGTTGATAATTGAAAAGCCTGATTTGACTGATGCATATATGAAACGCGTTATAAGACAAAGGGTAATGGATGGACAGCCCATAAAAGAGATTTGGCTTTTGGAGAATGGTAAGCCAAGGCTCCTATATAAAAAGTCAGAGGAATGATAATCACTCCTCCTTCTGGCGAGGAATCGGTAGTCATTAGCTACGGAATCCTCATTGCAAATTTAATATTTATCCCTTTATTCCGCAAATTTTATTCCAAAATAAGAGCCGGTTCACCCGGCTCAATTTTTTTATTTCATAAAAATACCCGGAACAGCCCTGGTCGCCAAACCTTTATCGTATGTAGAATATAAGCCGTTCCGGATATTTATGTTAATTTTGTCTTGCCAAACTTATAATAATGATCGTATGAGTAAATTTGTCACTGTTAAAACCTCAGACGGATCCATGACATGCCTGAATATTGAAAAAATTATTGCTATATCAGAGTTTGATGGGTTTTGTAGAGTCTTCACTGATGGAATTCAAAAAGTCTATCAAGGGAATGATGACCTTTTTTTCAATATTGATGGTTCTTTTGATCATGTAAAGTCAATCCTTGGAATAGACTGATATTTCTTCAAGTGCTGAAATCATTTTTTTCTCCGCCTTAATTAGATATTGTATTTGAGACGGAGAGATTTTTTGTTGACCTTCTGTATTTTGAAGGTTACTGCGAACAATCTTATTTAACCTCCCATCTTCTCTTTCCCCGATTATATCTATCTCAATTGTAAGTTTCATATCAATTCTTATTTAATTGTTCTTTTTTAGTCATTCTTTCAACCAAATCTTTGGAAAAAATCCCAACTTTAAAATCTCCACATCTTGAACAGTTGAATTGAATCCATAGTGGTTCTGTTTCATAAGGATCTTTAATTAGGTCTACAGTTTTCCAATCATGCCCTCTAATGAGACAAGTAAAGCGTTTTATAATTCTCCCCATATTTTAAAATAATTTTGATACTGATTGATGTTTTTGAATTCTTTCTCTGGCCATGGTAAAATAAACCGGATCTATTTCTATTCCAGTAAGGGAATATCCCAATTCATCACAAGCTATAGCTATACTTCCGCTTCCTAAATGAGTGTCAAGAATCTTCCACCCCTCTTTAGCATATTGATTCAAGAGCCAACCATACAAAGCTATTGGCTTTTGTGTGGGATGAATCCTTTTTTCATTTAATTTCTTGTTTCCTTGCATTATTCGGCCTTCTTGAATGCTCTTTCCTTGACACATACCATTCCACAGGATAATAAACGAACCGAAGAGAAAAGATTAGTGGCGGCTATTTCACAATCGGAAAAAGAACTTGATTGATTACACTTATCCCATATAATACGCCCTGGGGCAAAGATATAGTTAAAGTAATTGCAACCCCATACAATATAGTATTTAGATACTCTTTCTAATTCTTTAAAATATCTTTTATCAGGTACGATCCATTTTTCAGATTTTGGATAATTTCTTCTTTTAATACCTGTTGAGCTAATTTGCGAGCCATAGAATCCTCTTCTTTCAGGCCCTGAGAAATATGGTGGATCCACTATGGCCAAATCAAAAGACAAATCCGGCATCTCTTTTAATACTTCCATACAATCCCCTAAATGCAAAGTAATTTTATTCAAAACCTCCATGTTAATACCTAAATTGTGTAAAATGTATTATTGCCAAAGGTTCTTTAAGGTTGTAGGATTTAAACCAATAAAAGAAATCGTTAAAATCAAGCCCATCATTCTTTGAAAGTAATGGTAAGTCTATCAGTTTTCCTTCTACATTGGCTTTACGTGATAAATCTTTAAACTGAATTTTTTGAATCCCTGCTTCATAAAGTCTTGCAAATTCATATTTCTTACTTCTGTATGGTTTACCTTCCCAAATTCTTATTGATAGATATGCATACCCTTTGTTGATTTCTTCTATTCTGCTTTTCCAAAAATCATAATTCGTTCTGATTGTATGAATTTTAGATCCTTCCACATATTTTCTATGGAATTCTGTATGATTACCTTCCTTTGGATGACCTTTAAGGAAATATTGAGAAAGTATTAATACGTATCTTTTCATATCAATTCTTATTTAATTCTCGTCAGTTTCTCCCTCTTGAGTATCCTCACCGCCTGATGGAGAGTGTAACCCTTACCGCCTCGATATATCAGATCTGATCTCATATTCTTTTTTCTATTAAGGTTTCTATTTCTATTATATATTAATTATGTTATCCATTAGTCTCACTAATTCTTCTGTTTGTAATAAAATATTTTCTTGGCGTTCTGTTGCTTCACCGGATTCATGGATATCTTGATATTTTTCAAGTTTCCTTAGAGCTTTTTTATAAGGATCTTTCAATATTTTGATAAGTTCCTTAACCTCCGATTCATCAAGTCTAAGGAAGGGTTGTTGTTTACCATCTTCAAAAACTACTATCCATTTCATAGGTTCTTTATCTCAAATAATTCATTTTTTTAAATTCAGAAACACCATGAAACTATACACTTCTATGCTCTCCACTATCTCCTCATGATTGTGGTTCGTATGGCTCTCCAATAGAGTGAAATCTGTGAATGATTCTCCCTCCAGACCGGCTAAAGCAGAATGGATCTTTTCCGGAAGTTCAAAAACATCTGTGTTCTGGGTATCCCAGTCTGTCACAATGTGAAGTCTAACTTTTGCTTCGGCTCGATATTGGATGCCGGAAACGATACTGACCCATTGCACCGGTTCAAATTCTATAAATACCGCCGGCCGTGCCCAAGCCGTCTCCTGCTCGATGAATTCCACATTCCGGTTCCACATATCGATATGGGCTATCTCGTTTTCTCCTATCTCAAGGAGTTTCTCTCTTATTTTTTCGTAAACTTCCTTTCTCATTTCTCTGTAATGTCAAATTCTATGTTGTTAAAAAAATCATTTAGATTATCTTCAATTATTTCCCTGACTGTCTTTTCAACTTCAGGAGCGATTCCGATGAATTGTCTTTTGGGTATTTTGATGGTTGAACCTACCTTCATTAAGGCCATGAACTTCCAAAACTCCGCTTCGGTAGATAATTGAACCGTGCGTTTGTCTTTCCTTAAAGTGCCGTCCTTACGTCTTCCGAATGAGCCTGATGTGTCATAATACTTATACCAAAAAAACTTCTTCATTTTCTCTGTTACCTTGATCTCTCCACCTTCATTATGTATGGCTGAGTAGGGAAGTTCGCTCTTGAAGACTATGCTGTTTTCTCGTATCTCGCTGTTTATGCTTCTCCGGAGCTTACTGGTGTCAACCAGAATCGCTCTCCCGGGTTTTATAGGACTTTTCCTACGCTGCCATGCCTCCGAAAAAAATGCCTGACGTTCAAAATTCTTGTCAAATTCGTCAGCCATTTCTACCTGTATGTCCCGGAGTATCTTTTTAATTATCTGATCCGTCTTCATCGAGATTGTCAAAAAGGGAGGGGAATTGGATAATAGGTGTGTGAAAACCCGGTTTTAACGGGGCTTTCAAAAGATTGTAGAAGGTTCGTTCACTTATACCGTACGCAGGATATACGAACCTGCGCCATATTTCCCGGTTTGGGATTCCCTGTTTAGCATGGGTATCGTATATCCTGTTTATTTCAAGTGCTCTCTTTTGATAACTTATTCCGGGTTTTTTCTTACCCTTCCCCTTCATCCTTTACAGTGTTTTATGGGTTTTTGGTGTGTACGGCCTTATGTCTAATGTCATCTCGCAACTTACTGTTACTCTTCCGCTGCCTTCACATTGAAGACAAGGATGTATCTCGTCCGGGGTGTCTCCCTGCATTCTGCCGGTGCCTTTACAGACCCTGCAGAGTGCAATCTTGGGAGGACGTGTCAACTCTTTTTTCATGCCGCACCCTCTTCTTTTTTGGGTTCAACAAAAAACGATTCTTCCTGCACAACGGAAATTCCGCAACGTGAAAGATTTGCAGACACCTTCTCGTCATCACGGTCGGCAAGCAGTTTATCTTTGGCAATCTCCTCCGATATACGGATATGGCTTGGAAGGAATTCCTTTACAAGCTGTAATGCACTTGCCCATGTAAAACCCTTTAAGGTTTTAAGTTTTGGCGTGCCGGTTCTGAATCCTATGGTTCCGTGCACCATCTCAAGGCTCTTCTTCCTGCTGAAAAGTTCATCCTGATTCTCCAGGGCAAATGCCTGTAGGGTATCAAAACTCTTCTCTTTCTCCTCCTGAAGGTTTGATAATTTGTCCTGATACTTCTCGCGGATCTGAGCACATTTTAGTTCTATCTCCGCCGTGATCTTGGAATGTTCTGCACTTGCCTTGGCATAGTTGGCAAACGCTTCCTCGGCTGCATCTTTGCTTACGCCGCTGATGATGGTTTTCTTCTGTCTTGCCATGATTTGTTGTTTAATTTGATTTTTTGTGATTAAAAATTGCATCCTTCCACATTATCTTTCCTGTATTCGATAAGGTCAGCCTCATTATTGGCCCAATTCGATATTTCTCTCATCACTTCTATGTATTCTTCATTTTCCATCTCTGAGGTATGGAGCTGGATGTAATTCTTGATCTGGTTCAATATTTTTTTCATCTCAGTTAAGGTTTATATTGCAGAATCCGTTAAGATCCATTAGATAGAATACTCGCTGCGACTGCATGCCGCTTTCCTGTTGCCCGTTTCCCTGCTCCTGTCGTTGCCAACCTTTTCTCTTGATTCCTCGAAGTTTTGTCGCCAGTCCTATCAATTCTTCGATGCTCAGGTCCCGGAATATCTTCCCCGATATCTTCGGATGCCGGCAGAAGTCGTTGATCTGCGCCCAGTCTGTCGTGTCCACCCCAAGTTCCTGCATCAGTTTAAGCACTATGCTCCGCCGTCGTTTCAACTCGTCGCGACTCCCGTTCATCTCTTCGAGGGAGACGCATAGGGAGATGTATTCGTTCCGGCTCATCTCTTTCAATGATTCAGTCCTTCCGTTGGTATACTGCAGCACTAATTCGCGTTTGGTCTCTTCCGGATCTCCATACATCTTAAGTTTCCGGAAGGCTGAATAAAATCTTCCAAAATTCGTCACCTGCTGTTTCATGTCGTTAAATCTTTATCGGTTATAATTTCATTTTACCCCAGGGTGTTAGAAGTCCTGATGATCCCTTCTTCCCATACCGGATAATAACTCCCCGGATCTTCTGTGAATCTGCCTTGGCAGAAAGCCTTGTAACCCAACACTCTTACCTTGACTCCACATAGATACTTCAGACGCATGGCTGCTTTCCCCATCGGTTGACCCTTGTATTCCTGGGAAACAAAAATGAAACTCTTCGCAGGAAAGCGCTGTGTGATTTTCTTTACCTGATCGTATGTCCACTCGGCCACTTGAAAACTGTCCACTATCACAAAATGTGCGCTCTTGGGTTTGGCAAGCCTGCTCATCAGATCCTCGAATGTATCCTCCGTAATTACCCGGAACTTCCCTTGCACCTCGTTCATCCTGAACATCTCCATACGGTTCTTGAAACTTTGGCTAACCCCTTCTTCATATGAGCAGTAAAGCACCATCCCGTAATTAGTAAGTTCCTTGGAGAGTTGCATCACAAAGCTGCTTTTCCCTCCCGCTGATGCTCCGCTGATAAACCACTTCTCGTTCACTGTAGGAAAACCGAATGGTCCGCTCCATCTTTCGCTCCAAGGCAATGTCTTGTAACTCTTCGACATCACCTCTTTCGGACTGTATGCTCGCTTCGCCATCAATCATACCCTTTTAAGTTTTTCTATCTCGGTATAAACCCTTCTCAATCCTCCTGCTGATCTTCTCGCTATCTCCCCGGCATCTGTCCCTTCAGGTGCATTCAGTTTCGCTACGATCCGTGCCTGCTCCATCAGAAATCTCTGACGCTCTTTGCCATCATCCGGGGTGACCTTGCTGTAACGGTCGCCATACCTGCTGAGCATCTCGGTGTAGCCCACCTTCTTGCATTCGATGCTCCGGTTGATCTTCTCTTTAAGTCCGTCGGCTCCCATCATATACCAGGCGCAACACCTCTCGGTGGCGTTCCACAGTGCCTTGAGTTCAAGGAAGGCTTCATACTGCAGGTCTCCCGCCTCGTCAAGGATGATCAGAGGATTGTCTATGGAGCGCAGGTAATAGACCAGGTCTTCATACACGTCAGAATATTTACCTTTGGAATCCACACCGAATTCACCGGCTATCTTCCTCACAAGTTTAAGCTTGGTCTTCACCTGGGAGCAGTCCACATAAATCGCGTTCGGATGCGTCTTTACATAATGTCTCGCAGTGAAGGTCTTCCCGATGTTAGGGAGGTCACACATGATGGCGCTGATGCTGCTCCCCTGGCACGCTTCCAGCTGAGCCGTGATAAACTGGAAGGTAGGTGTCTTGGCTGTCTTCCATTCTATCTCGCCCCTCAGGCTTACTCCAAGTTTCCTTGCTATGCTGATCCAGTTGGCATCGCTGAGCACCCTTTCTGTCTGCCCGTTTTTCACGGCACTGTACACAGAGGTCGTTATTCCCAGGGAGGCTGCATGTTTCGCGTCGCTCGGATAGTTGGCCCGGTTGGCCCTTACTGCGTCTAAGATCTTGTTTTTTATTTCTGTTGTAATCATATTCTAACAGTATTTTAATATCGTTCTAAATGGCTCTTTTACCCCTTTCTGCAAAGTCGATAAATTCATATTCTTCCTCTTCCATTGTGTCCGGAGCAATAGTCTCAATCTCTATCACATCTTCCATATCCTCCGGAATCTCTTCAGTGACCTTTTCCGTGATTCCAACCCTTTCGATAGCGCGTTCTTCTATATACTTCTGGAAATGGGCAATCTTTTTACGCTGCTCAAGGAAAATCCTTTCATCCTCTTCGGTCTGCTCTGCCTTCGCAGTGTTGAAGGTGCCTATGTTTTCAAGCTTGTCTATATAAAGGTCATTCTGATAGATGTACATGTCGGTTATTTTCCCGGCTTCATCAGTGAGGTAATAGGCGTCCACCTTATAATCGTTCGGTGCAAGATGTTCTATGGCTTCTACCTTGCTCAGCCACCAGTCTTCCCCACATACCCGGCAATAGGAATTTCTTCTGATCGTTGTGCTTACCTTTTCTCCGACAAATCTGGCTATCGTAGCCTTGTCAAGGGGCTGGAGGGTCGGGTTGATGTTAGCCACAAGCACATCCCATCTCGTCATCCCGGGATATTTCTTCTGGTTTGGGTGAAGGGCATGATTATATTCGCGTATGTCCTTCATATCATCTGCGATCAGCTCATCCCAACTGTAATATTCTTTATCCACATACGTATTGTTCAACTCATCAAATACCTTCACATTCTCTGTCCGGTATTGTCTGCTCTTGGCATAGAACCTCCCGATCCCTACATGGTTCTTGTGTTCTATGCTTATCTTTTTGCTCCGGTTCTTATGCTCGGCATGTTTCTCCTGGGAGTTCATCGGTGCGCAGAACCTCACAAATGGGAACATGACTCCTGCTCTCAGGAAAGAATCCTTCCATTGGCTCATCAAATGGTTCTCTACTTCAACCTCTGCAGGACATCCCCAGCCGTTTCGGTCAAGCAGTCGGAACATATTCCGGAACATATCCACCACCAGATCCACATTCTTCCCCCGGTTATATGCATAGCCTATGCAACAGTCGCTCGCCACATCGTATGCATAATAAGCCTTTGGTCTCTGCTTGCTGTCTTTCAGCTTCCTCGGCAGGTCACGGTCATCAAAGGAAACCTTTGATAATGAAAACTCAGGTCTGTTCCTGTGCATATGAGGAGCCACCTCATGAGTGAAGGTTGTGTATCCCATCAACTTGTGATCTATCAATAGCCGGTTCTTGGGTTTGTTCAGGTAATTGTTGATCGTAGCCTCGCTAAGGGTGATGGGATCACCGTTCTTGTCAATGAATTCATCGGCGTTGAAGAGTGCCCCGGTTTCATAATCCCACACGTCAAGCTCACCCGTCACAAACATGTTGTATTGCTCGAGTACATTGGTGTTCCAGGGCTTGTAAGTCTGGATGGCTAAGCTGAGGAGTAATCTCTCTATCCTAAGATCCACTTTCCTTGCACTCTGGTTACCGAACTTACCGCTGATCAGACACTCGTATCCTTTTGCCTTGTATTCGTTTACCTTCTTCCGGAATCGTAGGGTGGAGGCTGGTAAAGTGTGGCCGAATTCTTTTCTTAAAATCGAAATTGTATCTGCCATCATCTCCCAGTTGTATTTGCCCCCAAACATTTTATGAGAGGCATAGGCACTGTCATACAGTTTTATGCAGGTGTTGAGCACCGATGCGTTCACCGAATATTCCTTTGCCTTTTCTGCAGTCAACTGGATGCCACATTTCTCTGGAGAAAAGAAGTATGCTGTGGCTCCCGGATCCAACTCATAATTACTCTTGATCCAACCTTGCAGTTTCATCTCTGTCCCTCCGGGATAAACTTCATCAACCTTCGCCCTGTAACGTTCCGGCAAACTGTCTACGGCAACAAGGGCATAAGAGCCGGCGGCTCCTCCGCCTCGTCTTACAACATCAAAGCGTCCTCGAGATGCCATCGCCTTGTAGTTCGGCTCGGTCATGATACCACCGTCTACAAGATCCCGCATCGATATGCATAGCCTGTTACCGTAATATTCCATACTCCTTTCCTCCTTCTTTTTATCTTAATGCCGATGCCTCCGCCTGGATCCCAAAGATCATCGGGACGTTGACTTCTTCATACCTGCTTACCTCTTTACCTTTGAAAAATACCTTCCCGGAGCCATCTTTCCGGTAAAATTCCACTACCGCTCCGTTGGCAAACTCCTGCCTCATTGTCCCGTCTGCAAGATGAATCGTCTCGAAAACCGGTAACTCTGTCACCCATACGCCTCCATGTTCCAGGGCTGCCTTTCGGATCCGCTTGTGAAGTTCATTGTTCTCGTCCACAACCCCCAGGGCGTTGAAAACTGTCCTCTCCGTCACCTTGAAGATCTTCTTCAAGACATCCCGGTCCTTCTTGCTCACTTTAATCCACTTTTTCATTTTCTTTCCCGATTTATTGCTTTGTTTATATCCTTGATCAATTCATTGATCCCGAAATAGCCGGCCACCAATGCCCCGTATTCATTCGAGTCTTCCATCTCTTTCACAGTATGCGTCACCTCATAGCCGTCAAGCACTACCGCCAGATCCTCCAGGTTTCGCACCAAGGTCTGACTCAACTGCCTCAATGCTACACTTAACCGCTCCTCGGAGTTCCTTTTAACCTCATTGGTTTCCTTATTCATGTCTCTTATTGCCTTTCTCGCCCTTTTTTATTATTTTTGGGCGTTATTCATTGCTGAATTTGTTGCAAAGATAACGTGAGAAAAATCACACGACAAATATTTCGTGAGAAAAATCACACGTATTATCATTTTTTAACAAATTCACATTAAAACCTTTTGAATGGATTCTTTATCTGAGAGAATAAATGCTGCATGGAAACTCCTAAGGAAGAAAGGGTTAGTACATACCAAATTAGAATTAGGAGAAAAAATTGATATGAAAGGCAAAAGTCAAATTTATGATACTTTCGCCAATAGAGATGGTAAATTGACAGTATCAATATTGGAAAGGATTGCCAACGCTTTCCCGACAGTAATCAACAAGAATTATATGCTTACCGGGGAGGGTTTTATAGAACTGGATGAGAAGGAATATAGGCCACATCTCGCTGATGTTTCTGTCGCTGCCGGTTTCATGAGCGGGATAGCGGAAGAATCTCATGAATTTGAAATGAAGGAATTCATGCCACAATTCGCCAACTATGATTTCTCTATCGATGTATCAGGTGAGTCTATGTTACCCGATATACATCCTGGAGACACCGTATTTTGTAGGATTGAGGAAGACCGACATGCAGATGTTGTAGGTAAACTATGCATTATTGACACTACTGAAGGCGCTGTTTTGAAAATAATATCTAAAGAGGGCAAAGACAGCCTGACTCTACATTCCTATAATCCCGATTATAAAGATTATAAGGTGAAATTCGAAGATATCATCCGGATTGGCCGTATCGTCGGCCTAACCCGCAAATTCTAAAAAATTACTTTAAAATCAATCTAAAAAAATGAAAAGATCTGTTTGTTTACTAAGTATTATTCTGCCTTTACTGGCTTGTAATAATGAAAAGAAGAATCCGGATGTAACCGAAATTATCAATAATGAATCGCCTGTGGTTCAAGTGGATTCATTAAGGATTATTTGTGATAACCTAAAGTCTACCGTGATGGCCAATAATGATGTGGCAAGATTCTTTGTCAATTATGAAAGAGAAAATAAACGATGGCATTCATCCGAAGAAGGTAAACAAAAGCTTGTAAAAGAATTTAAAAATAAAATGCTTACTGACACTCTTTTTGCAAAAGAAGTAGCATCTTATCTTCAAAGTCGAACAACAAATGAAGAAGGAATAGCTCTAATTGATAATGACATAGTTGATGATGTAATAGGCAATTATGACTCTCAAGATGGTAGTTATGGTCAAATAAAATGTTTTTCTTTTAATATTGCCATCCCTTTGATAGACCCATTATACAATGGAGATTATGAGATTCCTGCAACCTACCAAATAATTTGTCCGGTTCCGGCTACAAGTGAGAAAAAATATATGCCGTACACAAAAAATGTGAATTATGTTACTGAGTCATCCAAATATGATGGGATTAGGAAAGGAAAAGGAATAGATCTCGGTTCCTTTATCTTAGGAGAGAAGAAATAATAATCTTACAAATCTTTCTAAATAGCTTCGTGTTGCTTGTTTGAGACTCTATAAAATCCTATTTACGAGAGTTACCCCCTTAAAACATCCATTCTGGAAGTCTAAAACACTGATTTTATCCTTATTTAATAAGGAGGAGCTTTGAAAAGTGGTGGTTTTTTCTTCAATGTGAAACGCCCTTTTTGAGGGTCTATTTTAAAATTATGGTATTTTTCACCCCCTCTACCTACCCCCCTAAATACCCTAAAAGTGTAACCCCAGTTTTGAAAAAATGTAACCCCACTTTGTCTCTCCACCTGTATCCCCAGTAGCAAAATTTGACGTTTTAAGCATAAAATAGGGCAGTCCCCCTGGCTGCCCTTCATCTTGCCTTTTAATGCCATTATAACCCCTCTATAATGCCTTTAAAATCCCAATCACACCTCCTCTTGATCCATATTGGCCTGGATTCATATAATTCCTCTAAATCCCTTTATTGATACGGCATTCGGGTTACCTTGTTATTCCTTCATTCTGCTCTCTCCATGCCGATCATACCCCGGCAGACGGCAAAAATAAAGCCGGTGATACTTTTTACTACCACCGGCTAAGATTATGTAAACCTTTCAACCCCCGAATGTAAACCAAAATTAAACCAAATTAAACATTTCGTTTTTCCCGGCCTTTTTTATTCACCTTTCATAACTCTCACAAAATCAACCCATTTGCCCCAATTTCTCTCCATCCTCAATTAAACCCTTCGTTTTCTGCCCTATATTAAACCGTTTCGATTAAATATCTCTGATATATAATCTGTCACAATCTTTTGCT
>JAFLTP010000028.1 GCA_022510405.1 Muribaculaceae bacterium | reverse complement strand
CCGCGACCCCCGGCGTGACAGGCCGGTATTCTAACCAACTGAACTACCGCACCAATTTTTACATTCGGGACACTTGCCGTTTTAAACTGCTTTATCGTCCCGTTTGCGAGTGCAAAGTTATAGCGAATTTTTATATTCCACAAATTTTATCAGAAAAAATTTCAAAAAAATTTATTTTCTATAAAATTTTCAATCTGCCAAAGGTCCACCGGGACCACCGGGTCCGCCTCCAGACCCACCGGGACCTCCACCGGGACCGCCGGGTCCACCGGGACCCCCAGGACCGAATCCAGGACCACCACCTGGACCGCCAGGACCACCGGGTCCGCCTGGGTTACCCAAAGGCATAGGTCCTCCAGGTTGAAAACCGGGTCCATAAGGACCACCTGGTCTAAATACATTAGGGCCGGGAGGGGGTAATGGTATCGGAGCCGGATAGATTCCGCCGCCCACCACTACATCCGGTCCTCCGGTCACAACAGGACCGCAACCGGTTACCAAACCTAAGCTCATCAACGCTGCCGCTGACAATAATATCCATTTCTTTTTCATAACCTTGATGTTTTTTCTTATAACCCTAAATCAATCAAAATAGTTCATTTCGTTTTATCATTATAAAAAGACTCTCTACCAATTGGCTCCGTAGTGTTATCAGTAGGAGTATTAGTAATTGGAGAGAAAGAACACCAGACGAACCTCTTATGGCTTTTTCAAAATCCAACCGTGATACAATGACTGGGAGTAGCCCTCTTTTTAGCCATTATAACTCTATGGACACAAATTAGGAAGCAAAATAGGACATCGTGAGATAAGAAATGAAGGTAATATTAGTGAGAATAACAGAAAAATTGAATTAAAATATTTTTAAAGAATAAAACACTGATTATTAAGGGAAAAATAATTTAAAAAGAATGTTAAAATTAAACTGATTGATAAAAAAATTAAAATAAAATGAAAAAAGGGAGGAGATAGAAGGAATAGGAGCATCAAGGCTTGGGAATGTCGAGGATACGCGACTCAAAATCAGTGTTGTCCACCAATGATTTTGATTTAAGTCGTGTCTTGTAGACGTAGACCGTTTTTACTGAGAGATTCAAATACCGGGCTATGTCGGCAGGGTCGGAGATACCCAACCTTATCAATGCGAAGATACGTAGATCAACCGGGAAATCTTCATTTTCAGCCACCTCGAAATGGTCTTCCTCGGGAAGCAAACGATTAATTTCCTCGATGAAATTGGGGAACATTTTTCGGAAAGCGACATCGAAGGATTTGTAGATCTTCTGACGTTCCTCCTTTATACCGAGTCGATTTTCCACGAATTTCAATTCTTCATATTTCTTTTCCCTTACTTGACGGGCAATATCCTTGGCTTTCTGCTCTATCGAATTCATAAATCCGGAGTTCACCACAAGCGATTGCATTATATATTCATCTTTCAGTGCGATTGCTTCCTTCAGTTGTTCCAAAATCTCATTCAATTCCTTATGTAGTTTCCTGACTTCATCGTCTCTTTGGGAAAGTTTCTCTTTACTCTTATGAAGTTTATCGTATGTTTCGTTGATTTGCCTATCTCTATCTCTCAGGGAGAAGTAAAGGAGCCCGGAAACGACCAACAATACGGCTGCGATAATCAGCATCACTATTCCAAATGTATTGCGACTCTTCTTTTTATTGTAACCGGCATTCTCTATGAGTGGAAGTATAGATCCTATCTTGACTTTTCTGAGTTGGGAACCATAAAATTCTGCATCATCAAGGGCCAAGTGAATATACTCTGAAGCACGCTTTGCGTCACCGGCATCTTTCAACATTTCCGCCAGTTTCATAGTAGCATCGGCATCCTTTACGCTACTTTTAAGATTAGCAACGGCTGATTTCGAAATATATTCCCGTGCTTCATCATTTTTATGCAAATCCAACGATGAATCCGCCATTTTTGTATATTGATCTGCTACGTTCAGATCGCTGGTTTTATACTTTTTAAGTAACATTTCCCTCTGACGGACAATGTCTTCCAAGGGTTGACCGGAAAGTTGGTTCATCTCGATCTGTGCGGCCTCATGTTCGTAGGAGTCGGGTCGAGTTATCTCTATCAGCTGCTTGAGATAATCGAATCTTTTTTGGCGATAGATGTCTTTCAGTCCGGAACCGGAATCATAGACAAAGTTTTCTAAATTCTCATAGAGCCTATAGGCCAAATCAAGATAAAAAGGTTTGATTTCATCGGGGATTTCGTCATACTCAATCAAATTAAGCACATCGTTGGCCTCCTTTAAATACCCCATAGATGTGAAACTGTCCAAGAGCCCGATTTGCCCGAGTGTCTGAGCCTTAGCTGACTCGCTATTCTCGCCGAATTCTATAAGCCGGATTGCATATACTTCTGCTGAATCCCCCTGAAAAGTTCTATATTCGTTAACTATTTCCCATTGAATATTAGTTCTTTCCTCATCATTGGAGGCCTGTGACAATAATGATTTGAGATAATTGATACGGTCGATCTTTATCCTGTCATAATTTTCCCTTAAAGAAATTTCGTGGTCTAATTCCGCGATATAATCGTAGGAATCGCTACGGCCGCATCCCATAACGATGAAAAATAGCAAAGGAAATATTAACGCTCTAAAACTCTTCATTTGGTTTGTAAAGGTAATAAAAAATGGATATTCATAAAAGTACCCTGGATTCAACCTCTATGATGGTGTGAAGAGGCTTTTTCGTTTGTGCACTTTTGCTGATAATAAATTATTATTTTTTAACTTTGTGAGTAAGAAATAAAATGTAAATAAAAATAAACAATCGCTTATGAAAAAGACTTTACTTATGATGGGATGCGGGGCCCTTTTTGGATTAGGTGTCGCAAAGGCTCAGGTACCCGAGGCTATTTATATCGCCACATGGGTCACAATGCAAGATTTGGGAACACCGATCACTCCTAACGAGAATGACCCCGTTCTTACCTACAATCCGGAAACGAGTTGCTATGAGGGAGAGATCATTGACTGGCCAAGGGCTTTGGTGAATCCTTACAATGCCAAGATACCCTACAGTGTCACTGACAATGTGATCACATATTACGGCGTGGATGGTCCCACCCAGGCTTTCACCTTTAACACTGACGATACCCATACCTATAACTTTATAGATAACACCGATCCTTCGAAATTTAAAGGCTTCGCATTGTCAACAGCCAACAACACCAGCGTGGCAGATGTGAAAATCTCAATGAATCTCACGAACAATGAAATCACCTTCACCAAATTCGAAAGCGGCAAAGGTGCGGTGATGCCTACATTGGAAAGCATAGATCCTGAAAACGGAAGTGAGATAAATTTGGCTGAAGGAGATGAATCTTTCACAGTGACGTTTACATTCAGCGGTGAGGTAACCGGCATGGAACCTCTTTTGAATGGAATTGTGTTACCCTCAGAAAGCAATGATGACGGTACCGTATGGATTGTAACGGTTCCCATAAACATGGTACAGGCATCTGACGATGACGACGAAGAAGAGGGAGAAAATCCAGACAAGGACCTTACCCAAAAACAAATAAATATTATTGTTCAAAAGGTATATTCCGGCGACCTTCCCGTTTCATTTGAAGACGGCAAAGCATTGTTAAATCTGACATACACAGTGAAAGGACTTCCCTCTGCCGGAATTGAATCAATCAACGATTCCGACGGTTCTTTAAAAGTCTTTAATCTAAATGGTACCCATGTGTTGACTACAAAAGGAGCCAATGGTATACAAAATCTTAAGCCCGGAGTCTATATTGTTAACGGCAAAAAAATTATGGTGAAATGAAAAAATTAATTTTAATTTCAATAGCGCTCTCAACGACTTTGGCTGTAAATGCGGAAGTAAATACTCGACAAAGAAGTGATCTACCTCAAAGCAAAACATTTGCCAAACATGATATAACCGGCGACATAACGATCAACGGGAGAACCCTTCATATCATTCCTACCCCGGCATCCAAGGAGAAAATCAGTACACGAAGCGACGAATATGGAACACCTATCTGGGACGCTCCTGGTACTCAACGATATTATTGTAAGGATGTGATAGGTTATGGGGAAGGTATGCCAATCCAAGCATATGCCTTGGCCTCATATATAAACTGGGACGGGGATGATGCTTATATCCTGGATGTAGTGACCGGAGCACCTATTGGCAGTTATGTAAAAGCCACAAGACATGATGAAGTGTTAGAAATGCCAATGGGTCAACCAGTTTTAGATTTTGATGATGAAGACTACAGTCTCGTGATGGGTCTTATGCGACCTATAATTACGGTGGTGACCGATGACGAAGGCAGTGAAGACATCTTCATATGGTTTGAATATAGCGACGACTATGATTCTCTATACTACACCATCGACGACAACGGCAGCCTTGTGCTCGAGAGTCCCGAGGCAAAATATTCATTGGAAGAGTCAGATCCGGCATTCTTCGGTTTGCCCTATTATGTGATAGGTTATTATTATTCCGATGACAAAGTATGGAGTGGATTTTGCGACGTGTTCCAAGCATTTGATGAATTCAACTACACACTTGTGGAACTCCCGGAAGGTCTTGAAATGCAGACCTTCTCATATATAAATATCGAAGGCAACGGCGTGATAGTATCCGTGGGAGAGAAAGACAACGCACTTTATTTCAAAGGAATGTCGGAATATGCTCCCGATGCGGTTTTCAAGGCAGACATCATTGAAGACGGCACCAAAATATCAGTCGCTCCAAATCAATTCATAGGATTGGAAGCCGAACTATATTTCGTAATAACCAGTACTGTTAAACAAGACAGATTCGGACAACTGGAAGTGGTGGAAGACGACCGTCCTGTATATTTCAATCTGGAAAGAGATCCGCAAACAGGCAAAATTCTTTCGATAACATCGGATGATTCAGGATATTATCTTGCCTTAAACGATGATCCTTTCTATTTCTATCCTTTGGATGTTTTCATGGATCTGGAATTGAAAAGCCAGGATTCTTTCGAAGGTATCCCCTCCACTCCTTATGCCATCGAATATTACGATTACACCGAGTGGTTGGGTGCCAATTTCATATTCTTCAAGTTGTCTTCATTCGCAAATAATGGAGACATAATCGACACCAACAAACTCTATTACACAATCTATCTCAACGGTGATCCCTATGAATTCCAGGAAGAAAACGGATTCAATCTGTTGGGTGAAGAAACCACAATGTATTACGGAATGAAAGAGCCCACAGAACTCATCCCGTACAACTTCAACAACAGCCGGGACCTCTACGAAGACTCGGGTGGTACATTTGTTGTCGGTTTATATGTAGAAGGCATCGAGACTGTAGGCGTACAGGCCGTGTATGAATACAATGACATCGTAACCACGAGCGCCCTCGTTACCCTGGATGTGGCAACGGGTGAACAAACAGTAACCGGAGGCACTGAAGCCAAAGTTGATAGCATTACCTCTGCTGAAGTAGTAGAAACCGAATATTATAACCTTAACGGATTAAAAGTTAAACATCCCGAAAAAGGAATTTATCTGAAGGTGAACAAACTCAGTGATGGAAAAACTGTTGTGAGAAAAGTGGCGAAATAAGTATCTACCAAAAATCAAACCGATTTAACTTTATTGAAATAAAAAACCCCGTCAAAAACGGGGTTTTTATTTCTTATTTTCTATGTCTCCTACCCTTCTTGTCGGTTTTCTTTTTCTTGGAGAGATTTGACTCCTCTTTCTTCAGTTTCTTCTTTTCTGCGAGCGAGATATTCGGGTTACCTTCATCAAGAACCAGTGCGAAGTCAAGTTGTTTCTTTTCAAGGTCAGCACGAGCCACCTGCACCCTGACAATGTCGCCAAGTGTGTATTTGTTGTGATACTTGCGCCCGGTTAGACAGAAATTCTTTTCATCGAAATCGTAATAATCGTCTGCAAGGTCTCTCACCGGTACCAAACCCTCGCATTTATTCTCATCGAGCTCCACATAGAACCCCCATTCAGTCACTGCAGATATTACGCCTTCATAGACTTCACCGAGTTTATCCTGCATGAATTCCACTTGTTTATAGCGGATAGAAGCCCTCTCTGCATTAGCTGCCAACTGTTCCATCTCAGATGAGTGCTTACACTGGTCTTCCAACTTCAATTTATCGACACTTCTGCCGCCCTCGGCATACTTTGCAAGGAGTCGATGCACCATCATGTCCGGATAACGGCGAATAGGAGAAGTAAAATGGGTATAAAAGGGTACCGCCAGTCCATAGTGACCAACATTTTCGGTGGTGTACATGGCTTTGGCCATACTCCTGATTGCAAGGATAGAAAGCATGTTCTCCTCTCCCCTGCCTTTCACATCTTTCAGAAGCCTGTTGATACCCTTGTTGACTTCCTTCGGTGATCCTTCTGTCTTGACCTTAAAACCGAACCTCGCAGCTATCTGGGAGAAATTAGAGATTTTTTCCGGATCCGGATTGTCATGTACACGATAGACGAAAGTCTTGGCTTTCTTTCCTTTTGGCACCTTTCCGATATGTTCTGCCACGGTGATATTAGCCAGCAGCATGAATTCTTCGATAAGTTTATTTGCATCCTTCGATTCTTTGAAGAACACACTTATTGGTTTTCCGTCTTTATCTATTTCAAATCTTACTTCTGCCCTATCGAATTCCAAGGCACCGTTGTCATAACGACGTTTACGAAGTTCCTTGGCGAGTTTGTCGAGTGTGAGGATTTCATCTTTGAAATCACCCTCGCCGGTTTCGATAATCTGCTGCGCTTCCTCGTAGGTGAAACGACGGTCAGATTTAATAACAGTTCTTACTATCCTGCTGTTCAAGACATTTGCCTTATCATCCATCTCGAAGATGGTGGAATAAGTCAATTTCTCCTCGTCAGGTCGCAAAGAACATATACCGTTGGAAAGATGCTCCGGGAGCATCGGTATGGTCCTGTCAACGAGATACACACTTGTAGCTCTTTGCTTCGCCTCCTTTTCAATAATAGAAGTCGGTGTTACATAATGAGTTACGTCAGCGATATGTACTCCAACCTCCCAGTGGCCGTTTTTCATTCTACGGATTGAGAGGGCATCATCAAAGTCTTTTGCATCCCGAGGGTCGATGGTGAAAGTAGTGACACCACGGAAATCCTCTCGTTTCGCGATTTCTTGTGGAGTTATACCCGCATCTATCTCATTAGCAGCCTTTTCCACATTTAGGGGATATTTATATGGGAGACCGAATTCAGCAAGTATGGCGTGCATTTCTGCTGTATTCTCTCCTTTAACACCAAGGATGTCTACCACCTCTCCTTTGGGATTCATTTCTTCGTCACGCCATTGGGTGATTCGTGCGATGGCCTTGTCTCCGGTTTTACCACCTTTAAGTTTTGAACGTGGAATTATGATATCTGCTGCCAAGAATTTTGAATCTGTTACAAGAGAAGCATAATTCTTTTCAACATTCAAAGTGCCAATAAAAACTTGATCCTTAGGTTCTATGATTTCTATAACCCTTGCTTCCGGTTCCTGACCTTTCCTGTTGGCAGAAATTTCCACCCTCACTTTGTCACCGTTAAGTGCATGACGGGAATTTCTTTCGGCCACGAGAATCAGTTCATCATCGATCATTACTCCGTTACGACCATTGCTGCGACGCACGAATTCACCAATATTTTCAGTGCCGCGGTTGCTCATGGCCTTATATTTACCGATGCCGACTTCCTGGATCACCTCAGCGGCCGCCAAAGCGTCAAGAATATTTATAACATCCATTCTGTTGGAAGGATGAGTGGCATTGATTGCGAAAGCAATCTGTTTATAATTGAAAGACTGCTTGTTTTCTTTCTCAAGAAAATTCAGTATCAGTCGCTCCAAATCACTTTTTTTTATTCTTGGAGCCGCTTCTTTTTTTGATTTGATTCCCATATTCTAACCTTGATATGTTCAATTTTGCCTATAAAATATTAAGAGACCAATCAAATCCCTTTTATAATATAACACTTATTCATATATCAAATGTTCAAAAGTCAAGAGATATATTGCAGTTTGGCTTACGCGGCATAAAACCATTAACGGGTTTTATATTTTATGTTTTGTCAGCATGAAAATGTCCGTAAATGATATTTGCTTTGGAGGGACCTACAATTTCAGAAAGTTGTTCGAGAGAGGCTTCCTTGATTTTTTTGAGACTTTTAAATTTTAGCATCAACGTTTTAGCAGTCTTATCTCCAATCCCTTTAATATTGTCAAGTTCACTGCTTATTTGGCCTTTTGAACGACGGTCTCGATGATGTGTGATACCGAATCGGTGAGCTTCGTCTCGAAGAGCCTGGATTATATTCAAACTTCTACTTTTCTTATCGATATAAAGAGGATATTGATCACCTGGATAATATATTTCTTCCAGACGTTTTGCAATGCCCACCAAGGCTACTTTTCCGCGGATGCCCAACTCGTCGAACGCCTCGACAGCTGCACTTAACTGCCCTTTTCCACCATCCACAACAACCAATTGAGGCAATTCCTCACCTTCTGAAATCATGCGGGAATAACGACGATGCAAAACCTCCTTCATAGAGGCGAAATCATCGGGACCATCGACAGTTTTTATTATGAAATGACGATAATCCTTCTTGGAGGGTTTTCCGTTTCTGAACACCACACAACTTGACACCGGATTGGAGCCCTGGATATTCGAATTATCGAAACATTCAATGTGGCGAGGCTGCACCTCCAGACGGAAATCCTTCTTCATTTGCTCCATGAGTTTTTCAACTCCTTTCTCCGGATCAAGTTTCTCAGCCATCTTTTCTTTGTCGGTCATGTATTGGTGGACATTCTTCATTCCGACATCCAGAATCTTTTTCTTATCCCCTCTTTTGGGTACGATAAAAGAGACACCCTCAAAAGCTACATCCGGCTCAAAAGGTACGATGACTTCGGAAAAAACTCTCTCAAATCTTCTGCTTATTTCAGCAATTGCCAATGAGAGAATCTCCTCTTTTGTCTCAGCCAATTTTCTGCGGAATTCCATGTTGAGACTCTGTACTACCGCTCCATGGTGGAGATGCATGAAATTCACAAACGCGGAATCTCCGTTTTCCTCGTAGGCGAACATATCAGCATCCTCTTCCGGAGATGCGATTACAGTCTTTGCATTATATTTCCTTACATTTTCATATTTTTCCTTTACTTCCTGTGCCTCCTCGAATTTCCATTCTTCACTAAGCTTGTTCATTTCCTCCTTAAGATAATTCTCCAGGAGTACGGTCTCACCATTAAGAATCTGTCGAATTTTGGAAATATATTTTCCGTATTCATCGGGATTTACAAAACCTCTGCATGGACCTGTACACTTCTTGATATGATAGTCGAGACATAGACAATATTTTCCCTGAGCGATCTTCTTTTCCTCCAAAGTGTGTACACAACTTCTCAAGGGGAAGACATCGCGGATTAGCTGCAGCATCATCCTTGCATTCTGCACGCTGCTGTAAGGACCATAGTATTTAGCATTAAGACCTTTTTCACGGGTCATGAACACACGAGGATATAGTTCTTTGGTAACTACAATCCAAGGATAAGACTTGTCATCCTTTAGAAGTACATTGAAATGAGGTTTATAAACCTTAATCATCGCATTCTCCAGATGCAGGGCATCTTCTTCTGAAGTTACTACGATAAACCTCAAATCCACTATATTTCTCACAAGGAGATTGGTCCTCACTGAATCGTGGCGACGATTGAAATAAGAAGACACCCGTCTCTTCAATCTTTTTGCTTTACCTACATAAATTACATTTCCCTTTTTGTCAAGATAAATATATACCCCGGGGGCTTCCGGCAGGTTAAGGATTTTCTCCCGAAGATGGTTGCCCGGATGATTGTTCGCAATATCCTCCGGAGTTCTGTCAGGTTTTATTTCTATTCCAAATTTTCCGCTTTCATCGATATTTCTCCCCACTCCTGCCAAAAGTGAATCGATTGATTTTTTAACCTCATCAGGATTGGCCACGAAAGAAACGGAAGAATCCCCTGAAGACAAAATTTCCATCAAGGGTTTATCATCTCCAATATTATTTTTATCGTTCAATATATCCTTAGCCATTAAAAGAAGAAAACAACGATGAATGGGGAAATATTTTTCTAATAAACGAGCAAAGAAGTTATTTCGCAATCTTTGGGAAATTTACTTCTACCATCGAGAGCGGAGAGTTCAACGATGAAATTGATATAGATTTTCTTAGGGTTCATGCTTTTTACAAGGTCATAGCAAGCAAGCATAGTACCACCTGTAGCGAGCAAGTCATCATGGAGCACCACCACGTCATCGGAGGTAATTGCGTCGCTATGCAGCTCGATCATATCTACCCCATATTCTTTGGCAAAAGCTTTTTTTACAGTTACAGCCGGCAGTTTACCCGGTTTTCTTGCCGGCACGAATCCGGCACCAAGTTCAAAGGCGAGTATACTTCCGCCGATAAAGCCTCGAGATTCAATGCCAACCACTTTGGTTACACCCTTGTCAGCATAAAGTTTTTTAAGTTCCTCGCCCATAAGATGCAAAGCCTCCGGATTCTTAATCATAGTTGTGAGATCACGGAACATAATACCCTTAGTTGGGAAATCGGGCACATCGCGGATAAGAGATTTCAATTCTTCGGTTCTCATGATTTTGTTGTTGATGGTGTTATTGTTATTGTTATTGGTTTTGATGTTATTGTTGAGGTTGTTGGGTTTTTTGTTGCTATTGTTTTTGTTGAGGCTATCATGGTTTTAATTGTTCCACGTGGAACAATTATAATAAGTTGAATGAGTTTAAATTATCTATGAAGGATGATTAAAAGGATATTTATATCTGCCGGCGAAACACCGGGTATCCTGGACGCCTGTCCTATCGTGGATGGTTTTAATTTCTCAAGTTTTTGCCTTGCCTCAGTTGACAGTGAAGTAAGTTTGGAATAATCCATATCCGAAGGCAGTTTTACATATTCGAGCCTCAGTGATTTTTCGGCAAGTTCTCTTTCCCTGAGAATATAACCGCCATACTTGATAAGTATTTCAGCTGCCTCAATTATTTCATACTTTCGTTTCGGCTCTATGCAATCCAGACGTTCCTTTACTTCCGGAATATCACTCAGCTTATTAAAATCCAATTGAGGTCTTTTTATCAGATCTGCCAATCGGACTGACACCGATATCGGAGAAGTATTATATTTCTCAAGAACTAAGTTTACCTCCGTGGATGCTTTAACTAATAGATCATTGCTCCATTTAATAAGATCATCTCTTTGATTTTTTTTCTCAAGCATCGCATTGTAACGTTCTTCGTCTACAAGTCCTATTTCATGTCCAATTGGAGTGAGTCGCATATCTGCATCATCCTGCCTTAGAAGAATACGAAATTCAGCTCGAGAGGTGAACATTCTGTATGGTTCGTCAACTCCTTTCATTACAAGATCATCAATCAGTACACCTATATATGCCTGGTCTCTTTGAAGAATCAATGGTGGCTGATCCTTTATAGACAACGCAGCATTAATACCCGCAATAAGACCCTGGGCCGCCGCCTCTTCATAGCCTGTAGTACCATTAACTTGTCCGGCAAAATATAATCCATTTACTGTTTTTGTTTGCAAATCGTGAGATAACTGCGTCGGATCGAAATAATCATATTCAATTGCGTATCCAGGGCGATAAAATTGAACATCTTTTAGAGCGGGAGTCTTACTCAAAGCCTCCAACTGAATCTCCCAAGGAAAGGAACTTGAAAAACCATTTACATAGTATTCATTAGTATCTTCTCCTTCCGGTTCGAGGAAAAGTTGATGACTTTCCTTATCCGGGAATGTTACTATCTTTGTTTCGATACTTGGACAATAACGGGGTCCGGTGCTATTAATTTGACCATTGTAAAGAGGAGATTTGTCAAGGTTTTTTCTAAGAATTTCATGAGCCTCGTTTGTAGTATGCACAATGAAACAACTACGAGGATTCAACGCTCTATGTATATTGGGAAGGAAGGAGAATTTATGAAAATCCCTCTCCAGAAGTTTCATATGTGGACCTGCAACATTATCAACGTTTTCACCTTCGAGTACTACCTTATCATCTCCATCCTGTCGTTGTGTAAGAGAAAAGTCAATAGATCTTCCATCTAATCTTGCTGGAGTGCCGGTTTTTAGCCTGAGCACCTTAAATCCAAAGGAGGCCAACTGCTCCGATAAACCGGTGGAATTTCCCTCAGAAATTCTACCACCCGGTATTTGAACTTCACCGAAATGCATCAATCCATTAAGGAAAGTACCGGCTGTCAGAACCACCTTCTTAGCATTGAACTTGAATCCGAGGGCTGTCCTTATTCCTGATATTTCGAGTTTATCATCCTTTTGAACAAAATCAAAAGAAGTGACCATATCTTGGAACAATTCAAGATTTGGTGTAGTTTCCAAAACATGTCTCCAAAGATTGGAGAATTTTTGACGGTCGGACTGGCATCGCGGAGACCATACGGCCGGCCCTTTTGAACGGTTCAACATTCTAAACTGAATGGCTGTCAAATCAGCGATAATTCCCATCTGGCCCCCTAAGGCATCAATTTCCCTTACAATTTGACCTTTTGCTATTCCGCCTACAGCAGGGTTGCATGACATTTGTGCCACACGATTCAGGTCTGCAGTGATCAAAAGAGTAGATATCCCTAACTTAGCAGCAGCCACCGCAGCTTCACAGCCGGCATGACCACCTCCTACTACAATAACATCGAAATTAAATTTCATATCAATTATAAATCCTTCCAAAGAGCCAATGCCCTGTTTTCATGTTCTTCCATAATTTCCCGTTGACCAGGGCCCTTGTCATCAACTCCACAAAGATGCAGGAGACCATGTATGATCACTCTTAATAATTCAGAATCATAAGAAACATTCAAATCTTGTGAATTTGACTTTACAGTGTCGAGGGAAATAAACAGGTCGCCTCCTACTTTATTTTTACGCGAATAATCAAATGTTATGATGTCTGTGAAATAATCATGCTTAAGGAATTCTCGGTTTACTCTTAAAATCTCTTGATCGTCACAGAAGAGATAATTGAGATTTCCGATGTGCTTTTCAAAATTTGCAGCCACTTCGTTAAGCCATTCTTCGACTTTAGCAAAGTCAAGAATAGGCATGTCCACATTTTTTGTTTCGAAAGAAATCATAGGAAAAACGCTATATGCAAATTTACAAAAAATGCCAATAATAATTGAGATTTTATGAAATTGGGCAAAAATAATAAAAATCAAAATTTTCAGGATAAAAAACGATAAAGTTTCTCAACACCTTTATATGATTGATAATCATTAAATTGAAAGAATAATAAGTTAATTTAAAGGGGATGAGAATTCAAAATTTATACGGCATGACTAACTATGCATGAATTTTTCCAAAGAGAAATCTGTTTATTAGCAAAAATTCCCAAAGAAAGAACCGCAGGACAAGACATGCCATGTCTTCTAACATAGAACATGGCATGCGATATCCCGGATATTTTTCATATGTAATCAGGATGAACATAACTTTTGGTTAATTTTTTGGGAAAAACATAAAAAAATGAATTTTAGGTGAACCAACTAAACATTGGCAATGTTATAATAACAGAAAATCGTTTCATGATGTTAGGTTAGTTTGAAAGTATTATAAAAAAAGTGACGGCCGATGTGAATCGTCCGTTTTTTATTTTTATTATTTTTGCAGACAGATTATTAGATTTTTCTTTTAGATAAAAAAACCTACATAAAGATTGAAGTCTGCAAAAAGCATATTGGCATTAAGTCCTTTGGTTGTTTTCCTCGGACTCTATGTAGTGATATCACTTATAATTGGTGATTTTTACAAGATACCGTTGACTGTAGCTTTATTGGTCGCTTCTTTGTGGGCTTTGGTGATTTACCGCGACGTACCGTTTCAGGAAAGAATAGAAGCATTCTCCAAAGAGGCAGGAAATTCCAATGTACTTTATATGGTGTGGATATTCATCCTTGCCGGATGTTTTGCCACTTTGGCAGACAAAACCGGTGCTGTTGAATCCACGGTAGCTTTGACAATAAATCAATTGCCATCCACATTCGTGATGCCCGGGCTTTTTATGGCAGCTTGTTTTATTTCCATGGCCATCGGCACATCTGTAGGCACTGTAGTGGCATTGGTACCGTTAGCTGTAAATTATGCCTCAAATGTAGGAGGAGACATACCATTTTTCGTTGCGATAGTGCTCGGTGGTTCCTTCTTTGGCGACAATCTCTCATTCATATCCGACACTACGATCGCTGCCACACGTACTCAGGGTTGCAATATGAGTGAAAAATTCCGTGCCAACTTTTTATTGGCATTGCCGGCAGCCATAATAACTTTGGCAATCTATATACTGGGAGACTTCCCTATTCCTGAATCGAGTCATGAAATACCGGCAAACCCTTGGTTGGTAGTTCCCTATCTGGCTGTTATCGTCCTTGCTATTTCGGGTGTGAATGTCACAATAACTTTGGTGACCGGTATCGTGCTTGCTTTCATATTTGCCCTTTCGGAGGGTTATGGAATATTTGAAATCTTAGGATTCATGGGCTCCGGAATCGACGGCATGGGAAACCTGATCATAATAACCCTGATGGCCGCCGGGATGTTGGGGCTGATAAAAGCTGCTGGAGGTATCCATGCCTTGTTGAATTTCCTGTCTAAAGGGGTAAAGGGTATAAGAGGAGCACAAAGCATCATAGCCCTGCTGGTGGGTATTGTGAATCTTTGCACTGCCAACAACACTGTTGCTATCCTGACGGTGGGCTCGATTTCCAAAAACATATCCGATAAATTTGGGATACCGGCACGCCGGAGTGCCTCTTTATTAGATACCTCTTCGTGTATAGTGCAATGTCTGATACCCTACGGAGCACAAACGTTACTTGCCACATCCCTTGCCGGAATAGCACCAACAGCACCTTGGAAGTATTTATTCTATCCCTGGATTCTTGCAGGTGTCGTGGCCATATCAATCATAGGGTGGAACTATTTCTATAACAGCAATCGATCTAAATTAAACAAGCAATTCAAATAATTATGATATACTTAGATACCGATTATATGGCCGGCGCCCATCCTGAGGTGATGGAGGCATTAAACAGAACAAACATGTTTCATACTCCCGGGTATGGAGATGATAAATTTACACGTCGTACCAGGTCATTGATTTTGGAAGCATGTGATTTGGAAAATGGAGGATGTCAGTTCATGGTTGGTGGTACGCAGACCAATGCCACTGTAATCGACCGGCTTTTGAGTAGGAATGACGGAGTATTGGCAGCCGACTCATCTCACATAAATGTGCATGAAGCCGGAGCAATCGAAGCCTGGGGCCATAAGATTCTGACACTTGAACACACAGAAGGTAAAATCTCCGCTTCACAAATCAGGGAATATATTGAGAATTTCTATGCCGACGACACATTTGAACACATGGTTAGACCAGGGATGGTATATCTCTCCTATCCTACTGAATTTGGCACTATTTATTCGAAAGAGGAATTAAGTGAAATCTATAAGGTGTGTGGAGATTTCAATATTCCATTATATATTGACGGTGCTCGGTTGGCATACGGATTGAATGCAAAAGATAATGATCTGGGCCTTAAAGAAATCTCCAGACTATGTGATGTATTTTATATTGGTGGCACCAAATGCGGCACACTTTTCGGAGAGGCCATCGTAACAAAGAATCCCGAACTATTACCGAGATTCACATCGCTGATGAAATTGCATGGAGGGCTACTTGCGAAAGGCAGATTGCTTGGTGTGCAATTCGAGGCTTTGTTTACAGACTCTCTGTATGACAAGATAGGCAAATACGGAGTGGATATGGCTTTAAGGTTGAAGGATATGTTACTTGAGAAAGGGTATAGACAATTTATAGATTCCCCCACCAATCAACAATTCTTCATTCTTCCGAATCCAGTGATCGAAAGGATTAAGAAAGAGGTGTCGTTTGAATTATGGGGAGCGCCGGGATCTGATGAGTCAAAAGTAAGGTTTGTGACTTCATGGAGCACACCGGCTGACACTATCGATAAATTATCCTCAATATTTTGAAACCAAGCCTTAGAAGGTGAAATGAGAGGTCTACACCCTATCTTCCCGTATCCTCTCCCAATGGATTATCGGAAAAGCATAAAAAAAACGGACGATTCACATCGGCCGTAACTTTTTCCATAATACTTTCAAACTAACCTAACATCATGAAACGATTTTCTAATATTATAACCATTCAAGGATATAAAAGGTTCAAAAAAATTTTAAATTTTTTCATTTAAATCATTTCCAAGGGTGTAGATAACTTTTTGAAAAATTAAATTGCTGTTTAAGAAATTAAACAGCATTTTTTTGCTAATTTTACAACCCCAAAAAGAACTATGGAAACATCTGCCTCCTCACCACTTCCCTATCATGTTCCGGCACTGCTTCCGGAAGCAATTCAATTGCTTGATATAAAACCTGATGGCATATATATAGACGCCACTTTCGGAGGTGGAGGTCACTCACGTGAAATAATAAAATTATTGGGGGAAAAAGGTCATCTATATTCATTCGACAGAGATTTGGATGCTTATGAAAACAGGATAGACGATGACCGATTTACGTTTGTTCACGGGAACTTCCGACACATAGAAAATTTCATGAGATTTTACGGAGTTGAAAAAGTTGACGGAATTCTTGCTGACTTTGGTGTAAGTTTCCATCATTTCGACACACCTGAACGAGGTTTTTCTTTCCGTCATGACGCTCCGTTGGATATGAGAATGAACCAAAGAGCGGAGAAAACCGCCGCAGAACTTATTGCAGAAGCTGATGAGGCCAAACTTGCAAGCATCTTCCGGTCGTATGCCGACCTAAAGAAACCCGGAGCTATCGTGAAAGCCATTATTAACTACAAGGGCAGTTCACCGATCGAGACAACCTTTCAACTTGCAGATGCGGTGAAATCAGCCATTGATCCTCGCCAGGAAAAGAAGGAAATGGCCCAGGTGTTCCAAGCATTGAGAATCGCAGTGAACCATGAGGCGGATGACCTGAAATTATTTTTGAACGCTACATTGAAAGTGCTAAAGCCGGGAGGAAGATTAGTAACTCTCACTTACCATTCCATGGAAGACCGTATGGTTAAAAATTTTTTCAAGACCGGCAACATCGAAGGTAAAGAGGACAAAGATTTCTTCGGGAACTTAGCTACGAAATGGAAACTTATCACAAGAAAACCGATAGAAGCTAATGCCGAAGAGGTTGAAAAAAATCCACGGTCGAGGAGCGCAAGATTAAGAGCCGCGGAATTGTTGTGAAAATTCAATACTAATCCTAATGAGTGCAAAAGCTACTAAAACTAAAAAAGAAAATAAAGAAGAAAAAATAAAGAAGAGTAAGAAAGGATTGAAGGGCGTGCCCCGGGATTTGGTAAATGATATGAGATACGGGCGCAGCCTTTCCCTGGAATTCTTCAGGCAGAATGCATGGTTGCTGATGCTCTTTGTGGTGGCTGTGATTGCCTTAATGGGTTTAAGGTATAAAACCAAAACCAAAATGGAAGAAATAAAACAATTGACCGTAGAACTACAAAGAGCTCAGAGCAGCAAGCTTCAGGAAAAGGCAGCATATATGTCGCTTATCCGGGAAGCTGAGATGAAGAAATTGGTGGATGAAAAAGGATTGGGACTTCAATTTCAGGAATATCCACCCTATGAACTCACTTTAGATGAATAATACGGACTTAGAGAACGGTATATACTAACTATTTTTAATTTTAAAATTTAAACTCTAAACTTTAAATTTTACCCTTGGGATGGCAACCAGACAGACAGTAAATCTAAGATATGCAATTGTGACGTTGGCATTCGTGGCTTTCGGGATAGCACTTGCAGTGAAATTATTCCATACCACGGTGGTGGAGGCACCGGCATGGAATGAACGAGCACAGAAGGATTTGTCAAAAACATCGGTAATAGCTCCGGAACGAGGGAATTTATTGGCATCTAACGGTAACATACTTGCGTGCAATCTGAAAGTGTATGATATAAAGTTGGATTTGAGACACAATAAAGTCTTGTCACAAAATCCAATTCCCTGGGCCAAGATCGACAGTCTCGCCGATTCTCTTGATTATTATTTTCCCAGAGTCACAAATCTAAGAGTACATCCTGACACATTCGCCAAGTATTCATGGCATACAAGGCTTAAAAAAGAATTTGAAAAGGAACCTGACAAACGTCCCCGTGCTTTGAGAATAGCCCGTAAGAAAACATTGGAAGACTTCGCGATGGTGAGGAATTTCCCCTATTTGAAAGATTTCAAAGGTTCAGGATTCCGTATTCCGGTGTATAAGGAAGAAAGAAACGTTAGAATCTATCCTTACGGAAGGATGGCCTTCAGAAGTATAGGCCGTGTAAACGAGAATGCGGAAACCGGTGAATTCCATGGATATTCCGGACTTGAAAAAGACCTTGACTCTTTGCTGTATGGAGTGCCCGGAGAAGCAAAGAAAGTGGCTTTGACCTCCGGACTTGCCAACTGGGTGTCGCAACCGGCTGTGAGAGGTTTTGATATTCTCACCACTATTGACATAGACATGCAGGATATGCTTGAAGAAGAACTTCTGCATATCTGCCAGGAATCAGGGGCGGAATGGGGCACAGCTATTCTGATGGAAGTGGCCACAGGCGAAATCAAAGCCATCTCAAATATCGAATTACTCGACAATGGAACCTATGGCGAAGCATTGAACCGTGCCGTGCTTCCTTTCGAACCGGGTTCTGTCATGAAGCCTATTTCCTTAATGATAGCGTTTGAAGATGGTTTGGTTAACAGTGTCAATGACAGAATAGACTGCTCACCTTTCCAACGCACCTCCGATCCTCATGCACCTACGATTAAAAATATGAAGCAGGTGATAGAAATGTCTTCCAATACCGGAATAGCCAGGGTGATTTTCCGTGGATATGCCAACGATCCGGCGACCTTCCACGACAGACTAACTTCTATAGGTTTCTTTGAACCTATGCACAGTGGCATCGCGGGAGAATGTATCCCAAGAATCAGGAAGCTCCTTCCCAAAGATTCAAAAGGCCACAATATCACAATGACAGCCCGACATCTTGACTTAGCGCGCCAAGCCTACGGCTATAATACCGAAATACCTCCGCTCTACACCCTATCGATCTACAATGCGATAGCAAACGGAGGCAAATATGTGCGTCCTCACCTTGTGAGATCATTGATAGATGAGGAGGGACGTGATTCCGTCTTGCCCATCAGTTACATAAGGGATAGGATATGCTCCGAAGAGACAGCATCCAAAGTGAGGCAATGTATCCACCAGGTGGTGTGGGGAGAGAATGGCACAGCCCGTGCTGTCCAAGATAAGCGAGTGGAAGTGGCAGGAAAAACAGGTACAGCCTACCCTGTGGAACATGGTCAATACAACACAAACAAGAGACGTTACGCCTTCGCGGGATTCTTCCCCTACAGCAATCCGAAATATTCCTGCATGGCATTGGTGTTGGGACCTTCCGGCACAAGTGCCAACCGTACTTCGGGACAGGTGGTGAAAAATATGGCCCTCAAAATGTTTTCCCGTGGAATGCTTAACAATAAATCCACCTACACAGATCATAAGAACACCAGTGTACCGGTATTTATGGCTTCAGAAAAATTTCAACCTTCCGATATAGATACTCACCTTGGCATCTCCAACCACAAGAGAGTTCAGACACCGGCCGAAATGCCGAGTGGCAGAGTGCCTGATGTGAGAGGGTTAGACGCACCAACCGCAGTGAAACTCTTAGAACAACGCGGAATAGATGTGGCCTTGAAAGGAACAGGGAGAGTTGTGGCCCAGTCTCTGCCGGAAGGAAGCGAAATAAAACCTGGAACCTCGATAACCTTAAGTCTTAAGATATGACAAAGAAATTGAACGAGCTGCTTGCCGATATAGATGTACTTGAAATCATCGGCGAGACCGACAAAAACATAAGTTCACTGGAAAGCGACTCCAGAAAGGCTGAAAAAGATGGAATTTTCGTAGCGGTGAAAGGAGTAACAACCGACGGTCACAAGTATATACCCGTTGTTACCAGTGCGAATGTGGCAGCAGTGGTGTGTGAAGAAATGCCATCGACACTTGATAAGGGAGTGACATATATAAGAGTGGCAGACTCCGCTAAAGCATTGGGAGAATTAGCGTCGGCTTGGTTCGGACATCCTTCACGCCATTTGACACTTGTGGGAGTGACCGGCACAAACGGGAAGACTACCACCGCTACCCTACTCTATGAAATGGCGAAACTTGAGGGCTTTAAGGCAGGTTTGCTCTCTACAGTATGTAATTATATAGGCAACCGCAAGGTGCCTTCAACCCATACCACTCCCGATCCTATAAGTCTCAACAGATTGCTCGCAGAGATGGTGGATGATGGGTGTGAATATGCATTTATGGAAGTATCCTCTCACTCTACAGCTCAAAAAAGAGTTGCAGGATTGAATTTTGCAGGTGCAATCTTCTCCAACCTGACACGTGACCATTTGGATTATCATGGCACGGTTGATAATTATATGAGAGCAAAGAAAGCATTTTTCGATATGCTTGACAAAGATGCTTTCGCCCTCACCAACGAAGATGACAAATCGGGTAGATTCATGGTGCAGAACACCAAGGCCAAGGTTTACACCTATTCCTTGAGGACTGATGCCGATTTCCGCGGGAAAGTGATAGAGACGCGTCTTGACGGCACTCTCCTATCGCTCAACGGACATGAGGTTGAGGTGATGTTCACAGGAAGATTCAACGCCTATAACCTTACAGCGGTTTATGGCGCGTCTATCCTCTGCGGTTTCAATCCTGAGGAAGTATTGGTGAATATGAGTAAACTGGTGCCGGTAGCGGGTCGTTTCCAACCCTTCCTTTCCCCCACGGGAATTGCAGCAATTGTGGACTACGCCCACACTCCCGATGCTTTGATAAATGTACTTGACACTATAAGGGATATAGTGGGCTCAAACGGAAGAGTCATTACCGTGGTTGGAGCCGGCGGCAACAGAGATTCCGGCAAGCGACCCATTATGGCACAGGAAGCAGCCTGCAGAAGCGATATCTTGATATTGACAAGCGACAATCCAAGGTTTGAAGAACCGGATGAAATCATAGCTCAGATGGCAGCGGGACTAAGCAAAGAAGAATTGAAACGTACAGAACAGATAACCGACCGCAGAGAAGCGATAAAACGAGCTGTAGAACTTGCCGAGCCGGGAACCGTGATATTGGTGGCCGGGAAAGGTCATGAACCATATCAGGAGGTGAAAGGAGTGCGACACCACTTCGACGACGCGGAAGAAGTCAAAGCCGTTTTGAGTATGAAAGTATAAAGTTTAAAGTTTAAAGTGTAAAGTTTAAAGTGTAAAGTGTAAAGTGTAAAGTGTAAAGTGTAAAGTAAATAGTATAAGTCTCAAACTTAAAACTTACAACTTAAAACTTACAACTCACAACTTAAAACTCATAACTCACAACTCCAACTCACAACCCCCAAAACTCAGTCCAGTGTTTTACTATTTATTTCAATCAATTCAAGACTACGATATACCCGGAGCCCGACTGGTGGATTACATCACCTTCCGAGCCGGCGCATCCTTCACTTTGGCGATGCTTATAGCATTGATTTTCGGACGAAGCATCATCACAAGGCTACAAAGATTGCAGGTGGGCGAAGTGATTCGTAATTTAGGTCTTGAAGGACAAATGAGCAAGAAAGGCACGCCCACAATGGGAGGAGTAATAATCATCCTTTCCATACTTGTGCCATGTTTCCTTATCGGAAATCTTTCAAACATTTATATGATTCTAATGATCGTTGCAACATTATGGATGGGCGCAATAGGATTTCTGGATGACTATAGAAAATTAAAATATCACAACAAAGATGGTTTGAAAGGGAAATACAAAGTGACAGGCCAGGTAGGATTGGGATTGTTGGTGGGTATTACTATGTGGCTGTCACCCAATATCGTGATGAGCGAGAATATGGAGATGGAAAGCCAGAAAGGTGACGAATTGATAGAAATTGTGCACAAGGGGACAATGGAAAAGACACCCCAAACCACAATACCTTTTTTCAAAAACAACAACTTCAATTATGAATGGCTAACGGATTGGATTGAGGATGAAAATGCGGCACAAACGATGGGTTGGATTGTATTTGTATTTGTGGTTATTGTGGTAGTGACAGCTGTGAGCAACGGAGCCAACCTGACTGACGGACTTGACGGACTGTGTGCCGGGACATCTGCCATAATTGGACTGGCGCTTGCAATAATGGCCTATTTGGGAGGCAATATCATCTATGCAGGATATCTGAATATAATGTATATTCCGGGAAGCGAAGAGTTGGTGGTTTATGCCGCAGCATTCATAGGAGCTTTAGTAGGATTTCTGTGGTATAACGCATTCCCCGCACAAGTTTTTATGGGAGATACCGGAAGTTTGACCTTGGGTGGTATACTGGCAGTGTTTGCAATTCTTATCAGGAAGGAATTGCTGATACCCTTGCTTTGCTTGATTTTCTTTCTGGAAGATTTGTCTGTGATGATGCAGGTGGGATATTTTAAAATCACTAAAAGAAAATATGGAGAGGGAAGGAGAATTTTCAAGATGACACCACTCCACCACCATTTTCAAAAGGCGGGTGACCCAAATATAAAGAGTATCATCAATTTCCCGGCAAGTCCTATCCCGGAATCAAAGATTGTGACCAGATTCTGGATAGTGGGAATACTTTTGGCGACCATAACCTTCGTGACACTGAAGGTGAGATAAGTGGAAAGTTTTAAGAGTTTAGAGTTGTAGAAATAAATGATGGAAGAGAATAAGATAATGAGAGAGAGGCTTGTAGTGCTGGGTGGAGGTGAAAGTGGAGTTGGAGCGGCTGTGCTCGGCAAGGATAAGGGATTTGAAGTGTTCCTGTCGGATTTGGGCAACTTAGCCTCCTCCTATCGCAAAGTTTTGGAAGATGAAAATATAGACTTTGAGGAAAGGAAACATACAGAAGAAAAGATTCTGAGTGCTGATATCGTGGTGAAAAGTCCAGGTATACCGCCTACGGCTCCGATTGTTAAAAAGCTTATGGAGAAAGGAATTCCGGTGGTATCTGAAATAGAATTCGCAGCCGGATACACCAATTCCAAAATGGTGTGCATAACAGGATCGAACGGAAAGACCACCACTACCCTACTCACCTATCATATTCTTAAAAAAGCGGGAATAGATGTAGGTGTTGCAGGGAATGTAGGTAAAAGTCTGGCTTTGCAAGTTTCACGAGATCCGCATGCAATCTATGTGATAGAACTTTCAAGTTTCCAACTTGAAAACATGTATAAATTCAAGGCCAACATCGCAGTGATTTTAAATATCACTCCTGACCATCTTGACCGCTATGACTATAAGATGGAGAACTATGCCGCGGCAAAATTCCGTATACTGCAGAATCAAACCAAAGATGATTTCTTCATATACTGGCAAGATGATCCACTGATCAAACAACAGATTCAGACGGTGCAGGGAGAAGCATTTAAACTCCCTTTCGGAATTGACAAAGAAGATGAAACCGCAGCATATCTTGACAATGGTATCGTTAGGTTTTCTACCCCTATGGATGTGTGGGAAATTCCTCGCGACAAGATATCTTTGCCGGGTCTTCACAACCTCTATAACTCGATGGCGGCAGGACTTTCAGCCACGGCTTTGAATATACGTAAAGAAAGTATCAGAGAGGCTTTAGAAGATTTCGAGGCAGTGGAACATAGATTGGAATATGTTGAAACAATCAACGGAGTGAGATATGTCAACGATTCCAAAGCCACCAATGTGAATTCCACTTGGTACGCCCTTGAAAGTATGGATACCCCGGTTGTGTTGATTTTGGGGGGAAAAGACAAAGGAAACGATTACACTGAAATCGAAGATTTGGTTAAAACAAAGGTAAAGGCAATTGTGTGTATGGGGCTCCACAATGAAAAACTCATTGACTTTTTCAGCGGTAAAGTACCGGAGATCAGAGACACCCATTCACTTGAAGATGCGCTTAATGCTTGTAGGGAAATTGCCAAGGAAGGAGACACTGTGTTACTTTCCCCTTGTTGCGCAAGTTTCGATCTATTCACCAGCTATGAAGATCGTGGCCGCAAATTCAAAGATGCTGTGAGAAAGTGGAAAGTTTAAAGCGGAAAGATAAGTGATTACAATACCACCAGACTACAAGACTACAAGACCACAAGACTACCAGACTACCAGACCATAAGACCATAAAGACAAACAACTCCAATGGCAGAATCAATAATCATCAGAGAAACGATTGACGGACAGGAAGTAAAAGCAAAAAAACAGGCTGTATCCTCCGGTTATCAACCCAGAAGGGCTGATCCCTATATCTGGGGAATATACATCACTTTATTGGTGGTGTCAGTGATTGAACTATTTTCGGCCTCAAGTTCAGAGGTGTCAGCCTCCAATGTATATATGCCCTTGATAAGGCATGGAATGTTTCTTGTGGGAGGTCTTGGTTTAGTGATCCTTCTACAGAATGTGCATTATAAAAATATCAGTCATTTCGCTATGGTGATGGCCTTAGCTTCTTTGGGCTTGCTCATGTTGTCAAATTTCTTTGGGATAGAAATCAATGGTGCCCAAAGGGCTATAAAGATAGCGGGTTTCACAATACAACCGGCTGAAATAGTGAAATATACGGTTGTGATACTGTTAGCTCGAATACTGGGCCGGGAACAAAAAGGCGGAGGAATATCCACCAAGGGGGTTATATATTCGGCATTGGTTGCAGTGGTATTCGCAGCCTGTCTATGGAAAAACGGACTCACCAATACCCTTCTGCTCTTCATGGTGAGTGTAGCCATGTTCCTTATCGGGGGTATGAAATGGAAACAATTCTTTTTAGTGATGGTGCTTTACGGAGTGTGTGGAGGCGCACTATATTTAGTGAAGTATCAAGACGAAAGCGATGAGTTTGATAAGGTGGAACAGAGCGTCGCAGTGGGTAGATCCGAAGGCCGCGCGAGCACCCATAAAGGTAGAATTTCCAGATTTATCGCCGGAGTTAATCCTGATGATGAAATAGATGATTATAACCGTCAGGTGGTATTCTCCAAGATAGCACAAGCCAATGGAGGCGTATTTGGTCAAGGACCGGGCAACTCCAGGGAAAGTGCCCGACTACCCCTCGCCTTCTCCGATTATATTTATTCCATAATTGTGGAAGATACAGGTTTGGTGGGTGGCATAGCATTGCTTATTCTCTATTTGATGCTTCTGGCTCGTGCGGGCAGAATAGCGTATCGATGCAGACTTGCAATCCCAAGTTTCATGATCATGGGTTGTGCTGTATTGATAGTGTTGCAGGCCTTGGTGCATATGGCAATTGTGACCGGATTGTTCCCGGTTAGCGGTCAACCTCTCCCCTTCATTTCAAAAGGAGGAACCTCCGTATTGGTGATGTCTGTGGCTATCGGAACGATGTTGTCGGTGAGCAGATTTGCAGTCACCACAAGTGATGCTAAGCAAATAAAGGCAGAACTCAAGGAACTTCCGGAGGATATGCAGGCCACAAACTTCTCAAACTATGAAAATACACCCTCAAGATGAAAGAAACGTTAACAACTCCGGGAGGAACAACAAATAAGAAACGTCCACGTATACTTGTGAGTGGAGGAGGCACCGGAGGCCATATTTTCCCGGCCCTATCCATAGCCGAAGAATTAAGGAAACGCCTTGATGCGGAGATATTGTTTGTCGGTGCAGCGGGTCGTATGGAAATGACACGTGTACCGGAAGCCGGGTACAAAATCATCGGACTCCCTGTGGCCGGTTTCGACCGCAAACGACCCTGGAGAAATATTAAGGTACTTGCCAAACTCTTTTCAAGTATGGGTATGGCGAAAAAGATCGTTAAAGACTTCAAACCTGAAGTGGTGGTGGGAGTCGGGGGTTATGCGTCAGGACCGGTTCTTAAAGCTGCACAAAAAGCCGGAATTCCGACACTTATACAGGAACAAAATTCTTATGCAGGAGTCACAAATAAATTGTTGGCAAAGAAGGCGGATTCAATTTGTGTTGCCTACGATGATATGGATCGTTTCTTTCCTGCGGAAACAATTGTCAAGACCGGCAATCCCATACGCCAGAGATTATTGGAAAAATCATTGACTCGCAAGGAATCTTTGGAATCTTTTGGACTGTCGCCCGACAAAAAGACTTTGTTGGTGGTGGGTGGTAGTTTAGGTGCGCTCACAATCAATGAAAGCCTGGAAAAAGGCATACGGGAAATAGCATCGAAAGGAATTCAGGTGATATGGCAAACCGGTAAGAATTTCGGCAACCGCGGCCCCGAAGCATGTAAAGGATTGAAAGGAGTTGTGGTGACACAGTTTATAACGGATATGGGTGCTGCCTATAAAGGGGCCGATCTTGTGATATCCAGAGCCGGGGCAGCGTCTATCAGTGAACTTCAGGCATTAGGCAAACCGGTGATTTTAGTTCCATCGCCCAATGTTGCAGAAGACCATCAAACCCACAACGCAATGGCATTGGTGAAAAAAGGTGCGGCTGTTTTGACAAAGGATAGCGAAGCAAGAGAAAAACTTGTTGCTGAAGCATTGGAACTGATAACAAATCCTGAAAAACTTTCAGAGATGTCAAAAAAAATCTCCGAAATGGGAATTAGAGACAGTGCATCCCGGATTGTAGACGAGGTATGCCGGTTGCTTAAAGTTTAAAATTGAGAAGAGACAGGAGACATTGAAGTTTCCTTCTTATCAGAGTGAAGAGTGATAATGGAAAGAGAAAAGAATAAGGAATTGGATCAGTATAAGAGGGCCTATTTTGTAGGAGCCGGTGGTATCGGGATGGCCAATCTCGAAAGATATCTCATGCAGAATGGGTTTGATATAGCAGGCTATGACAAGACACCTTCGGAACTTACCAGACAACTTGAGAAAGAGGGAGCCGACCTCACTTATGTTGACGAAGTGATGGAGATCCCCGAAGAGTTTCGAAATCCGGAGGAAACATTAGTGGTTTACACCCCGGCGATTCCAAACGACAGTCCTATCTTAAATTGGTTTCAAGAGAATGGATTCAATGTGGTGAAGAGGTCAGAACTTTTGGGCAAGATCACACGCTCAAGCAAAAGCATCTGTGTGGCAGGATCTCATGGAAAGACCACGACTTGCAGCATGATAGCTAATATACTACGCAATTCTCATATCGGTTGTAACGCCTTCCTTGGTGGAATATTAAGAAATATCGGAAGCAATTTGGTGATGACTCCCGGCTCGGAATGGAGTATTATAGAAGCAGATGAATATGACAGAAGTTTTCATAGATTGACACCGACGATAGCCGTTGTCACTTCCGTTGATCCTGATCATCTCGACATTTACGGTGACGAGGAAGGATATCTGGAAGGTTTCGCACATTTCACTTCATTGATAAAAGAGGGTGGAACTCTTTTGGTGCACAGCGGATTGAAACTTAAGCCGAGGTTAAAACCCGGAGTTAAAGAAATGACCTATAGCGGAGATAAAGTTGGGGATTGGCATGCTGAAGACATCAAGTTTGGTAACGGCACAATCACATTCACCCTTGTAGGTCCGGATGTAAGGATAGAAGGACTTGAGCCCGGTGTGCCGGTAGAGATCAATATTGACAATGCTGTAGCGGCGGCTGCCGCCTGCCTAACCGCAGGGGCCACTGCAGAGGAGGTGAAGAGAGGATTAAAAGAATTTAGGGGCGCCAAAAGAAGATTTGAAATAATCATGGATGGTAAAGATGGGAGAACGGTCATGATAGATGATTATGCCCATAGCCCTAATGAAGTCAAAGCCTCCATTCAGTCTGTAAAAAAGCTCTATCCGGGTAAAAAACTCACAGTAATATTTCAGCCCCACCTCTATAGCCGGACAAGAGATTTCGCCCCTGGTTTTGCCGCTGCATTATCGGAAGCCGACGAAGTTATAATGCCGGAAATATATCCTGCAAGGGAACTACCGATACCCGGAGTTGATTCCAATTTAATACTCAAAGATGTAGAGTGTGGGTCAAAAGTTTATTGTGAGAGAAAAGATTTGCTGAATCTGATAAAAAATCGTAATTTTGACATAGTTATGACACTTGGCGCCGCAGACATAGATGTGCTCATACCAAGTATCGTGGAAATTCTGAAGGGTAGATAAGGTTAAGGAATGGTAAAGAAGATACTGGGATGGGTAATTCTTGTTGTCTTGGTGGCCTATGTAGTGTGTGCTGCCTTCTGGGCGCATGCGGAGGCAGCAAAGAATTCCTGCAAGGGCATTCAGATCCAGATAGTTGAGAACAATGCCACGGATTCAGTGACAAGAAGGGGGATTATGTCGGAAATCGACAAATATCCGGAAAAGTTTATAGGCAAACAGATTCCGAGTATAGATACCCGTAAACTTGAACAATATTTGAAGCAATACCCACAGTTTGAAGATGTGGTTTGTAATTTTACACCTTCAGGAATTTTGAATGTAAAGGTGACTCCAATGATACCTGAGTTGAGAGTGTTTGAAGATTCGTCAAGTTATTATATCAACAAGGATGGAAAAAGAATGGCCTCCAAAGCTGTCTTTTTCGTGGATGTGCCGGTGGTGAGCGGAAAATTCAATGAAAAGTTCACCCCCAAGCACCTATTGCCTTTAACCCGTTTTGTTGCCGCGGATCCTGTTTTAAGCAAACTTGTGGGAATGATACATGCCGATGATTCCGACAACATAATCTTAATACCCCGAATACATGGACATGTTATTAATTTTGGAGACACCAACCGACTTGTAGAAAAAAAGCAGGCTTTGATGGCGGTTTACCGCAAGGTGTTACCCTATAAAGGCTGGGAAGAATATGACACTATCTCGGTAAAATTCCGAGGACAAGTAGTGGCGACACGAAGAAATAAGGGAGATCAACAGCCACAAAAAGTGGAATATCAAGAAACCGATATGGAAGAGGCAACCCTTCCTGAATTAACCTATACAGAAAATACAAATCAATGAACGAGAGATATATAGCCGCAATTGAAGTAAGCAGTTCAAAGATTGTGGCAGCTATTGGAAAGACAAAAGGAACGGGCTCACTTGATATAGTGGCGGTGGAACATGAACCCACAGGAGAGGTTGGTGTGAGATATGGCATAATCCAGAACCTTGAGGAAACCTCCCTTGCCGTGTCAAGAATATTCTATCGGTTGGAACAAAGGAGCGCAATACATCCGAGGAAAATCAAGAGTGTTATCGTAGGCTTAGGAGGAAGATCCTTGAAAAATATCACAAAAGAGGTTTCTTTAAGTTTACCTGAAGATACAGAAATCACGGATGAGATATTGGAGCGACTTCACGATCAGGCGATACATTCTGCCATCGACAACACATTGGAAGTGGTGGATGCAGTGCCAAGGGTATTTAAGGTGGGGAATTCCCAGACCTCATCCCCCAAGGGAATGATAGGTAATCACATAAGCGGAGTTTTCGATCTGATAGTATGTCGCCCGGAATTGAAGAGAAATATTAAACGCACTATCACCGACAAGTTGCATCTTGAGGTTGACGGATTTGTAGTGACCGCAATGGCAACGGGTCATTTAATCCTTACCCCCGAAGAAAAAAGACTTGGGTGCATGTTGGTGGATATGGGAGCAGAAACCACCACAGTCACCATCTATCAAAAAGGAGCCTTGCATTATTTTGCCACGTTGCCGATGGGTGGCAGAAACATCTCCAGAGACATAGCCTCTCTTGGAGTAGTGGATTCAAAAGCCGAAGAAATCAAAATAACCTCCGGAAACGCATTGTCGGAAACCAATGTCCCGAATCTTGTGATAAACGGTTTGAAACTTTCAGATATCTCTAACTTAGTGGTTGCAAGAAGCGAAGAAATAGTGGCAAATATCATAGCCCAGTTGGAATATGCCGGAATCAAGGATTCAGAACTCCAGGGTGGGATAGTGTGTATAGGAGGTGGCTTCAGAATGAAGGGGCTTCTTGAACTTATGGAGATGGAAAGCGGTCTGAAGGTGAGAAGAGGCATATTGCCAGAATATGTAAAAATCGAAGATACACGGGCCAACGGAGTAGAAATCCCGGAGGTGGCAAGTGTTTTATATGCAGGTGCCACGCTGACAACAAAGGAATCTCTGTATATGCCGGAAAGGATGGCGATGCCGGTTAATGGGGTTCTGCCTTTGGATTCCGAAGATGTTGAAGAAGAAAAGCCTTCTAAAAAACCCGAAACTCCCAATAAACCCAAAACCAATTTATTTGAAAAATGGGGAAAAAGTTTAGGCAAACTTTTTAGCGGAAATGAAGATGACGACACAGAATTGATTTAGGTTACCTATAACTCAAAACTCAAATCTTACAACTCAAATCTTAAAACTTACAACTCAAAACTTACAACTCAAAGTATAGATGCAAGATAACTTAGATATGATTCAGCCACTTGAGGAAGCTCAATTTGTGGGTAGCAATTCTTCCCTGATAAAGGTGATAGGGGTGGGAGGAGGTGGCAGCAATGCTGTCAATTATATGTACAATCAGAAGATTCCGAAAGTGAGTTTTGTGGTTTGTAATACCGATCGGCAACATTTGGAAGATTCACCGGTGCCACATCGTGTTTTATTGGGAGAAAATATCACTCAAGGCCGTGGAGCAGGAAACAAGCCTGATGTGGGACGGAAATGTGCCGAAGCGAGCTCAGAATCAATCAAGGAGCTTTTCAACGATAGCACAGAAATGGTGTTCATAACAGCCGGAATGGGAGGAGGAACCGGTACAGGCGCAGCCCCGGTAGTGGCTAAACTCGCCAAGGAAGCCGGCATGCTCACCATCGGAATAGTGACTGTGCCATTCATGTTTGAGGGTGAACAAAAGATTATCAAAGCCATCAACGGAGCAAAAGAAATGAGGGAACATGTTGATGCCCTCTTGCTCATCAACAATGAAAATCTGATAGAATTATACCCGGATCTCAATTTCTTCAATGCTTTCGAAAAAGCCGACGATACCCTTGCCAACGCCGCAAGAAGTGTATCTGAAATTATATCCGAGCGTTGCTATATCAATGTAGACTTTGAGGATGTGCGCACCACGCTAAAAGATAGCGGCACCGCCATCATATCCACCGCTTATGGAGAAGGGGAGCACAGATTGTCGGATGCGATCCATAACGCTCTTCACTCGCCTCTTCTAAAAAAGCATGATATCTATACTTCTAAGAGACTGCTTTTAAAATTTGCTTGCTCACGTCATTCGGAAAATGCGTTAAAGGCACAGGAACTTGGAGAAATTAGCCATTTCACCTCAAAACTTCCGGAAGGAATAGATGTGAAATGGGGTGTGGCAGATGATCCTACATTAGGCGACAAGGTTAGGGTGACAGTTTTGGCTTCCGGCTTCGATGTCTCTATACGAGAAGACAAAAAAGAAGAGAAGGTCATCGTGTTTGAGGGCGACACCAAAACGAAAGACAACAGAGATGCCAAGACCAAAAATGACGATTCCAACAAGATTGCAGAAATCTACGGCACCGATAAGGTGATGAAGCAGAAGAGAAATGCCGCCAAGATGAAATATGCTGTCTTGACACCTGACCAGTTTGATGATTTCGAGGTGATCACCAGAATTGAGAATTCACCCACCTTTACCAGGGCACCAAGATTCAATGAAGAACTAAAGAAAGTGTCGGAAGTGGCATCAACCGCTCCTGAACCCATTATACGTGATAAAGAGACAACAGATAATAAAAACACCCGAACGATTTCTTTCGGAGAATAAAACAAAATTATGAAAGAAGATAAATTCCGGATGGTTGCCAAGACCTTCGAAGGGCTTGAGGACGTGCTCCGGGACGAATTAATAGATCTTGGCGCAGACAACGTTGAGATAGGCAACCGTATGGTGTCGTTTGAAGGCGACCTGGAAATGATGTACAAAGCCAACTTATGTTGTCGCACGGCTTTAAGAATTTTGAAGCCGATTGTGATGTTTACTGCTGATTCCACAGATGAACTATACGACTATCTCCGCGATCTTGACTGGGAACAGTTTATGGACTCCAATACAACATTCTCTGTCGATTCCACTGTATACAGCGACGGATTCAGCCATTCAAAATTTGTGACCTACAGAGTGAAGGACGCAATTGTGGATCATTTCCGCGACAAGGATGGTTCAAGACCATCCATAAGACTTGAAGGGGCCGACCTTCAGCTAAACGTGCATATATCCGGCAATCGTGTGACTGTATCGCTTGATTCAAGCGGAGAACCTCTTTATAAACGAGGCTACCGGGAAGCCCAAACAGAAGCCCCCATCAACGAAGTCTTAGCTGCAGGAATCATTTTAAAGACCGGTTGGAGGGGTGACTCCGATTTTCTTGATCCCATGTGTGGCTCGGGTACTTTCCTCATTGAAGCTGCATTAATTGCGGCAAATATAAATCCGGGGATATATCGTGAAAGTTTCGCCTTTGAAAAATGGAAAGATTTCGACAAGGATCTTTTTGAAGAACTATATAACGATGACTCTGAAGAACGAGAATTCAATTATAAGATTTTCGGTGGAGACAAAGACCCGGATGCCATTGCGATTGCACGCAAGAATATCAAAAGCGCCAGGATTGAGGAGATGGTGGAATTAAGATGCTGCCCTCTCACAGATTGGGAAGCCGATACGGCAGAAGGCATAATCGTTACAAATCCTCCTTATGGGGAAAGGCTACGCCCCGATAACCTCAATATGCTTTATAAAGAAATCGGGTCCACTCTCAAGAATAATTTCCAGGGATGGCATGCGTGGCTAATAGGTTACCACGAGGAACAAATGAAGGAAATCGGTTTGAAGCCTTCGGTAAAGATACCTCTTAACAATGGTAAATTGGAATGTACGCTCAGGGAATATGTAATGTTTGACGGCGCTTATTCCCAATTTAGAGCCGAAGGAGGAAGTGTGGCAAGCGAAGCATCAGAAAAAAGGAAAGCAGAAGGACCCCGAAAAGTCCGTCATATCTCGGATGATGAATGGAAGAAAGACAGCAGAAAGTTCAATCGAGAGAATGGCATGAAGGATAAACCCCATGGACATTCCAAAGGAAGGGCAGACAACCGCCAACGTGATGAAAGGAACAAATCAAGAGAAGACTATAGATTCCGCAACGAAGGCAACGGTGACAAATTCAGAAAAGAAAACAGGCCTAATAAAGAATTTAAAAGGAGAGAAGACGGAGACTTCCGCAGAAAAGAAGAACGCAGAAACAGTGTTTCCACCGTTTCTTACAATCCCAAGAATTCAAAAGGACCCAAACTTCCCAAAGAATCAGAACAGGTGATTAACCCTGTGCATATCCGTAAAAGAAAAGGCAATTCATAATTTCCAGCCCGTTCCTTCGAATTTCTATGGAATGGAGTCTTAATACCGGAATCGGAAAGACAGGCGTGGTGTTGGCGGCTTTGGTCGCCATCGCCATGTGTGTTTTAAGCCTAATCTATCATCCGGTGGAAATAGCTCCAATCCAATATGGATTATGTCTGCCTTCACCGGATTCATGGAATATTGACCCCATATGGTCGTGGGCTGTCAACGCCGTCTTGATAGGATTGATTTCATTGTTGGCCTATTTGATAAATAAAAGTTACAATTTTATACGAACCACAGAACCGGTGTTCCAAGCATTGTTTCTGATAATGGCGTGTTCGAGTCCTTGGTACACCCAATCCATAAACACCTCAGTTTTATTGTGTGTAGCCAACGTGGTTTGTATGGGAATTATATTCGGTACATATAAGACACGCAACGCCACTCAACAGATGTTCACATTAGGGATAGTGGTAGGAATTGGTTCTATGTTCCAATATGCATTTTTGCCAATGGCCTTTGTGTATCTGCTTTGGTCACTCTTTATGAAAGTTCTCAGGGTTAAGGAAACTTTGGCTTTTATAATAGGGATTTTGTGTCCCTATTGGATAATCTTAGGCATAGGATGGTTGCATATAAGTGATTTCCATTTCCCTTCTATCACACCACTCTTCACACTGACGGGGGATTTTTCTGATTTTTTTGTGTTGCTTGCGGGAATAGCACTGGCGGCAGTGATAGGATTTATCGTCACACTTATAAATTCCATTAAATTATATGCCGGAAATTCCAAGGTGAATGCCATGAACCTTTGCATATCCACACTTGGAGCGGCATGTGTGGTGTGTATTATAGTGGATTATGACAACATCATGGCTTATGTGACATCTTTATATTTGGCATGCGCGCTACAAATGGGCAATATATGCGCACTATGGAATCCCAAGATGCCTTGGTTGGTGAGTGCGTTGCCGGCAGCTTGTTACGTAGGAATATTCGTTTGCAGCATGATATTTTAGGAATTCTAAAAGAAATGAAAATTATTGTAGACAGCGCAATACCCTATATAAAAGACAGGTTCCCAAAATGGACCGAAGTGGTGTATATACCCGGAAACAAAATTACATCAAAAGAGGTGGAGGATGCAGACGCATTGATAGTGAGAACAAGAACTCAATGTGACGAAACACTTTTGAAATATTCGAAGGTCAAACTTATAGCCACTGCAACAATCGGCACCGACCATATAGACATTCCATGGTGTGAGGCAAACGGGATAGTGGTTAAAAGTTCTCCCGGATGCAATGCTCCGGGAGTGGCCCAATATGTATTTACTTCCATGTTTAAAAATGGCTTTGACCCGGAAAAAGACACTTTAGGGATCATAGGATATGGAAATGTGGGTCAAACAGTGGCCGATTGGGCCCGCAAGATGGGCATCAAGACATTTATAAACGACCCTCCCAGAAAAGACAAAGGACTGAACGATATTGAGTATAAGAGCCTTGTAGAAGTATTGAAAGGGAGCGATGTGGTGACTTTGCATGTTCCCTTTACAAAAGAAGGGGAACATCCCACCTATAAATTGATCGGGGAAAAAGAATTGGAAATAATTAATCCGGGAACAATTTTGATTAATTCATCCCGAGGAGGCGTGGTTGATGAAAAAGCTTTGAAAAAGGAACTGAAAAAAGGTAAATTAAAGGCTGTGGTGGATGTTTGGGGAAACGAGCCGGATATTGATTTAGAATTGGTGGACTTGGCAACTATTTCCACTCCACATATCGCCGGATATTCCCTGGAAGGAAAAATGAGGGCCACCCGTATGGTACTTGAAGCGGTTAAAGAAGTTTTAGGAATTCCTGTAGATTTGTCCGGTCTCGAATGCGTCCCTTCCCAAGCATTAAAAATTACAAAAAATTTAATTACGGATTCCTATGACCCTGAATATGACAGTAATAAATTAAAAGCTTCTCCGCAATTATTTGAAAACCTAAGAAATACCTACGACTATCGCCATGAACCCTTATACTCTAATCTACCATGAAATATTATGTAGTTTTTAAAGGTCATAATCCCGGAGTATACGACAACTGGGAGGAAGTTAAAGAACAGACAAACGGCTTTCCCGGCGCAGTGTTCAAGGGTTATTCCACTTCCGAGGAGGCAACTGAAGCATATAGAAATCTTTCAGGGACGGAGGATAGGAACGAACTTTTCCGAATAATATCTTCTGCAGTTCCCCCAAAAGATGAATCCACCTCAACATTAAAAGATAATCCGGAAGTGGATTGGGATGCCTGGGCTGTGGATGCCTCTTGCCTTGGGAATCCCGGCAAAATGGAATATAGGGGAGTGAATCTTAAAACGGGAGAAGTGTTATTTCAAGTCGGACCTTTCGAAGATGCCACCAACAATATCGGGGAATATCTCGCAATTGTGCACGCCATGGCTCTGATGGCCAAGAAAGGGGAGTGGCATAATATTTATTCAGATTCACGCACTGCCATGAGTTGGGTTAGAAAAAGAAAACATAACTCAAAACTCCAATTGACTTCAAAAAACGCCAAAGTTTTGGAACTTTTGGCAAGGGCTGATTTCTGGTTACAAAATCACCGTTTCCCGGGAGTAGTGAGGAAATGGGAGACTGAACGCTGGGGAGAGATACCGGCAGATTTCGGCAGGAAATGAAAAAGAAGATAAGAGAAACACTTCTAAAGTCGGGAGCCGTTGCCGTTGGTTTCGCAAAAGCCGGTGAAATAGATGGTGATGCAAATGAAGCTTTTGAAAAATGGATAGGGGAGGGGTTTCACGGAGAAATTAGTTATCTGGAAAGACACTTACCTTTGAGGAAGCATACCGATAACATACTTCCCGGAGCCAACACAGTGATTTCTATTGCATTCAGTTATGCTCCGGAAAAATGGAGGGAAGAAACCAAGTCATATATAGCCTCTTACGCTTACGGTGAAGATTACCATTTCTACCTGAGAGAAAAATTGAAACCTATAGTGGAAAGTTTCAAAGGAGAATATGGCGGCAACTGGAGAATTTGCATAGATTCCGCCCCGATGGCCGAAAGATATTGGGCATTAAAAAGCGGAATAGGGAAAAGGGGGCTGAATGGCGCTATAATTGTGGAGGGTTGCGGAACATTGGGATTTCTTGTTGAAATTCTCACAACTAACCTGATTAGTCCTGACACCCCATCGAAAGAAGTATGTGATAGATGTGGAAAGTGTGTAGATCTCTGTCCCACAAAAGCCTTAAGGGGAGATGGAACTATGGATGCACGCAAATGCATCAATTATCTCACTATTGAAAAGAAGGGAGAATTCTCTGAAGAAGAAACTAAAATGGTTTCCTCCGCAAACGGATATTTATTCGGATGCGACCGTTGCCTGAGGGTGTGTCCGCACAACCAAGAAATATCCCACACAAAAGGAGCAATAAATTTTTCAAATGGAGATTTAATGGAATTGGGGTGCGAGGATATTCTTTCAATTGGAGCACAAGAATTTAAAAGAAAATTCACAAGAACTCCCTTAGCATATGCCGGCTATGAAAAGTTACGGCGGAATGCACTTGCCATAAAAACAAAAGGGATTGAAATTCTTTGATTTCCAATCCCTTCGGTCTCAGTCGGGGTGACAAGATTCGAACTTGCGACCACACGCCCCCCAGACGCGTA
>JAFLTP010000027.1 GCA_022510405.1 Muribaculaceae bacterium | reverse complement strand
TTTTGGCTGCTTTATAAGCATGTTCCGCACATCGCTTGGTGCAAAATCGGGTTGAACATTTCCGTGCGATAAACTTATTACCACAATGCTCACAAATCTTTGTAATTTCAATTGTACTACTCATGTTTCATAAAGTTATTTCTGTTAAATTCTCTTAATCCTGTGCAATGGCGTGCAAGAGTGTGCAACTATGTGCAAAATCCTCTACTACCTCGCAATGGGATTTTAACCTATTGAGGATGAGTGACAAATGAGGTACAAAATCGAGATTAAAATGGCTTGAAATCTATTATTATCGGATAAAACAGTAATGAAAGTACATAAGAAAAGGCGTTCATTTTGAACGCCTTAATAATATTTGTTGATATATTTTAATCTTTGGTAATCAGGCAATTACTTGCCGATGCAGAAGCGGGAGAAAATGGAGTGGAGGAGGTCTGTGGTGGTAATGGAGCCGGTGATGGTGGAAAGATGAGTGATGGCTTCGCGGATGTCTTGCGCGATTAAGTCGGAAGATTGATAGCTGCCTAAATAATCTTGTTCGGAATCGGGAATTTCTTGCGATTCTTTTAGTGACGATAAGGCTCTTTTAAGTGCCAAAGATGCGTTTAGGAGTGCTTCGTAATGACGTGCATTTGTAACAATAATATCGGATTCAGGATTTTGACCCGCTGTGGCATATGATTGAAGGGCTTTAAGAAGTTCCGATAATCCTGATTTAGTCTTGGTAGAGAAGGGTATTTTTATAATTTCAAAATTTTGAGATACCGGGAAAGTGGTCTCATTTGAATTTGAATTGTGTTGAGCGGTCACGATAGTGGTCTCTCCAAGATCAGATTTATTTAAAAGTACTATCAGATGTTTTTGGGGATTTTTTTGAAGGAACTTATTCAATTCCTTATACTGGCTTGGAAGATCCACGGTAGGATCTATCACCCAGATTACGATATATGCTTTTTCAAGAGCTTCTTTTGCTCTATTTACACCAATTCCTTCCACTAAATCAGTAGTGTCACGAAGTCCGGCCGTATCAATGAAACGGTAAAGAATTCCATTGATTTCCATGGTATCTTCGATAATATCACGTGTTGTGCCCGGAACATCAGTGACAATTGCCTTTTCATCATTCACCAAAAGATTCAAAAGAGAGGATTTTCCTGCGTTTGGTATACCTGCTATCACAACCGGGATACCATTTTTCAAGACAGCACCCTGAGAATAAGAGGAGGCAAGCTTATTCACTTTAGTCAATATTTCCTCACACAAAGAGACCAATGCACTTCGATCTGCAAATTCCACGTCTTCCTCTGAGAAATCCAGTTCCAATTCCAAGAGCGATGCGAATTCAATGAGTTTTTCTCTTAAAAGATTGAATTCTTTCGAGAAAGTTCCCTTGGTTTGAGTTATAGCCAAATCATGAGCCGCCTTTGAAGAAGACGCAATTAGGTCGGCCACACCTTCTGCTTGGGCAAGATCTATTTTGCCATTTAAGAAAGCTCTTTGTGTAAATTCTCCCGGCTCTGCTATTTTAGCGCCTCTTTTAACCAGATCAGATAAAAGTTCACGTTGTATCCATGAAGAACCATGCACACTAAGCTCCACTATGTCTTCTCCCGTAAAAGAAGCCGGGGAAATAAAAACAGTTGCCACAGCTTCATCAATGAGATTTCCATCCACAGAAAAATATTTCCCTAAATGAGCGGAATGAGATTTAACGTTTTTCAGATCGATGCCTTTCCAGGCTGAATTCACAATGTCGATGGCTTTTGGTCCCGAAACCCTTATCACCGCTATGCCACCAACTCCGGGGGCGGTCGAAACAGCTGCTATTGTTTCCCTTACTTCGATTTGTTCCATTCTGTGAAAGAAAAACGAGATTCTACTTTATTTTCTATTTCATCCGGAAGAGCCGGGAAAAGATCGTAACCTAAATATTCTTCCAAGTCATCGATACTCATGGCATAATCCTGCATATTTCCCGGAGAAGCCATATTGGGATATACAAAAGCAATTGCACGTGGTTCTTTCACATAAGGTGCAAGGAACGCTTTAAAAAAGGCACTGGGAACTCTTACACCTATATCGCCAATTTTCTTTGTATCGTTATCTTCATAAATAGGTCCGGCCACAATCATAACGGCTGAGTCTCGTAGTGCCCATTGTCTTTCTTTATTTTCAAGAGTGTTCCACGCTCCCGCATTCAAGTTATGGTCCTGGGGACACATATTTGCCATTACAAAACAATCTATCATGGCCTGTTCACTCCATTTTTGGTCTGCTGCCGGACACATATGACCTCGGTCATAACCTGAATGTGTATAGTCCCTATGGGCAGGACATCCTTCTATTTCAGAATCTTGCCAGAAATTGTTTGAACGCTCCATGCCATAGCTTATTTCCGATCCCAGCAGCTCCCACGCCACATAATTGGGTGTATGATTGTCTTTATTGAAAGAGACAGTGAAACCGGAATATTCTTTGATTTGTTCAGGAGTTCCTTCTTTTAGTGTGACTTTTTCCAGGCCGGGATAATGTTTGGGTGGAATATCCAAAATCTCTTCGATCCGATTTGCTTCCGCTGAAGAATTAAAAGCGAGAAAGCAGCCGATGCCGATGAGAAAGATACAAAAAATGAGTCCAAAAATGGCTAATTTGGGAAGTCTTTTCATATAATAATTGAAATGACTGTTAGGCAAATTTAGTGAAAAAAGGATAAAATGGGAAATAATTGACTAAAGTGTTCCGTTGAATGATAGAAAAAAATTAACTTTGTAGTCATGCAAAAGAAATCTATTTATAAATATGCCTCAGAAGCAGGTTTACCGGCTGGTCTATATCTGACTGTAATGTCGGCTTGTTTATTGCTAAGTGTAAAATTCCCTGGTTTACCATTGGTTTTATTCCCTTTGGCTCTTGGTTTCCCGTTCATCTTATGGATGTTGATGAAGAGAATCTCAAGAGAAGAACCTTCCTATAATAAATTTTCATCGTTATGGCTGGGCGGAATATATACAGTTATTTTCGGCACGTTGATTTGTATGTTCCTTTCTGCCATTTATATTGTGGTTTTCGAACCCGGTTTTGTGCACTTGTATGTGAACAATGCAATACAAGCTGTGGAGTCCACTCCAATGGCTGAACAATATCAACCCACCATTACTTTGATGAAAGAAGCAATGGATGCACATCTGTTGCCTTCAGGACTGGAATTTTTAACCACTATGGCTTGGTTCACTTGTTTTGCCGGTTCCATACTCTCAATGGTTCTTGCATTCATCATGAGCAGAAGCAGCAAGAAAATATCCAGACAATATTCTGCTTAACGCTAAATGGATATATCCGTAGTTATTCCATTATACAACGAAGAAGAATCTCTTCCGGAACTTTCGGCTTGGATCGAGAGAGTGATGGAAGAGAATCATTTCAGTTATGAAGTGATATTCGTGGATGATGGTAGCACCGACGGATCTTTCCATAAAATTAAAAAACTGTCGGAAAAGAATCCTAACATCAAAGCGATTAGATTCAGTAGAAACTATGGGAAATCTCCGGCACTCCACACAGGATTCAGAGCGGCACAGGGTGATGTGGTTATCACAATGGATGCAGATCTTCAGGATAGCCCTGACGAAATCCCGGAATTATACAGAATGATAACCCAAGATGGTTATGATTTGGTGTCAGGATGGAAAAAGAAAAGATACGATCCGCTTTCCAAGACAATTCCCACCAAACTTTTCAATGCCACGGCAAGAAAAGTCAGTGGAATCAAGAATCTTCATGATTTCAATTGCGGCCTAAAAGCATATCGAAAGCAGGTGGTAAAAAACATCGAAGTATATGGCGATATGCATCGATATATCCCGTATTTGGCAAAAAATGCGGGTTTTGGTAGGATAGGGGAAAAAGAAGTTAAACATCAGGCCAGAAAATATGGACACACAAAGTTCGGTCTTGACCGGTTTGTGAACGGATACTTGGACTTGGGTACTCTTTGGTTCCAGACTAAATTCGGAGTCAAACCTATGCATATTTTCGGACTGTTGGGTTCTTTTATGTTTCTTATCGGATTTTTGGCTGTCTTGACGGTCATAATTTTGAAAATCGTGAGTGTTTGTTCCTACGGTTTTAATTTTTATCTCACTAAATCTGTTTATTTCTATCTATCGTTGGCTGCGATGATAATGGGACTGCAATTCTTTTTGACAGGGTTCATCGGAGAATTGATAATCAGGAATTCCGCTGAACGAAATGAATATCAGATAGCAGAAAGGATAGATTAAAACATGGAGAGTATCAAGAAAATAGGAAAGAGAATCGCGGGTCCTTTACTGTTTCTGGTCCTGACTTTAGGAATCTCGGGAGGGTGTGCCACATCGGAATGTTATGATAACCAGAACTCGTTGCCATTAGCAGGATTCTACAGTTCGGAAGAGGTGCCGGCACCAATAGCACTGGAAGCTATTTCAATTTATGGCGTAGGAGCTCCGGGCGACAGCGTTCTCCAGGATTCGGTAAAAAATATTTCTGAAGTCTACCTTCCTTTCCGTATAGATCAAAATTCCACTACATATCAAATTTTTTATCTATCAGGATGGCCCGGACAATATGGCATCTTTGATGAAATCACTTTCAACTACGATATAGTTCCGATGTTTGTTTCCGCTGCATGTGGCACGGTTTATTACTACAAGATGACTTCAATCGAACATACCGATAATTTTATAGATTCTGTGGTGTGTCCCAAGGGCGAGATAACAAATGCAAATATTGAGAATTTAAAAATTTATTTCAAGACAGAGGAATAAATCAAATTTACAAACGGGACCCAGAGAAGGAAGGATGAGGAGGAGATTGTTTTATATGGTTATTTTCTTTTTGTTGCCGACATTTTTTATGTTGGGACAGAAGAAGATTACACCCGTAGACAACGATCCCAACAAACCGAAACAACCTACCCTCCATTATTATGACAAACATGGAAATCCTTTAGAGGAACCGGTCTTGTTTATGGCAGAATTGGATACTGTGACAGGAGCTCGACCTCGTCCCGTTTATCCTTTACTTTATTCAGCCAATATAGGTTTTAACTTCTTTGACGGAGTGATGTCGCTTTTTGGTCAAAGTTTTTCCAGTTATGACGTACAGGCTTCTTTATCGTTGCACAATTGGTTTGAGCCGATTGTGGAATTAGGTCTTGGTTTTGCAGACCGTCATACCGAAAACAGCAACTACAGATATAAAAACAAACCTTCATTTTACGGTAAACTCGGTATCAATTACAATTTCATGTATAAAAGTAACCCTGATTATCAAGTCTTTCTTGGTTTAAGAATGGGTTATTCAGCATTCAATTATGAAATTACCAATGTCACTATAAATTCCGACTATTGGGGTCAAAGCAATCATTTCAGCATAACTAACCAGCATTCAAGTTCTTTATATGGTCAAGTCTTGGCGGGTTTGAAAGTGAAAATATGGAAATGGTTTTCCTTGGGTTGGAATTTAAGATACGGATTCAAGATAAAGCAAACAAATGGAAGCAATTCCAATCCCTGGTTTGTACCCGGCTACGGTACGGGAGCTTTAAGTGCCTCATTCTCCCTAATATACACAATACCAATCCATACCCAAAAAATAGAATATCCTATCGAGACGATTGGAGAGGGAGATCCATATATATCCGGAGGAATACCCGAACCATAGAAAAACCACATTCACCCACGAGTATTTTTTACTTTTTGGTGAATATGGATAAATGATATAAATTTGCAACCGAAAACGGAAAAAAGTTTTCAAAAACATATTTTTATATCATAATTTGGAAAAATATGAAAGGTAAAACTGAAATTCCTTTTATAAAGATGCAGGGTATAGGTAACGATTACATTTATATCGATGCACTCCGGGGAGAACTCCCCGAATATCTGAAGGAAGAGAATCTTCCTGAGTTGAGTAGAAAAATTAGTGACAGACACTTCGGCGTTGGCAGTGACGGGTTAATTTTGATTTTACCCTCTGACATCGCCGATTTTCGTATGAGAATATTTAATGCCGACGGTTCAGAAGCAAAGATGTGTGGCAACGGAGTCAGATGTGTTGGTAAATATGTTTATGATTTAGGCTTCACTGATAAAAAATCCATTTCTATAGAAACCAACAGCGGTGTCAAATATCTTGACTTGGTTGTTGGGGACAGAGGCGTGGAGAGTGTCATTGTCGATATGGGTTCTCCTTCTTTTAAAAGGGGAGAGATTCCTGCGGCCGGTTCTCAACTTGATGAGATGAATGACCAAATTCTTAATTCGGCAAATCAAGAATTCAAAACAACCGGAGTGAGTATGGGAAATCCTCATGGGGTGATATACGTGAATGATGTAGACAATTTGGACTTACCAAAAATAGGACCGTCATTGGAGAATCATCCCGTTTGGCCTGACAGAGCTAATATTGAATTTGTGAAAGTGATGTCTCCTGATGAATTAAAGGTGAGGGTATGGGAAAGAGGTTCGGATGAAACTTTGGCTTGTGGCACCGGAGCCTGTGCATCGGCTGTTGTGTCTTACAAAAAGGGATTCACCAAAAATGAAGTTAACGTGCATCTGAAGGGAGGAGATTTGAAGATTTCTTATAATGAAAAGACCAATAAGGTTAAAATGTCAGGACCGGCTCAATTCGTGGCTAAAGGAACTTTTTGGATATAATAAAGAAGGATAAGAATGATACTCGTAAATGATAATTTTAAGGAACTGCCGGCTGTGTATCTGTTTACACAGATAAGCCGAATACTTGCCAAATATAAAGAAGACAAAGATGCAATCCCATTGATAAGAATGGACATTGGGGATGTGCCTGGACCCGTGGCTGATTGTGTGGCGAAGGCTATGCATAAAGCTGTTGATGACTTGGCTAAACAAGACACATTCAAAGGTTACGGCCCCGAACAGGGATATGCTTTCCTACGCGATATAATTTCTCAGAAAGATTATAAAGAACGAGGCATCAATATAGATCCTTCTGAAATATTTATCAACGACGGGGCAAAATGCGATCTTGGAAATTTAGGCGATATTTTGTCGAAAGATTGTAAGGTGGCTGTGATGGATCCTTCCTACCCTGCTTATATCGACGACAATGTGATCGATGGAAGGGAAGGTAAACTCGAGGGCAACAAATATTCCCGTATTACCTATCTAAAATGCAAGGCTGAAAATAATTTCTTCCCGGAATTGCCGGAAACCAATGTTGACTTGATATATATTTGCAGTCCCAACAATCCCACAGGTTCAGTTCTTCCAAAGGCAGAATTGGATAAATGGGTTGAATATGCCAAAGAGAATCAAAGTCTCATTATTTTCGATTCGGCTTATGAAGCTTATATCAGAAATCCTGAATTGCCAAAGTCAATATATGAAATTGAAGGAGCCAAGGATGTTGCCATAGAAATTAGAAGTTTTTCTAAAACAGGAGGTTTCACAGGCATCCGATGTGGGTATTCAGTAGTTCCAAAAGAACTTATGGGAGTTTATTCCACTGGGGAAAAAGTTGCGTTAAATCCTATTTGGAGCAGAAGACAAACAACTAAATTCAATGGTGCATCATATATTTCTCAAAGAGGTGCTGAAGCCCTGTATTCTGAGGAAGGAAGGAAATCCGTGATTGAAATGACCGACAAATTTATCCTTAATGCTTCAAATCTCCGAAAGATGTTTGAAAATGCAGGATGGAAAGTAACCGGAGGAACTGATTCTCCATATGTATGGGCAGGTAATCCTTATGGAATGAGTTCATATGAAGTTTTTGAGAAAATTTTGAAAGAATGTGGAATCTCCACTACTCCCGGCTCAGGTTTCGGTGAAGAAGGAGAGGGTTACATAAGGTTATCGGGGTTCAATACAAAGGAAAACACCGATAAGGCAATTGAAAGGATTGAAAAATGGTTGACCAACCATTGAAAGTTATTCTAAAAGTCATAAAAAAGTGGGATTTCATCATTAATGAAATCCCACACTGTTTAAATAATTATCTTTTTTGCCTAAAAATTCGTTGACATGTCTGTCGGTGATTTCCGAAGGCACCTTTTTGGTTCTGACCTTCATCAGTGCTAATTTCCTTGAGATACGTCCTAATGCCTTTTCAAGTTGTCTGACACCTTTTTCATTGGTATAATTCCTGATTATAAATTCTATTGTGGAAGGCATAAATTGCACTTCTCCTTTTTTAAGGCCATTTTCTTGTAGCACTTTGTCTACCAAATGTCTCAAAGCTATCTCACGTTTTTCATCAAGGGTGTAACCGGCCATTTCAATGATTTCCATCCTGTCGCGAAGTGGTCCCGGTATCGTGGAAAGATCATTAGCCGTCGCAATGAAAAGCACTCTTGATAGATCGTATGGAAAATCTATGAAATTATCATGGAAGGTGTTGTTCTGTTCCGGATCCAATGCTTCCAGCAGTGCGGAAGAGGGGTCTCCCTTGTAATCTTTCCCCACCTTATCGATTTCATCAAGCAAGATAAGGGGATTGCCATATTTCAGTTTGGAAAGCGTGTGTAGGAACCGACCTGGCATTGCTCCTATATAAGTTTTTCTGTGGCCTCGTATTTCAGCTTCATCATGCATTCCTCCCAAAGAAATGCGTGCATACTCTCTTCCCACTGCTTCTGCCACAGATTTACCGATAGAGGTTTTTCCCACACCGGGAGGACCGTAAAGGCAAAGTATAGGTGCCTTCATGTCATTCCTAAGTTTAAGAACTGCCATATATTCCAAAATGCGTTCCTTTACTTTCTCAAGACCATAATGATCCCGGTTGAGGATTTCTTCCACCTTATCCAGTGAAAGTTTCTTATTGTTATAGTTATTCCAGGGTAATTCAAGAAGTGTTTCAAGATAGGCCAATTGGATGGAATATTCCGGATTATTGATATTTAATCTTCGGAGTTTTTGAACCTCTTTCTCAAAATTTTCCTTCGCGTCTTTGGTCCAAACTTTATTTGCCGATTTTGCCATCAATTCGGCCACTTCGTCGTTATCTTCAGTTTCTCCCAATTCATCTTTTATCATTTTAAGATGCATTCTTAGGAATGCCTCCTTTTGCTGTTGCGATAGTTCGTGATGTGTCCGTTCATGGATTGAGGCCTGTATCCTGATTTTTTGCTCACTTTCATCCAATATCAATATGGCAGCTCCAATAAGATCCTTGAAAGTATTAGACTCTATTATGTGATATTTTTCTTCCCAAGATAATGGAGACACATGGATTATGGAATATATGTGCTCCACCGGTGTATGGGAATTTTCTCCCACAAGTTTTTCTGCCGTCATTTTTTCAGGATCAGCCATGAAATTCATCACCATCTTGAATAGTGAGTCAAGGCGATCCATCATTAAATTGAATTCGGCGCTTTTTCGTTTTGGTGTTTCTATATTTTTGAGCGGTGTCACCTTTGCCATTGGGAAAGATGGTGAATACACCAAACCTTCAAACTTAGCCCTGCAAATTGGCCTTACAAAAGCTAATGAAGGAGCACCGGGCATCTGGAGAACTCTGTCGATTACACATACGCACCCTATTTCTTTGATATTCTCTTCTTTTAACTCTTGCTCCCGGTTATCTACAGTAGCGAAAAAAACTTCATTGTTGCTGGAATAACATTTATCAATGTAATCCCTCTGTTCCTCATTGTCGATTTTCACCGGTTGGGGAATCATTGGGGTCAATACAATGTTTTCAAGTGCAAGGATAGGAAAAATTGAAAACTTCTCATCCTTGGTTTCTGTTTTCTTTTTACCCATAGGGCAAAGTTACAGAAAACCTCTTAATTTTGCATAATGATGGATAGCGTGTTTCGTTTTAAGGAATTTGAATTGACTCATGGGAAAAGCAGCATGAAAGTTGGGGTTGATGCTGTGTTGCTTGGAGCCTGGGCAGGGGAAAAAGCTTCCGTAATTTTGGATGTAGGCACGGGATGTGGCATCATTTCACTAATGTTGGCACAGAGGTTTCCCGAAGCATTGATTGATGCGGTTGACATAGATGCCCTTTCGGTGGAGGAAGCAACAGCTAACTTTACCCAATCACTTTGGACAGATAGGCTTAAAGTTTGGAAGGCTGAATTTCCGAATGATATTTTGAATTCTGAAGAAAAATATGATTTGATTGTGAGTAATCCACCGTTTTTCCTGTCAGGAGTAGACTCACCATCTACAAGAAGGGAACGTGCCCGTCATCAGGATAAATTGTCGGTTTTCTCGCTTATCGAATTCTCTCCGGCTATTTTGAAGAATGAAGGGACACTTGCAATGATTTTTCCTTACGATTTTATAGAAGATGCCATAAAGAAAGCTCTTGAAAATGATTTGTTCCCTAAAAGGATTTGTAGAATAAAAAACAGGGAAGGTAAAAAGGTAAAGAGAGTCATGATGGAATTCCAAAAAAGTGTTAATTCAGATGTAATACAAGAGGATTTAACACTTTTTAATGACGATAAACCTTCAGAACCCTATAAAAACCTTTGTAAGGATTTTTATCTTAAGTTTTAAAGCATTATCTTTGTAATAGAGAGGAAAAGTAAAAATTTTTGGCATAAAATTAGCATTAAACCATAATAATACTAATTGGTCTAAAGAATAAAATCATTCCATAAAAACTGACAAGCACGAAAAGTTATGAGAAATAAGAAGAATTACATAGCATTGGTGGCCTTAATTGCCGGTTTTGGAACGGCTATGGCTCAGGGTTATTTCGACGATGTTTATTATAACCCTAAAAAAGATACCTCCACAACCGTTAAGACATCTTCCACTTCAAAACAGAAACAATCCAACTATATCGCAAATATGGCTGATATGGATGTTGATGCTTATAACCGTAGGGGAGAGCAATATTATGTTTCCCAGATTGACACTATAGGCACAGCAGTGGAAAACGGAGAAGATTTCGTTTATACCCAACAGATACAAAAATATTACAATCCAACCATAGTTGTTGACAATGCCAACGCATTGGGCGATGTTCTCTCGAATGCTTACGGCAATGTAGAAATAGTAATCAACAACAATGGTTACCCCGTTTTCGCACCTTGGTATGGTTATAATTGGCCCTACTATAGTTATGCATGGTCTCCATGGAACTGGAGCTTCAGTTTCGGTGGGTGGGGATGGAACATCGGATGGTATGATCCTTGGTTCTCCTGGAACTGGGGATGGGGTCCTTCATGGAGTTGGGGTCCAGGTTGGGGGTGGGGAGGTCCCGCATGGGGTCCCGGTCCTGGTTGGGGTCCTGGTGCTGGTCCGGCACCAAGACCAATGGCAACATGGAGTCCGAGAGGAAACAGAACTGTCGGTCCGAGACCCGGTTGGAATGCACCTGCACCTCATAGAGGAGGTAATATAGCTATGGGACCCGGTCCAAATGGATTTAGAAATCCCGCTCCCAATGTTGGTTCTTCAAATCGTCCGGCAGGTAGTGTGCAACCGAACGGACGTCCGGCAGGAGTGGTTAACAATGGTGGCAGATGGCAATACAACACCACTGGACAGACCGGACATAGAACCGCAGGAACTGGGGTTGTACCGGGTAATACCAATAAAAATACCCAAAGCAATTTGAGGCCAAATCCGTCTACGGGCACTTCTAATACAAGAGGTACCGTCACCAACAATTCGCGCAATAACAACACCAACAGGTCCAATATGTCAACCGGTAGAAATAATTCCGGTTCATTTGGAGGCGGATCCGGTTCATTCGGAGGCGGAAGATCCACAGGCGGTGGTAGAAGTACCGGTGGAGGTGGTGGAAGACACCGTTAACCCCCCCCCCAGAGTATTAAAATTAATAATGAAAATAAGAGTGTCAAGATGAAGAAAACTATAATAATATTGTCCTTTTTGTCAGCTTCCGGAGGAGTGGCCATGGCACAAGGAGCGATTGATGCCTATAATATTTCTCAACCGGATTTAAAGGGTACGGCAAGATATATGGGTATGGCCGGAGCTTTCGGCGCTTTGGGAGGCGATCTTTCTTCTATATCCCAAAACCCTGCCGGCATCGGAGTTTACCGGAGCAGTGATATAGGTTTTACCCTCGACCTTGATCTTCAAAGTTCAAATTCACAGGCCGACGGTGCAAAGTATAGCATGGACCAGACCAAATTCCTTCTTAACAATCTTGGCGCGGTTCTTACTATGCGACTTCCGAGCACCACCTTCCCTAATCTGAATTTTGGATTCACTTACAATAAAGGTGCTTCATTCAACCGGGTGTTTGGCGGAAATATCAACACCTTGAGGACTTCAATGAGTAATTATATAGCAGGCTTGGCGAATGCAAATGATCTTACAGAAGGTGATGTGGTCTCAGATAATGATTATGATCCCTATAATCCCGGTTATAATGACTATGCAGCTCCCTGGCTCACAATCTTGGGATATGATTCTTATTTGATTTCCCCGGATCTGGATCCTACAACAGGCAGAACTAATTGGTATGGTTTGTGGGACAATAATTCAATGACCGGTCAGAACACTACCGGTTCAGCGACTTTCATGATGCAGGAATGGGGCGGTACAAACGATTACAATATCGTGTTCGGAGGTAATATCTCAAATGTGCTTTATTGGGGTATGAATTTTGATATAGTGAATATCAACTACCGACTAAGTGCTTTATGGGGAGAAAACCTCAATAATGCGTTGGTTCCTTCAGTCGACAACAGTTTTGTGAGAACCACAGCTGATTGGAACCTAAGCAATATTTATAGTTTATCGGGCACAGGTTTCAAATATCAGCTGGGATTTATCGTTAAACCGGTTCAAGCATTGCGTCTTGGTTTCGCTTTTCACACTCCAACATGGTATAATTTGAATGAGGAGTTCGGCGCAACAGTTAATTATCGTTATGGTGGCGAAGAAGAAGGTTCTGCAACCGTAAACAACGGTTATTTAGGTTATAACAGTTATAATTTCCGCACTCCTTGGAAAATTATTGCAAGTGCTGCCGGCGTTATTGGTAACAATCTCATATTGTCTTTTGATTATGAATGGGCCAATTATGGAAAAATGCATTATTCAGAACCAACCTTTTATAATGACGGTTGGTATGATTATTTCCCTTATTCAATCCAAAACACGGGTCCTGTAGCATATTCAGGATTCCTGAATCCTAACGACCCATATGCATATGAAAATATGGATATTGCCACCTATTATAAGTCATCAAACACTTTCAGGGTAGGTGTTGAATTCAAACCGACTTCTGCATTCAGTATAAGGGCAGGATATGCCAACGTTTCTTCTCCGGTAAGAAAAGAAGCGGCAAACAATAAGGAAATAATTTATACGGCAGGCACACAGCCAAGTTACCGTTTCGACAACAACACGAATTATGTCACTGTCGGACTCGGATACCGGTATCAACATGTGTATGTAGACTTAGCATATGTATATAAACATATGGGTTCTGAATACCATGCTTTCACACCCGATCCCGATTATCCCCAGATTCCTTCTCCACAATCTAAATTATCTTTTACCAACAATCAGATTGTGCTGTCGGCTGGTTATAGGTTCTGAAACGTTTCTGTTAGAAACATGATCGGTTTTTCCCCTAAACGAGTGGCATAGATAAAATTTTGATCACCCTCTTTCAATTTGAATGATTTTCTAATTTCTTCAGAGAAAAGAGGGTGATTGCGTGAAATCACCGAGGCCGGAATTCCTGACAAGGTTTTCCGGTCTTGTTTTTTTATTATCTTTTTAAGTTTGGTCACTCTTCCCGGAAATTTTTCCGGTGGTTGAGTTGTTAGAAAAATGTGTGAAGATTTACCTAATTTTTTTGCGTTAAACTTTCTACATATCGAGTTCCATGGTTGAAGTTTCATAACCATTGCCGAAGGTTCCAATATAAACACTTCAGATGTCAGTTCCTTTTCAGTGGCATATTCAACCGCTTGTGTCTCCTCGTTTCTCAACTCGTCTGAAAACTCCGATAAAATATTACCGTCATTATCGAGATTTATAGCTTCGATAATTATTTCCCGATTTTCTCTATTGGAGTCCAATTCAATCAAAAGTTCCTTGCATTCACCTTTAACCCCTATTGTCCTTATAGCTGTAATATTTTGAAAGTCTTTTAAGGTTTGTGTTAAATCAAGAAGAGGAGAGGCCTTTATCAAAACCTTGTCTGCATGTTGCAGCAATATTTCTTGGTTGTTAAGCACATCCGGACTGCAATCCCTTAAATTATATAATCTTTTATTTGCATCTCCACGCCTTGAAGGATCCACAAAGATAACATCATAATGTAAATCTGTATTTTTAAGATATTCTATTGAATCCCCGGCTAAAGTCTCTAATTTTGACAAATCCAAGTTACGGACATTAATTTGAAGTATTTCCGCTTTTAATGGATTTAATTCAATGGCAGTCACCAACGCTCCGTTTTGAGCGAAAGATATTGCATCGATTCCTAACCCGGCTGTCATATCCAATACCCTGAGCGTTCCCGATTTCAGTTTGGAATGATATTTAGCGACGGCTTGATGAGAAGATTGTTCGGCGCTTATGGCGTCCGGAAAAATAAATTTAGGATAAGACAAGAAATCTTTTAATTTACCGGCAGTCTTTTTTCTACATTCTATCTGCGTTATAGCGAAATCAAGATCGAAATTATAGTCTTTCTGTTTAAGAGCCAGTCTTAATTGACTTGGATCCTTATCCTTGTTTTTTTCAATAAAATCAAAAAAATCCTGATTAATAACCGCCATTCCGAAGCCTAAATAGATATTATGTCAAAATTAAGCAAAATTTTTTGTAATTTTGTGATTAATTTAGGAATAGAAGCATGCTCAAAGCATTTTATAAATATATAATAATTGTATCTATATCTTTTGTTTGCATCTTTGCAGCTCATGCAAAGACTGATAACAATAAGAATTTCACCGTTGTGATAGATGCCGGCCATGGAGGAAAAGACATTGGCGCGGCCGACAATGGTGTCAAAGAAAAAGATATCAACCTAAAAGTGGCGAAAAATCTTGAGTCTCTAATCAAGAAAAAATTAAAGAATACTAAAGTTGTGATGACAAGGGATGACGATACTTATCTCACATTGCAACAACGAGCCGATAAGGCTAATAAATCACAGGGTGATATCTTCATTTCAATACATACAAATTCTGTAGACAAAAAGAACCGCAACCGCAAAAATATAGCCGGTAGTTCGGTTTATACTCTCGGCCTTCATAAGGATGAGAATAATCTCGAAGTTGCCATGAGAGAAAATTCTGTAATAGAACTTGAACAAGACTATGAACAGAAATATAGTGGCTTTGACCCTCAGCGTGATGAAAGTTACATCATTTTTGAGATGGCCCAGAAAAAGAATTTGGCACAAAGCATAAAGTTTGCTGAAAATGTGGAAAATGAACTCGTGAATATCGGCAGACAGAATCGTGGCGTACATCAAGCCGGATTTTGGGTTCTTTGGGCCACTTCAATGCCGTCGGTGCTTGTGGAATTGGATTTTATATGTAATCCTGAATCTGCCAAATATATATCTTCCGATAAAGGTGCCAAAGAGATGGCGGAAGCTATATTCAAAGCAGTTCAAAAATATGAATCTTCTTGGAGAAAAACTGTAAACACCACCGGTTCGGATGTTTTGTCGGATACTTATGTAGAAGATTCCGAATCTAATTTGGAAGAAACCTACTCAATCACTTCTGACATACCTGTGGCCACTGCGAAAACGAGAACTCATAAAGTTTCTTCCCCGGTAATAAAGAAGTCCGATAAAAGAAGAAGAAGATCTTCTGCAGCAAGGGAACTATCCAACAACAGGTCGTTCGAAAAATCCGATTTGATATTCTCTAATAATAGGGAATATGCAAATAAAGTTACAGAGTCTGAGGTGAAGGAGCAAGACTATCTTGCCATGGCGAAGCAGCAGGAACAGGAAGTGAAAAAAGACAATAAAAAGAATAAAAAAGAAAAGAAACCAAAAGCCGAAAAGAAAAAGAAAGAGGAGCCTAAGTCTAAAAATAGAAAAGATGATGCCTACAATGCAAAGGTTAATAAACTTGTCACTGTCTATAAGATACAGATCCTTGCTTCCACCGACCTGTTGAGTCAAGGGAATACAAGATTTTGCGGACTGGCTCCGATAACCACCTTTAAAGAAAATAATCTATATAAATATTATTACGGTGAGAGCACAGACAGGGCTGAACTGGAAGCTGTGTTGGCAGATGTAAGAAAAAAGATTCCTGACGCTTTCATCGTCTCAAGTCAGAAAAGCATTCGGGTTAACCAATAAAAAAATCAAAAGAGATGAAGAGGTTTTTTACTAAGGAAGTTATCATTGGTCTCTGTGTGGCTGTGGCAATTTTAATCCTTTGTTTTGGAATAGAATTCCTTAAAGGTATTAATGTTTTCAAACCGTCTAACTTCTATGTGGCACAATATGAAAATGTGGAAGGGCTCGAGATTGCAGCCCCGGTTTTGATTGATGGTTACAAGGTAGGACAGGTTAGGGAAATTAATTTTAATTATCAGAATCCCGGTAAAATCGAAGTCCTGATGGCTTTGAATAAGGAACTTCATCTTCCTGTAGATTCTAAAGCCTTGATAGGTACAACTCTTTTGAGTGGTAGTTTTATTGACATAAAATTGGGACAAAGCTCCGAAATGCTGCCTCTGGGTTCCGAAATTATGTCGGGTTCTACTCCGGATTTGATGGCAAGTCTCAGCAACGATGTGCTTCCTGCCGTCTCCGCTATGGTGCCTAAAATTGATAGCCTCTTGGTTTCTGTCAATAATTTGGTTTCTGACCCCGCTCTTGCCGCTTCAATTAAAAATATAGAGACAATCACTGCTAATTTGTCCTCTACAAGCCATAGTTTAAATCTTTTGATGAATCGCCAGGTCCCTAATCTGGTCAATGGAGCCAACATTGCTGTAACTAACCTGGATACTATAACCGCTAATCTCAATGTTCTTTCACGAGAACTCAACAGATTGCCCTTGAATCAGACGGTGGAAAATGTGAATGGTCTTACCGCCAATCTGGTTAAGTTCACCGGTAATCTCAATAATCCTAATTCCACTTTGGGGGAATTGACACAGGATTCGGAACTTTATGACAAATTGAATCGTCTCACAGCTGATATCGATTCGCTTATTATTGACATAAAGAAAAATCCAAAGAGATACATCAGTATAAAATTGTTGTGATTCAAAAAATTACAGAATGATTACAAGAGCCATTGGTGTTTTTTATCCAATGGCTCTTTGTTAATTTTAACATTTCGCAATGGAATGATTATTAAAAAATTTTGGATAAAATTTTTTAATTTTTTAATTGGCTGAGATACATATGCATAATAAAAAATCGATTTTTGCAATAGAAAAAAAACTTTTTTTTCAACTTTTTTTATAGTTATTTTGTAATCCATTTCGATGAGCTTTTGCAATGAAAGAGGATTTCAAAATATTGTGGAATAAGGTGGTGGAAATCATCGCTGATAACATTGGTGAACAAAGAGCCAAAACTTGGTTTGGTGTTGCCGAACCTCTTTCCTACATCGATAACAGACTCCTTCTTAAACTTCCTTCCGAATTCTTTGCTGAAAAATATGAGTATGAGTTCTACAACATACTCACATCTTCGATGAGAAGAATTTTCGGTAATTCTGTCAAACTTGATTATGAGATAGAAATAATTAAGAATGATAAGGATTCCAAGATAAAACTCGCAGGAACATCCCAAAGCCCGGCCGTTAAGAATAAGTTCATCCAGTCTATGCAGGCTCCTTCTCCTATTATTGATCATAAGGAGACTAAACCTGACTTTGACCCCCAGTTGAACGAAGCCTTAACATTCGAGAACTATTGCGTGGGTGCAAGTAATAAGTTGCCTTTCACCATAGCGGAGTATATTGCCAACAATCCGGGAAAAAACGATTTCAATCCATTCTTCTTATATGGTGATGTCGGAGTAGGGAAGACCCATCTTATCCAGGCAATTGGTATCAGGGTGAAGGAAAGTCGACCCAGGGCTAAAGTGAGTTTTGTTACTCTTCGTCAGTTCCAGCAACTTTACCAAAATGCTTACATCCGAAAGGAAATTCCCTATTTCATTCAATGGTTCCAGCAGATGGATGTCTTGCTGATCGACGACCTGCAGGAATTAAGCCACAAATCCGGAACAACCGACGCTTTGTTTGCGATTTTCAACCATCTTCATCAGAATGGTAAGGCCATCATTTTCACCTGCGACAGGCGTCCTATGGATCTCGATGGAATCGCCGACAGATTGATCGACAGATTCAAATGGGGTATAACCGAAGAACTTCCAAAACCTGACCTCGAACTAAAAAAGAAGATTTTGGAATTCAAGGCTTCCAAAAATGGATTGGGTCTTTCTAAAGAAGTTATCAATCTAATTGCCGAATATAGCACCGGCTCCGTGCGAGAACTGGAAGGTGTCGTCATGGGTATCCTGACACGCTCTATCGCTTTGAATTGTCCTATAACAGTGGAACTCGCTCGGGAAGTGATGAAACACACTGTGAGACCTAAAGCACAGAAAGTCATCAATTTCGATATGATTGTGGAGGCTACGGCCGAATTCTATAATATTAGTCCTGACGTGATTTTCTCTAAAAGTAGGGTTAGGGATGTGGCTGACGCCCGACAGATTATAATGTATCTTTGTCACAAATTGACATCGCTTTCTTCCAGCGCAATAGGACAGAAATTGAATCGCTCTCACACCACTGTGCTACATGGCATTTCAGCAGTGGAAGATAGGGTTAATTTCACAAAAGATCTTCAAGAAGCCGTTAATGCGATAGAAGAAGATTTAAAAAAATAAGGCCTTCGAAAGCCTTAATTTTTATTCTCCCGTCAGATCATATCTGATTTTATCCACAATGAAACGTAGATCTTGGGTTTTTATCCCTAATTGTTTAATAATATCTGCATCATCACGAAACGCTATCACCAATGATGTGATGTCTTGATTTTCTGTTTTCGCTACAAAATCCTTATAAAGTTGGAGTGCAGATTTAAAATCTCCCGAAGCTAAGGCTCCATGTGCAGCATTTAGATAATCCGTTTTGTCTGAATTCTTATCTTCCAATATTTTTTCATAAAGCATTCTTGCCTTCTCATAATTCTTTGATAATAATTCTGCCCAGGCCACGGCCCTTTGAGCATCCGCTTTATCCGGCCTCAGATATTGAGCATGATAAAACTTTTGTAATGCGTCGCCATATCTTTCACCTGAAAGCAGACATTGACCGGCGCTCATCAGAAGATGATAGTTTTCCGGCTCGCTGGAAAGGGCCTTTTCATAATATTCAATTGCTTCTTCAGGTTTCTCGGAATTTTTTAATGAGATTGCAAGGCGCTTTATCAACCATTGGTTCTCCGGATTAAGAATCTCGCTTTTTTTATACCATTCCACAGCCTTATCGAATTGCGATAACCTTTCTTTGCTGTATCCAATTTTCTCCCACACATTCGAATTGCCGGGTTCTATATTGTCCAATAATTCATAGAGACCGGCTGCCTCTGCATAATATTTGTTTTTAAAATAAAATTCCGCGATCCACTTTATATTATCTGGAGAAATGTCATATACCGACATCAAATTTTCTATATCATTAGCAACGAATGGCTTTTCAAAAGGATCCGAAAAATCATTCCTTTTTCGGTAAAACTTAAAAAATCTATAGATATCCTGCAGATTATGCCTTATCTTCTTCGAGAGTCTCTGGCTCTCGGTTTCTCCTACTGCATCACTCATTGCCTCATAGGCCTGTTTCATTTGATTTTGAAGATTGCTGATCATCAAATTCCTTTTATCCTCCGGCATAGTGCCCATGGATAGAAAAAATGAATGTAAATCTGAATCACACATCACTGATGTGAGGCGTTTCATATTTTCTTCATCCTTGTCAAAGGGCATTGATGCGAATTCATAATAACCCGGAGTGAATGGGAGAAACCAATTGGAAGGCTGTGAAAAAAACGGGAAACCCTTGAGATTCGAAAAGGCTGTCACCATTACATCGGCTCCCTCTAATTGGAGATCGCTTATTTCCTTTAATTTATCCGCAACTCCGCTTTCTTCTATTATGTCTTCCCATTCCGGATTCCCCTCCGATAGGAAATTTTCAGAATCTGAGGCAAGGTCACGCATTTTATTGATAATCTCAGGATTGATTTTCATTAATCCTGGTATTACCTCGTTGCGCATTTTATTGTCTATGCGTTTTGTATCATAAGTACGGATTATATTGATCAAGACTTCGTTCACCAATTTTTTTAAACTTTCATCCTCGCCTGAAAGAATCAATCTGGAACGTAAACGAAGGTTGCCTTTAAGTCTCTTGGAATTTAACAATGAAATCAAGACGATTCCTACCATTGCCCTCGCCTTTAAAGGAACTGAATCCGTGTTTTCATACAGGTTCAACAGAATCTCAAAGGAATCAGGGTCAAAATAAGTCAAATTGCCAAGCACAATAGCGGAGATCAAAATCGATTTTAAATATTCCGGATACTCATTGCTGTCTAAAACATTGGATAAGGTTTCATATTCTGCATTTTCGCAACCAAACATAGTCCATACATAATTGAAAATCTCGCTAAGATATTTTGCTTGAGTTTGGGTTATGATCGACTGGCTTTCTTCTTTTTTTCCCTTGAAGATTTCCTCCACCGCGCCATTGTAATCATTTAAAAGTGATTCCAGAGTGGTCTCTCTTAATTTGAACATTCTTCGAGTGGATGAATATATGTCGCTGCTGTCTTTTAAGATATTTTCTCTCAGCAACAGTTCATTGGCTCTGTAAAGATTGTCGCGGATTTGTTCCAACATTTCCAACTGAGATGGATCGTTATGACCCTCCGAGATATAATCCAACATATACTTATATGTCGTTTCTTCCTTCCTTAATTTATCCAATTCCTTTTGCAGGGTTGGATAATTTTTCATTTGATTCTTCAACAATAGAAAGGATTCATTGATTCTGGAAGAATTAATAAGTTTGTTGATCTTGTTGTAATTTTGTTGTGATTGAGTGGTCATCCCCGTTGTCTTTTATGTTGTTTTATATCATAATAACAAATTATGTGCCATAATGTCTCTAAGACACCCTATTTCAATTTATAAAAAATTACCTCTCTGAGCGAAGATTCATCACAATCATTTATTTTCTCAATAGTTTGATAATTCAAATACTTAAGGTAACGATAATTCAAGAAAAATACTTTTAATTGAAAATAATTCTTGTAATTTTGTAACTCTTGGCTTTCATCTGTTAAATTCCAATTCTTATAATAATGTCAAAATCAAAATACATTCGCATTTTCATAAGTTCAACTTTCTGTGATATGGACGCCGAAAGAGACATTATCCTTTCAGAAGTTTATCATATCCTTAGAAAAAAACTGGAACCTAAAGGAATACATGTTAAATTCACCGATCTTAGATGGGGTGTCAACACTCGAGATATCCCTGAAGAACAAAGAGAATACGAAGTATTGAGCGAATGCTTAAATGAAATCCGAAAAGCAAGACCTTTCTTTGTCGGTTTACTCGGTGGAAGATATGGATGGCAACCGGGAGAAGAAAAATGGAAAGAGATTTCAAGCACTCTCACGGATAGTGATTCCGATTTGATCATTCAGTCTTTGGATGGTAAGAACAGTGTCACTGAATTTGAAATTCTTGCCGGAGCCCTCTGTTCTTCAAATTCTTTGCCACGTTCTGTATTCTGTTTTCGAGACGACGAGGTCTATTCCCGGATCCCATCTGATGTGAGGGGTAAATATCTTGATACTGAACCACTGAAGATAGAAAGGCTTCAAAGATTAAAGGGGATTGTCTCAAATATGCTTTCACAAAACCATCTCAACAACAACTTGATTAATTACAGTTGTTCCTGGGATGGTGAAAAACTTGTGGTTCAAAATGATTTTGCTCAAAATCTTGCGGATACTCTGGTTAAAATTATACTTGCTTATGAATCTTCCGACAAGGAATTAATGAAGCCAAGTGAAACAGACCAAATTTTATCTGATCAATTAAAGCTTATTGAACAAAATACCCGTTTATTCGTAGGTAGAAATGAAGAATTAAAATATTTCCATCAGTATATCCAAGATAAAAAACCACCCCTTATTATTAAAAGTAGAACTGGTTTCGGGAAAACTTCCATAATATGTAAGTTGATTTCTGATTATGATAAATTGGAGGATTTTATTGTGCTTTTCCATCTGTCCAATGTAAGAGGAAATTTCACCTCCGGTGCCAACATCCTATCATTTTGGTTGTCTCAAATTGATTCTGAAGCTCATAAAAATTTATCCGGTGAGGAAGATTATGAAAAATTGGCTGGTATTTTTTTGGAAAGTTCTGCTAAATACCGGGATAAAAAATTTTTGTTTTTTATAGACAATTTTGAGAATCTTGGGGATAGCTTCATTTTGTCCGATAAAAAATGGTTGCCTCAGAATGCTTCGCTCTTTGTTGTGTGGAACGACAATAATTCCTCCTATCTTGGGAATTTTGAAGGTGTGAATCTTATAAATTTACCTCCTTTAACATTGCAAGATACTGAATTGATGATCAAAACTATCCTCTTGGATGAAAATAAAAAACTCTCTCAAAACCTTGTCACAAAACTCCTTGAAAAAAAAGCTGACGGAAAGGTTAACTCTGCATCTATACCTCTCTGGACCATCATGATGGTGAAAAGATTAACTTCTCTTAATCTTCAGGATTATAAAGAGCTGAGAGAAATAGAGGGTGTGGCTGAAGATGAGAAAATAGATATATACTTGGCTAATATTATCGATAAAGCTGAGTTTCTTCCGGAACCTCTCTTCTTGAATTTTATTTTAAGCGCACCTCTTGTCACGTCTGAAGATTATAAATTTTGTTTTATTTTTCTTCATTTTTTGGCGGCTTCCGAGTTTGGTCTTCGGATTGACGATATCATGGCATTAACAAGTTCTTTCTACGATGAGCTAAGAATGAGGAAAATAATTCAATGGCTTTATCCTTTGATTGTGGAAACTGATGACGGGGTTATAAGTTTTTCATATCCTAATTTTAGAGAAATAATGTCTTTCCCGGCTTTTAGAGAAATAATGTCTTTCCCGGCCGACGGTAATGAATTCTCCCTTTATCAACAAACTCTTGCAAATCATTTTTTCAAAATTCTTAAGGATAATCATTCCGATCATATTGCTTTGGTGGAACTTCCGTTCCTCTTTATTCGTTTGGGTACAGGTTCTGCAATTTCTTTTCTTCTAAATCGGTTTGACCGGCGTATTGGGAAGTCAACTAAAAATGCTTTAATCCGACTCCTGCAAGATAAAAATGAGCGTCCCGCAATAGAGCAGTTTGTTAGTAATGCTTTGTCAGCAAAAACTGATGAAATGACTGAATTTATGCTTGATGTTGGCCGCGATCTTATTGCCTTGAAAAAATTTGCTGATGCTTATTTCTTCCTCTCGCTTGCTGTCGAATTTTTCAATAAATCTAACATTGCAATCAATGCTGAAAATTTATTGTTCCGTTCAATGATTTTATTGCAGAATGAGGATGCGAAGGAAAGTCCTACAATTATAAATCTGGCTAATTTTTTCATTAAGGAATTTTATTCTATATTCGATTCTTCTCTGAATTGGAAGGAAGCTTTTGCTCTTATTATTCTTCTCCGTAGCAGAGAATATAACAGGATCGGTAATTTTGAAATGTCTCAGGATGGTATCTTTCTGGCTTTAGATAATTTGGAAATTTTAATTAATAGACATAACCGTTTTTATCTTTTTCCATATCTCAAAGAGACGCAAAGAATTTTGGCTGATAATTTGGCTCATCTTCCTGTGGATCCCAATCAGCAAAAGATGCTCGATTTTGCCACTAAGGTGTGTAAACCTCAGGTATGGATGTTAAAACAGTATGCTCAAATTCATCCGCGTTTGTTTTTTGCCGGTTTCCTCTCCCAAATTGGGGAGTCTGAATATGCTAAATTTATTTATGATGAGGCCGAAAAATTAAGTGATGAACTCATTGCAAAATTGGATTCAAATCCTGATTTTTTCGAAATTGCAATTATTTCATATCTTTGTAAAATAAGAAATGCTGACAGTTCTTATCCCATTGATTTTAAATATCTTTCTGGGGTAGTAGATTTTATGAGGGCTCAACCGCGTCCTAATGTTGATTTGATTCTTCAATGCCTTTATGTTCTTTATTGTTTTGGTTATTATGATAATCCTCAGGATTTCATAAAGGAGATTTATTCTTCAATACCGGAGAATTTTCTCAAATCACCTCATAATTTAAGTGTAAATACAACTGTCGTTCAAATTTTCTGTAATTCTGCAGATGATTTGCAGGAATATATAAATACTGATGCTGATGGATGGCTCGATATCGTTGAGCAATTGCTCATTTATAGAAATGATACTGAAAAGGCCAATCTGGTTCTTGATTTCTATAAGAATAATTTTTCCCAAGATCTTATTAGTGCGGAGAAACGCTTGAGATATCAATTTTTGGTATTGCTGACAAAAACTCGGAATATGACACCCGATAATATTGTCGATATTAACCATGAATATATGCCAAAGATTGAAAAAATTGAATCAGACCGTATGTTTGATATCCAGAAATATTGTATGGTCATCTTGGCTCGTATGAGGGTTATGGATACTAACTTAGATTTCAGTTTTTTACACGATGTGCATTATGTTTTGCATAGTTTGATGCAAATTGAGGTTGATAGTCATGCCGGAGCTAAGTCTGCTTTAATGGTGGAATATCTTTATTCCTGTTTCATGGGTATGATTTTAGTTTATCTTGAGATTGTTTCTCAAAATGGTCGGATTGACATGGCACAAGAACTGAAAGATTGGGCATCCAATATTCAAAACGAATTCGAAAATCTCGCCTTGTCCGGTATCATGGTTGATAAAGGTAATGAATCCTTCAATCGTGCTGTTGCTTATTTCTATGAACAGTCTGGCCAAAATGAAGAATCTATTTATCATATGGGACGTGCTCTTAATTTTGCTGAAAAAGTATTGTCCAAGAGAGAGATTTCTTATTTTACATTACGTGATTACGCATGTCAGCTTGATAATTTTTCTCAATGTTATATAAGGTTGACGGGTAGAATAGGTGACGTAGCACAAAATATTTTTAAGGCTTATAATATTTTCAATGATTTGTATAATCAAGATCCTCAACCGGTTGCCGATGACCTTTGTATGGTTGCCAACCTTTTAATTTCACTGAAACATCAAGCAGAAGGTCTTAAGGAGGCGTTGGAGTTTGGTGAGGATTTCCTCGAAACCCATGATATTTCCCGAAATCCTCGCAGTGCTGCTTGTCTGAATGAGTCTATGGGCTTGCTTTATCAAGAAGCTAAGCTCATGGAGGAAGCTGAGGCCCACCTCGTTGTTAGTTACTCTTTATTTAAGGATATGTTAAATCTTAAGCCTACGAATGAAATGTATATAAGGGATGTGGCTATCAGTAGTCTAAGGCTTGTAGATTTCTATTTGTCTGCTGATAAACCGTTAGATATGGCTATAGAAAAAATTGAGGAGGTTGTTCCTTTGATTATGGCCGCTCGGGAGAAACTTCCCGACTCTTATAAAATAGGTGGACTTCTTTTGGAACTGTTATCAAAAAAAGCTCAGCTTGAGTTGTTCGGTAAGCGGAATGGAGCTTTGGAGACTATTGATATCCTCATCCGAAACGGTATTAATTATGTAAAACGCAACAGTGACTTATATATGCCGATTTTCAGAGGTAATATTTCACGTTTGGCTGACGTGGCTGCTGCTTGTGGATATGTTGATCTATCCAAGCAATTAAACGATTTAAAAATGGATTATTGGCAAAATTGATCCTGCGGAATTGTTTTTGTCAATTACTGCTTGCAGGCTCTTTCTTTGGTATTTCCTCATAATATGTTAACTTTGCAACGAATAATTAAAAGATATATTTAAGATGGTTATACAACGCTGGCAATCAGTTTTGCTGCTTATTGCGGCTGCTGTCATGGCTTGTTTCACTTTCATTCCTTTCGGAATTGTCACAACTCCGGAATATACCTTTAACCTCACCGGCCTCGGTTTTTATGAGCAGGGCGTTCCAACTGACGGCACTGCGCCGATAGTGATTCATACATGGTATTTCTTTATGCTTTCCATCACCACTATTGTCCTTTTGCTCATTGATATTTTCTTATTCAAAAATCTCAGGTTGCAGCAAAGGATTTGCATGGTGTCAATCCTGTTCATTGTGGCTGACGGATGTGTGGGAGGGCTGCTCGGGTTCTGTGCTATTGATAATGGCCAAATTTGGTGGAAAACAAATGCTTTGAGCCCTTTCATAGCGTTGATAGGCGCCGTGTTGGCCTGGTATAGGATGGCACAGGATTATTCTCTTTTAAAATCAGCTGACCGTCTTAGATAACAGTTTTTTAGAATTTTTCAATCCACTATAAAAAATGGCAAAAGAATTAAAAGACCTCACTAAAAGAAGTGAGGATTATTCCAAATGGTATAATGAACTTGTAGTTAAAGCTGACCTCGCCGAGCAAAGCCCTGTAAGAGGTTGTATGGTTATTAAACCTTATGGTTATGCCATTTGGGAAAAAATGCAGCAGACTCTTGATGGTATGTTCAAGGCCACCGGCGTTCAGAATGCTTATTTCCCATTGTTGATTCCGAAATCTTTCCTTTGTCGTGAGGCAGAACATGTGGAAGGCTTCGCTAAAGAATGTGCGGTCGTGACCCATTATCGTCTTAAAAATGCCGACGATGGCTCAGGTGTGATTGTTGATCCCGAAGCAAGGCTGGAAGAAGAGTTTGTAATCCGTCCCACTTCAGAGACTATTATTTGGAGCACTTATAAAAACTGGATTCAAAGTTACAGGGATCTGCCCCTTCTAATCAATCAATGGGCTAATGTGATGCGCTGGGAAATGCGTACCAGAATGTTCCTTCGCACATCTGAATTCCTATGGCAGGAAGGTCACTGCGCTCACGAAACCGCCGAAGAGTCGGAGAAGAGAACTGTAGAGATGATAAATGTTTATGCTGATTTTGCCGAGAAATATATGGCCATGCCTGTGATTAAAGGTGTCAAAAGTGCCAACGAAAGATTTGCAGGTGCCGTTAATACCTACACTATCGAAGCTATGATGCAGGATGGTAAGGCACTTCAAAGTGGTACATCTCATAATCTTGGTCAAAATTTCGCCAAGGCTTTTGATGTCACTTTTATTAATAAGGATAATAAACCGGAATACGTTTGGGCAAATTCCTGGGGTGTGTCCACTCGATTGATGGGTGCTCTTATTATGACTCATTCCGACGATAATGGTCTGGTGCTCCCTCCAAAATTGGCTCCTATTCAAGTGGTGATCGTTCCTATTTATAAAAGTCAGGAACAGAAAGATGAAATTTCTAAGGCTGTTCATCCTATTGTGGAAGCCCTTAGAAAGAAGAATATCAGCGTAAAATATGATGATGCCGACAATCGTCGTCCGGGTTTCAAATTCGCCGACTATGAATTGAAGGGTGTGCCCGTGAGACTTGCTCTCGGTGCACGCGACCTTGAGAACGGCACTGTCGAATTGATGCGTAGAGACACTTTGGAAAAAGAAACTGGGCCGTTGGAAGGTATTGTGGAAAGGGTGGAAAGTGAGTTGGAATCTATCCAGGATTCTCTTTTCAATAGAGCCCTGAAACTTCGTGAAGAAAATACATTTAAGGTGGATTCTTACGATGAATTCAAGAAAAGAATCGAAGATGGTGGATTCTTCTTGGTGCATTGGGATGGCACTACTGAAACTGAAGAGAAAATCAAGGAAGAAACAAAGGCCACTATTCGCTGCATTCCTTTGGATGCTGAGGAAGAAGAGGGTGTTTGTATGGTCACCGGTAAACCTTCAAAACGTCGCGTCATCGTGGCTCGTTCATATTAATTGACAAGATATGAAAAAAATATTTTTTGCCTTTATTATAATCTTGGCTGTTTTCACAGCTAAGGCTCAGTTGTCTATATCCGATTATTGTGATGTAAATATCTGCACGCCTGCAAGCATCAAAGATATGACTCCTTTGCCCGATGGTGAGTCTTTTGCAGCCATCAGTGATGACGGTAAGTCTATAGAAAAATTCAGTTATAAAACAGGCAAAAAGATTGGCGAAATATTCTCGATTTCTTCTGTCAAGGGTGACTTGAAAATTGACGAATTTGATGGTTTCAAAATTAGTGACAATGGTAAAAAGATTCTTCTCTGGAACAATAAGGAGAAGATTTATCGTTACAGTTTCAGGGCTGAATATTATGTTTTCGATACTTTCAGAAGCACTTTGGCTCGCGTGAGTGATAAGGGTCTTCAAAGAGGGGCAACAATATCTCACGATGGCCGGTATGTAGCGTACGAAAGGGATAACAATATCTGGATTTCAAACCTTGACTATAAAACCGACATCCCAATAACATCCGACGGCGAAGTCGGAAAAATTCTTAACGGTATTCCTGATTGGAGTTATGAGGAAGAATTCGATTTGCTCACCGCTATGTGTTGGAATAAAGACGACACAGTGCTCGCTTACGTAAAATTTGATGAATCTGAGGTGCCGGAATACCGATTCGACCAATATAGAGGTTATTGTAGCTCCGACCCTCTCGGCGATCTCTATCCAAATTCTTATGCCTACAAGTATATGCTTCCGGGTTTCAAGAATTCCCGTGTTAGTGTCCATGCTTACAATTTAGACAACCGCACCACAAAGAAAATGGATCTCCCTTTGGCATCTGACGATTACATTCCGTCTGTCGCTTTTGGTGAAGACGGCTCAAGGTTGATGGTGATGGTTTTGAATAGGGACCAAAACTCTTTGAAACTGTATAATGTTAATCCGGCTTCAACTGTAGGAAAAGTGATATTGACAGAACAGAGCTCCACTTGGATTAGTCCTGTTTCATATTCCGAAATCAGATATAATGAAACCGATTTCGTTTTCTGTAGCGATAAATCCGGATATAAACACTTGTACTTATATGATTATAACGGAACCTTGAAGAGAACCTTGACTAAAGGAGAATTCAATGTCACCAAATATTATGGTAGTGACAAAAAGGGCGTCCATTATATGCAGACTACTTCTTTGGGGCCTGAATGCCGCAGTGTTGTAAGTGTTGATCCAAAAGGGGTTGTAAAGATCCTTACGGGAAATTCCGGAACTTCTTCTGCCTCTTTCAGTAGCAATATGGCTTATTTCATTAAGACTTACAGCAGTTCCAACACTCCTCCGCAATACACTATCTGTGCAGCATCAGGAAGTCAACTCGCTGAATTGGAAATGAACCGAGCTTATGCCGAGAAATATAAGAACGCTCCTAAAATGGAATTCTTAAAGGTGAAAAATGCTATCGGTGATGAGATGAACGCATATATGATCAAGCCTTTGAATTTTGATTCAAGTAAAAAATATCCTTTGTTGATGTATCAGTATAACGGTCCGGAATCTCAGGAGGTGCTCGACAAATGGCGTATGGAAGGAATTTTCTATCTCGCCTCACAAGGATATGTGGTGGCTTGTGTGGATGGTAGAGGCACTGGCAACCGCACTGCTGAATGGGCTAAATGTGTTTATTTGAAATTGGGGGATCTGGAAACTCAAGATCAATTGTCGGCTATCAGGTATTTTGCTTCTCTTCCTTATATTGATGAAAATAGGTTAGGGTGTTTCGGCTGGAGTTATGGTGGATATATGACCCTTATGGAGGCAGGTGCCCTTAATTCTCCTTTGAAAGCCGGCGTTGCGATGGCTCCGGTTTCTGATTGGAGATTCTATGATGGAATCTACACTGAAAGGTTTATGAGAACCCCGATCACAAATGTGTCTGGTTATGAGTCTTCATCTGCTTTGAACACCACAAAGAATGTCAATGCTAATCTTCTCGTGATTTCCGGTTCCGATGACGACAATGTGCATATGTACAATACTCTCAAATACACTTCCAAACTATCTGCGGAAGGTAAGATTTGCGATATGATGATTTATGCTGGGTTTGAACATAGCTTGAGAATGTGTGATGCCAGAGTGCAATTATTTAGAAAAATAAATGATTTTCTTGAAAACAACTTGAAAAAATAATTTACTTTTTTAAATAAAATAAACCTTTTGTTGCTTTAGTATGTTTTAATTGCGGATGGTTTTCATCCGCAATAAAAGTGCCTGAAAATATTTTGTTTAATAACTGTCCTAAATAAGGGTAAACTTACAAATGAGAGATTTCGGAAAAATTAACAGCAATCAGTTATATGGGTTATGGAAAAACCTTACTGTCTGTCTTCTTGCCGTTATTTCGACACTTGTATTTTCTAAAATTCTGCCTTATTATTTATCACCGGTGGTAGCTCTGCTGGTTGCTTCCGGACTTTATATGTACATCTATAATGAGAAGTTTGCCACTTCAAGGTCGTGCATCCTTCCGCCAATCACTATTCTTTATTGCATTGTGGCATATGCTTTCCTCACAATAATTCTGAATCTAATGCATGTGTGGGGATTGTTTGAGATGCCTCATGAGTTCATATTCTTTACCGATCCTTTCATCCCGGCCTTGATTTTGAATCCGGTAAGTTTCATTGTTCTTTTGGTAATGTACCTGCAGAAAAGAAAACTTCGGCCGTGTATTGAATGTAGATCAAATAGAAGTTTTGGTGGACATAGAGGCGCGGCAGGTCTGTTGAAAGCTGAGGCTCACCTGCAAATGAAAAACTTCATTCTTTTGTCAGGTGTATTATCTTTAGCTGTGTGGCTCTACTATCAGTTCTCTTATATCAATGTAAATATCAATGGTCGTGACGATTATATTTTTACATGGTTGTCTGTAATCGGGGTTTTTCTCGATGAATTATATTTCTCTTGGAGATATTATAACCTGTATTTGGATCTTAAGGAGAGCGATGAATTGATCACTCCTGAAGAACTTAGGGATATGACGGCGAAAACCTATATTAGGTTTTATGTGGTGGCCGGCGATAAAATGTATCTTACAGACCATGCTGTCGATTCAAACGGTGGTAAAGCAGAAGTCTGGGATACGCCTTTTTTCACCAAGCAAACCATGAACGGTAGATTGGGAGATGATGTCAAAAGCATTATCAAGAGGATGACTGGCGTGGATGATGGTGAATTAAGATTTTTCTATGGTCGTAGAAGTCCTGACGACAATAAACATTCATTGTTGAGATATTTTTATTTTCTGGATGGCGATGCATCGGATTATCCCGAACTCGATACTCCCGGTGAGTGGGTCTCTTTTGATAAGGTGAAATATATTTATTCCAACCAGCCTAATAAAATGGCTGAATTTGCGGTTTATGATATCACTCGCCTTGCCACTATTATGCTCACTGAAAAGATTTTTGATGAAAACGGTTTCAGAAAATCCGGTATTAGGTCTTACATGCCCACCTTCAACCTTTTGGAGGTAAGAAAGTCTAAGATTGATTTTCAAGACGATAAATGGATAGAAATTTCCCTTTTCAATTCAGATACACCTCTTTATAAATTGAAAAAATGGTGGAGGTCAAAAAACCGGAAGTCCCGCAAGAAATTAGGTTAATAACAATTTTAGGTCCTACTGCTACGGGTAAAACTTCTCGGGCTGTCCAATTGGCCTTTGAATTGAATGCGGAAATTATAAGTGCCGATTCACGTCAGGTTTATAGGGGAATGGACATTGGTACAGGTAAAGATTTAGTTGAATATCAAAATATTCCTTATCATCTTATTGATATCTGTGAGGCGGGTGAAAAATACAATCTTCATAAGTACATTAAGGATTTTCACAAGGCGCTCAAAGATATAAAATCCGGAGGCAAAAATGTTATTTTGTGTGGAGGCACCGGGATGTATCTGGAAACGGCCCTAAGCGGTGTTATATTGCCGGATGTCCCGATGAATGAGTCCTTAAGGGAGGAGTTGGAGAAACTGCCTTTGGAAAAATTGACTGAAATCCTGAAAACTTACAAAAATCTTCATAACACCACAGATGTCGATACAGTGAAGAGGGCTGTGAGAGCTATTGAAATAGAAGAATATTATCAAAAACATCCCGAGGAAGCTCACTTTGCCGACCGTAAAAAAGCAAGTCCTATCGATAGTCTGATTATTGGTATCGATATCCCCAGAGATGTTAGAAGGAAAAGAATTTCAAGGAGACTTCATGCAAGATTGGAAGAGGGAATGGTCGATGAGGTGAAAAATCTTTTGGACAATGGAATTGCCGCAGAAGACCTTATCTATTATGGCCTTGAATATAAATACCTTACCTTGCATGTCATCGGAAAACTTACTTACGATGAAATGGTCAGGCAGCTTGAAATAGCGATCCATCAATTTGCAAAACGTCAGATGACTTGGTTCAGGGGTATGGAGCGTCGTGGCTTTAAAATTCACTGGCTACCCTACAACCTCTCAAACGAGGAGTTTATTGATAGGGTCAAATCCCTTTTATGATTGTTGTCTAAATCGGCTGCGATTGGCTTTCATGGATAGGGGACTTAATATCCGGTCGCCTATATCCTTCGCCATCCTGCTTCGCATTTTTATTATTTCTGAAATCCTGATGTGAAGTGTCCTTTCAACTTCCTGCTGGCCGCTTTCAAGATTCTTTAGCTCTTCCATCAAACTTTTCAATTGTAAATCTATTATGCCGTTTTTCAAGACATTCAAGGAAGTTATGATGTTCGATAATATCTTGTCTTCCTCCTTTTCTGATTCCTTGTTTTTTGTGAAAAGGGTGCTCAATTGGTGTTTCTCTGCCAAGGCTTGATTAGTATGGAAACGTAACAAGGCATCTTCATGACTACCGAATTTATCAAGGATATAATTTTTTGAAAAATGCTCCTTTTCTATTTTAACAAGTTCCAATAAATATTTTTCCAAATTCGATTCCTCGCGCTTAATCTCTGTCAATGAAATGCTCCGTTGGGCGATTTTGTCATGACCCTCTTTCCTTTTTTGTTCTATCTTTTCTTCTATCGATTTTTCATTTGCTTTTAAATCCTGTTTGAAAGCCGGCAACATTTCCAATAATTGCCTGAAAACAAATTCGAAATCAGGATTCGTAAATGTTATATTGTCGATCGATAGTTCCTCAGAAATGTATTCTATCACAGTTGAAAATCCCTCTTCTCCTTCTATGTCTTCTTCCTCCCATAGACTCAGGTATCCATATTTCAGGCAATTGTAAAGCAATTCCTTTTCCAATGGATACAAGGGTGAATCCGGATTGATTTCTTTGGTATCATTTTGAGGTGTCGCAATCGATTCATTTTGTGGTATTGTGGTATCGGGAAATTTTTTTTGAAGATCTTCTGTCCTCCTTTTCACTTTTTCCTGCTCCACAATTTGGTATCGAGCTTTAGCAACTTCTGTGCTCAATGTGGATTCCTTGATATCCAAAAGTTCGCTACATTCCTGGATATAGATGTCTCGTTTTATTTTATCCGAAATATGGGCGATACTTTCAACGATGCTTCTTACAGCCTGCCATCTTTTTTGTGGATCGTTTTTCACTTCATTGAGAAGCACATTAATCTTGAAGCGGATAATGTCTACTTCGTTCTCTTTCAAGAAGTCTTTCAACTCTTGTGGAGTTAGTTTGGCAGAGAGGGAATCAGGGTCTTCTCCTTCCGGTAAACTCACTGCTTTTACATTGAGATTATGGGCCAACAACATATCGATTCCCCGCAATGAGGCTTTTATTCCGGCAGCGTCTCCGTCATAAATCAACACCACATTGTCTGTAAATCGATGGATTAAGGTGATCTGTCCGTCGGTCAAAGCTGTCCCGGAAGATGCCACAACGTTCCGTATGCCTGACTGCCACATGCCGATCACATCTAAGTAACCCTCCACTAAATAGCATTTGTTTTCTTTCACCATATCGCTCTTGGCCTGGTAAATGCCATATAGTTCCCTGCTCTTGGAATACACTTCGGATTCAGGTGAATTCACATACTTGGCTCCGTTCCCTTTGATATCCCTGCCACCGAAGGCTACCGTTTTTCCCGAGGTATTGATTATCGGGAAAATTATCCTTCCTCTGAATCTGTCATAATTATGGCCTTGTTGACTTGTGCCCGTTAAACCCGTGGCTTTTAATATTTCAAGTGAAAATCCCTTCCTGAGTCCCTCGTCGGTGTAATCGGTCCCTTTGTCTAAGGCATAGCCTAAATTGAAGGCCTTGATGGCTTCCGGTGTTACATGCCTCCCGTAGAGATAACTGAGTGCTATTTGCTTGCCGTCTTCTTTTTCAAGATTGCTCACGAAATAATTCTTTGCCCATTCGTTGGCAACAAGCATTCCTTCTCTTCTGGTCTGTTGCTCTCTTTCTTCCGGCGATAGTTCCCTTTCCTGAACATCTATGCCATATTTCTTGGCTAGTTGTAGAAGGGCTTCGTGGTAGGAGATGCCTTCTTTCTCCATTATGAAGTTTACCGGGCTTCCTCCTTTATGGCACGAAAAACAATAGCAAAAATTCCTCCCTTTATTAACTGAAAATGAGGGTGTTCGCTCATTATGAAACGGACATAAGCCCATATAGTTGGAACCACGTCTCACTAAATGCACATAATCGCTGACTACTTCTACGATATCTGCCGTATCTTTTATTTTCTGAACCGTTGCCGGATCTATCATATATCACCCTCCAAGGTCTTTTTTGCTTCGTCCAGTTTCTTCTCTACCTCTTTACTTACAGCAACTAATGGTAATCTCAACACATTCTCTATAAGGCCCATTTTTGAAAGCATAGATTTTACTCCTGCCGGATTCCCTTCCTCAAATAGGTGACCTATTATAGGATTTAGACTCTTTTGTAAAGCTTCTGCTTCTTCTAATTTTCTTTCTTCACATAAAGTCACCAATTTCTTTACTTCTTTTGGCAGAGCATTGGCAAGCACGCTGATAACTCCGATTGCTCCTTTCTTCATCAGACTATAGGTCAATAAATCGTCTCCCGAAATGAGAGAAAATTTATCTTTACATTGACTGATTATTTCTTCACTTTGCTCTATGTTCCCGGAGGCCTCTTTTATCCCGCATATATTGGGTAAGGTTGCCAATCTTAGGGTGGTTCGGGCTGTCAGGTTCACTCCTGTCCTTCCCGGTACATTATACAGCAGAATGGGTAGGGGAGAGCTTTCCGAGATTGCCTTGAAATGTTGGTATAATCCTTCCTGGGTCGGTTTGTTGTAATAGGGTGTCACTGACAAAATGGCTGTATAGCCTCTCAAATTCCGTTTTGATATATCTTCAATCAATCCGTAAGTGTTGTTGCCTCCTATTCCGATAACCAAAGGAACTCTTCCTCCAACTTTCTCTCTTACAAAGTCAGCTATCTCTATTTTTTCTTCTTTGGTAAGGGTAGGGGTCTCGGCTGTCGTTCCAAGTACTACTATATAGTCGCAACCGCCCGCGATGATATGTTCTATCACTCTTTCAAGTGCCTCATAATCAATCGTTAGATCTCTTTTGTATGGAGTCACAAGCGCTACCCCAAGCCCGCTTAATCTGATATCTGCCATATCTATGCAGTATTTTCTGCAAAGTTAATAAATTAATGTTAACTTTGCATTAAGAACAAACTATATGGCTGATTCATCTACTCAAAATCCCTCGCCTGTAAAGAAAAGTTTTAAACAAGAAATAGGTGAGAATATTAAGATCTTTTGGAAAGAGCTTATCTCTTATTTCAATGTAGCCGGAGATTTGCAATCCCAGCAGGAAGTGGAACAATCCATCCGTGCTGGTGTTGACTTCAAGGGGAGCACTCTGTTGGTTTTAATTTTTGCCATTATAATTGCTTCTTTGGGTCTGAACACTGACAGCACTCCCGTTGTAATCGGTGCGATGTTGATATCGCCTCTTATGGGGCCCATTATCGGTATGGGCCTGGGTATCGGTATCTCCGATTTTGAATTGTTGCGTAGAAGTTTCAAGAATATTTCTATGGCGGTACTGGGATCTTTGGTAGCATCTGCCATCTACTTCCTCATCTCTCCCCAGTATGAAGGTTCAAGTCAGCTATTGGCTCGTACTTCTCCTTCTATCTACGATGTTTTTGTCGCTCTTTTCGGTGGTGGATCAGGATTTGTCGCGATTGCTTGTAGAAGTAAGGCGCAGGTGATGCCTGGTGTGGCTATAGCTACTTCTCTTATGCCGCCTCTCTGTACTGCCGGCTATGGCCTGGCAACTATGCAGATGAATTTCTTTTTGGGTGCCCTGTATCTCTTCTTCACCAACATGGTATTTATACTTTTTGCCACTTGGATTGGTGTCAAGATTCTCAAATATAAACCTGTTGTTTATCAAAACCAGAGTAGGAGCAAGAGAGTTCAGATTTTTATCACGATTGTAGCTTTCTGCACGATTGGGGTAAGCTGTTTCCTTACTTACCGTATGATTACAAAAAATATATTCTTGGCAAAAGCTCAGACTTTTGTGGAGCAGCAGATGGTGTTTCCAAACACTCAAGTCTTGAATCATAAGGAATATATCAGCGATGGTAAAAAATATATAGATGTAACTCTTATCGGAACTGCACTGCCGAAAGATTCTCTACAGCTCGCCTTGATGAATAAGCTGGATAGTGTTGGTCTTGGAGGCACGATCCTACAGATAAAACAAGGTTTCTCGTTTAGCACTATGAATTCATCCACAGTAAATTCCCCCGAAAAGAACTTCTCGGAATTTTATACCTTGGCTCAAAAAGAACTGTTGCAAAAACAAACCACCATTGATTCCTTGAAAGAATCGATTAAATTCCATGAGTGGTTCGACCGTCAGAGTATTGAGGTGGCTCCGGAAGTTAAGGCATTGTTCCCCCAGGTTAAAGACTTGGCTCTTTCTCGCATGGTGGTCACATCTCTCGAAGACGTTTCACCCGACACTGTCAGCATGGTCTTCGTGCGTGCCTCAGCCGGTTTCTTGGATCCGGACCGTAAAAAATTGCTTGACTTCCTCCGCATCCGATTCAAAGACGACCACCTCGGCCTCACCGTCAATCCCCACGGTTTCCCCTGGCCCTCCAATATTTAAACCCCCTCCTTCCCATCCTGAGATTTCCTCCCAAGGAGATATCCGGGTGTCCCGTAATTAATTTTGCCTTAGCTGTGTCTCCTACATGGTGAATTGTTCATAGTTTATAAATTCATATATCCGTTCTCTATCCATTCTGAGGTAAAAAAGTTTGCCTTAGCTGTGTCTCCTACATGGTGCGTTATTTATAGATTCATATCTCCGTTCTCTATCCATTCTGAGGTAAAAAAGAAAAAGATTGTTTGGCTGTGTTTCGCACAGGGTGCGAAAAAAATTCCATATTTTGGGAAAGATAACAAGCACCTATTTTTCACATGATATAATTTTGCATACCGTCTTGAATGAAACATCGCCCGGGGCCGGTATAAAGTCCGGCTTAGGATGAAATCTTCGCTGTTCCCTTCACAAAGACGCAGTGCAAGAGAGCATGACTGTAACGGGAAGAACATTTCCAAAGTTCTAAAATTAATGTGAAGAACTTTTCCAAAGTCCTAAATTTAATGGGAAGAACTTTTTTCCAAAATTCTAAATTAACGGGAAGAACTTTTCCCAAAGTTCTAAATTAACGGGAAGAACTTTTTCCAAAGTTCCAAATTTAACGGGAAGAACTTTTCCAAAGTTCTAAAAATTTACGAGAAGAACTTTTTCCAAAGTCCTAAATTTAACGGGAAGAACTTTTCCAAAATCCTAATATCAATGGGAAGGACTTTTCCAAAGTCCTAAATTTAATGAGAAAAACATTTCCAAAGTTCTAAAATTAACGGGAAGAACTTTTCCAAAGTCCTAACATCAACGATAATTTCATAGCATGTTTGTCTTCGGTTTTTCAGTTTTAACTGAAAAATCTATTCCCTTCATCTTTCCCTCCCTAATAGATTCGCCAAAAACCCCTCCTTATGGAGGAGATTTCCTTATTGCTAATTTTTAATCAAATTGGCAAGATAACGTGTCCCTTTTACCCTTATAATACAACTTTGCTTTTCATTAACCTAT
>JAFLTP010000026.1 GCA_022510405.1 Muribaculaceae bacterium | reverse complement strand
AATCGGGATCTTCCATCAAGGCTTGATATCTTTCCGCACATTCCTGAACGCTAAGAGAAGTTTGTGACAATCGTTTTGCTACCCCTATCATCATTGAATCAAAAATTGCCGCATTTATAGCTTTCCCTTTTCTAAAGGTTTCTTTTCCAATCGCAGAAACTAAGAGTTCAATACTCTTTTCAAAAATATCCTTTAATTCACTTTCTGGATGAATTTTAAAAGATCTATTATGCATCATGAAATCATTTAATAGTTTTTTCATCCCCTTTTTATATTCCTGGTATTGGTAATATAGAGCAAAGAATCGTAATATAAGTTCTTGTTCTTTCATTCGGGGATTTTCCTTGTTGAAGAGACTTCTCCAATTTGGATTAAGTATCAAACTATTTAATAAATCGTTAAATCCACCATAAAAAATACATGCTCGTATTTCCTGGGGTTGCAACAGCATTCCTCCAGTGTTTAGACGCTCAAATACCATGTATATAACACTGTTGTCGCCTTCTGGAGCTTCTTGTTTTATTATAGTTGCATGTATAATAGCATCATCAAGCCTCATTTGGTCATCAGGACTTAATTCTTCGTAAGTTTTTCCATTGAGTTCTTCACAAATACCAGTAAGTTTAAAAACTTTATCTCCAAATCGTCCCTTATAAAACTTCTGTAAGCTTAATAACCGTTGTTGTCCATCGATAATAAGCATTTGATTTGAGTTATCCCCACCATTAATCGTGTCCCGAGATAAGAATATCCCTGGAACCGGGAAACCAAGTATCAACGATTCAATAAAGCGCGAGGCCTTTTTAATATCCCAAACATATTGTCTTTGAAATGGAGGCACAACAATTTGATTCTTTTCTAGACGCTTAATAATTACGTCTACGCTATAATCGGCGCCATAACTTGATACCGAATAATAAATAGAATCATTCTCAGACTCTGTTGTATCATCAATCTCATTGTCTACCATTTTATCCGTTTGATTAAATACTCTATCTTCCATAGAACATTTGTTTATTTAGAATTTATCGGTGCAAATTCGGTGCAAATTTTTAATAGAAAAGAGGCAGATAATTGATTTTCAAGTATCTACCTCTTTGTTAGGGTGCCCAGAACAGGACTCGAACCTGCACGCCTCGCAGCACTCGCACCTGAAACGAGCGCGTCTACCATTCCGCCACCTGGGCTTTTTCCATGGCAAAGGTAATTATTTTTAAGGAAAGAAGCAAAATTAAGAAGAGGGTGTGTGAGAGTTTTTTAGGAAAGAGGCAAGATTAAGAAGGTGGTGAGGTAGAGTTTTTAAGGAAAGAAGCAAAATTAAGAAGGCGGTGTGTGGGAGAGTTTTTGAGGAAAGAAGCAAAATTAAGAAGGTGGGAGAGAGTTTTTAAAGAAAGAAGCAAAATTTTAATGGGGAATGAATTGTTTTTGCGGATAGTGGCAAAATTCGCTAATTTTGCATATTATTCTAAATAATTTTTTATGGGTGGATTTTTTGGAGCCGCGTTGAAGAAGAGTTGTTGCAACGATTTGTTTTATGGCGTGGATTATAATTCGCATTTGGGGACACGGAGGGCAGGTATGGTAACTTATGATGCTGAAGACCATCGTTTTTGCCGGAGTATCCACTCTATAGAAAATACTTATTTCCGTACTAAATTTGAAGATGAACTTTCTAAGTTTAAAGGTGATTTGGGAATTGGTGTGATTAGTGACACTGACCCCCAGCCCATAGTTATCAATTCGCATTTGGGTAAATTCGCAGTTGTTACTGTGGCCAGAATCAACAATATCAACCAACTTGAAAAGGAGCTGCTCGACAGGGGTGCTCATTTCGGAGAATTGAGTTCCGGGAAGACCAATCCTACGGAACTTGTGGCATTGCTCATCAATGAGGGCAAAACATTTGAAGAGGGGATAGAGAATCTTTTCAAGAGGATAGAGGGCTCTTGTTCGCTACTTATCCTGACTGAAGACTCCATAATCGCCGTTCGAGACCAGTTGGGAAGAACTCCGGTTATCATAGGGGAAAAAGAGGACGGTTCAGGGTTTGCTGTCTCATCGGAATCTACAGCATTTCCAAACTTAGGATACAAACATTTACGCGATTTAGGACCGGGTGAGATGGTGGTGGTTACTCCGAAGGAAGTCAAGACAGTGCTTCCTGCCGGTGAAGACATGCAGGTTTGTTCTTTCCTTTGGGTTTATTATGGTTTCCCTACTTCCACATATGAAGATACAAATGTGGAGGAAATGCGGTTCAAATCCGGGTTTGAAATGGGCAAGACTGATGAATCGGAAGTGGATTGCGCATCCGGTATTCCTGATTCGGGAGTGGGTATGGCCTTGGGTTACGCGGCAGGTAAGGGCATACCTTATATGAGATGTATTTCTAAATATACACCCACCTGGCCCAGAAGTTTCACTCCTTCAGAACAGGAAAGAAGAAACTTGGTGGCGAAAATGAAACTTGTCCCCAATGAAAAGATGCTAAAGGGTAGGAGAGTGCTCTTTTGCGATGACTCCATAGTGAGAGGTACCCAATTGCAAGACAATGTCAAAGATCTTTATGATTTAGGCGCCAAAGAAGTTCATATCCGTATTGCATGTCCTCCCTTGATTTATGGTTGCCCTTTCATCGGTTTCACGTCTTCAAAGAGCGACATGGAACTCATTACCCGAAGAATCATCCGGGAATTCGATGGTGACACCACTGAAAATCTATCTAAATATTCCACCACAGGTTCGCCGGAATACAATAGAATGGTGGATAAAATAAAAGACATATTTGGCCTTACATCCTTGAAATTTAATCCCATAGAGACACTTGTGGAATCAATCGGCCTGCCGAAGGAAAAAATTTGCACACATTGCTTCGATGGCTCAAGCCGTTTCCATCCCTGTAACAAATGTAAAAAATAAACCCCTAAATTATGAAAATTGATCTCACACTTGCCGAAGGATTAAAGACACCTCTTTATTACTATGACCGTTCGCTACTTGAGGCTACACTCAAGGAAATCAACGATTGCATAAAGGGGACTCCAATAAAAGTGCATTATGCGATAAAGGCCAATTGTAATCCAAAGATTTTGAAGGTTATCGCAGACGCAGGATTGGGAGCGGACTGTGTGAGTGGCCGTGAGATATCAACTGCAATCAAGGCTGGATTTCAACCTGACACCATCTGTTATGCCGGAGTGGGTAAAACCGATCGTGAGCTGATCGGGGGAATGAAAGCCGGTATCGCTTATTTCAACGTTGAGAGTCTTGAAGAGTTGGAAGTTCTTGCCGGATTGGCAGAAGAATACGGATATAAACCGAATGTGTGTCTGCGTGTGAATCCCAACATAGATGCTCATACCCATCATTATATCACCACCGGGCTGGAGGAAAACAAATTCGGGATACATCTTTCGATGTTGGGTCAGGCCATAGACTTCACAAAGAAATCTTCTTTCTTGAATCTGGTGGGATTGCATTTCCATATAGGTTCCCAAATCACTATCACCGAGCCCTTTAAGGTGCTGTGTGAGAAAATCAATGCCTTGCAAAAGGAATATGCGGAGAAGGGGATAGAATTCAAGATAATTAATGTGGGTGGAGGCCTGGGAATCGATTATGATAACCCGGATGAAAACCCGATTCCGGATTTTAAGGGTTATTTCGACACGCTTCTACAGAATCTTAAATTGAAACCCGGTCAAGAACTTCATTGTGAATTAGGCCGTTCGGTTGTGGCTCAATGCGGAGCATTGATTTCCAAGGTTACTTATGTAAAGAAAGGGGTAGACCGTCAATTCATTATTCTTGATGCGGGCATGAACGACCTTATGCGTCCTGCATTATACGGAGCTCATCATAAAATTGAAAACCTGACCGCTCCGAAAGATGCAGCCATAGAATGCTACGATGTAGTGGGTCCTATATGTGAATCTTCGGATACATTCGGAAAAGATGAAAAACTTCCCATAACAAAGCGAGGTGACTTGATAGCGTTACGAAGTGCAGGAGCTTATGGGGAAAGTATGGCCAGCACTTACAATATACGTACTCTTCCGGAAAGTGTTCTTGTGTGAGTTAGAGATAACGTTGCAGGAAAGCGAGAGCTTTGGCAGCGTTATGACGCAATGACACCAATTCAATAGCCGCCGTGGTGAAATAATTACGGTCGGAAATATATTCAATCAGGGTTAACACCCCATTCTTATAGGCTTTGAGCAGGGTGGAGTTATAATCGGCATTTTCGATTATAGGAGCGATCTCATTTATCTGTTGCAAGACAAGTTCGAGGCGTTTCAAGGTTGCCATGGCTTCGGTTTCAATTTCGAGAGCGGTGGCTTCGGCCTTTACTTCAGCATCCAGAATTTCAGCTTTTGCGGCCTTTTGTTTCCCTCTTGATGAAAAGATGGGAATAGAGACTCCAAACACAGCTCCATTGAAATGCATACCATCCTCAAAAGAATGCTTATATCCCAATGATAAGTTTGGCAATGCTTCCATTTTTGCCACTTTCTTTCCCATCTCCGCGGTTTTAATTTCTGAGAGAGCAGCCTGAACCGCAGGAGCGTTTTCCTTGATGCGAGCTATCTCTTCTTCCGACGGCAGATAAATGTCGGGAAACGTTTTATCCATCGTAAAGAGAAGATCTACACAATCCTTGCCATAGATTTGAGAGATATTTGCAATAACATCGGCTTGCTCATCCAAGAGAGTGGCTTTGGCAACCCTGATATTTGCATATTCCAATCTCACCTTATTCAGGTCGAGCACAGTCATTTCCCCACCCCTTGCAGCCTCTTGGGCAAGACGATAGATAGTGTCGTTATTTTGTGAAAGTTCCTCAAGAAGTAGCAACTTTTGATAAGACCTGATATAGTCTAACAATAAATCTTTTATTTCAGCCAATTTTTCGGCACGCTCGGCAGCCAGCTGTTTCTCGGCAACGCTCATTTTGGCTTTCGCAGCTTTACCTCTGGCGCCATAAACTCCGGGCCATTCCACACCCCATTCCAGTTGGGCAGTCCAACGATTATCCACATCCTGTGGCATGACAAGATATTCTCCACTTGCCTCCGGATCCGGAAGATTGGATTCCGTCTTTAAGGTGTTTATAGTGCTTGTCAATGCATAGTCCTGGGATTTGTATTGAGGACTTTTAGTAAGAATTTCAAAAGCAGTTTCATCCAAAGTGAGGGCTTTTGCAACTAATCCATTGAAACAAAATACCAACAATATAGTGGAATACAAGACACGCGATATCATAAATTTAAAGCGATTTCAGTAATTGTTATGACAAAATTACTGATAATTTCGACTTTTACAATAAAATATAAGTTATTTTTTTAGTGATATAAATTTTGACTTACATTCCTTGCAACCACACTCATCTCTTAGTTTTCCATTTTTCCCCAATAAAAAATAGATAGCCGGCACTATAAATATATTTAGAATGGTGCAGGATATGAGACCTCCAAGAATCACAATAGCCATTGGAGCTTGGATTTCATTTCCGGGGCTGTCATACCTGAGAGCCAATGGAATCAACGCGAGTGCGGACGAAAGCCCGGTCATAAGTATTGGATTAAGACGGTCTACAGATCCGTTCAACACCCTTGCTTCCAAAGGAGTGCCTTCATGCAGCAGTTGGTTGTAATGGGAAATAAGCAACATGCCGTTTCTTGTAGAGATGCCGAGGAGCGAAATGAAACCGATAATCGCCGGGATATTCAGGTCGCTTCGGGTGATCCACAAAATAAGAACCCCACCGATGATTGCCAATGGCATATTGAGAAGAATCACCAAGGATTCTTTCACATCTTTGAATTCGGCGTAAAGAAGGAAAAAGATAAGCAGTATGGCCCCTAAAGAAGTCAAAAGAAGAGTCCTTGACGCACTTTCCTCACTTTCGAATTGGCCGCCATATGTTATGAAATAACCTTTCGGAAGTTTTACATCTTTATCTATGTTTTCCCTTATCTCGTTGACGGCTCCTCTTAAATCCCGTCCGGTCACATTTGCGGAGACCACCAATCTTCTTGACACGTTTTCTCGGTTCACCGTACTTGGTCCCGAGGTGGAAACTATTTCAGCTATAGAAGAAAGAGGGATGGCCCCTTGCTTTGAGTCAATTGTAAGATCAAGGAGAGATTCTAAAGTAGAACGGGACTCGGGTGACACTTTCAATGTAATATCATAGGGAGCGCCACCTGCATACACCCTTGACACCGGAATGCCCATAAGAGCTATGTCTACAAAACGGCTGAATTCAGGCAGCGAGATTCCATATTTCGCCAATAATTCCCGTTTAGGCTTTATTTCAATTTCCGGTCGAGGAATCTGTTGCTCCACGTTTATATCCACGATTCCATTAACCTCGCCCATAGCCGAAGCCACATTTTTGCCCAAAGAAAAAAGTTGATCCAAGTCTTCGCCAAATATTTTCACGGCAATCTGAGCCTCACTGCCCGACAGCATAGCATCGATACGGTGGCTGATGGGTTGCCCGATTTCAATATTCACTCCGGGTATGGATTGTAACCGTTTTCTAATATCGGCAGCCACCTCTTCACGAGTCCGACCGAAATTCAAAGAATAAGGCACCTCTATTTCCGATACATTGGAACCTAAAGAATGCTCATCGAGCTCGGCACGTCCTGTTTTCCTTGCAGTCAGTTTGACTTCCGGCACTTCCCGAATCATGCGTTCAGCCATACGACCGATACTGTCGCTTAGTTCAAGAGATATACCCGGCAACGCGCTGACATTAACAGTGAAGGAGCCTTCATTGAATGACGGCAAGAAGCTTCTGCCCAAAAATGGGAATACCACTCCTGCAAAAATCAAAAAACAACCTGTCACGATAAATACAGGGGATGGCTTAACCAATACTTTTTGCAACAAGGCCCGATAAATGATTCCCAATTTTTTTGTTAACCAGGGTTCTTTCTCCAAATTTTTCTCATTTTTCCGATTTCCCAAAAGGAAAACACAGAGCACCGGAGTCAATGTCAAGGCAACAATGGTAGAGGCCAACAAAGCTATTATGAAGGAAATACCGAGAGGTATGAGGAGCCTGCCTTCCATGCCGTTCAAGAAAAACAGAGGGAGGAAACTTGCTATGATAATCAAAGAAGAATTAAGAATCGGCATTCTCACCTCTCGGGAGGCTTGGAAAACAACATCCGAGGGATCTTTTCTTAATTCAGGAGACAAATTCCGATTCCTTCGAAGGTGACGGTAGACATTTTCGACGTCCACTATCGCATCATCCACCAATGAACCAATGGCGATGGCGATACCGCCAAGAGTCATAGTATTCACCGAGAAACCCAAAGCGTCTATCGTCAACAAGGTAATTATGACAGACATAGGAATGGCGATAGCCGAAATGACAGTGGTGCGTATATTCATCAGGAATACAAAGAGCACTATTATTACGAAAAGTGCACCCTCAAAAAGAGACACCTGAAGATTGGATACAGAATTGCCAATGAAAGAGTCCTGACGGAAAATATCCGTATTTATGTTTACTCCATAAGGTAAAGAAGGTTTTATGGCCTCTAGTTCTGCAATCAGTTTTTGGGTTAGGGAAATGGAACCTACTCCGGGTTGTTTTGTCACCGTGATAAGCACAGCCGATTCCGTATCCAGAGAAGCCTTCCCGATTTCCGGAGTTTTAGCTCCTAATTTTATGTCAGCTATATCAGCCAGAGTTACCAAATTGCCTGATCCACCGATTACCGGGGACTTTCCCAATTCATCCAAATCTGAAGTCGACAGTCTTGCCTTGATGAGGTATTCATTGTCATAATCATAAACAACACCCCCTGAAGCGTTGGAATTGAACCCGGCCAGAGATTCCTCCACATCATTTAAAGTGACCCCCATAAACTTCATCTTGCCTGGAATCAAATTTATGGCATATTCCTCCACTTCTCCTCCTATCACAGCTACAGAGGAAACGCCTCCTACCGCCAGAAGACGAGGACGAATAACCCTGTCGGCAATGGAGCGAAGTTCACCTTGAGAAACCGAATCGGATGTAAGCCCCACAATGAGGATTTCACCTAAAATTGAAGATGAGGGTCCCATGGTCGGGGTCCCCGCTTCGATAGGCAGCTCGGAACTGATAGCTGGGAGTCTTTCAGAAACCAATTGCCTTGCGTCTTTGATACTTGTGTTCCAATCAAATTCTACCCAAACAACAGAAAAGCCGGTGGAGGAACTGCTTCTGACTCTTCTGACTCCCGAAATTCCGTTGAGAGCGGTTTCTACAGGAAAAGTAACCAACTGTTCGACTTCTTCGGGCGCCATACCCCCTGCCTCCGTCATTACAACCACAGTGGGCGCATTCAAGTCCGGGAATATATCCACTTCGGTTTTAAATAGAGATATCATACCGGCAGCCAATATCAGGAAACTCAGGAAGAGTACCAAAAATCGGTTGTCGAGCGAAAATCTGATAATTCTATCCAACATAAGGTTAGGAAGCAGTGATTAGTCAGTAGTTATTGGTTACTATATAGATGTGCTTAGTTAGTAATCTTCTTTAAACTTTACTCTTTACACTTTAAACTTTATCAATGATTATGCGTATGAGCCGGAGGAGCAATAGAAGACACCTCAGCCATTCTTATTATGGATGCTCCTTTGGCCACAATCTTGTCTCCTTCGTTCAAACCTTCCGTAATTTCTATTCTTTCCCCATCGGAGGCACCGGTTTTCACAAGCCTTTTTTCATAATCATGGTCATCTTCCGCTACATAGACATATTTATTGCCTTGAATTTCCACCAGCGCTTCCCTTGGTACAGAAATCACCCCCTTTCTTTCTCCACAAATCAAGTATACCTCCACATACCCCCCGGGATAGGAAACAGGATTGCCGGTGAAAGAAAAATAAACAGGAATATAACCGTTGGTGGCGGTAGTGACGTTTCCTGTTACCTTTTTACCATTGAGTTCGGAAAGTTTAACCAAACCTTCACCGCCTTCAGGAATGAAATTTGCCGATTCCAGTTCCCCTATATGTTTTGATTCTCTTGCCGGCAGATCGGCCTTGAGGATCAGATTACTGTTTTTTACGATAGTGGCGATAGGACTACCTACCTCCACATATTCCCCCGTTTTTACATAAAGATTTTGGATGTTGCCGGTGACATTTGAAGAAAACGCAGAAGCACCTGTTGAATTTATTTTCCCTGCCAGAGCCTGGGCTTCCTTATAGGCACGCTCTGCTTCCCGGAAAGCGGAAGTGGTCACAAGTCCCTCTTCATGTAAAGGTTTAAGCCTTTCATATTCAGCTTTTGCAGCATTTAAATTAGCTTGGGCAGCTTGATTTACGTCACCACCTTGAATACCTTCAGCAGAAATCCTTCCAATATTTTGCCCCGATGTAACGTATGCGCCTTCACTGATACCGGAATTCAAAGTTACGATACCGCTTTTCTTGGCCGTGATGGTTTGAATGTCTGAACTTGATGGCTGAATGGTGCCGGAGGTTTTAATAACGTCATGGAAGGTTCCTGGTGCAATTATTTCAAACTCCACTCCAAATTCTTTCGCTTTATCGGGTTCGAATGTCACTCCGGCATGATCATGATGTTCTTCATGTTCTTCATGATCGGCCTCATTGTTAGAAACACAAGATCCTGAAAAGAATAACAGGCAACTATAAAAAACAATAGATGTTCGCATTGAGTGGGATCTTTTTCACAAACAAAATTATAAATCTCCATTCGCAACCAAGTTGCAATTTTCCTAAATCAATTTTATTGCTAAATTTGCAAACAATAATTGAACCTGATAATCGCCATGATAAACGAACTTCTTAAATTTAATGAAGAATTTGTAGCCAAAGAAGGCTATAAACCTTACATCACCACAAAATATCCCGATAAAAAGATAGCCATTGTCACCTGTATGGACACCCGTCTTGTGGAATTATTGCCCAAGGCTTTGGGAATCAAGAACGGAGATGTAAAAATGATAAAGAATGCAGGTGGAGTCATAACTGATCCTTGGGATTCAACATTAAGATCATTGTTAGTGGGAATTTATGAACTTGGAGTGAATCAGATAATGATAATCGGTCACACCGAGTGTGGGGTGCAAGGTATGAATTCTGAAGAGATGTTACATCTTATGGAGAAAAGAGGGATTTCTTCAGACACCATTTCCCTGATAAAACGATGCGGCATCGATTTGGACAAATGGCTTACCGGTTTTGAAGATACCTCAAGCGCAGTGAAAGAATCGGTTGAATTAGTAAAAAATCATCCGTTAATGCCGGCTGATGTTGAAGTTTACGGCTATATAATGGACTCTGTTACAGGTAAACTTTCTCCAATCTGATCCTAACCTCTTATGAAATCTACGGGGCGTCCGGTGATTTTAGCATCGGTAGCAGTGCTCAGTTGGTCTACGGTTGCCACCGCATTCAAAGTGGCGTTGCAATCCATGACCACTTTTGAGATGCTTTTCATAGCATGTGCCACGGCCTTGATAATTTTTACCATATGGATGCTGGTGACCGGAGCATGGCATGAACTCCGGTTGTTGACACCCACATTATGGATGCGCTTTGCGGTGTTGGGACTTATAGCACCGGTGACCTATTATCTTATGCTGTTCAAGGCATATGATCTTTTGCCGGCACAGATAGCCCAGCCTATCAATTATATATGGCCAATACTCTTGGCTATTCTTATCGCCTTTGTGGAACGAAAACCCATACCAAAAACAAAATATTTTGGAATGATCGTGAGTTTAGGGGGAGTGGTTTTAATTTCTTTGGGAGGATCCGCTATTTCAGGCTCGATTTCTGTTGCGGGTATCATCCTCGCAGTGGTAAGCGCCGGACTTTGGGGAATATATTGGATGATTAACGATTCTCTGAAACATAAAGTTAGTGAAATCACGGCTCTTTTCCTCACATTTTTATTTGGTATGGCATATTTATTTGTGGGGAACTTCTTTGAGCCCATAGTGCATTTGGAACCGGAATCTATGTTGGCAGGAATCTATATCGGAGCGTTTGAGATGGGCATCCCATACATTTGTTTCGGCATAGCCATCAGGGAAACCAATAATCCGGCCCTAATCAATCAGATGTGTTATCTGGCGCCTTTCCTATCGTTGTTTTTTATCTCCATTGTATTGGAAGAACCGATCTTGTTTTCAACCTATATTGGGTTGGCATTGATAATAGGAGGAATAATCTATAATCAATATCTTGCTGAAAAGTCGCTCTTCAGAAGAAGAAGCCTTAAATTGTAAAATCATCTCCACAACTTACAACTTACAACTCACAACTCTAATACCTCATGCCGTTGCCGCGGTCGTTGGGATCGAAAGGATTGCGTGTTGGGTCGAAATATTCTTCATCTTCTTCCTCTTCGTCTTGATTGCCGTTCTTGTTGCGGTTGCGGTTCTTTTTGTCGGCCTCCGGTTTGTTTTTCAATAAGGCGTAGGGTTTCATCATATCCACGGCCACAGAGAACACATCCCATGTTTCTTCTTTGTCCCAATTCTTTTTAATGTTAACGAGTTTGGGATAATAGTAAGCCACATCCGGTTGGCGGATAGAATCAAGATTGCCGGTGTCAAACAATCCGTTGCCGTTATGGTCTTCAAAAATTCGTGCATAATATTTTCCCGGAGCCAGATACTTGAATTCGGCCCGATTATTGACAACTTTTTCACGTCTCACCGGTGAATCCGAGGTATTCAACAATTCAATGAACGCTGGGATAGTGTCGGTGAAATTTGAAATTGTAAAGATTATTGTGGAATATTCCTCTTCCGATTTTGTTTTGAAGGAATGTTCAAGTTTATCAGTCTGCAGCCCATAAATTCCTGTTGCGGCCAAAGAATCAACAGTGAGCCGATATTGGCTTTCAAATTCCCAGGGATACTCAATCTTGAATTTGCGCGGATTGATGCTGTCCACAGGTACCGTACGGTAAGGCTTCGGTACCTCTTGCCACACAGTGTCTATTTGAACTTCAAGATGGAAAGCGTTTGTGTCCAATCTTGTCAAAGGAGTGTCAAATTCCATAAAAAGCGGCAAATAGATTTCCTGAGACGATCCGGAAACCACTTTGAATCCAAGGGGAGTAGGTTTCACCACTTCTTCCACTTCCAAAGTGTCTACGAATTCTTCCCCGTTCTTCAATGCCTGTTCCATGGCTTTCTCACGAGCCTTTTCTTTTTCTTTCAGTTCCTTTTCCCTCTCTTTGGCAGCATTGGCAAGGGCATTTTTCAGGTCGCGGGAATAAAAGAATCTTAAGGTATCAGTTGTCTGGGAAAGATTTTTTGTAGAATCGGTGCGGAGATATGTGGCCGCTATTCTCAGGGAGTCAAGCCCAAGAATTGAAGGTTCAGTGATCCAGAAGGTCACAGAATCATTTTTGGCAGACCTTTCCACCACATACCAGTCTTGTAAATCTTCGAAATCGACAACTTGAATTTTAGGAATAGAGTCCGCTCTGGTATTGAAAATAAAATTCAGACGCGTTGAATCCTGTCTCTCATATTTTTGAAGGTATTGCGACTTTACGTCGCTCTCGAAACTTCTTAGCAGGATATCGTTTGGCAGGAAAACGGTTCTTTCCCTTGAATACACGGTGTCGACCTCTCCATTCCTTAGATTATATACGGTGTCGGTAGTTATGGTTCTTTCTGTAGTGGGAGAGAGCGTGAAATCATAGAAAGCCATAGCCTCTTCGGGATTGGCCCGATGATAGTCGTTATCAAGGTCGTTTAGGGCAAAAATTCTGTATTCTCCCGGCGCCAGACCCAAGATTGAGAACCTGCCTCTGTCGTCTGTCTTGGCCATTCTTTCGAAAGGAAGGGTGGAGAAAGCGGTGTCAGATAGATTAGAATAGACCCCCACGAGCATTCCTTGTTGGGGTTCGAGGTCTTGTGCTCCCAATACCATGCCGGATATTTGAAGAGTGTCGATTTCAGGTCCCGTGGAAAATGAATATGCGAAGCTTGGAAGTTTGTTACTCTCGTTATTGTCTTCTATGGAATTTCCGAAGTCGATTGTATAAGTCGTGTTTTCAAGAAGAGTGTCTTGAAAGGTCACAGTGACTCTTCTTCCGGAAGAGGAAACCCGAGGCACCTGTTTGGAAGGGGGAGAAATCACCACATTAGTAAAAGCATCCTTTACATTTACAATCTCGTCGAAATCGATGTCTATGCGGTTACGAGTGACATTTACCGAGTTGGGAGCCGGATTGGCCCTCACAAAAACAGGAGGGTCTTCGTCACGTGGTCCACCTGTGGGATTTCCGATAGAAGCACATGAAGCGGCAGCTAAAAAAACAGCTGCAGTTAATGCGAAACCTATTAAACGCCTCTTGATAAATGGGGTTGAGATGCCCGTTTTTTTCATTTTGTTACCATTAAATGGCAGTTATTGGTAGTCCAAAGGTAACTATTTTTTTTCAGTTGAAAAATTTAAAGTATATTTGCAAGTTGAAAATCAGGGGGTGCATCTACGTGCCCGCTTACTAACCGAACATTAATTATAAAAAACAGTTTAATACACAATGCAGAACAAAGGGTTTATCAGCACGATTGCCATCCTTTTGGTCTTAATCAGCGGATTCTACATTTCCTTTTCTGTGGTGACACACCACTTTGAGGAAAAGGCCAAGAAGTATGCCACCGAGATGGCAGGCACTGACGATGTCACAAACGACGCTTACAAATTACACCTAAAGCAGTTTAATGACTCAATCGACAAAGAGAAAGTTTATTTAGGTTACACCTACAATCAGGTTAGAAAACTTGAAGTGGGTATGGGTCTTGACCTCAAGGGAGGTATGAATGTGGTGCTTGAAATTTCAGTGCCCGACATTCTTCGCCAATATGCGGCTGGGCCACGTCAGTTGGAACAAATCAACGAGGCAATCGCCGCAGCCCAGGCTGCAGGTGCCAAAAGCAGTGACAAAGATTTTATAGCAAGATTCGCATCTTATTTCCAGCCCGGTACAATGGCCGGTCTTTTCCAAAGAGAAGGGGAATATCTTGGAAAGATTCGCAGCAATTCTTCAAATGCGGATGTCACTGCAGCGCTACAAAGCCAAGTAGACAGTCAAGTTGATGCAGCGTTCAATATCTTCCGTACCCGTATCGACCAGTTTGGTGTCGTGGCTCCGAATATCCAGAAACTTCAGGATAAATCAGGCCAGATCCTTTTGGAGCTCCCGGGTGTAAAAGAACCGGAACGTGTCACAGAACTTCTCAAGAGTTCAGCCAATCTTGAATTCTATGAAGTTTACAATTATAATGAGATAGCAAATGATCTCAATAATTTTGCGCAGCAATGGATGCAACAAGACACTCTTAACCACACTAATCTGATTCAGCTTTTAGGTGGTCCGATGCGTTCCGGCAGTCCTGTAATCGGTATTGTGGCTCCACAAAATCGTCCGTTGGTTGACAGTATCTTGAATTCACCTCTTGCCAAACAAAAATTGCCGAGCGATTTCTCAGCTGTATGGGAAGTAAAACCTGTGAATTATCCGGTTTATGATGAAAACGGCAACGTTCTTAAGAAGGCAAATGGAGAAGACCGTACAACTCCTTATTATCAGCTTATAGCCCTAAAAGGAGATGCAGCTCTCGAAGGTGACGCGGTGACATCAGCCACAAGTGAATACGATAATCTTCGTGGTAACACCGTAAACATGCGTATGAACGACTCCGGTTCACAAGCATGGGCAACGTTGACACGCAACAACATCGGTCGTCCTATCGCCATTGTTCTTGACAATAATGTTTATTCTTATCCTAATGTAAATAATGAAATCACCGGTGGTAGTTCAGAGATCACAGGTAATTTCACACCCGAAGAAGCCAACGACCTTGCCAATGTGCTTAAGTCTGGTAAGATGAGCGCTCAGGTAGAGGTAGTCAGCAACAACGTGATCGGTCCGAGTCTTGGTGCCGAGGCAGTGACCCAAGGATTCCTTTCCTTCATTGTCGCTATAGCTATTTTGATGGTATTCATGATTCTTATATATGGAATCATTCCGGGTCTTGTAGCTAATGTAGGACTAATCCTTAACTTGTACTTCACTCTCGGTATCCTCGCATCATTCCAGGCGGTTCTTACACTTTCCGGTATTGCCGGTATCGTACTTGCCCTTGGTATGGCAGTTGACGCCAATGTGCTTATCTTTGAACGTACAAAAGAGGAACTCAAGGTCGGCAAGAAACTTCGTCAGGCTATTTCTGAAGGTTACAGCAACGCATTCTCTGCGATCTTCGACTCCAATATCACATCAGTGATTACAGGTGTTATCCTTCTTCTCTTCGGATCAGGTCCGATCAAGGGTTTCGCAACCACTTTGATTATAGGTCTTGTCTGCTCATTCTTCACAGCAGTATTCCTTACTCGTCTTGCCTTTGATCTTATCACCAAGAACGGACGTTGCGCAAATATGACTTTCGACACCAAGATCAGCCGCAACCTCTTCTCAAAGACAAAGATCAATTTCATCGGCAACTGGAGAATATCAGCAAGTGTATGGGTAGCTCTTATCGTGGTTTCAATCGCTTCACTTTCAATCCGCGGTATGAACCAAGGTATCGATTTCTCAGGTGGTCGTAACTATGTGGTTCAATTCAGCCATCCTGTAAATCCTGCGGAATTGCAGCAGCGTTTGAGCCAGGATCTTCAAGCTGAGGCAAACGATCCTACGGTAAGTGTAAGCGTAATCACTATCGATGATCCTACAAAAGTGCGTATCTCCACCAACTATCGTATCAAAGACGACAGCAAGAATGTGGATAATGATGTTACAAGATTGCTTTACACCAAGTTGGCTCCTGAACTCACAGATGAAAATGGAAATGTGATGGACTACAACACTTTCTCAATGGCTGACGAGAACAATGGTATAATCTCTATCCAGAAAGTTGGTCCTTCAGTGGCTGACGATATGAGGAGAGATGCATACTGGGCTGTAAGTATCGCGGTTGTTTGTATGTTCCTCTACATCCTCTTGCGTTTCCACAACATCGCCTTCTCTGTAGGTGCAGTTTGTGCAGTAGCGCTCACAGCATTCTTAATCGTAGGTTTCTATTCAATATGCTGGGGCTTCCTGCCGTTCTCAATGGAAATCGACCAGTCATTTATTGCGGCGGTGCTTACTATTATCGGTTATCAGATCAATGATACCGTGGTGGTATTCGACCGTGTGCGTGAAATGATGAAAGTATATCCCAAGGAAAACAGATTCCTTACATTCAATAAGAGTCTTAACACCACTCTTACCCGTACGATCATGACATCATTCTCGACTTTGCTCGTACTTGGATGTATCTTCTTCCTTGGTGGCGACACTATCCGCAGCTTCACATTCGCGATGATCTTCGGTGTGATCGTGGGTACATTCTGTTCACTCTATTGCGCAGCTCCGATTGCTTACCATATCGTAAGATTCAATCTTGAACGCAAGAATAAAAAGGATGACAACAACGGAAAGCCACGTCTTGAAGGCAACCGTCGTTTCCAATAATAAAAACCCTTAACCCTTATACCCCGAGGGGGTGTGGCAAACCCTGCTGCATCCCCTCTTTTTAAAGTTTAAAGTGTAGAGTGTAAAGATAAAAGTTTAAAGTGTAAAGTTTAAAGTTTAAAGAAGGTTACTAATTACTTACAACATACAACTTACAACCTACAACTTACAACCTACAACTCACAGCTCACAACTTACAACCCAAAACTCACCCCTCACAGCTCACACCTCACAACCCCAGCCCATAACTCTATGAGAGATTTACAAGATGTAAGAAAGGAGATAATTAAAACCAGAAAAGTTACGCCCGAACTCCTTAAAGACCTCGAAGATATATATGCAGATCTGACACAAATAGATTTCGATAAGGCGGATGTGCTTTTCCGTATAAAGCAGTTGAATCATATTGAACTCACAGAGAAATATAAGGATTTCTTTGTAGACAAAATTGCGTCTTTCCTTTTGGGTTATGGACAAAGTCCTGACGAGATTGACGAGGAGGAGGGAAAATGGTTGAGAGGCAGGATTATTCACCGCGATGAATATGACAAGGCCCTTTTGGATGAATTGGAAAACAGGCTCGGGAACATAGACCGTAAACTTCCGAATTATCTAAAGAAGAATAATTATATAATAGCAAAATTTGAAGACATTCTTTACTACACCCGTTATTTTGCAATAATAGCGGTGGTAGGAGCTGTTTTATCATCTTTTATTTTGTTTATACAGGGATTCGGACTTATCATTAAGGGTCTGGTGGGATTCTTTAGGGATCCTTATGCAAAATACGAATTACTCTTCGAGCAACTCGTTTCTTCGGTTGATGTGTTCTTGTTTGCATTAGTGTTAATCATTTTCGGGGTGGGAGTTTATGAACTCTTCATAGCCAATGTAGATCCGGAAGACAAACCTGCCGAAATGCGGCCGACATGGTTGAAGATAAGCAGTGTGGATGATTTGAAATCTTCTTTAGGTAAGGTTATCCTGATGGTGCTTATAGTTTCCTTCTTCAAACATGTGCTCGAAATAGACAGTGAACATTGGACACCGATTTCATTGCTCTATTTGGCAATAGGAATATTGTTGATAGCGGGAGCCCTTTACCTGACACATAAATCCGGTGAAGGAGGGGAAGGGAAGAATCCTAAAGAAATGGCCAAAGAGGCAGTTAAAGAAACCTTGGAAGAGGCTTTATAAGCCTCTTTTATTTTGTGGCAATTGAAACGGAAAAAATGATTATCCTCATAAATACCCTAAATAAAGGAGTTATCAAAAAAAATGGGACACATGGTTTGAGGTTCCGAAATCCAAAGGTTAATTCCTCGATTATGGGCTGATGTAATGACCGTGTATCTCTACAAATGCTGATTGAGTTAATAATCGGGATAATCATTGGAAAAATAATTAAATCAGGATTTGAATAAACTATTAAGTCTTTTTTTGCGTTTATTATTTTGAAAAATAATTTATAAACTAACTAAATTTTAATTTCTATGAAAAAATTGTACTACCTCTTCTTGTTACTGCCTTTCTCTTTATTATTTTCTTGCAGTGACGACAAAGATTTTTCACCGGTTGACATGACTCTGACACTTGATGGAGTGACTTTGGTCAATGACAATTTTTATACAATTTCAGGAGAAAATGTATCGGTTGAAAATTTGGAAGTTAAATCAATCGATGGCAAGAATAGCGCGGTGACAAATGTTTTGTTCACTTTAAACGGTATGCCCTTGAATGGCGTTCCCGGAAATCCATTTGTAGGGACAATTTCCACTGAAAATTTAAAAGCCGGCACCTATTCTTTAGAAATCAGCGGTAATTTGATCCAAGTGGATTCCTCAATCAAGATCTTTGCTGTATCTTACCCATTGACCATTGTGGAAAGCGAAGAAAATTTACCGACTGGTGCACCTGAAATCGGTTCCTATTCTCAGACAATCCGTCTCACTGATTCCAAATAATAAGTAACGAAACATATTTTGGATTTTTCTGTCATAAGTTGGAAAATCCTCTTAAAAAACCAATCCTGTCACTACATGGCAGGATTGATTTTTATTTATCTAAAATTCAATTATCGGGTTTTTTGTAATGTTTAAAAAATGTAAATGATTAAAATGGTTATTTCATTGGTATATACTGGCCGAAAGGTTTGAGGGTAATATATTATAAAAAAAATTTTGAACCTTTTAGGGGTTTATAACATTATATTAACAAAAGGAAAAAATTAAAACAACGAATATTTATCAACCCTTAAAAATATCAAGATTATGAAAATGACATTCAAAAACACCCCGTTTGCTATATTAATTTTAATTATAGGGATAGCTGTTGTTGTAGCCGGCATTTTAACTATGGCTCTCTACCATGATATGTCTTGGCAAAGTTATGTAATTATAGGAGTAATTATGTTGTGCGCTATATGGGCAATGCTTAATATCCCTTTATCAATCTCCTTCAAGGATAAAAAATAGAGTATCTTCTATAAGAAAAATATAATTCAACGGAGTGTCGGTCCAACAACTGATACTCTGTTTTTATTTACCGGTGAGAAGACCTTGAAGGTCATTGAGCATGTTTAGTGCTTGGATAGGAGTCAAGCGTTCTACGTCGATGTCAAGGAGACGATCGCGTATTTGGGAGAGAAGTGGGTCATCGAGCTGGAAGAAACTCATTTGCATTGCATCCGCTCCGCTTTTGATATGTGATGTGTCTTTTCTTGTCACCTCTTTCGATTGTCCTACACCTTGAGATCCCTCTTCAAGCTGATGAAGCACTTGTTCGGCTCTTTTTACTATTGAACGGGGCATGCCGGCAAGTCTGGCCACGTGGATACCGAAACTATGTTCCGAACCACCTTTCTCAAGTTTTCTCATAAACACGACTTTCCCGTCAATCTCTTTTACAGAAACATTATAGTTGGCTACTCTCGGGAATTTAGCCTCCATATCGTTCAACTCATGATAGTGGGTGGCGAAAAGTGTCTTTGGATTCACCCGGCCGTTGTCATGTATGTGCTCCACGATCGACCAGGCAATAGATATTCCATCGTAGGTGGATGTGCCTCGTCCTAATTCATCAAACAAAATCAGAGAACGACTACCCATATTATTTAGGATTGAGGCAGCCTCATTCATTTCCACCATGAAGGTTGATTCTCCTGAGGAAATGCTGTCACTTGCGCCCACCCGGGTGAAAATTTTATCAACGATACCGATGTGGGCTGCCTTTGCCGGAACAAAACTACCCATTTGCGCAAGCAATGTTATGAGCGCGGTCTGACGGAGCAATGCTGATTTACCGCTCATATTTGGTCCCGTAATCATCATTACCTGACAACCCTTACGATCATCTTCGGTAGAAGAATCAAGTACCAAAGAATTTGAAATATAGGATTCACCGGGTGGTAAAGTCTTTTCAATCACCGGATGCCGTCCGTCGGTTATATCCAATATGGTTGATTCATCCACTAAGGGACGAGTGTAATTATTATCGGCTGCTACTTCCGCGAAACTTAGGAGGCAATCAGCCACGGATACACTCATTGAATTTGAATTCAAGTCGGCAAACCTGGTGACAATCTTTGAAATCAGTTCCCTATAAATCCTATCTTCAATCTGAGCGATTTTTTCATCCGCTCCCAAGATTCTTTCTTCAAGTTCTTTTAATTCCGGAGTAATATATCGTTCGGCGTTTACCAACGTCTGTTTGCGGATCCAATGTTCCGGCACTTTCTCTTTGTGGGTGTTCCGCACCTCCAGGTAATACCCGAAGACATTATTGTAACTGACCTTTAAAGAAGTTATACCGGTGGTTTCTATTTCACGTGCCTGGATAGCCATTAACGCATCCTTGCTATGGTCGCGAAGATTTCTGAGTTCGTCTAATTCAGAGTCAATTCCCGATCGGATAACGGAGAATTTACCAAAACTGTTCCCGGTCTCCGGATGGATTGTGGAATCAATCCAAGAAGCGATATCAGTAATATCGGGCATTTTTAGGGCTATTTCATACTTTGTGTCTTCCGGGTTGTTGCTGAGTATTTTCTTAAGTTCGGTAGCCCCTTTCACACTTTCCGATAACTGTAGCATTTCCCGAGGAAGGATCTTTCCATTTGCCACTCTACCTGTGAGACGTTCCATATCTCCGGTGCGTTTCACCGCCTTACGGGCTTTTTCCCTGGCTTGGCTATCATTTACAAAATCTTCTACAATATCAAGACGCCAATTTATCTCTTTAGGGTCAAGCAAGGGGAATAGGAGCCAGTTTTTCAACCTGCGGGATCCCATGGGAGAGAGGGTTTTGTCAACAATATTCAACAAGCTTTTACCTTCGGAACTCAGAGGAGCCACAATCTCAAGGTTCCTAATTGTGAAAGGATCCATATGAAGATAGCGGCTATTATCTATCCTGCCTAAGGAAGTGATATGCGATAATCCGGTATGTCCGGTGAGATCAAGGTAATGCAAAATACTTCCCGCTGCGATTACTGCCAGATGCATCCCGGAAATTCCGAATCCCTTCAAGGTTGATGTGGAGAACTGTTTCAAAAGTCTTTCCTCTCCTGCTTGTCGAGTATATACCCAATCATCGAGTTCATACACACTTCCCTTATATGAAAAGTTTTCACTGAATTGATCCCTCGTTCCCCTTAATCTTAATACCTCTTTGGGCCCGATTTTCCCTATTAACCGATCGATTGCTTCAATAGAACCCTCGGCACACAGGAATTCTCCGGTTGAGATATCTAAAAAAGCGACTCCCGCTTTATTTTTTTCGCAATAAACCGCCCCTAAGAAATTGTTTTCTTTGCTTTGCAGAGCACCCGGAGAAGTGTTGACACCCGGGGTCACCATCTCCGTTATACCCCTTTTTACAAGTTTTTTTGTGAGTTTCGGATCCTCGAGTTGTTCACAAATAGCCACTCTTCTGCCGGCTCTCACCAATTTAGGCAAATAGGAATCCAATGCATGGTGTGGGAAACCGGCCAATTCCACACTTTGGGATTTACCGTTGGCGCGTCGGGTAAGTGTGATTCCTAAAATTTCACTTGCAGCGATGGCATCGTCGGAGAAGGTCTCGTAAAAGTCACCCACCCGAAACAAAAGTATTGCGTCGGGATGCTTTCTTTTCATCTCCATATATTGGAGCATGAGGGGCGTTTCTGCGATTTTTGCCATTTTGAGGAGTAAGTTGTAAGTTGTGAGTGGTTGATTGCGAGAATGAATTATTCAAGACCGAAGATACTCATGGTCCAGGTGGAAGTGCCGACATAAATGAGAAGGCCTACCACATCATTGGTGATCTGAATGAAAGGACCGGTTGCAAGAGCCGGGTTTATATTGAGTCTTTCAAGGGTGAGAGGCACAAGGGTACCGAAAACGGTAGCAAAAATCACCACGGCAAATAAGGATGCGGCTACAGCCAGCGACACTGTGTATTTGATGCCTGGTGGTTGGGTAAAGAAAATATACAGAAAGACCACACCCGAAATAACAACGGCATTCATAAGAGCCACGAGGCATTCCCTACCTATCTGGTTCATGGAATTTTTGAGGTCGAGACGTCCGTTTGCAAGACCTTGCACCACTATTGCGGAAGCCTGTACACCCACATTACCACCGGTTCCTCCGATCAAAGGAATAAAAATCGCTAAAGCGGTAATTGCTGCTATCTGAGCTTCGAAACCTCCCAAAATGAGAGAGTTGATGATACCTCCCACAATTCCTATGAGCAACCAAGGAATTCTTGCCCTGGTCTGTGCGAATACAGAGTCGGAAACGTCTACATCTGAGGCGATACCGGAAGCCAGCTGGAAGTCACGTTCGCTTTGTTCACGTATCTCGTCCATGACGTCATCGACTGTGATTTGACCCACCAGACGGCCGATAGAGTCAATGACCGGCATTGCCACAAGGTCGTATTTCTCAAATTCGAGTGCCACTTCATCGATAGGCATATCGGTTCTTACAGAATGGGGGTCGGAATCCATCACGTGTTTTATTTTCGACACTGACGGATGGGTAATCATCTTCTGCAACGGAAGCACACCTTCGAGACGATTGTCATCATCTACAACATAGACGTTGTAGATATCGTCAAGGTCTTCGGCCTGCCTTCGCATTTCCTTGAGACAGTCGGGCATGGAAAGATTCTCGTTGACCACGATCATCTCGGTACCCATCAAACCGCCGGCGGTATCCTCATCATATTGCAACAGGTCGACGATATCGCCTGCCTGTTCCATATCGTCGATATGCTGGATAACTTCTTCGCGGTCTTCCTCGTCGAGTTCCTGGATTAGGTCAACAGCATCGTCGGTGTCGAGAAGGTCGATGAAATGACCGATCTGCTCGGGTTCCATACCCTCCAAAAGTTTCTTACGGTCGTCTTCATCGAGTTCCATGAGCACATCGGCCTTCTTCTCATTGTCGTCAATGAGATCGAAGAGCCATTCGGCTTCCCGTAGGTTCAATTTACGGAACAGCTCGGCGATATCGGCGGCGTGAAGTTCGCTGACTTCCTTGCCGGCTGCCTCGCTGTTGCCCTCCTCTACGAGTTGCTCGATTTGTTCGATGTCTGTCTCGGTGAAATCCTTCATCTTATCTTTTGAGGATACGAATAAATTGGAGGAAAGGAATCTCCTCCCTCCTAAAATGCAAAGTTAATGAAATTTTGTAATTACTATTGAGAAAAACGGGTAGCCAGAAATGTAGCAAAGGGGATAATTTCCGCGATTGCTTTGTCATATTTTTTCTGAGCCTCTTTTAATTTATTGTTCGCGAGAATATCGTGATGGATATTTTGACTTTTAAGCCTTGTTTTTTCTTCTTTGTTTTCCACGGGCAGTTGACCCTTATAATTTTTATCGACAGGACGGTATCCGAGTAACAATTGTTCGATTATCCATCGGTTGTGTTCCACGTTGGCCAGTTGTTCCACTGTTTCCGTATCTGTAATTATGTCATCGGATTTATACTTAATACGTAAAGAGCGGAGTTTGGCCGGAAATGTGTTGACACAATAAATATTCGACCATCGTTGGGCTATGGCTGATTTCCCTCCATCATTAGTTACCTGCAGCCAGCAATTTTCAACGTCTTCAAAAAATTTGTCTTTATCCGGTTCATTATCATAAACCTCTTTGAAAGAAATGCCTTTATCGATACACTTATAAGCATAATTCACAAGTTTCGGCAAAATGCTGTGAATCCTAACCATGTAGTCACATTGTTCTATCATGCCGAAAGGTTGGATAGAATTGAATTTAGACGCATCCTTACCGGTGAGTCCTTTACGAATAGTGTCTGCCAAGGCACCCGATTCACTTTGTTGCACCCATATCTGTTGCACATTGGTATAGACATCTGCCGGCAGATATAAGGCTGCTGAAATTGCTTCAGGATCTACCGGGAAACATATGGCTATGGTGGTCTTGCTGTTTTTATCGATGCATGAATCAGAAATATATTTTTGAATAGAGGGAAGGGCAACGTCCCCTTGGATAAATTCGAAATCGGTATCAATCAAGTTTTCACCCAATAATGCTTCACTGTAAGGGGAATTTAGTTTTTCATCTTTCAAGGGATCATTCCAAGGGAAAGCATGGTTAGTCTTTTCGTTTATTTCTTGTGAATTATCATAGATTTTCCAGTCAGATTCAGAATCTGGAATGACATTTTCCGGAGCATCTACAAATCTCCATCTTGCCAATCTGAAAAGTTCCTTATATCTTCCCATGAAAAACATCATTTCACGTTTTGCTTCCCTGTCGATGAAAGTAATCAGTGTGCGTGGATTTCCTACAGTTGGATTATTAAAATTCGGGTAATGGGCCATATGTGCCGCTTCAGTTCCAACAGCCATCCCCATTTTAGACATACCAACCACTATGAGATGTACTCTTTGTGGCGATTCAAATGAGATGCCGTCTTCACCGTCAAGTGGCAGGTATTTCCCTTGTTCATTTTTTGAATGTCCCAATAAAAGTTGCTGTGCCCAGTTTTCATAAAAACTGAAAGGAATGAAACGGAAAGTCCGGTTTTCCGGTATATCTGTGAATTGGAATGCACTGAAAGTTGATTGGTAATTAAACATGACATGGCATGCAATTTTTTTCGTTCTCTCAGTACTAAAATTGCTCACCATAATATCCCATGTCTGTAGGTTGATGGCATCATGGCTGGTCTTGTCGATATGGGAAGATTCTCCAATTATATAAATTTCCCGAGCTTCAGGAAGATGAAGTTCTTCAAGTTCATGGAGTGAAGTTCTGTCGCCGGAATAAATCACCACTCTTCTGATGGCCTTTTTATCTTTTACTTCCGCCACTATTTCTCTTCTCAGTTCACGTGGATCGCGTTGTGTCTGGATGAGAATATATTCGTTCTCCTTATCTGCCAAAAGATCGCGGGTGAGGCTGGCCACTATCCTATGGCCCCCTATAACGACGCTGAACTTTCTGTCGAAGATGTGTTTATATCTTGACTCTCCATTCTCAAAACGGTCTTTGCGATTTGAAACCCAATTGACCAACAGGGTGAGAATTATCCCGTTTAACACAAAAAGCCCGAAAAGGTTTGTGATAATGATGGCGAACCATTCGGAAGTTGGCACATCGAAAATACCATTGCCGGAAGATGAAGGATTTGACATCTGAATGAATGCGTCGCCCAACGACCAGTTCACTCCAAACAATGAGAAGAAACCCCAAATAATAAAGAATACAATGGCACATATCAGGAAAGAACAACCGAAGAGTGGCCAAAAACTACCGGCCATATATCGGTCGATAAGCATCTGCATCTTTCCGTAATGATATTTGAGGCGATTTCTTTTCATAACTGAAATTAATTAATGGAGTCAGGAATCTTCAAAAATTTTCCCGATGATTTAATTTCTTATGATCTCTTCATGGAAACCGAATCGCATAATCATGAGCAAATCCTTTGTCTATTTGTAGAGGATCCTTTAAAAATGTCCCATCCTCATGATCTGATTTGATGATTCGTTCTCTTTCTTAATGATATTGCTTTCAATATCTTTATCCTAATTAAATTTCCATTAGAGTCGATAGTGCAAATCTACTCAAATTAAGTGAGAAAGTCACATAATATGAGTAGATTTGCCTATGAAATTCAATTTCAAAAATACGAAAAAAAGTCGCCTATGCTCGAAATAGCCAGAGTAACGGTTGGTCAGCGTTATTGTCTTGAAATTGAGAAACCGGATTTTATAATAAATTTTAATGTTTCTTGAGCAGTGGCTCTGTCGTACTCTTTTTCCGACTCCGGAAGATCCTCATAAGGGATCAGACATGGATGGTGCTTTTTGATATCATCTCTAACCGGTCCGTAAGTCCAGCCTTCATTAATACGATTTTGGGCCCATACTTCATGGACATTCTTAGCCATTTCCTCAACAAGAAGGAGAAGTCCCTCCGGGAGCTTTACTGATTGTAAATCCTGTGGATTCGGTATGTATTCTTTCATTGTCTTCCTTTTTTATGTAAAGAGAATAACAGAATCAAAAATCTATCAGAGAGTTTACGTTTTTTATCAAAATTAATTCTATTTCTTTATTATTCAAAATTGGGTAACTAAATTATATCTATAAATTCCGGTTACAAAAAAATGATTAACTTAGCAGAAAAGGACGTGGTTGGATGGTTTTGTAATATCAGATTGATAGCTTGAATGAGAATCATTGAGGTAAAGAATTTGGAAGAGGAAGGGATTGAGGTTTATTCATCCTTGACAGAACGACAACTTAGGAATAATGCCGGGGAGGGAATCATTATCGTAGAGAGTCCCAAAGTTATTAAAGTAGCATTGGAAGAGGGCTATGAGCCGTTGTCGCTTTTATGTGAGAGAAAACATATTGAGGGTGATGCTGCACAGATAATCGGGAGATTGCCGCAATTGACGGTTTACACCGGAGAAAGGGAAACGCTTGCCAAGTTGACAGGTTACAAGTTGACAAGGGGTGTGTTGTGTGCCATGAGAAGACAACCGGATTTAAATCCGGAGGATATTTGTAGGGATGCAAAAAGGATAGCTGTGATAGAGGCCGTGTGCGACACAACCAACATAGGATCAATTTTCAGGTCGGCTGCAGCCTTGGGCATAGACGGAATATTATTGACCCCGGATTCATGTGATCCTTTCAACCGGCGTTCTATAAGAGTATCGATGGGGTCGGTTTTCAAAGTGCCATGGACATTTACTGATCAACCGATTGAAATATTGAAAAAGTTTGGATTCACCACCGTTGCACTCACACTTCAAGAAGACTCTGTGAGGATTGATAGTCCGGAACTTAAAAAATATCATCGGCTTGCAATGGTGTTAGGCACCGAGGGTGACGGACTTTCAGAAAAAATAATATCACAATGTGATTACAAAGCCATAATTCCTATGCATCATAATGTAGATTCCCTGAACGTTGGGGCCGCAGCAGCTGTAGCCTTTTGGGAATTATCCTGATTGAGAAATTTGGAATAGAAAGATATTGCAATAAGAGGGGGAGGGACAACGTTTTTATGTAAGGCAACTTTTACTTATGGTAAAAGGGTCTTTTGCAATCATCATGAGTAAACAAAGCATTGTCGGAAAAAAGTTTAGGGCACCTTTCAGGCATATTGGATTTATGCTTATAGGAGCAATTTTCTTCATGTCTATGTTTTCCGGATGCTCCACAAAGAAGAACACGGCGTCCACAAGGCAATGGCAGGCTTTCAATACAAGATATAATGTCTATTTCAACGGTTCGGAGCATTATAAAGAGACACTCTCCGATATGGAAAGGACTTATGAAGATGACTATTCCCGGCAATTGCTGACTCATCCGGCAGTGGCAAAGGCAGAGCCTAAGATGCCGCAACCATCCGGGGACTTCACCAGGACTATTGAGAAAATGCAAAAGGCCATCCAGTTGCATTCCATCACCAAGAAACCGGTGCGAAGAAATTCATCGGCAAAAGAAAAGGCTTTCCGGGCTCGGGAAGAGTTCAATCCTTTTATCCACAATGCATGGCTGATGATGGGAAGGGCCCAATATTTCAACGGTGACTTTCTTGGAGCGGCCTCCACCTTCATGTATATATCGAAGCATTTTAGCTGGTTGCCAAATGTCGTGACCGAGGCACGTCTGTGGCAGGCGAGGAGTTACTGCGCTTTGGATTGGGACTACGAGGCTGAGAATGTTCTCCATTTGGTAAAGGAGAAAGACCTGACGAATAAAAATCTACTTTTGCTCTACAATATTGTAGAGGCCGACTATCTGATTAGAACCAATCAGACTCGCGAAGCTGTTCCATATCTCCGCCAGGCTGCCCAAGCTTCATCTGGATCTCAAAAAACAAGGTTGTGGTTTTTATTGGGACAGTTGTATGAACAACTTGGAGAAAAAAACAATGCCTTCCAAGCCTTCAAGAAAGCTGAGGGAGGACCGGCGACACCATACCGGACAAAATTCAACGCAAAGATCAAGCAGAGCGAGGTATTTGTCGGCAACGATATCCGTAAGCAGGTTAACGGATTAAGGGCAATGACAAGATATGAGAGAAACCGAGAATACCTTGACCAGATATACTATGCCATCGGTAACCTATACCTTTCAAGAAAAGACACCACAGAGGCGATAAAGAATTATACCCTGGCTGTTGAAAAATCCCAAAGAAGAGGTATCGATTTGGCTATGGCACAATTGGCATTGGGTAACATATATTTCGCGCAACACAAATATGTTGAGGCTCAGCCATGTTATTCGGAGGCGATACCACAATTGGCTGACAATTATCCTAATTATGCCATACTTAAGAAACGTAGCGACGTATTGGATGAACTTGCGGTATATGCCGGAAATGTGGTTTTGCAGGACTCTTTGATAGCCCTTTCCAAATTGAGTCCAGAAGAACAGGAGAAAGTGGCTCAACGATTGGTGGATGAGTTGAAAAAACAGGAAAAAGAGGCCGAAGAGGAAGCCAAACGTCAGGAATTCCTTGCCAATCAACCGGAATCTAACCTTCCCGGAGGTGCTTCCACCCCGAATTTCCAGATGAATTCAGACAAGAGCTGGTATTTCTACAACACCTATACCAAAAATGCCGGTAAGACAGAGTTCCAACGGCGATGGGGTTCCAGAAGACTTGAGGACGACTGGCGCAGAAGAAACAAGACTACATTCTCGTTTGAGGAAGAGAGCGATGAAGAGGATGAAGAAGGTTTGGCTCTGGAGAACGCCAATGATTCCATTCCCGTGCCGGATGCCGACCTTGCCAAGCGTGAGGCAGATCCACATTATATAGAATACTATCTGAAACAGATTCCGAAGACTCCGGAAGAAATCGAGGTGGCCAACGATGTTATTCAGGAAGGCCTTTACAACATGGGTTTGATCCTTAAAGATAAACTTGAGGATTATTCGGCAGCAAGACATGAATTCAATGAACTTGACTCGAGATATCCTGAGAATGTCTACAGACTCGAAGTTTATTACAATATGTATCTGATGGCCGCAAGAGAAGACGACAAAGCCAAGGCTGAAGAATGGCGACAGAAGATAATAAGTGAATTCCCCGAGTCAGAGTATGGACTTGCCATGCGCGACCCCAATTACTTCAAACATCTCCGGCAGATGCATGAGGTGCAGGAAAACATGTATGAAAAAGCTTACGAAGCTTATTTGGAAGATCAGAATTCAACGGTGCATTCGCTCACCGATGAGATGGAAGATAAATTTCCATTGTCCCCGATATTGCCGAAATTTGTATTCATAGACGGACTTTCATATTTCACCGAAGGAGATGAGGAGAAATTCAAAGACCGTTTGACAGAACTTCTCCAACGATGGCCCGATACAGATATGACTGACATGGCTTCGGCTATATTGAAAGGATTGAAAGAGGGTAGAACGCTTCAGAACACCGGAAGCAATTCAAGAGGTATGTTATGGAATACTCGCCTCACAAGCGGCGAAGAACAGGAATTGGCTGAAGATGGCCTGCCGGCTCACTTCGAAAGGGATCCAAATTCTCCCCAATATTTGGTTTTGGCTTTCCCGAGAGATTCCATCAATCCTAACCTGGTGCTTTATAAAGTGGCGAGGTTTAACTTCTCATCTTTCATTGTTAAAGACTTTGATCTTGAACAGATGAGTTTCTCCAATATCGGGCTGCTGATAGTGAAAGGGTTTGCTAATCTAAAGGAATTGGAGCATTATCGCACGGTGATGGAACGTTCCGACATAGATTTGGGTCCTGAGGTAGTGCCAATCATGATAAGTAAGGCAAATTTCGAAATTCTTATCAAAGAAGGAAGAAGTTTTGAGGAGTATTTCAGGTTTAAAGAAGAAGCCGATATGGAAGAGACTGAAGCGGAAGTACTGGAAGGTCTCGACATCGAAAATGAAGAAGAATTAGGAATAGAAGGAGAAGAAGGTGAAGAAGACGAAAATTCTGAATCGGAGAATGTTTCTGACCCTAGCACCAACAACAATAACGACATCGACAACAATAACGACATCGACAACAATAACGACACCGACAACAATAACGACACCGACAACAATAACGACACCAACAATAACGACACCAACAATGACATACAAGATTCTGTGGGCGGATGATGAGATAGATTTATTGAAACCGCATATATTGTTTCTCAAAGGTAAAGGATATGAAGTAACCACCGTTTCAAATGGTGTTGACGCTTTGGAGGCTCTTGACAAGGAACCGTTCAGCCTCGTGTTGCTTGATGAGAACATGCCCGGACTTTCCGGTCTGGAAACCTTGACGAGGATTAACCGGAGCCACCCGGAAGTGCCGGTGATCATGATTACAAAATCCGAAGAGGAAAATATAATGAACCAGGCTATAGGCAACAGTATTGCTGATTATCTCATTAAGCCCGTAAATCCTAATCAGATTTTATTGTCGTTGAAGAAGAATTTAGGTGGAAGAGATCTTGTTGTGAAACAGGCCACCACGGATTATCAGCAAGATTTTCGCCAGATATCCTCGATGATTGATACGGCCTCTTCCATGGAGGATTGGATGGAGATCTATAAAAGGCTGGTGTATTGGGAACTCAAACTCGAGAACACCGATATGTCGGAAATGATGTTGATGCAGAAGAAAGAGGCAAATCAGAATTTTACAAAATTTGTGAAAAGAAATTATGAGGATTGGGTCACAACAGATAATCATCCGTTGATGAGCAATGAACTTTTCAAAAGGAAGGTGTTCCCGATGCTTGATAAAGGTGACAAAGTTTGCTTCATTCTAATTGATAACTTCAGGCTTGACCAGTGGAAGGTGGTTCAGCCGTTGCTTTCAGATTATTTCGATATTTCGGAAGAGCTTTACACCACTATCTTGCCCACAAGTACACAATATGCCCGCAATGCCATCTTTGCCGGTTTGATGCCGTTGCAAATTTCAAAGATGTTCCCAAATCTATGGGTGGAGGAGGATGAAGACGAAAGTCTTAACGCCCACGAAGAGGAATTGGTAAGGACCCAACTCGAAAGATTCAGAAGGAAAGAAAAGTTTTCATATACAAAACTCAATGACTCGAATGCCGGTGAGAAATTCCTGGCTAAAATCAACGAGATAAAAGACTTGCCCTTGAATGTTGTGGTGCTCAATTTTATAGATATGTTGAGTCATGCGAGGACTGAGTCCAAGATGATAAGGGAACTGGCTAATTCTGACGCAGCCTATAGGTCGCTTACGGAATCCTGGTTCAAACATTCTTCTTCGCTTGATATTTTCAAAAGATTGGGCGACAAGGGTTTCAAATTGATAATCACGACAGACCACGGCACTATCAGGGTGGATAATCCCATCAAGGTTGTAGGCGACCGAAATACCAATACCAACCTTCGATATAAGGTGGGAAAGAATTTGAACTACAATCCGAAACAGGTTTATGAAATGAAATCACCTAATAAGTTCGGTTTGCCGGCTCCAAATCTGTCGAGCACTTTCATCTATGCATGCAACGAAGATTTCTTCTCATATCCTAACAACTATAATTATTATGTGCAATACTACAACGGCACATTCCAACATGGAGGAATCTCTTTGGAAGAGATGCTTGTTCCATTGATTACCTTGTCTCCAAAAAACAGGTAAATGAAGAGAATCCTTCCATTTTTGATTATTGCAATCATTTTTGGTGGTTGCATATGGGCTCAGGAGGAAGTGAGTTCACGGCGTCTGGCCCTGCGACAATTAGTTGAAAAGGCTGACTCAGGAGATGCTAAGGCTTTATATGATTTGGCTCGTCTTCATGAATCTGGTTACGATTCTATTCCGGTTGATTCCCTCAGAAGTGCAACCTTATATTTTAAGTCAGCAGAGAAAGGTTATGCTCCGGCCATGAATTATATCGGGTTTAGATACTATACCGGAAACGGGTTCTCTCAAGATCTGGATTCTGCGTTGTATTGGATCCGAAAGGCGGCAAATATGGGGGATGCTACGGCTGCAGCCAATTTGGGTTATCTTTTGACAGAGAGTAAAGAAATAGCCTATGATGAAGGGGAAGCGGTGAAATGGTTGACTCTCGCTACAGAAGCCGGAGTTCCTGAAGCCCAGATGAAACTTGTGGAGCTGAAGAGAGAGGTTTGGGAAGGGTTGCCGGTGGATTCAGTGATGGCAATAGGGGAGGAATATTATTTTGGAAGAGCACCTATTGCCGGGGTAGCTTTGCTTGTGATTGCCTCGGAGAAAGGAAATTCTAAAGCCACAGCACTTTTGGGTGACGCATATTCAAAAGGGGTTGGTGTGGCATATGATCATCAAAAATCCATAGATTATTTTTATAAAGCGGCAAATGAAGGAGATCCATCGGCCCAATTTATCATAGGTGAGCTGTTGGAAATTTTCCCGGATGCCATTCCCGATTCACAGGGTGCTGAGTATTGGTATGAAAAAGCCTCCCAAGGTGGTGTGAAAGATTCAGAAGAGGCATATGAGAGGCTTATCCGGATTCGGGATTAATAATTATATGATTGGTATTATACAAATCCTATAATGTAGGAGGTAGAAAGTGATTTGTATAATATGGTTTGTATATTGGGGATATAGTAAGTTTTAGAGAGGAAATAAGTAATTTTGCAAAATAAACTTTGAAAAATAAATGATGAAAAGAAGATACATAGCAGGCGTGTTGATGGCCGGAGCAGTTTTTGGTGCTTTTGCTGAGACGCCACTTTGGATGCGTGATGTTAAGATAAGTCCCGACGGCCGGACAATAGCCTTCTCTTATCTGGGTGATATCTGGACAGTCCCCGTTAAAGGTGGGAATGCCACAAGATTGACAAATACAGATAATTATTATGAAGATCATCCTATATGGTCGCCCGACAGCAAGACATTAGCTTTCAGCAGTAACCGCACCGGAAATTTCGATATATTCACTGTGGGTGTGGATGGTGGAACACCGGTGCAGATTACTTTCGATTCATCTAACAAGACACCGGAAGCCTTTTCAGCTGACGGACAAAATATCTTTTTTTCAGCGGCCATTCAAGACGATGCACAGAATATCTTATTCCCTTCTGCAAGAATGACTGAATTCTATTCTGTGCCTGTTACCGGTGGTAATCCCATACAATTGGCCGGAATTCCAATACAGATGCCTTCATTCACATCGGCAAATCCGGATGTGATATATTATCAGGATTACAAAGGGATGGAGGATGAATGGAGAAAGCATCACACTTCTTCCGTGACAAGAGACATATGGAAATGGAATCGTGCTGACAATAGTTTTGTAAACATTACCAACCGACCGGGTGAGGACAGGAATCCGGTGATCAGTGCAGACGGAAACACTCTTTATATATTGAGGGAAGTGCCGGGTGAAAGCATGAATGTTTATGCTATGAGTCCAAACGGTAGCAACGCGAAGAAAATTACAGATTTCACTGACCATCCTGTTAGATTTTTATCAAGTTCTGATAACGGTCTATTGGCTTTTGCCTACGACGGAGAAATATTCACCATGAACCCGAATGGTGAACCCACAAAAGTTCAGATAGATGTAACCACTGATAATTTCCCGTCCATACGGAAAATCGATGTCAGAAGTCTTGACGATGCGGCCGCTTCCCCCGATGGTAAATCGGTGGCGTTTATAAGTAGGGGAGAGGTTTTTGTGACTTCCGTGGATTATTCCACAACAAAACAGATAACCAACACACCGCAGGCGGAATCACAGTTGAGTTGGAGTCCCGACGGCAAAAAGCTTCTTTACACTTCTGAAAGAGACGGACATTGGAATCTCTATACTGCTAAAAAGGCAAAGGATGATGAACCCAATTTCGAAAATTCAACAGTGATAATTGAGGAGGCTATGTTCCCCGCCGACGACAACATTGAAAGAACCTATGCTTCTTTCAGTCCAGACGGCAAGAAGTTGGCTTATATTCAAGACCGTAACAAACTCATGGTGAAGGATATTGCTTCTGGAGTCGTAAAGGAACTGCTTGACGGAAAGACATATATGTCGAGAGAAGGCGGTTATAACTATCAATGGAGTCCCGACGGTAATTGGATATTGACAGAAGGTGTACTTCATCATCATGACCCTTACTATGATGTATTTATCGTGAATACTAACGACGGCACGCTTATTCCGATCACTGAGACCGGTTATTTTGATGAGTCGCCATCTTTCGTGCTCGATGGAAATGCCGTGATATATGCCTCCGACCGCTACGGTATGAGAAACCATGCTTCATGGGGTTCTCTTTACGATATCATGATAACCTTCCTCAATGAAGATGCCTATGATAGATTCAACCTTTCTGAGGAAGATTATAAACTTAAGAAAGAACTTGAAAAGGCGAATAAAAAAGAGGATAAGGATGACAAGGACAAGAAAGGAAAGAAAGGTAAAAAGGATACAAAAGATGACGAAAAAGAAGATGTGAAAACTATCCTTGTTGAACCGAAAAACATACAGGAACGCACAATAAGGCTTACACCGGCATCCTCCGACATTTCTGATGCATTTGTTACCTCCGATGGGGAAACACTATATTATTTGGCTTCTTTCAACAAGGGTTACGACCTTTGGAAAATTAATCTTCGTGACGGTAAATCCGAAGAAGTCAAGAAACTGGGTGATCAAAGAGGACATTTCATTTCCGATAAGGATGGGGAAAATGTATTCCTTGTTTCCAGGAATTCCATTAAGAAATTGGAACCCTCGAGCGGTAAATTGACTGATGTATCATTCAGTGGCAAAATGAATTTGGATGCCGCAGCCGAACGTGAGTATATGTTTGATTATGTCAAGGTGCAGGAAAGGGAAAGATTTTATACCGAGGATATGCACGGAGTGGATTGGGAGAACCTCACGGAACATTACCGTCAATTCCTTCCGCATATCAACAATAATTATGACTTCGCGGAGATGCTCAGCGAAATGTTGGGCGAATTAAATGTATCTCACACCGGTGGTAGGTATTATGCTCCGAGTGATCCTAATGGTCAACGAACAGCCTCTTTGGGACTTCTTTTCGATATGCAAAGAACCGACGATGGTATGCTTGTCACCGAAGTGCTCGAAGGTGGACCCATGGATAAGTCATGGAGTGAGATTGAACCGGGAGATATAGTCGTCTCAATTAATGATGTTGCCTTGACATCAAATGAAAGTAACGCTAAAGCTCTCGCCGACTTATCAGGGAAGAAAACAAGGGTAGCCTTTAAGAAACCCGACGGAAAGATTGTGGAGGAAGTGGTCTTGCCGATTTCAAAGGGCGACGAATCTGAATTGCTGTATCAAAGATGGGTGAAACAAAGGGCAGCCGATGTCGACAAATGGAGCAACGGCAGATTGGGGTATGTCCATATACGTTCTATGGGTGACCCCAGTTACAGGGATATTTATGCCGACCTTCTTGGAAAATACAACGATAAAGAAGGAGTTGTGGTGGATATCCGATGGAACGGAGGGGGTAGACTTCATGAGGATATAGAGGTATTGTTGAGTGGACAGAAATATTTCACACAGGTGATCAGAGGTGAAGAAGCAGCTTCGATGCCTTCCCGGAGATGGAACAAACCCTCGATCATGGTTCAGGCCGAGGCATGCTACAGTAATGCACATGGCACTCCTTGGGTATATAAACATCAGGGACTCGGTAAACTTGTAGGAGCTCCCGTGCCCGGGACTATGACCTCCGTAAATTGGGTCACTATGCAGGATCCTACAATGGTGTTCGGAATTCCGGTTACAGGATATCAACTACCGGACGGCAGTTACTTGGAGAATACCCAGCTGGAACCGGATGTGTATGTCCTTAATAGTCCGGAGCAGATAATGAGCGGTGAAGACAATCAGCTTCACACAGCCGTTATCACTCTTCTCCAAGACATCGATTCCTCAAAATAATTTAAAACTCACATCTTTAAACTTTAAACTTTAAACTTTAATCTTACAACTCACAACTTAAAACTCACAACCCACATCTTTAAACTTTCATCTTTAAACTTTAAACTTTAAAACCACGTGAAGAGACTTTATATATTCATTCTGAAGAGCTTCTTGCCGCTTTTCGCGATGACTTTTTTCATCGTTCTCTTCATCGTGCTTATGCAGTTTCTATGGAAGCATATAGATGACCTTGTAGGTAAGGGTCTGCCATTTTCTTTGATAGGGGAGTTGTTCTTTTATGCCGGAGTTTCGATGGTGCCGATGGCCTTGCCGTTGGCAATCCTGTTGGCAAGTCTTATGACCTATGGTAATTTCGGCGAGAAATTCGAGCTGACCGCTATGAAAGCCTCCGGAATCTCTTTGGTGCATTCTATGCGGCCTCTTATAGTGCTCATAACTTTAATCGCCATCGGGGCTTTCTTTTTCCAGAATTACGCTTTACCGCCTGCACAGGTGAAGATGTGGACTTTGTTGTTTTCAATGCGTCAGAAATCGCCCGAGGTGGAGATACCGGAAGGTGTTTTCTACGACCAGATTCCGGGTTATAACCTTTTGGTTCAGAAAAAAAATCCGGAGACCGGGATGCTCTACGATGTTATGATTTATGACGTGACCCGTGGAGGCGATAACGCCACCATTCTGTTGGCCGATTCAGGCAGGATGGCTTTCACCGGAGATATGAGGTATCTGTATCTGCATCTGTTCACCGGCGAGGAGTTTGAGAATCTGCGCGAACAGAAAGCCTTGGACAAGAACGTGCCTTTCAGACGCGAGACTTTCTTGGATAAACAGATACTTATTCCATTCGATGCCAATTTCAACAGGATGGATGAGGGTGGTATCAGGAGTCAGTATGTGGGGAAAAACATAATAGAACTGCAACACACAATTGATTCCGTAACTAATAGAATAGACTCCACAGGCGCTATTTATGCCAATGATTTAAGGCGTAACGCTTTCCCTCTGTTGGTGGACAGGAGAACCGGGAAACCGACCTTTGTTCATGAATCGCCTGTAAACTCTTCTGGAATAGAGGAGGCGCGGGGTGGTAAAGCCAATAAGGAGCGAACCTTGCCGTCAACCAAAAGAACAGGTATTTCTTCAACAAATGTTTCAGTAAAGAAAGAAGTTGCGAAATCCCGTTCCGAAATAAAAGAAACGAAGTCGGCAAAGGAATCCAAAGGAGAGGCAGAGATGGAAGCAGAGGTTTTGATGCCTTTGGATTTAGATTCTTTGATCAATAGTGTGCCGTTTGAAAAAAGAGACCGGCTGTTTGAAAACGCGCTGTCATTGTCGAAACGACATGTGAATGAGTCGCAGTTTAAATCGGCCACGGTGGCTGATGACAAGATGAATATCCGAAGACACCAGATTGAGCTCCTCAAAAAATATACTCTGTCGGTGGCCTGTTTGATATTCTTCTTTATCGGTGCTCCCTTGGGAGCAATTATCCGTAAGGGAGGACTGGGTACACCGCTTGTAATATCGGTATTGCTCTTCTTGTTCTATTATATCATCGACAACACAGGTTATAAGATGGCCAGGGACGGAAGATGGGAAGTATGGATAGGAATATGGCTCTCCACATTTATCCTGGCTCCCTTGGGAATTTACGTCACCTATAAGGCGATGAACGATTCCGCTGTCTTCAATCCCGATAGCTATAAGGAACTCATAAGAAAGATTAGGGGAGTGAGATTGCCCAGAAGTATCGGCAGGAAAGAGGTTGTGATCAACGAGATTTCAGTTCCTGTAGCTTTGGAAAGACTCTCTAAGGTTATTGACGAGTGCCAAAAAATTATTGAGAAATTACAACAGAAGGTTGGATATAAAGAATTTTGGAACGACAAGGGTTTGTCTAAAGAGATAGAGAGCACAGGGGAATACCTGGATTCAACAGTGGAATATCTTACAGATTGCAGGGACAACAACGTTGTGGATAAATTGTCGGATTATCCATGGATTTACGATACCTTCCTCCTTACTCCCACGCGGCCTCAATGGCTGGCAGAAACTTTGAAATGGTTTGTTCCCCTTGGTTATATCCTCTTCCTCATCAGCCAAAGAAAGAGAAAAGCCTTTGTGAAATCCTTGGACTCAACCATTGCTCTGTCACAGGAATTGAAGGGAATTCTGTCGGATGACTTAGGATAAGATTTTCGTAAATTCCATCGGGATAGGAGCTTCAATGCAAATTGGCTGCTTCGACACCGGATGTATGAATTCTATTTTACGGGCCAAAAGGGAAATGCTGCCGTCTGGATTGCTTCTTTTGGCGCCATATTTTAAGTCACCTTTTATCGGATGTCCTATAGCCGACAACTGGGCCCTTATCTGATGCTTTCTTCCCGTCAACAATTCTATTTCAAGTATCGAATATCTGTCACCGTTGGCTATGGTTTTATAGCTGAGAATCGATTCTTTGGCATCGGGATCCTTTTCTGTGGAAATAAACGTTTTGTTGATCCGGCCGTCACTTTTCAGGAAATTTCTTAAACTGCCTTCAGAATTTTCAGGCTTGCCTTCCACGAGAGCCCAATATGTCTTGTGAATTTCTCCTTCACGAAGCATCTTGTTAAGACGCTCGAGCGCCTTTGAAGTCTTTGCGAAAATTACCACTCCCCCTACAGGCCGGTCAATACGGTGAACGACTCCGCAGAACACATTCCCCGGTTTATTATATTTCTCCTTAATATATTGCTTAAGCAATTCTGAGAGAGGAGTATCCCCGGTTTTATCACCCTGCACTATTTCACCGGGTGCTTTGTTCACGATGATGATATGGTTGTCTTCGTATAGGATCTCCATGGTTGTTGATAAGAAATTATTTTATTAACAGCATATAAAATAAAATCCGCTTAACCATGAGTTAAGCGGCTCTTGGTGGCGGGGGCAGGACTCGAACCTGCGACCTTTGGGTTATGAGCCCAACGAGCTA
>JAFLTP010000025.1 GCA_022510405.1 Muribaculaceae bacterium | reverse complement strand
AACGGCATGAAATACTTTGTGAATTTCATAAATTAATAATTTGGTTAGTTAATAAATGTTTGTTATTGATTTTTGTGTTTTTGTTGTTTGTTTCTTTAGTTTTTTGAGTTTTTGGTTTCTTTAGTGTTTTTATTGTTTTTAGTGTTGTTATTGTTTTTATTGTTAAGCCCACTCTGTGGAGAGAGGCATTGTTTTCTTTTTTGTTTTGTCCCCCCAGGCTGCGAACATCTCCGATGTTTCTTGCCAGGGGTTATCTTTGTTTAACCCCTCCGGGGTTGTTAACCTCTCCGAGGTATTTTTTGAGTTTTTGGTGTTGTTTGTGTTATTATTGTTTTTATTGTTGTTTTTTGAGTTTTTTATTGGTTTTGTTGTTTTTATTGTTTTTTGTAGGAACGTGGCGTGCCACGTCTGGTTTGTTTGAACTTCCAATCTCCCTGCAAGACATCCCACGCGATGTCCCTACAATTCGGCTTTTGGATATTCATATAATATTTCAACTTTACACTTTAATCTTTAATCCTTCCTTAACCCTGTAAGACATCGCACGCGATGTCCCTACGATTCGGCTTTTGGATATTCATATTCATTTATACTTTCAACTTTACACTTTAATCTTTCAACTTCATTCTACTTGAATGAAGTTGCGCCCATTCGCCCTGTTGACTTCCTCGATGCCGTTCTTGGCCTCGGCAGCTTTCCTCGCTACCTCGGGACTCAATGAGTTGGCCAGGGATCCGAACATCTGCAAGGCCTCCTCTGTCTGTCCCTGCATAAGCATCAGCATCGCCTTGGCGTAGTCGGCCTCCGGGGTCTCCTGCTCTACTTTCGCAAGGTATCGCTCGGCGCTTATCAAATCCCCTCTCTGCATGGCGTAGGTCGCAGCGTTCAGGTTCGCTGTCTCGTCCTCGGGATACATCGTCACCGCAAGCTCGAAAGCACGGTTGTAAAGCTCGCTTCCCGGCTCCTGGCTGTTGGCTGCCACGAACAGTTCCGCAAGGCTCAGGTTCTGTGGCCTCGTCGACATAACCTCAAGTATCTCGCTGACGTCGGTATAGGTCTTGATCTCGAACTCTATCCTGTAGTCGGAATGTCGCAACGCCGGATACACATTCTCCAAGAGCCATGCGTACTGGCTCGGATAGGTGGTCCTTATCTTGCTGTTCCTTGCGAAGGGCTCTATGTCAGAGTTCACTATACCAAGTATGGCGGACGCGTCAGGCAGGATCTCGGCGATGGTGGCCGGGTCATAATTTATGTTCTGGAACTGGTCGTACCTTATCGAGTCGGAGGGCATAACGCCGTAGGTGCCGGGTATCGGGGCCTGTCCTGCCGTGGCTGAACCATCCGAAACCCTGTAGTGGGACCTGTACACGACCATCCTCAGGAATTCCGCAAGGCCCTGCCAGTCGACAGGCTCGTAGCTCGTGGTGATAAGCCCCTGGGGGAACCGGTAAAGGCTCTGCACGTAGTCCTTCAGCGAGGCAGTACGGCCGCTCGCAAGCCTTATGTTGTTCTGGTAGCTCCCCTCCGGAGAGGCGGTGCCGCTGATGTGAAGGCTCGTGATGTTGATGTCCCTGTCGTTCCTCACGGAATCTATCGTGGCTCGTATCTTCGCAAGCTCCTCGGGGTTCCTCCTGTAGTCGGGATAGATCTCTGTCCTGTTCACGGGGAAGTCGATGTAGGCCCTCGCCGATATCTCACGCATCTTCACGGCCTCGGCCACCGGGGTCACGTAAAGGAACTCGGGGAAGTAGCTCCTCTGCACGAAGTCGGTCTGCGCCAGAGGCATCCATTCCTCGCCCACACCGTCGAGCTTCCTGAGGCACCGGGCGCACCCGTAGACCTCGCTCTCCACCGAGAAGGTAGCGGTCTCCATCCAGTCTTTCCAGTTGGTGGTGTACTTTATCTCGTAGGTGCCCGGTCCCGGGTATTTCACATACACCTCGGCGTTCGGGTGTGGCAGTTTCGTGGGCACCAGGGCTTCCTTGTAGAAGGTGATAGGGAAAACACGGCGGTTCCGCTCGTTGGCAAGAAGCCTCTTGTGGCCCGTCACCGAGAAGGGGTCGAAACGGACCGTGTCGGTATCGCTGTAGATATAGGGCGTGAAGACCTGCTCGTACTGGCTCTTAAGGTCCGCCCTGCCCAGGTCGATCACCACCTCGACGGCAAGCTTGCCGTTGTCGGTCCTGTAGATGTTGTCGACGGTCAGGCCCAGCCAGGAGTTCGCCCTGTCGCCTACCGGAAGCTCGGCCGCGCCTCCAACTGTGGCACATGCCGACAGAAGACCAAGGAATATATATTTCTTTAGATGATTCATGACTTTTAACATATATTGCCTCGGTTGATAAGGTTCGCCCGTACCTGCGACCGCAGGCCTGCGTCCTGCTCCCGCAGACATCCGGGCATCAACCTCGGCGATATTTATTTTAAAAAACTTGTTCCTCATATTTTTTTAAAATAAATATTCAATTGCCAGGGACAGTTTCGTGGGGCCGAAGTAGTCGTGCTGCCCCGAGGCCTCCTTGGTGCCGCAAACCGCGCACGGGTATTTGTCGTACCAGCAGTGGATCCAGCCTACCCCGATACAGAATTCGAGGTTCCAGTGCTTGGCAAGCATCCAGTCGTAGCCGTAGACTATGCCCGCCCCGACGCCCCAGCCCTGGTAGCGGTGGTCCCTGAGCTTGCTGAAGTCAGAGCCCAGGAAATTTATGCTGTTGTTGATGTTGCCGATGTTGAACTGGCCCCCGATGGCGTGGAAGCCGATGAAGGAGTCCTCGAAGGCCTCGCAGAACCAGTAGCGGGCCTCGGGCTGCACCATCCAGTGGCGCCAGCGCCGGTCGTCTATGTTCCAGGCGTTCACCTGCCCCGAGATGTCCATCGTCCATTTCGGCTTCATCCGGAATTCAAAACCGAGGGAGGGTGAAGTCACCGCATCACTAATAAGATTGGTTTTAATACCAGCCTTTTGTGCGGAAACTCCGAGAGAGAGAAAAAACAAAATTCCAAAAAGGATGATGGTTTTTCTAAAGTTCATTAGTTCAGTGTTTTAAGGTACTTTGTAGGACCCTTTGGACTTGCGTCGCATACAGTTTGAGGGATTATAAATCTTCAAACTGCAATGCAAAGATATATCAAAAACGGAATAACTACAAAATAATTATGTGATAATTTTTAAAAATTTAGTAAAAAAGTTTTTAAGGAAAAAGTGGAGGTGGGAGTTGGGAGGGGAAAGTTTAAAGTTGAAAGTGTAAAGTGGAAAGTGTAAAGTGGAAAGATGTGGGTGGTGAGTTGTGAGTTTTAAGTTTTAAGTTGTGAGTCGTGAGGTATGGGTTGGAAGTTTTAAGTTTTAAGTTGTAATGGGAAAGGGAAAAAGAATGCAATGAAAATTTGTTTAATACGAAAATTCGTATTATTTTTGCATCGAGATGTTTAACATTTAATTTCTACGAAATGATGTATGAATTAAATGAGGATGAGGCAGAATTGATTGAAATAATCAGAAACCTCAGAAGAGCATTTCCGAACGGTTATAGAGAGCAACTCTGGCTTGCACAGGAAGCTTTCGACAGATTAACCGATCTGCCTTAATCCTTGGGTGTCCATTCCGGGCACCCATTGAACATCACATTATATATATATTGTTTATTATGGAAAAACAGATTACTTTATCAAACCAAAATTTATTAGACGATGCGAAATCACGTCTGTCAGACATCCTTTTGGCTGTATCATGGAGAGATATCTCCAGACGTTATTTCGGTAAATCAAGTTCATGGCTCTATCATAAACTTGACGGCATTAAGGGAGACGGATCTAAAGGAGGTTTTACTCCTCAGGAAACGGAAATCCTTAAAGAGGCTCTAAATGACCTTGCCAGAAGAATTTCAACTGCGGCTTCATCCTTATAAACATAAACATCTCGAACCTAGAGGGCACGGACTCGTATGATTCCGGCCCTTTGTTTATAAGGGGAGGGGGGGGTATAAGTTGTAAGTTGTAAGTTGTAAGTTATAAGTTGTGAGTTGTGAGTTGTGAGTTGTGAGTTGGGGGATAAAAAAACACCGGGTTATAGAAACTCGGTGTTTTTGTCGGGGTGAAAGGATTCGAACCTTCGACCCCCTGCTCCCAAAGCAGGTGCGCTAACCGGACTGCGCTACGCCCCGTGCCTAAATGCGGTGCAAAGTTAAAGAAAAAAATTAAAATTGCAAAAAGTTGATGGAGATTTTGGTGATGTTATTGTTTTTTGTAGCTACTGTAGCTATCTTAGCTAATTTAGCTTTTGTAGGGACGTGGCGTGCCACGTCTGATTTGTTAGAAATTCCAATCTCCCTGCAAGACATCGCACGCGATGTATCTACGATTCGATCTGCGGGCTTGTAAGACATCGCACGCTATGTCCCTACAATGAGGACTTTGGGAAAAGTCCTGCCCGTTTGAGTCCTGCCCGTTTGAGTCGTGCCTGGTTGGGGTTAGGGACGGATTTGGCCGAGAGTGGTGGCTGCGTCGATATTGTTTCGGATCCCTTCCATCATGAGGTCGAGCTGATTCTTCATGACCTTTTTCATTTCATCGGATGGAACGAACTCACAACTCTTATCATAGGCTGCTTTTACAAGTCGCTCGTAACTTTTCTTGAGTTTGTTTTTGTCGGAGTCCGTGAGTTGGTAATCGGAGTTGTTCTCGATGATCGTCCAGATCTCCTGGGGAGAGATGATGTTCTGGACATCGTTGAGTTGGGCTACAGAGTTTATATCCTGTGTCTTTTCAGTGGCTTGGTCGAGAAGGACCACAATCTGATCCACGGGTGTGTTACCACCCTTTCCGCAAGCGAAAAGAATCAGGAAGAAAATAGGTAATAACTTTTTCATAATAATTTTGATTAATTCAACCTCTCCGAGGTAGTTTGGTTGAGTTTTTGTGGTTTTTGTAGCTATTGTAGCTATCTTAGCTAATGTAGCTTTTGTAGGGACGTGGCGTGCCACGTCTGGTTTGTTTGAAATTCCAATATCCCTGCAAGACATCGCACGCGATGTCCCTACAATTCAGTCTGGGGCTTGAAAGACATCGCACGCGATGTGTCCGGACAATCAGGTCTGGGGTTTATAAGACATCGCACGCGATGTTCCCTACATTTATTTTTATTCGGCGTTGAGGATTTGCTCTTCGAGGGATTTTTTCTCGTTGGAGTCGTCAACCGGGATGTCTTTGTTGACATTGATGCAACCCCAGAGACCGTAGAAGAAGATGTAGCCGAGACAGCCTACCATGAGCCAATAGCTGGTCATATATCCGACGGCATCAGCGATGAGCTGCTGGAGCAATGGAATCACACCACCACCTACAACCATCATCATGAAGATACCGGAAGCCTGGGCTGTGTATTTACCGAGTCCTTCTACTGCGAGATTGAAGATACCACCCCACATAACGGATGTGCAGAGACCGCAGATCACAAGGAATACTGCCGCAATGGGTACTCCTGGTGCGTTGACGAGTGCAGAAACCACTTCGGCAGGTTCTTTTGCAGATTCAACCACAACAGTTTTGTTGACCGGACCGTTCTTGGTATTGATGGTCTGTGTAGTGGTGTAAGGAGCAAGAGAAGCCTCGTTGGGGTTCTGGATGAAGTTCTGGATTTCATTCTGCGGCATACCGGCAGCTGAGAGAGTTGCAGTGGTTTTTTCAACCGGGTTGTAGATTATGTTAGGCACACCGATCTGAGATTCCTTGGAACTGAAAATAGCCATGATTACCAAAATCACGCCCACTCCTGAAACAGCAAGAAGTTGGTTGCGGGTTGAAACCTTTCCGGATATGAAGGTTGATACGAAACGGCCCACAAGCATAAGCAGCCAGTAGATAGCCACCACCGCACCTGCGATAGTTGAGGCGTCGCCAAGGATACCGGCACCTTTAGAAGTCTGGTCGGAGAGATAGAACATGAGGGTTCCGGGGACACCTATTTCGATACCTACATAGATGAAGATACCGATAACGCCGAGTACAGTGTGGCGGAAATTCCAGGGAGAATGTGTGAACTTGACATTCTTGATTTGGCCAACATCCTGGGGTTCCGGGATAGCCACGAAGTATATAATAATGAATGCGGCGATGAAGATACCGATCGCGATCCAAAGTAGAGAGTCAACGTCGCTGAGCTGAGTACGCGGGGTAAGCGAGCCGATGAGGACACCTACAAGGAACGGAGTAAGAGTGGCAGAAAGAGAATTGAGTGTACCACCGGTCTGAAGGAGCTGCATACCTTTGTTACCACCACCACCGAGAAGGTTGAGCATCGGGTTTACCACTGTGTTGAGCATACAAACACAGAAACCGGCGATGAACGCACCGAGGAGGTAGATAATAAAGTTGAGGGCGATGTGCATGGTCCTTTCAACAGGATATTCCACACCATTGATTTTTTCCATTACAGTGACGGTGGATTCAGCCACATGCACTTCACCACCCCATCGGCTGGAGGCATATTGCACGGCCATACCTATAGCACCGATGGCGAGGGCCCAGAGGGTGGTTTTCTTATAACCGATCTTGAGGAGGAGTTTACCGGCCGGGATACCCATGAAGAGGTATGCGAGGAAGTTCATCATGTTACCGAGCATACCGAGGAAGCTGTTGCCTTGGAACTGGTAGCCCCAGATAGTACCGATCGGGGCTGCGAGGTTGGTGACGAATGCGATCATAGCGAACATAAACATCATCGCAATGATAGCCACCAATTTACCTTTTGGGTTAGTTTGAGTTGTCATGTGTTTATAGTTTTAAAGTTTTGTTGTTTTAGTTTTTGGTGTTTTTGAGATATATCGGGTTGTAGCGGGTTGAAACGGGATGAAGCGCGGTTTAGGTTCTTTGGCCGAAGATGGCGGAACCGATCCTGACGATATTGGCTCCTTCCTTTACGGCAAGGGGCCAGTCGCCGCTCATACCCATCGAAAGACGTTTGAAATCAGGAAGGTCGTAACTTTCGTTGCCTTTGATTTCGATGAAAATATCATGGAGGAGTTTGAAATCGGTAATAATCCTGCATTCATCGTCGGTGTTGGTCGCCATACCCATGATTCCGCATATTTTTACGGATTTCAAATCCTTATATCTTCCGGAGTCGAGATAATCCCTGAGTTCTTGGGGGAAGAACCCGAACTTGGCCTCTTCCTGCGCCACATGAACTTGCAGCAGCACGTTGGTCACCACCCCTGCCCTTTCAGATTCCTTGTTGATCAATTCGAGGAGACGAGACGAGTCAACGCTTTCAATTAAAGAAGTTTTTCCGATGATAGGTTTTACCTTGTTGGTTTGGAGGTGTCCGATGAAATGCCAACGGATATCCTTTGGCAAGGCTTTTTCCTTTTCGATGAATTCCTGTACCCGACTTTCACCGAAAGCACGTTGGCCGGCGTCGTAAGCCTCGAGGATCGCAGACGCGGGGTGGAATTTGCTGACCGCGACAATCTCGACGTCTTGGGGAACGATGGAGTGGAAATGCTTTATTTGATCGGCGATGGACATGGAGGTTTTGTTAGGATTTGGCGAGACCGAGCTGGAAGGGGAAGACATCCATAAGGGGTGTTTCGGTGATGGATGCGATTTCGTAGTCGGACATTGTGCCTTTCATTCCTTCCTCGAATTTTTTGAGTGCACCGGCGAAATCGGAAGCCTGCACTAGTATAAAGTTAGAGGATTTCTTTTCAACACCGGTTTTTTCATCGAGGGAGATGAAATTCACCTTTACCATATAGTAACGGTCGCCGGAATCGTCGAAGAAAATTTCGGAGATTTTTGTTTTTTTTACAGCAGAAATGCTGAAATCTCCGGATATATAAGGAGAAATTTTATCAATAATACGAGCCTCAGCCTCAGTGAAAGTGAGGGCGTCGACAAGATAAGGTTCGTTGACCTTTTTGACGGTACCGTTTTCAGCCATACGTTCGTAACGGACCTTACATTCAAACCATAAAGCCATTTTAACAAAATTTGATTAGCAAAGGTAAGGAAAAAAAATGAAAAAAGGAACAAAGTCTATTAGTCTCCAATGAGGGAAGGCAAGGAATTGAGGCTAAAGACACTAAGCCTTTAAAAAGACGAGTTTTAGATATTTTTGCATGATGAGAATGTGTTTTTTGGAAAATTTTTGTTAAATTTGTAGTTTATCAAATATCATCGGGTCACCAACTACCCAAAAATTGAACTAACCTAATTTTTTTAATATGATTGGATCAGCCAGGAGAGAATGGGGAAAATGTAAAGCCTTTTCTACACTTTGCTTAGGATTTTATGTGGCTTTAGTAACGCTAACAGGTTGCAAGGACGATTTATTATATTCCAACAGTGAAATAGAAGAAGGATTACCGGCGACAGTGTCTTTTACAGTGACCAGTCCGGATATGGACAATAATACACGTACTATTGCAGGAATTGAACCGGATTCGGAACAAGCCTCAAGTCTTTCCGATCTATGGGTAGGTTTCTTTTTGAAATCATCGGGAGAGAAAATCAAACAGATATATCTCAAAGAGGAAGAATTTACAATCGAAAAAGGAAATGTAGTTTTAAAGGATATAGATCTTTCTTCAGGCACATATTATATAGCGGCTGTAGGAAATGTGAATTCCAGGATTTCAGTTAAAGAGAACAACGATAAATATGACGAGTCAAATCTATATTCTGATTTAAGTTCTGTTAAAAACTGGTATGATTTCATCAAGATCGGGGTGAAAGTAGACGGTACAAAGGATCCAGTGAGGACCACGAATTTGGTGATGTCGGGAATGTATTCATCCTCATCGAGCCAGAAATCTTATAGCGATAAACTTACGGAAGCTATGGAGGTACAGATTAGACCTGGCACTAACAAACTAAGCGGAAAAATCTATTTGGACCGATTGGATGCATATGTACAAGTTAACCTTTATATCGGAAAGAATATAGAGTTTACTCCATGGAGTTGGCAACTTTGCAATGTGCCAGTTTACAGTTATCTGATAGAAAAATCGGAGAATGAGAATCTTGCAGATAATTTATGGGCATCTACCGATTTAGATACCTACTTCGACACAGCTGAATATGAGTCAACTTTCTTTGAGAACAACTTTGATACGAGTCAAAAGTTTAGCCATTTTTCATTTGATTTCTATCAAATGGAGAGCAAGCATCAAGGGAGAATAGTATCTCTTGAACCCCCTTCTGATAGGAATTACTATAATTTGAGGGAGAAGGAATATAAGGATAGCGAAGGCTTGAATACCGGATACTATGAAAGTTTGGTACCGAGTGTATCAACTAAAAAAAGTAAAGAAATGGCCAACAACAATGCTTCTTATTTGGTTATCAAGGGGAACATACAGTATTATTATGATGGCTCAATGAAAAATAATAAAGTTGATTATACACCGGTTGATCCATCTACATTTGCTGACAAAACCAATCTTGTTTTCCGGAATGCTGATGTGGTTTATACCATGCACTTAGGCAATTGCAATGGAACTTCTACTGCCGAACAAGCCAATGATTTCAGTTGCAAACGTAACAATAAGTATATCTATGAAATTACAATAGAGGATGCCGATAAACTGCGAATTGAAGCTCAAGGAGAGGAATTGCAGCCCGGGGCGGAAGGAATCGTGACGGATTCTTCAGCCGAAGAATATACTGTTGATGCCCATTATATTACATTCAATATCGGTCTCACCAACAATGAAAGAAAGAATTTTGTATTTCAAATCGAGGCATGGTATAACAACGAAAAGATACTGATAGACGATGAATCCATTGACGAATGGGGAGAAGAACCTGGGGGATATGGTTTCAAGAAAAACAAATTCTGGAAATGGATATCTTTTATACCTGCAGAAAGTGAGGATAAACTTGTACCCTACCCCGGAGATCCGGAAATAATAAATGTAGTACCCGGGAAGAATGATAAGCTTTTCTATCTTGATAAAATGAGTGATTTAACAAGTTATCCAGGAAAAAAAGAAAATGCTGAGGATGATGAGGTTCAGTATTATACTGTCTATATAGATGAGTATGTATATGAAAGTTCAGCAGATGAGAGGAGCGGCAATTGGTTGAAGTATGTTGACCAGCCAGACAGAAAGATCTGGCTTGCACGAGAAGGGAATGAATCCACGGATAAAGAAAGTATATATCAGAAAACGAAATATTACATTTCGCAGCGATCGATACAGACCTATTATGATTTAAAAGCCTCATCAGGGAAAAGTATAGATGCCTTAGGTTTGGAGCATACAAACGAAACATTCGGATTGAATTTGAGAACTCAAACGGCTGTTACTGGAACGAATATAGATGAAGACGGTAGACAGAATTGCTGGTATTTTATTCAAGATGACTTAAATTGGGAATATTATTTAAATTTAGAAAAAAACCAAGATATACCAGCCACAACAAAACAAAAGGCATATATCAAAGAACATTCTGAACCTCTTCCCAAAATTAAAAGTTTAGGTTCATCAACATCGAATGAAAAGGATCCTCACTCAATTACTCAAGGAGATTCAGATACATTTAGTGTAGAAGCTATGTATACTTGTTTAAGCAGGAACCGGGATCTCAACGGAGATGGCCAAATTGACCTGAACGAATTAAGATGGTTCGTGCCGACCAGCAATCAAATGATAGATGTGTGTATGGCAAGGAGTTCTCTGAAGACTCCTTTGATGGATTATAACGGCACTCCCAAATTAGCCGGCCTCAAAGGAGACGGAGGAGCCGGCAACAATACCCGATATCGTTTTGCAGGAAGTAACAACAAAGTGGTATGGTCAGAGCAAGGAATGGTGACAGGACCTTTTAACAATGATGCAGCACCTTGGGAAGTAAGATGTGCCAGAATCTTAGGTACGAATTTAGAATCGACAGGATCCGCCAGTCCAGCCTTTGAATTAAAGAAATTGGATGTTAATGGAAAAACTTACACAGCAATCATCCCGACATATTATGATCAGGCCATGTTAAGATTACCGCAGGAGACATTACCTGCACATTCGGGTACAAATTATTATAACAGATTGCCAATGTATGGTTTTATAATTCAGGATTACAATGAATATTTGGCTGAAACAGATGAAAATGGGGAAAAAAAATTCTTTATTTACCATTATAGTGACATATATAATAACTATAACGACAATAATAAGGATTATCTTGACATTACCGAAGATCCACAAAAAAAACAATATCTTTTGGATAAACATGATTTATGGGTGAATGAAGCCAATGCGTTGGCGAGGAAAGTATATGGCGCAGGATGGAGGGTCCCAAATCAGAAAGAGGTAGCATTGATGTCGATAGTGGATATGCAGATGTTGAATAAAGGAATAATTGGAATGGGTGAAAGATACATTTATATGAGTTGTACTTATAAGGAATATGGTGTCTTATCAGGAATAAAAGGGGAAGATAAGACAGGATATTTCTTTGGGATTCAAAAGCCGAAAGATCTATTGCCTTTGATAATATGCAATAATATAGTTGAATCGACCCAAAATCCATTATCTAACATAAGATGTGTGAGAGGAATCACTGCCGAGGAATATTTCCGTTTGGAGCCATTCTCTTGGTAAGGAGATTCTATGATTGACTTATAATGATAAAAATGGGATAGCATTTAATTGTAATCTCATTTTTATTATTGGAGGGGATTGGTTAGGAATGGCGGCTATAGCCGCTAAACCCCTGACGGGACACGAAACAGACAAGCCCCCTACGAATGCCTAAGAAGAAAGACAGGGATGTGGCTATAACCGCTAAACCCCTGACGGGACATGAAACGGACGGCATCTACTCTTACTGCCGAATGGGAAAGACTGAGATGACGGCTATAACCGCCAAGCCACTGACGGGACATGAAACAGACAGGCCCTCTCTGATTGCCTTAGAAGAAAGACCGAGATGTCGGCTATAGCCGACATGCCCCTGAAGGGACACGAAACAGACTGCCTCCTCTCTGACTACCGAAGAAGAAAGACAGAGGGGAGGCTATAGCCGAAAACCCCTGACGGGACATGAAACGGACAGGCCCTCTCCGAATGCCTAAGAAGAAAGACAGAGGGGCGGCTATAGCCGACAAGCCCCTGATGGGACATGAAACAGACTGCATCTACTCTTACTGCCGAATGGGAAAGACCGAGATGGCGGCTATAGCCAACAATCCCCTGACGGGACACGAAATAGACTGCTTCCTCTCTGACTGCCGAAGAAGAAAGACAAGGATGGCGGCTATAGCCGCTAAACCCCTGACGGGACATGAAACGGACTGCATCTACTCTTACTGCCGAATGGGAAAGACCGGAATGGCGGCTATAGCCGACAAGCCCCTGACGGGACATGAAACTGACAGGCCCTCTCCGACTGCCTTAGAAGTAAGACCGGGAGGGAGGGCGGCTATAGCCGACATGCCCGTCACGGGACATGAAACAAAGATTGAAAAAATTAATGTCACCTATGGTAGTAAGGAAGGTATAGCTTCCTTATTTTCATATTTTAATTCCTATTCTCCAATAATTTTTTATATTTGCTTATATAAATCAAACAAGACAATGAGGATTAGAAATAGAAGAGCGCCTTTTCTGGATTATAAGAAACCCGGAATTTTTATGATAACAATTAATAAATTGAATGAGGCCCCTCTATTTTCATCAATTGTAACTAACGGCAATAAAGAAAATCCAAGAGTCTATGTCAGAACGTCATCTCTTGGAAAAATAATCCAATTTTATATCAATAATTTTGAAGATTTATTTCCCGGTATTGAGATCAGGAATTATATCATTATGCCGGATCATATCCATTTCATATTATATATAAAGGAGCACAAAGAAGAACCTTTAGGGAATTATCTGGCTAAATGGAAACGAGCAATCCTTCATACCTCACTGGACAATCATATTATTCCACCAAAAACAACCACTATATTTGAAATTGGCTTTAACGATTTATTCCTTAGAAAAGGGATGGATTGGAAAGTTCTTAAAAATTACATTGATTCGAATCCTTATCGGCTTTGGGTAAGGTTTGAGCATCCGGAATTTTTCAGAAGAGTGTATGATAGGAGAATATGCGAATCAAATTGCTCACTGTATGGTAATTTACAACTTCTGGATAATCCTTTCAAGTATCAAGTTGTTGTACATCGGGCAGATTTAAAAAATACAGAAATTATAAGGAGAAAACGAGAGGTATGGTCATACGTGATAAACAATGGAGGGATACTTGTCGGAGCTTTTATATCTAACAAAGAAAAAGAGATATTTGATGAAGCTATAGGGAATGAAGGAAGAATAATTCTTATCAAGAATCATGGATATGATGAGAGAGAAAAGCCTCATGGAAAGATCTTTGAAATATGTGAGAAAGGGAAAATGCTCATAATTTCTCCGAATATGGAGCAAATTCTTGGCAAGAATAGGAGATTCAGGGATGAATGCCTGTTTATGAATGAATTTGCAGAAAAGATTTGTGGATGTCGGCTATAGCCGACAAACCCCTGACGGGATACGAAACAAGTATTAAATAGTGAACAGCAAACAGTACGCTTGGGGGAATGGGGGAAATTTGGTAATTTAGGGGCAAGAAATTGAAAAAGAAATGAAGGGATATAATATCGCAGTGGCAGGCACCGGATACGTTGGTCTGTCAATCGCAACTCTTTTGGCACAACACAATAATGTGACCGCAGTGGATGTTGTGCCGGAAAAGGTTAAGATGGTAAACAATAAGATCAGTCCGATCAAGGATGATTATATCGAGCGCTATCTTGCCGAGAAGTCACTCAGTCTCAAGGCCACATTAGATGCCGAGGAGGCATATAAAGAAGCTGATTTCGTTATCGTGGCCACTCCCACCAATTACGATCCGGAACGGAACTATTTCGACACCTCAAGTGTGGAGGATGTGATCGATACCGTGACGAAACTGAATCCTAAGGCCATAATCATAATCAAATCAACGATACCGGTAGGTTTCTGCCGTTCTGTATACCGTAAATATTACGAGAAAGGCGTTAAAAGACTAAACCTTCTGTTCTCGCCGGAATTCTTGCGTGAGAGCAAGGCTCTGTATGACAACCTCTACCCTTCCAGGATCATCATCGGTATCCCGAAATTGATCGAGAAGGAGGAATTCTCACAGGAAAACAAAGCCATCGAAGCAATCGCGGACCTTCCGTTATTGAAAGAAGCAGCCGTGACCTTCGCAAAATTGCTTGAGGAAGGTGCTTTGAAAGAGGATATTCCGGTATTGTTCATGGGATTAAAGGAAGCTGAGGCAGTGAAACTCTTTGCCAACACCTATCTGGCACTGAGGGTGAGCTATTTCAATGAACTTGACACCTATGCCGAGATAAAAGGACTGAACACGAAGGCCATAATCGAAGGTATAGGATTGGACCCGAGAATCGGTACACATTACAACAATCCATCATTCGGATATGGCGGTTACTGTCTTCCTAAAGACACAAAACAACTTCTCGCCAACTATGCGGACATTCCGCAGAACATGATGAGTGCGATAGTGGAAAGCAACAGGACCAGAAAAGACTTCATCGCCGACCAGATATTAAAGAAAGCCGGATGGTATAGCTATTCAAAGGGTAAAGAGAGGGGTACCGAAAAAGAGAACCCTTCCACCATCGGTGTTTACCGACTCACGATGAAAACGAATTCCGACAATTTCCGACAGAGTTCGATTCAGGGAGTAATGAAAAGAATCAAGGCGAAGGGTGCTCGAGTTATCATCTATGAGCCCACGCTTGAAGACGGCAGCACATTCTTCGGCAGTCTGGTGGTGAATGATCTTGACAAATTCAAGAAAGAGAGCGACGCGATACTCGCCAACCGTTCGAACGAAGAGCTGGAGGATGTGAAAGATAAAATCTACACCCGAGATCTCTACGGAAGAGACTGAAAATGTTTATTTTACGATTCCTTTTTCGAGGTATTCAGCGAGGTTACGGGACACGTGTTCTCCGGCACGTTCGATGGCTACCTTCGCCATATCGGCCTCTACCATAAGTTTTACCAGTTCTTCGAAGGTGGTTTTTTTGAGTGGATCCCACCCTAATTCCCGTTTTGCCTTGGAGGGGTCGCCAAGTAGATTGACCACATCGGTGGGACGATAGAAGTCGGGGGAAACTTCTACAAGGACCTTTCCGGTCTTTACATCCTTGCCCACTTCGTTCTCACCTTCACCTTCGAATACGAGGTCAATTCCGGCATGTTTGAAAGCCAAGAGGCAGAATTCACGGACCGAATGCTGTTCGCCGGTGGCTATTACATAATCATCCGGTTTATCTTGTTGAAGAATCAGCCACATACATTCCACGTAGTCTTTGGCGTAACCCCAATCTCGCATAGAGGAAAGATTTCCGAGATAGAGTTTTTCCTGTTTTCCTTGCGCTATGCGAGCTGCGGCAAGAGTAATCTTACGGGTGACAAAGGTCTCCCCTCTTCTTTCGCTTTCATGATTGAACAGGATACCTGAACAGGCGAACATATTGTATGCCTCACGATATTCTTTCACAATCCAGAAACCATAGAGTTTTGCAACTGCATAGGGCGAATAGGGATGAAATGGAGTCTCCTCATTCTGTGGTACGGATTCCACCTTTCCATACAATTCGGATGTGGAAGCCTGATAGAAACGGCAGGTATCAACAAGTCCGGTTTGTCTCATACCTTCGAGTATTCTGAGCACTCCTGTTGCATCAACATTGGCAGTGTATTCGGGGGAATCAAAACTCACCTGGACATGACTTTGGGCGGCAAGATTGTAGATCTCATCGGGCCGGACCAGATTCAAGACCCGGATTATTGACATGGAATCGCCCATGTCGGCATAATGCAGATGGAAATGCGGATTTGATTCCAAGTGAGCGATACGTTCACGGAAGTCGACTGAAGAACGCCGGATAATACCATGTACATCGTAACCTTTATCAAGGAGGAATTCTGACAGGAATGAACCGTCTTGACCGGTGACACCGGTAATCAATGCTTTTTTCATGTGGGGTTTGAGGTATTAAATTGATATAGGCACGTCCGCAAGAACGTGCCTACATTGTTATTGAATCAAATCATTATTGGGCCTGAACACCTTCCATGATCACCTGGATACGGTTGTTGCCGTTGTAAAGGTTTTTCATGAATTGGTTGAATTGGTCCAAAGTCACAGAATTCAAAGTGTTTGCGTAATCATTGATGAAGTCTGCATCCGGGAAGCGTAGCTGGCTCATCAAAGCTTCGTTCCAGTAAGCATTCTTGCGTGAATTGATTTCGAATTGCTTGATCATGGCTTCCTTGGCCTTGTTGAAGTTAGCCTCATCTGCACCGTTCTGAAGGAGGTTCATCAATTCAGCGTCGGCCCTTTCAATGAGTTTAGCCTGTTGGTCGGCATTGGTAGAGAACGCGTAGTATACTGTCCATTCGCCTGAATTCGGATTGAAGAACGCACCGGCATTCGGAGAGTATGTGCCACCTTCCTCTTCGCGGAGAGTATCGATGAAGATATTGTCGATGATATCACCCACGAGGTCGATCATGATATCGTTCTCAACAGTGTAAGGAAGATTGTTTTGTGTGTAGAAATCCTGAACCTTGGTTGCAGGAGCCTCCATAGGCTGCTTGAACTCATTCTTCACCTGACCGGTAGCAGTGTTAATTTCAGATACATAAGCCGGAACAGAAACCGGTTTTGAAGGTATCGAGGCAATGTATTGCTCGATAAGAGGATTGATAACTTCCGGTGTGATGTTACCCACGAAGATGAAAGTGTATTGTGCCGGATTTCCGAGAGCATCCTTCACCATCTGGTAAGCCTTGGGATAATCCACAGCATCAAGAGTTGCTATTGTGGGCTGTTGCATCAAAGGATTATTGGCATATCTTGTATTTGTAACCTGCTGCTGAAAAATATAGTTCGGATTCTTTTCAGCCATCTCGAGCATCGGACGAGCCCTGTCGAGAGTAATTTTGGCCATTTCTGCATCAGGATTCAGGTTTGTGAACGATGTGTAGATAAGTTCAAAAAGTGTAGGAAGGTCTTTCACTGTTGAACTTCCCTGAAGCACATCGGTATAAGTGTTTACCTGGAAGCCGAGAGCCACATTCTTTCCTGCAAGATACTTCTTGAGAGTCTTATTGTCGAAATTGCCCATCTTGGCGGTTTCAAACACATCACCCATGAGAATCACATTGGCAGCCTGCTCGTATTCGTATAGTCTCTTACCGCCTTCACGATATGCATACATAAGAACTTCATCACTCGCAAAATCAGTTGGCTTAGTCACTACAGTGACACCATTTGAGAGTTCCATAACCTGAGCCTGGAGTTTCGGATCGTTTTTCTCACCGATAATCTTACCTGGAACAGGCATATTCTGGATAAGCGGTTCTGTAATCTTTTCTTCGGCAAGCGCCTCATACTCTGCATTCAAAACTTGGCTGAGAGTGGAAAGCATAGCCTCTTCGGAAACAATTTCAAAACCTTCAGCCTTAGGTGCGGAAGTAACCACCACCATATTCTGCTCAGTGAGAATTTGCTTTACAAATTCGTTTACAGCCTCTACGGGGAGCTGAGGAATCACCATCTGCCAGAGTTGGTATTCCGTTTCGATGCCGGGAGCAGGTTCGTTGTCGATGAAATAGCTGCAAAGTTCACGACCGAAAGAATCATTATCGGTCTTATCCCTTTCGTTGTAAAGTTTTTCAATGTTAGACAACATTTCCTGAGTTGCCCTTTCATATTCGGCTTCATTGAAACCGGTCTTACATGCACGGGCCACGATGCCCATGGCATCTTCTACCGCATCACGTGAATCTGTTTTCGCAAGGACCTGGATATCAAATGAATCTTTGGTTTTAGACACATAATAGTTGCCAAACATTACGCCGGCGAATGCATAACGACATTCGGGAGTCTGTGCGAATTCACTGAGTCGGTTGTTGATAAGTGTGGAAACCAAACGTTGGAGGATTTGTTCCTGGATATAGACAGGAAGAGTGTTTTTCATTTCCACGGGCACCGGATCTGACTTGAAAGAGATGATTGTGAGAAGGTTTGTAAGTTCCGGATCTGTGTAACTTGCGAAGATTGGTTTTTCATTATCGCTAACTGAAGGATAAAGACGGGGAGCCGCATTTTCAGGCATCTCGATTGTGGAGAAAAGCTCGATGACCTTCTTTTCCATCTCATCGGCGTCGAAATCACCTACGATAACGATACCCTGTTGATCGGGGCGATACCATTTCTTATAGTAAGCACGAAGTGCCTCCGGTTTGAAGTTCATCACCACTTCCATTTTACCGATTGGCATCTGCTGATACTGGTATTCCTGGTAAATGTGAGGGAGGATTGAAGAATACATACGGAACTGAGCGTTGTTTCTTGAACGCCATTCCTCTTGGATTACACCTCTTTCGGCATCTATCTCACTTTCTTCGAGGAGGATGTCGCCACTCCAGTCGTGAAGAACGAGCAACACACTGTCCATCAATGGTTTGTCGGTAGTGATGACGTTGTTAATGTTGTAGACAGTTTCATCGAAAGCAGTGTAGGCATTGATATCGGCACCGAAACGAATACCCTTGCTCTGGAGATAGTTGAGCATATTCTTACCCGGATAGTTTGTAGTTCCATTGAAAGCCATATGCTCCAGGAAGTGCGCGAGACCGAGTTGGTCAGGTTCTTCGAGAGTGGAACCCACCTTTTGAGCGATGTAGAAATTCGCTCTCTCTTTGGGTTCTTCATTGTGCATGATGTAATAGCTCAAGCCGTTGGGAAGTACGCCGGTTTTCACCTTGGGATTCAGCGGCAGAGGCTGCATCATGGCTGAAGGATCTTGAGCATTAATACCGGCCAAACCTGCCAAGGCTAATGCACAAGTAAGTAGAATCTTTTTCATGAATTGGTTATTGTTTTTTAGTGTTGTTAGTGTTTTTATTGTTTTTGTAGCTATTATAGCTATTTTAGCTGTTGTAGCTATTGTATTTTACTTAGTGTTTAAAACTTAGTTTAATTGTGTTTTAGGCCCCCTCCGGGGAGAAAGGCATTGTTTTTGTTTTTTTTGTTTTGTTCCCCCAGGCTGCGAACCTCTCCGAGGTTTCTTGCCAGGGGTTATATATCTTTCATCTCTCCGAGATGTCTACCCCTCCGGGGTATTTTACCAAGTTGGTTATCTATTCATCTCTCCGAGATGTCTACCCCTCCGGGGTATTTTACCAAGTTGGTTATCTATTCATCTCTCCGAGATGTCTATCCCTCCGGGGTATTTTGTAGTATGATTATCCCGAATTTTCATTATAATTGAAATTCAAACATTTGTAGGGACGTGGCGTGCCACGTCTGATTTGTTAAAACTCCAATCTCCCTGTAAGACATCGCACGCGATGTCCCTACAATTCGGACTTTGGATATTCATTTAATCTTTCATCTTTCAACTTTAAACTTTAAACCTTCCTTACCAGGATAGTGGTTTTCTGGGTTATCACGATGTCCATGGGGATATCGTGAGGTTCGGAGGGAAGTTCATCTACGAGTTGAAATTCGTATCCCACCCCTACCTTTGTAGCTTTTGTCTGCTTGAGGAAACGGTCGTAGAAACCTTTACCACGGCCCAGTCTCTTGCCTTCACGGTCGTAAGCGACAGCAGGCACCACCACCAATTCAATTTCGGAGGGATCTGTGACTTCGTTGCCGGTGGGTTCCTCGATGTGGAAAGTACCCAATTCGAGTCGACTTTCCTCATATGGAAGCACCTCGAGATCTACACCGTTGATTCTTGGCAGATAAAATCTCTTCTTACCGGCCCATTTGCGCAAGAAATCGTGGGTGTAAAGTTCATCAGGCAATGAATGATACATCATGATGCGGTCAGCCAAGAGGAAGGCGGCTGTCTTTTCAAGACGTTCGAACACCTCTTCTGCCGCAGATTTTCGTGCACTTTCAGGCAATACCACCCGAAGACTCTTCATTTTGTATCTTATCTCGTTTTTTTCAGAAAACTTCTCTCTCATATTTCAATTGGAATCTTCTTTTTCTATATTAACGGGAGAATTCCCCTCTTTAATCTGTCTCAAAGCATTTTCCACCACTTTGTCGTTTTCATTGAGCAATTCAATGAACGCCGGATATCCCAAAACATCCCTGGCAATCATAGCTTTCAACTGGGAAATAATGATATCGCGACTTCGGTTGATGTAGTACCATCTTGCAGGCACTCCTTTTGTCACAGCATATGCCACGAAATTTTCGAGCAGGGTTTGGTCGGAAGGAAGAATTCGGTTGAAATTCTGAATAGTCCTGTCGTTACCTAATTTTTCACGGTACTCATCAGCTACGGTGTAGGCATATTTTTGGATAAGTCCTTGGTTGGCCACAGACATATAGTAAGTGGTGAAACCTGTGGTGTCTTCCGGAATGAAGATATCGGGCATGATACCCCCTCCGCCGTAAACCTCACGACCATTAGTGGTGAAGAAAATCTTGTCTTTATCAAGTTTGATACTGTCGGCATTATAGAACTCACCATGAGTATAGCGGTCTACAATATCCATCTCATATTTTCCTATATCTCCTCTCTTGAATTCCTTCTGGATCGAGCGACCGGAAGGAGTGTAATATCTTGCCACTGTCATACGGATGGCACTGCTGTCGGGCAGTTCTGTCTGGTTCTGCACCAGTCCCTTTCCGAAGGTTCTTCTACCTATGATCAAACCACGATCGTTATCCTGTATGGCGCCTGCAAAGATTTCGGAAGCTGAGGCGGAAGACTCGTTTGTGAGAACAGTGATAGGAAAGTCCTGGAACCTGCCCCGCCCGTCGCTCATGGCCATGTATTCGTTTTCCATCTTGCGTCCTCTGGTGTAAACTATCAATCTTCCGGCCGGCAGGAATTCGTTGGCCATGAAGATAGCCTGGTCCATAAATCCTCCGGAATTCCCCCTGAGGTCGATGATAAAGGAGTCTGCCCCTTGCTCCTTAAGTTCGTTGAGAGCGTTGAAGAATTCCAAATAAGTGTTGCGCGAAAATTTAGTGACCTTAACATATCCGGTGTGATCGGACAGCATATAACTTACATCCACAGAATTAACCGGTATATCGCCTCTCACCACGTCAAACACAAGGTCTTTCTTCTGGCCATAACGCTTTATTGTGAGGATCACAGTGGTTCCTTTCTCTCCCCTTAAAGTCTTGAACACATTTTCGGATGTAATTTCTTTACCCGTTAGGCTGGTGGTATCCGCTTTTATAATACGGTCGCCGGCCAGGATCCCGACTTTTTCGGCAGGTCCTCCGGGCACCACCTCAATCACCTGAACAGTGTCGTTAAGAATCTGGAATGATACTCCCACTCCACTGAAAGAACCGGAAAGGTCGTCGTTCACAGCCTGTAGTTCTTCAGCGGGGATGTAGGCCGAATGGGGGTCGAGCGATGACAACAAGTCAGGGAAAGAAGCCTCTATGAGAGAGTCCATATCAAGTTGGTCTACATAATCAGACTGTATAAGATGCAACACCATCCGGAGTTTCTCTTCCTTGGCTGTTAGGGTTTTGGTAGTGACATATCTACCTATAAAGATGCCACAACCCACGCCAACGGCGATGAGAAGTGGCAAGAGTATCAGAGCGGGATTTTTTTTATTCTTCATCCGTTTCGGGTATATATTCAGTTACAATTCCGGCGGTATTCAGGAGGTCGACACCATCAGTTATTCTATAGAGTTTGGAATACACCACACGTTTTATACCTGCCTGTATGATGAGCTTAGCACATTCAATGCATGGGCTATCTGTTACATATAACGTGCTATCTGCGCTGGAATTATTACTTTTGGCAACTTTTGTTATGGCATTGGCCTCCGCATGGAGCACATAAGGGAGCGTGCGGTTGTTTTCATCCTCGCATATATTGGGAAAACCGGATGGAGTACCGTTATAGCCGTCGGAAATTATCATCTTGTCTTTAACCAAGAGAGCACCTACCTTTCGGCGGGTGCAATACGAGTTCTCGCTCCAGATACGAGCCATTTTCAAGTAACGCAAATCGAGTTGCCTTTCCTTATCCATCAATAATTAAATAACTTTCTGATTATAAAAGATGAATATAAGTTTTTAATGTTCCACGAGGAATTTTTCAGCATCCATAGCGGCCTTACAGCCTGACCCGGCGGCCACAATAGCCTGGCGATAGCGAGGGTCACAACAGTCGCCTGCTGCAAAAACGCCTTCAATGTTAGTATGGCTTGTGTTGCCTTTCACTTTGATATATCCCTCGGCATCAAGGTCGATGTACTCTTTAAAAATTTCAGTGTTGGGATGATGGCCGATAGCCAAGAAGAAACCTTCAATGTCTATATCGAATCTTTCCTCTTTTTCAGTACCTCTATGTCGGATGATATGAGCACCTTCAAGAAGGTCGTTGCCAAACAAACCTTCAGTGTTGCAATTGAAGAGGATCTCTATTTTAGGATTCTCACGAACTCTCTCCTGCATCACTTTGGAAGCACGGAGGACATCCCTTCTTACTATGAGATAAACTTTATGAGCAAGACTGGCAAGGTAAAGGGCCTCTTCGCAAGCGGTGTCACCACCACCAACCACTGCGACATTCCTGTTTCTATAAAAGAACCCGTCGCATGTGGCGCATGCACTCACACCAAGTCCCCGATATTTCTCCTCGTCGGGCAAACCGAGATAACGGGCAGATGCACCAGTGGAAATGATTACGGTATCAGCCTCGATTTTTTCTCCCTTTTCATCCTCGCAGATGAAAGGGCGTTTTGAGAAATCAACTTTGGAAATAATCTTGGAACGAATGTCGGTTCCAAATCTCAGAGCCTGCCGACGGAAATGTTCCATCATTTCAGTACCTTGCACCCCTTCCGGATATCCGGGGAAATTCTCGATTTCAGTGGTTTGAGTCAACTGACCACCCGGTTGGTGTCCTTCATAAACAACGGGATTCAAATTTGCTCTTGATGCATATAACGCAGCAGTGTAACCGGCAGGTCCGGAACCTATGATGAGAACCTTAGCCTTATTGTTTTCCATAATCTTAGTGTTTTATCTTTATTAATATAACAAAGATTAACGCAAATCTATCACTTCAACTTTAGAAAATTTTGATTCAGGATACTCGAAATCAGAAGACGAGAGATTTCCAACAGCTTTAAAAGAAGTGATTTCAGCCGTTATGGGATTGCCGGACGATGGTTCCACCACAATCTTTTCAGGAATTGAATCAGATTTTCTTAAAGTCAAGGTGATTCTTTTTATCTCACCTTTCTTTTTGGGAGTCAGTTCGAGTACATCCATTCCGTTTTTTTTCACTGTGGAAAAAGTGACGTTATAAGTCTTGGAGGCATTAGTGACATAAGTCAATGGATTGGATTCGGAAAGTTCTTCAGGAGAAGGAACAACCACTGTGGTTTCATTGGTATTCTTGTTGTATGTGTACAAGTCCTTGCCGTTATACCAAACCTCAACATCAGGGAGTGTCACATTGAATTTGTTACCTGACGACTTTATCCTGCCGGAGCCTGAATAACCCGAATTGTAAATTTTAAATTCGGTCACAACTCCTTTTGAGTTAGTAATTTTCTCAACAGCACGGTTCAATATCTGTTGTGGTTGGGTTGTTCCTTGACCCACAGCATTCAGCGATAAAAGCACCAAAACTAAGAAACTCAATATTTTTTTCATCAATCTATAATTATTAATGATTTTAAGCTTCCTCACCTAACAGCATATCCAAGGAAACCGGATCCATAAGAACAGCGCGTGGTTTTCCTCCCTGAGCCGGTCCTACAATACCTGCGGCCTCGAGTTGATCCATAATTTTTCCTGCCCGGTTATAACCGATAGAGTATCTTCTTTGTAGAGAAGAAGTAGAAGCGTTGTTGGAATGCACCACGAGGCGAGCAACCTCATCAAACAGAGGATCTCTTTCTCCTGATACCCCACCTCCCTCCGCATCGGAATCACCTTTAGCAGTGACCGGTTCCGGAAGTATATATGCACCTTGTGCATAAGGCTGAGCGGCTATATGGTCACAGATTTTCTCCACTTCTGGAGTGTCTATAAATGCACATTGCACCCTAACCATAGGAGCGGAATTACTTATAAGCATGTCTCCTCTTCCTATTAAAGCCTGGGCTCCGGTAGTGTCGAGAATAACCTTGCTGTCGATTCCGGAACTGACCTTGAATGCCATACGTGCCGGGAAATTGGCCCTGATGATACCGGTGATAACATTGGCGGAAGGCCGTTGAGTGGCTATAATCACATGCATACCAACAGCTCGGGCTTTCTGAGCCAGACGTGCGATGGGCACCTCGACTTCCTTACCGGCCGTCATTATCAAATCGCTGAACTCATCAACAATCACCACAATATAAGGAAGGAACTTGTGGCCCTCATTCGGATTCAGTTTCTTGTCCTTAATCTTGTCATTGTATTCAACTATGTTTCTAACGGATGCTGCCTTAAGCAATTGATATCTATTATCCATCTCGATACAGAGGGAACTCAATGTGGCAACTACCTTATCCATATCTGTGATAATAGCATCCTCTGCATCCGGTATTTTTGCAAGATAATGACCCTCGATCTTGGCATAAAGACTGAATTCAACCATCTTGGGGTCGATCATCACAAACTTCAGTTCATCCGGACGCTTGCTATAAAGCAACGACGCGATGATGGCATTCAAACCTACAGACTTTCCTTGACCTGTGGCACCTGCCACAAGGAGGTGTGGCATTTTTGCAAGATCAGCCATGAAGACATCGTTTGAAATGGTGGAACCCATGGCTATGGGGAGTTTATACTTGGTTTCATGGAATGCCGGTGATTTCAGAACTGTACGCATCGACACCATCTGCTTATCCTTGTTGGCCACTTCGATACCTACGGTTCCTTTGCCGGGAATCGGAGCTATGATACGGATACCCTCGGCTGACAGACTTAAAGCTATGTCATCTACCAACCCACGGATTTTTGAGACACGAATGCCTTTGTCGGGCACAATCTCATACAGTGTCACTGTGGGACCTACGGTGGCCTCGATACTGACAATTGGTATGTCAAAATCCAAGAGTGTACGTTTAATCAACTCTTTGTTCTCCAACTGTTCATCCGCATCTACACTTATCTGGCCTGAAGATGGAGCCAAAATTTCAAAAGGTGGAAATTTGTAAGGGAATTTAGCCGGACTTTCGACATTAATACCCACAGATTTGCCATTGACTTGTGAGATGTTGTTGACATTGACAACCATCTCCAATTCTTTTTCACCCTCTACTTCTTGTGAATTTGTCACGGATTGTGGTTCATCCTCAAGCTTTTCCTTTACTTCGTTCTCCTCAATTGTTTCAGGAACTTCATTGGGCTGGAATTGTTTCAAGTATTCTTCTTGGGCCTCATTTTTCCCCGGAAGCTCCGTTTCAATAAGGAGAGATTGGGAGTCTTCCGTAGATTTTATATCCTGAGGAGTCTCTTTTTCCTCTTCCAAGTTGTAGGTGTATTCAGTTTCATCGAAATCGGGAAGATGGGAATAAAGACCTGAATCATCATCAAAACTAACTTCCATTGGTTTTTCATTTTTTGACGAAGCTTCATTGTCTGAGGGTTCTTCCGGATGTCCCTCTATGCGGTCTTCGGCCCTTCTCAAAGCCTCGATCTCTCGCTCGCGGGCCCTTAAAGCCTCAATTTGCTCACGACGGATGCGACGTTTCTCTTTGTATTTATCCCTTTGCTTCAAACACCATTTCACCACATCCCTCATACAAATGCCGACGAAACAGCATACCATAAATATGCAAAGAATCACCGCTCCGGTCCATCCCAAGAAATGGATAATGAACTCGTTGACATACCTTCCGTGATAACCGCCCCAATTTACAGAGGTCTGCATGCCTATAGTGACCAGACCCACTATCAACGAAAGGGTTATGAGCCCCACAAGGCATTTGATGGTAAAATTAACCGGTTTAAATTTCGGTACTCCGGCAATAAGTCTTAATCCAACAGCGAATAGCCAAACAATAATGACAAAAGAACCGATGCCAAAAAATTCGTTTATGAGGAATTCTGAAAGTCTGGCACCACCTTCTCCGGCCATATTCGCCACTTCACCAGAATAACCAATCGGAGTATTGTTTATTTCCGACTGATCTTTTACACAGGTTGCGAAATAAGAAATGAACGCTATGCCAATATACACGGCGAAGAATGCCATGAAAAGACCGACAATCCATCGTAGGGTGCGGCTTTTGAAGAAACTAACCACACGAGTAGCGAAACCGACAGTTGGTTCCTTTTTCTCTGTTTTTTTAGCCTTGACAGATTCGGTTTTCTTGCGGCGAGTGCTTTCTTTTACGGTGGTTTTTGTTGCGTTTTCTTTTTGAATTTCATCAAATGAAGGCAACCCTTCAATTGATTGATAATCGGTGTCTTCCGGAATTGTGGGATTAAATGTATCGTATCTTCTCATTAAATGTTGCGTATCTTCTCACTGACCATTTTTTACCTATTGCAAATTTACAATAAATTTCTTGATTAGGACACAAGGATGGTCAATCTGTAGATAAATATTTTATGAATAAACCAAACCACTTATAAAAGTGTTTTGATAACAAAAACAGTTGTTATGAAAAGGGTAAAAATGTATAACCTCAAAAAAACCTCCATAATGTTTATGGCTTGTTTGGCATTAGGTCTCGGAAGTATGATGGCCCAGCCCACTCCTCCTCCACCAATTCCGGGTACTCCTCCGCCTCCACAGTCACCAACACCACCTCCCCCTCCTCCTCCGGCACCTACTTTCAACGGACCGGCCCAGACACCTCCACCTCCGGGATGGGGTGCACCCGGGTATCTCGTTAATCCACCGGCCGGTGAATGGATGAATCAAGGAAATCTAAACGTTATGGCAACGGGTTATGATTCAGAGTCCGTTTTAGTGCAGATACCCCTTTATGTATCGTACTCTTTCAACGGAGTACAATATGATGTGACTGTTTTGAATTCCTGGAATCCCTATTCACAAATGTGGAATATAGGTGTGGACACTCCTGCATACAACACTGACTATTATTTCAACGGATTCAACTACAATTATTATGTAGTGCTTCCAAGCGGAACATATTATTTTAACCTGTAATAAAGAGAAATCAATCTACGCGAGTTGATTGATTACATTGACAGCGCTTACCGCGAAGACTCCGGCCGTTTCGGTGCGGAGTCTTTTATTGCCAAAGGTCACCGGCACGAAATCGTTTTTCACTGCCAACTCCACTTCCTCGGGGATAAAATCACCCTCAGGACCTATCATGATAACTACTTCACCGCCGGCTTTACATTCCCTCACCAATTCTTTTCTCGGGAAAGACTCCGAACAGTAGCCGAAAAACTTTTGAGATGTTTTTCCGGATTCTTTTACAAAATCTTTGAAATCAATCATCTCTGTCAATTCAGGCATATATGTTGAAAGACTTTGCTTCATAGCCGACACCATTACTTTCAACAATCTTTCCGAACGTTGGATTTTCCTTTCACTTCTTTTACAACGCAAAAGAACGATTTTGTCCACTCCTATCTCCACCGCTTTCTCAACCATCCACTCCATTCGGTCGGAGTTTTTGGTGGGAGCCACAGCCAAAGTCAAATTATAATTTCTCTCCGGTGGAAAAGTTTCTTTTCTCTTTATAACGACTTCTGTATGTGAGGGATGAGATTTAACAATTTCACAAAAAAACCTGTGCCCCTTTCCATCAGTAACATAAATCTCATCTCCCTCCTTATGTCTCAAAACCCTACAACAATGCGCGGACTCACCTTCCGACAAAGTCAAGGTTTCTTCTATATCGGGCGAATAAAACTGAATCATATTGCACATTATGATGAAATACGGTAGGTCAGTCTTCCACAATCAGACCTGCAGGATCGGCACTGTCGTAAATTTCCTGCTTAGATGGTGTTTCCTTTTTCTTCGAATTATCTTTGAATATCAACCAGAACGCAATAGCCACAACTAATGCGAAACCGGCGAAACAGTACCAGGATATCTTCCACCCTTCAACCTGGTCGATAGGATTTTCATGACTGTAGACAAAATGATTAACCACGGCACCTGCACAAAGGGTTCCTGCTGTAGCTCCCAAACCATTTGTCATAAGCATAAACAAACCCTGGGCACTACTTCTCATTGATGAATCCGTTTGTACGTCTACATATAAGGATCCTGAAACATTGAAGAAATCGAAGGCGATGCCATACACAATCATGGAAGCCACGAACAAGGCCACTCCTCCTTCGGGGTTACCAAGTCCGAAAAATCCAAATCGGAATACCCATGCGAACATCGACATAAGCATAACTGCCTTGATTCCGAATTTCTTGAGACAATATGGTATTAACAAAATACAAAGGGTCTCGCTCATCTGGCTCAACGATATCAATGCTGTGGCATTTTTTGCCACCCATGAGTTAGCATATTCTGCCACATTCTGGAAAGAGGATATGAAGGGGGTGCCATAACTGTTGGTGATCTGAAGTGAAACACCCAACAAAAAACTGAATATGAAGAATATGGCCATCTGACGGTCTTTAAACAATGAAAAAGCTTTGATACCCAATGCTTCTATGAGGCCACCTGTGGTCTTCTCTTTGTTAATAGGGCATTTCGGCATGGTGAGAGCGTAAACCACCATAACAAGACTGAAAGCGGCTGAAAGGAAAAGCTGGTAGCAAGTGAACTGCATGCTTTCTCCTTCGATATGAATGAAATTCACCATAAGTTCTGCCACTATAAAACCGACCGTGCCCAATACACGTATGGGAGGAAACGCTTTTATCGTGTCGAGGCCCGCTTTATTCAATGCAGAATATGCCACGGAATTAGAAAGACCAATGGTGGGCATAAAGAATGCCACAGAAACAGTGTAAAGAACAAAGAGGGGACCGAACTCTATGTGAGATGCATTCGCCAGACAGTACCATCCGGCCGCTCCCATAGATAAAGCCGCGATAAGATGACATAGGCTCAACATTTTTTGTGCCTGAACCCATTTGTCGGCTATTATACCAATCAATGCGGGCATCAATATTGACACGATTCCCTGAACAGTATAAAACCAGTAAATATCTTTAGCAAGACCAACCTTCGACAAAAAATTACCTAATGAAATAAGGTAACTTCCCCATACGGCGAATTCCAAAAAACTCATCGCCGCGAGTCTTGTTCTTATCAACTTCACCATCCTATATTCTTTTCTTTAAACTCTAATCTTTAAACTTTAAACTTTAAACTTTATCTTAAGTGCGGACTCTTTAAAAATATACCTCTTTGATTCACGATTATCCTGTTGTGGGCCAATTCCGTAGTTTTCCATTCTTCAAACTCTTCATCCGAAACGCCACAAAACCTTGCAAGCTCCGAATCATCGCCTGTAACCATCACGGTTTCTGCAGCTCTGGAAGTATATGTGAATGCCAATGTATGCAAACTCCTTGTGATACATGGAGCCTTAAGATTCTGTAGAAGCAAAGGCGTTTTCTGAGCTGCAGCCGAAAGATAATTCACAAAGTTAAGCATATATATCCTGTCGGTCAACAGAATTTTCATATAATCTTTCTTCTGTATCCTCATGATGCTCACTTTGCCTAATGCAACTATATCGGAATCATAACAGGTGACCAAGCCGAATAAATGCAAAGCACCCATAACCGCTCCCTTCCCTAATATCTCATCTATCCCGATCTTAAAATTTTTAAGATAATGGGTCTGCCTTATCCTGCCACTCAGAATAAAGCCTAATGATTCAACCCTTTCATCCACTTTTGCAATCACATCCCCATCTTCAAATTTAATGAATTCCACACTTGTTTTCTCGAGCATCTGTGAGAGTTGTTCCTCACCGATACCTTTGAAAAGGGGAAGTTCCATTATGGTTTCATACATTGATGACATACATCAGGACGTTTTCGGAGTTTTTATGGTAAAATAAAAGGAGCCCTTTTTTGATTGGGCTCCCTGCTTGTAGCGGGATCGAGAATTGAACTCGAGACCTCCGGGTTATGAATCCGACGCTCTAACCAACTGAGCTATCCCGCCCTCTTTTTTCGCTTTTGCGAGTGCAAAGTTACTAATTATTTTGATAAGGGCAAACCTTTTTCTAATTTTTGACTAATTTTGCACTAATAAATCATGATTTTTTTCTCCATAAAAAATATTTCCAGACTGTTACCCTGTAAGATGGCTATCTTGTCATTAGGGATGGTGTGTTTTTGCCTTTCTTCTTGCTTCACGGGTATCGAAAGCACTAAAAAGATAAATCTTACCCGGGAAGACAAGAAAAATCTTGTTCCCACCCGCGAGGAAAGTTTTATGACACAAGTGCAATCCTCTCCATTAAAATATTGGGAACAAGGGAAAAATTTTTTTGTGAGCGACAACAAGGCTTTGCTCGTTATCGTTCCTCAATCCGGCTTGCTTCCTTTTGCACCGGATTCGGTGAAAGGAAAAATCTTTGATTTTACGGGTGTGGAATCCAAGATAAACGCAGCCGGCAAAATCACAGTTTCCCTTCTTTTTACAGATGGAATATATAATTATGCCTATGATTCCGGGAAAGAGTTCGACAATGCTATGGAGAATTTGATGAGCGATCAAATACCAATGCTTATCGATGAGGATATGGTGATTCAAGCCAAACAATTATTGGTAGGACAGAATTTCTGGAGCCGGTCAAACTTATGGTATGATGAAAAGGGTAACAGAATAGATGGCAAGAAATATGTGGAAGTAAAAGTAGTTGACGTACAACCCGGCGATATGGTTTTTCCATTGAGACTTAAATTGAAAACCCTGGATGATGAAACTGCATATGTACTGATGAATTTTGGGAACAGCGACACCGAAAGCAGGTCATTCCATAACTTGTTTTCCCTTACTGATATCAAGAAGCACTATCCAAATATTGAACCTGAGACTTGGAACTACATTAGCGAGGGGAAGGTGAAGGTGGGAATGACTAAAGATGAAGTCAGACTTGCACTTGGCACTCCTGCCGATCTAAATTCAGGTCACGATTATTCCCAAACTCTTGACATCTGGAGTTATGAAAACGGTCGCGTGCTTTGGTTTGAAGACGGCCGACTCGTTAAAATCCGACAATAGATATCCTTCGTGTAACCAACAACACACTCGCCATGAATATCAAATTTGAATATAACAAAGACCTTACATCCCTAAATACCTTCCGCATCTCGGCCAAAGCAGCAATTTATGCCGAATATAAAAATATGGATGAATTGAGATCCATAACTTTATCGGAAGAATTTATGGATAATGAGGTGTTCTATCTTGGGGGTGGGTCCAACGTTCTCTTCAATGGTGATTACCACGGTTTGGTTATCAAATCCCAAATAAAAGGCATTAAAAAATATCAGAAAAACGAAGAAACAGTATTTGCCATTGCCGGAGCCGCTGAAAATTGGGCCGATTTTGTAAAATGGACCATAGATGAGGGTCTCGGAGGACTTGAAAACCTATCCGGTATTCCCGGGTCAGTGGGTGCCTCGCCTGTTCAAAACATAGGAGCTTATGGTGTGGAGGTTGGCTCGATGATACATAAGGTGGAATGTTTTGATGTCATTACAAAAGAAACGGTTACTTTCACGGCAGAGCAATGTAAATTCGGATATCGTGACAGTTTTTTTAAGAATGAGGGTAAAGGAAGATATGTGGTGCTTCGGGTAAGTTTCAAACTAAAAAATTCCACCGTCGCAGAGAACCTTGATTACGGACCTCTCAAAACTCTTGAAGAAAAATGGAACAGAAAGCCGACGATTTCCGAAGTGGCCGAAGAAGTGCTCAAAATTCGGGACTCAAAGCTCCCGGATCCATCTAAGATCGGCAGCGCGGGTAGTTTCTTCAAAAATCCTGTTGTACGGATTTATTTTTATAGGGAAGTAATGTCGGCACTTTCCCCGGAGATTCCATATTATGAAACCGATGACCCTCTGTATGTAAAGATACCTGCCGGTTGGTTGATTGAAAATGCCGGGTTAAAAGGATACTCTGTGGGAGATGCGGAAGTATACCCTAAACAATGCCTGGTTATTGCCAACAAAGGAAGGGCCACAGCCAAAGATGTTATTGAAGTGTCGGAACATGTGAGAAAAGTTGTACTCGAGAAATTCGGAGTGACTTTACATCCTGAAGTCAACATCGTGGATACAAATATCAAAGTGACCATACTTGGGTCAGGAACCTCGAAGGGAGTGCCTGAAGTTGGATGTTTTTGTCCTGTTTGCCGATCCGATTCAGCAAAAGACAAGCGTACACGTTGCTCGGCTTTAGTAGAGACCAAAGGACTGAAACTTCTTATAGATGTATCACCAGATTTCCGTCAACAAGCTTTGAGATCGGAAATCACTTATCTTGATGCGGCTTTGATAACTCATAGCCATTATGATCATGTAGGTGGGTTCGATGATTTACGTCCTTTCTGCACCGGTTCTAAGTTCCCGGTTTATATGCGAAAAGATGTCAGTGAGGATCTGCATCGCCGACTCGACTATTGTTTCAGGGAAACTCCTTATCCGGGAGTACCCTCTTTTGAAGTGCATGAAATCGATGAATCTCCTTTCATAATTAAGGGAGTAAAAATTATTCCGATCTCTGTGATGCACGGAAAACTTCCAATAGCGGGATATCGTATCGGAGACTTCGCTTACGTCACTGATGCTAAAACTATTCCCGAAGAAGAAAAGGAAAAACTGAAAGACCTTGATGTTTTGGTGCTCAACGGGTTAAGATTTAAAGAACATTTCGCTCATTTCACTGTTGAGGAAGCATTGAAAACAATCGAAGAATTGAAACCAAAACGTGCTTACCTCACCCATTTCTGTCATGAGATAGGTCGGCATGATGATTTCCAGTCTTCGCTTCCCGACAATGTCTTCGCCTGTTATGACGGACTTGTGATAAACACACATTAATACGCTTTTCCCATTTATTATGTAATTTTGTGGTATGGAAAACAATCCCTTACTTTCAAAACTTGATGGCTTCGACTCCAGATTTGAGGAAGTGTCGACTCTAATAACCGACCCTGACGTAATCGCAGATCGCCAAAGATATGTAAAACTCACAAAGGAATATAGATGGTTGAGGAAATTGCTTGACGCAGCCAACGACTATCGCTCTTTACTTAACGAAACTGAAGAGGCGAAGACCATTCTCGCCGAAGACGATGATGAGGAGATGCGTAGCATGGCAAGGGATGTCATTAATGCTTCCCAAACAAAAATTCCCGAAATGGAGGAAAATATCAAATTTCTCCTTATCCCGGCAGATCCCGAGGATGCAAAAAATGCCGTTGTGGAAATCCGTGGAGGCACCGGAGGGGATGAAGCCGCTTTGTTTGCCGGCGACCTTTTCCGTATGTATCAGAAATTTGCGGAACAGAAAGGATGGAAACTGGAAGTTACAAACTACAACGAAGGCACGGCGGGAGGATATAAGGAAATTTGCTTCAATCTTACCGGTGAGGATGTGTATGGCGTGATGAAATATGAGAGTGGGGTTCATCGTGTGCAACGAGTGCCCGCCACTGAAACTCAGGGACGTGTACACACATCAGCTGCAACAGTGGCTGTATTGCCCGAAGCGGAAGAATTCGATGTGGAAATAAATGAGGGCGCTATCAAATGGGATACTTTCAGAAGCGGTGGCGCCGGCGGACAGAACGTTAATAAGGTGGAATCTGGTGTTCGTCTTCGATATATGTGGAAAAACCCTATCACAGGTGAAGAGGATGAAATACTTATCGAATGTACCGAAACCCGTGACCAACCTAAAAATAAGGAAAGGGCTCTGTCTCGTCTACGCACCTATATCTACAGCAGAGAACGTCAAAAATACCTCGATGATATAGCCAGTAGAAGAAAAACTTTGGTATCTACGGGCGATCGTTCTGCAAAAATCCGCACATACAATTTCCCGCAGGGAAGAATGACAGATCACCGTATAAATTATACTGTCTACAATCTCTCAAACTTCCTCGACGGAAATATCCAGGAATGTATCGACCGACTTTCTGTGGCTGAAAACGCCGAGAAACTTAAGGAAGCCACTCTATAACTATCAACCAGCCATAGTACCCGCCTATAAAACTACTTGACTATCAGGCCACCAGATTACCGGGATTAAAAACAAATTTTATAATTTCAACTTTTTTCTTTACCTTTGCACTCGCATTAAAAAACACGTAATAAGTTTATGGCAACAAGAATCAGATTACAGCGTCATGGCCGCAAAGGCTACGCTTTCTATCCAATTGTAGTCGCCGATAGCAGGGCACCACGTGATGGTAAATTTATTGAAAGGATAGGTTCTTATAATCCGAACACTAATCCTGCTACAGTAAATTTAGACTTTGACCGTGCACTCTATTGGGTGGAAGTAGGTGCTCAACCCACCGACACAGTTCGTTCTATCCTTAGTCACGAAGGCGTTCTGCTCATGAAGCATCTCCGTGGTGGCGTAAAGAAAGGTGCTTTCTCTGAAGAAGAAGCCAAACGTCGTTTCGACGCTTGGAAGGCAGCTAAAGACAAACAAGCTAACGCTCTCAAAGCTAAGAACGAAGCTAAGAAAGCTGAAGAAGAAAAGGCTCGCTTAGATGCTGAAGTGGAAAAGAATCGCCTTAAAGGTGAATCCGTAGCCAAGAAGAAAGCTGAAAAATTGGCAGCCGAAGAAGCTGCTGCCAAGGCAGATCTCCAGGAAGAGGTGGCTGAAACTGAAGCACAGGAAAACGCAGAGGCTTAAAAAGCTTTGTAGTTAGAAAAAAATTATCTAAATTTGCATTGACTTCGGGTTCCCGAAGTCTTTACGGCCGATTAGTGTAGCGGTTAGCACGCCACCCTCTCACGGTGGAGACTCGGGTTCGAGTCCCGGATCGGCTACTGAAAAAAGGAATTGCCTTTCGCAATTCCTTTTCTTTTTCCCTTGTTTATCAAAATTTATTTTTGATTATCAATATCTTATAAGATTATAAAAGTTTCAGTGCAATTTGAACCTCCTTTATTTTATTTATCCCCTTTTTATCGTTTTTAGCATCTTTTATTCGTTTTGTGATACCAATTTGATCCCCTATGATACCCTAATTTGCCTATAAACTATTTGCCATATCAAATCTTCATTTGTCTTCATAATGCCCTTCCAATTCGAAAACGAATACAAACACTTCTTGATCGTGTATCTCGTATATTATCCTGTTATTCTTGTTTATATGTCTGGAATAGATAACATCTCCTCCACCCTTTAGTGCTTCAGGGTGGCCTAAACCGGTTCGGGGATTCACCTGCAGTTCCTTTATAATCTTCTTAAGTTGCTTATTAAAAATGGGATTAGATTTTTCCCATTTCTTAACAATCTTATCAACCTTCGGATCAAAAACTACCTTATACATCACAGACTGTCAAAATAAGCATCAACATCTTCGGGGGTATTCAAAGATATCACATTACCCTCTTTTCGTCTTTGTTCTGCTTCAGCAAGTTTTCTTTGAAGTTCCGGAGTAAACTCATTGCTGAAGTCGCTTTCAAAATCTTCTTCTTCTACCAAATCATAAAGAGCTGTCTCAACATAATTATTAAGAGTACGATTCTCTCTTTTGGCAAGTTTCTTTAATCTTTCCAATAGTTCTACCGAAATTCGGAAACTGTGAACTTTCTTAACTGCTAAATCCATAATTAAAAGTTTTTTGTATTACAAAATTACTAAAATTGTATTATAATTACAAATTTCTGAATATAATCCTATAATTTTTCTGATCATTCATTAATATTAGGTAGAAGAACTCATAAATATAGGTTGATATTATCTGCATAAAAGTAGCATTTTTACTACTTTTGTGTATTCTTTGAATAGTTATGAAAAACTATCAAGGTAAAAGAGGTTATAAATCTTTTGGAAACTGATGATTGATATAAAGACCGCCAAAAGGTAGTCACCGGCAATTTTGCACCCATCGAAAAAGGTACAGTAACCGTTAATGGTAAAGACAATGAAACCTTGAGTCAATTTTTATTAAATTCTAATTGGAAACAAGCAGATTGGAAATAATTTTATTCTGGAAAAAAGAGCTTTAAAAGTAATTGTAGATTATACAGACAAAAATTTTTGCGGAGGTATTTACAATGATATTATTGGGGGTGCTGTCTTTGCAACAGGGAAAACCTTTGATTTATTCAAAAAAGAATTTGAGGAAGGATTAAAGTTTCATATTCAAAGCAATCTTGAAAGAGGTGAAACTTTACCTGACGATATTGCTAATGGAAAATATGAGATTGTGTATGAACTTGCGGTTCCAGCATTATTGAGAGATGCAGAAAGGTTTACTACTTTATCTGCCATAAGCAAAGTAAGCGGAATTAATCAAAAACAGCTTTCTCATTATGTAAACGGCGAGAAAAAAGCACGTCCAGATAAACGAGAGAAAATTATAAAAGGCCTTCATGAAATCGGACGTCAAGCATTAGTCTTTGTGTAAAGGTTAATGCATATAGCAAAAACACAACATCCCATCTTTTCTTTTTGTGGCGTTTTCATAAACATTTTTTAACCCCATAATGTTATAATATCAAACAAAATGAAAAACATTGTTTAACAAACAAAAAATTTATAATTATGAAAACGCTGTCAATTATTTGTTACATTATCGGTGCTATTCTTTTAATCGTTTCTTGTTTTATGAATAGCGAAGCTGCCACCTGGTGGATTGGAGGTATTGCAGTTATTTTCCTTATCGGTGGTTGCGTGTTCCAATACACTTCAAAGACAAATCGTCAGCTGCCACGCGATAATGACAATTTTAATTAAAGAAATCAAGATTTGAATCTTTCAATAACTCGGAAGCCTGCGCCAGTGTCGCAGGCTTTCCTATATCTATCAATTTAAGACCGGACTGAAGAAAACCTTTAATATTTTCCTTTCTACCGGAATTTAAGAAATATTCCATTACAGAATACCTCCCCGTCCCCAACAAATTTTTCATCTCTTCAATAGCTTCATAGGACATGGCATAAATACCGCTGAAAGCATATTCATTGTCTGATTCTTCTTGAAAACTTTCATATTCTTCCGGACGATATCGACCATTCTTTAAATCATGCCATCCCTTTAACTCCATAGCGGAATCAAAAATCAGTTTCCTGCTTGAATCCCTGTCACTCACAAGCAAAACACTTCCCTCTGATTTCTCCGACTCTTTCATTACATTTCTCAAATCGGCATTACTCAAAATATCCACATTGTGTATAAGAACCGGTGAGTTATCATCTTTAAAAATCAACGGCATAGCTTTAACTATACCGCCTCCGGTGTCTAATAATTCACCGGTCTCATCGCTTATATCTATACTGACTCCAAAATCTTTGGAGCTAAGGAAATCTTTTATCTGTTCGGGAAAATGATATGTATTAACAACAATACGATTGAAACCTTGTCTTTTCAAAGACAATATCACCCTTTCAAGCATTGGGACTCCTTCAACTTCCACCAATGCCTTGGGTATCCTGTCGGTTAGCGGCTTCAATCTCGTTCCTAAACCGGCTGCCAATATCATTGCTTTCATAAAACCTAAACTTATAAATGACAAGTTATGGATTGTTCCCGATGATTCACCACTACTTTTATTTCAGGAAACTTTCTCAAAATTGTTTTTGCAAATTTTTCAGCACAGTAAACCGATCTATGTTGGCCACCTGTACATCCAAATCCAACCTGTAAGGAAGTGAACCCTCTCTTCAAGTATCTTTCTACAGAAGGAATCACAATCTTGACTGCATTTTCCACAAAGTCTCGTGCCTCAGAAGTTCTCTCTAAAAATTCAATCACTTCTTTGTCCAATCCTGTCTTTGTCTTGTATTCATCGTATCGTCCGGGATTATGGATCGCACGACAATCAAACATAAATCCGCCGCCATTGCCGCTTTTATCTTCAGGATATCCTTTTTTATATGAGAAACTGAAAACCTGCAAAACCAATTGCCCATTCTCGTCATTCCTCCTGTCTTCCAAATTTTCATTCAGTTTCTCCGCTATCCTTTCAATTTCAGGATAATCCTTTAACATTCCTTTTTTTCTCAGATAATCCAAATTTCTTAAAGCAAACGGTATGCTCTCCAAAAAATGAGGTTTCCTTTCTATTAATCCCCGGAATCCATATGCACCCAAAACTTGAAGAATCCGGAAAACTTTCATTTCCTCCATTTGCTTTTCCAATGAAAAGGATTCCACTTTCAAAACTTTCCTCAATTCTTGAATGTAATACTGTTCCAGTTCCTCCCGTTCCTCGAAAGTGAACGGTGCCTTTGCCTGCCAAATATAAGAAACCGCATCATAAACCAGTGGACCTTTCCGCGCTCCCTGAAAGTCAATAAGGTAAAAATCTTTGTCTTTTATCATTATGTTCCGACTTTGGAAATCACGGTACATAAACCCTGTCACCATAGAATTTGTCAGTTTCTCAACCAACTTATCAAAATCATCTTCAAGTTTTTCTTCATCAAATAACACTTTCGCGGGTTTCAGATAGTCATATTTAAAATAATTCAGATCCCATCTCACCAGTCTTTCAGATAAGGGTTTGTATCCAACTTCATTGATCCAAACTTTCTCAGGTAAGGTCTGGAAACGGACCAATAATTTCAAAGCCCTTCTTGACAATTCCATTCTTTCATCACCACTTAAAAGACTGAAAAGACTTGTATCTCCTAAATCCTGGAGTAAGTAAGCCTTCTTATCTTCTGAAATCCTTATAATATTAGGAACATTTATTCCCTCTTTCTCCAAAACCTTGTCAAGACTGAAAAATATATCATTCTCTATGGTGTCTTCGCTTACAACTCCCACTACAGTAACATTGCCGTTTGAGAGCCGATAATATTCTCGCATAGAACCTCCGTCCGTCAATTTGCTTACATCTACGGCTGTTTTATATTCATTTTCAAACAGGTCTATTAAAATCGGTGGGACTTTATTCACTTCCATAAAAATCTTTATTTATGCAAATTTACTTAATTTTGTTCTCTATTTGCCAACTGTTTGGCAAACCACCATTTTTCATTAAATTTGCAAGGTTAATCTCGGTTATCCCATTCTTCAAGCCGGTTGACATAAAAATTAACATACAAAATTTAAAACAAAACATAAAAACCTTTCAACATACAACCCATGGCAAAAATAGATGATTACAATTTCGCCGGTAAAAAGGCAATCGTAAGGGTTGACTTCAATGTGCCCTTGGATGAAAACGGTAAAGTAACAGACGACACCCGTATCCGTGGTGCTCTCCCTACACTCAAGAAAATACTTGCCGACGGCGGTAGCCTTATCCTTATGTCCCACATGGGTAAACCCAAAGGTAAGGTTAATGAAAAATATAGCCTCAAACAGATCCGTGAAGATGTGGCAAAAGCTCTCGGTACAGACGTGAAATTCGTTCACGACTGCCAGAAAGCCGACGAGGCTGTTGCAGAGCTCAAACCGGGTGAGGTGCTTCTTCTCGAAAACCTTCGTTTCTATCCCGAAGAAGAAGGCAAACCGGTAGGAATCGACAAAGAGGATCCCGGCTACAAGGCAGCTAAAGAAGAAATGAAGAAGAGCCAGAAAGAATTCGCCAAGCATCTTGCAAGCTATGCAGACGCATACGTTAATGACGCTTTCGGCACCGCTCACCGTGCTCACGCATCCACAGCTGTGATAGCTGATTATTTCAACGCAGACGACAAGATGCTCGGTTACCTTATGGAAAAAGAAGTGAAGGCTGTCGACAATATCCTCAAAGATATCAAACGTCCTTTCACAGCCATTATGGGCGGCTCCAAGGTTTCCACAAAAATCGGAATCATCGAAAACCTTATGGACAAGGTAGACAACCTTATCCTTTGCGGTGGTATGACCTACACATTCGCTAAAGCTCAGGGTGGCAAAATCGGTGACTCTATCGTTGAAAATGACAAACTTGACCTTGCTCTCGATATTCTTAAGAAAGCAAAGGGAAAAGGCGTAAACCTTGTTCTTGGAACCGATTGCATAGCAGCAAACGCATTCGACAACGATGCTCAAACCATAGTTTGTCCGAGCAATGATATACCTGACGGATGGCAAGGTCTCGATGCAGGTCCTGAAACCCAAAAGGCTTTTGCAGAAGTGATTCGTCCTTCCAAGACCATCTTGTGGAACGGTCCCGCTGGAGTATTCGAATTCGAAAACTTCACCAAGGGTTCCCGTGCGATCGCTGAAGCTATCGTTGAAGCAACCGACAATGGCGCCTTCTCACTTGTAGGTGGTGGCGATTCAGTTGCATGTGTAAACAAGTTCGGACTTGCCGACAGCGTTTCATATGTATCCACCGGTGGAGGTGCGCTTCTTGAAGCAATCGAAGGTAAAACTCTTCCAGGTGTTGCAGCTGTTAAATAAACTTAAATAACGATTTCATAGGAAGAGGGATGCACGTTTTTATGCGCACCCCTCGTTCCTATGTTAACTCCTAATTATTATTTTTTTATTTTAAAAAATTGTTTTTTTCAAATTATATTGTAATTTTGCAACGTAATGGGGATATAAGACATATACCGTATGTTTTAGCACCCGTGAAAGACTCAGATTCGTCGAATTGGGAAACGAATTAAAACATAAAAAATACAAATAACAAATAATTAAATTTCAAACAAAATTAACATTATGGCATCTCAAAATCCTACTGTTGCTGCAGCTCCGGTAGCAACTCCTAAGAAGAAAAAGGATGAAAAAATCAGCAACGTGCGTGGTATCCGCAATGCATTTTTCGTAATCATCGCTTGTGCTATCGCAGCAGTATGTATCTTCCTCTTTGCTATGGGCGCACCTGGCAACTTTGAAGGCAACGATCCCGCCGGCCACCCACTCAACCTCGCCGGTACAGTTTACAAAGGTGGTTTCATCGTACCTATCCTTATGACCCTCTTCCTCACTGTAATCGTTCTTTCAATCGAACGTTGGATCGCTATCAGCTCTGCTTCCGGTAAAGGTAATACTACAAAATTCGTTAGCGACGTTAAAGCTGACCTCGCTATGAACAATATCGACGCTGCTATGCAACGCTGCCGCGACCAAAAAGGTTCTGTTGCTGCCGTTATCTACAGCACACTCGTGAAGTACAAAGAAATGGACGCCAACACAGTGCTTAGCAAAGAGCAAAAACTTACTACTCTCCGTAACGAGGTTGAAGAAGCTACAGCTCTTGAAATGCCGGCCCTTTCACAAAACCTTCCGATCGTTGCAACACTTACAACACTCGGTACTCTCGTCGGACTTCTCGGAACCGTTATGGGTATGATCAAATCATTCCAGGCTCTTGCAACTTCCGGTTCTCCTGACTCAACAGAACTTTCAACCGGTATCTCTGAAGCGCTTGTAAACACTGCCTTCGGTATCGCAACCGGTGCTTTCGCAGTTATCTCTTATAACTTCTTCACTAATAAGATCGACAACCTTACTTACGCTATCGACGAAATCGGTTTCTCTATCGTGGCTACATTCGCAGCTACTCATAATTAATCCGCTCTTTTGTTAGTAGATAATTAATTAACCGATTTAGTTTTAGCTTAATATGGGAAGAGTAAAAATAGCAAAGAAGAGCACATTCATCGACATGACAGCGATGAGTGACGTGACCGTGCTGCTGCTTACCTTCTTCATGTTGACTTCAACCTTCCTCCAGAAAGAACCAACCACAGTGTTGACTCCTCCTTCAGTTTCTACTGAAAAGGTGCAGGAAACTAACTTTGTGCAGGTCCTTGTAAGTCCGGAAGGTAAGGTCTGGCTCACTATGAACAACGACACATCTACTGTTTGGAGTAACGAAAACATGAGGATGGCCGTGCTCGACAAAGTAGCCGAGATCTACAACGAGACACATAAGAACAATCCTGTTAGCTTCACTAACGAGCAGAAGCACACATTCGCAAAACTTGGTGCTTTCGGTGTACCACTCGCTCAAATGGGAGATTTCCTCAACCTGGCTTATCAGCCAGAAGGTATGACCAAGATGGATAAGTGGCTCGAAGGCGATGATGATAATCCTAACCATATCACGGGTATTCCTATTGCTTGGAATTCAAACCCTGACCAGCCTACTGAATTCCAAATGTGGATCAAGGCTATGCGTCAGACTGAAAACGACAACCTGGCTCAGGCTATTAAAGATGGCACCGGTATTGCTATCAAGGCCGACCAGAATACTTCGTTCGATGTTGTCCACATGGTTATGGATAATCTTCAAACCATCAAACAGAATAAATTTACGTTTTTGACGGCACTCAAAGGAGCAGAATAAGTTATGGCAGAAGTTCAAGAAAAATCAGGCAACGACGGTAAAAAAGGTG
>JAFLTP010000024.1 GCA_022510405.1 Muribaculaceae bacterium | reverse complement strand
ACCTCTACGTCCCGAACGTAGCGCGCTAACCAACTGTGCTACACCCCGAGTGCTTCAGCTTTCGCTTTTGCGACTGCAAAGTTACTTCTTTTTTTCTTTCTAACCAATAATTTTTATAAATTTGAAAAAATATTTTTTCTAAATTATGAAGATCCTTTTTATAGGAGACTATTCGAATTTACACACCACTCTGGCTCGGGAATTAAGGAGAATGGGCCATCAAGCGGATGTTCTTTCCGACAGGTGTGGTCATATGAATCTTTCCACCGATTTTTATCTTAAAAGAACCCCCGGGATTATAGGTGGATTCAAATACCTTTTTGAACTGTTCAACCTGTTGCCACTTTTAAGAAACTATGACGTAGTGCAACTTATAAATACAAATTTCCTAAGCCTTAAACCTCAAAAATATAAATATTTCTACGACATATTAAAAAAGCAAAACGGCTCGATTTTTCTTACTCTCGCCGGTAACGATTATTATTTTTGTAAGGCATGTTATGATGCCAAACTTTTTCGTTTTTCCGAATTCAAGATAGGGGAGGAGTTTGCCCCGGGACATTTGGCAAAGCCGGAACATTTATATGGCTGGATTTCAAATGCAAATAAAAATTGGGCTGATTATCTTTTGGAAAATATCAACGGAGCCATGGCCGTCTTGCCTGAATATGAAATGCCTGTGAAAGGTATTTTAGGAGAAAAGGTTAAATTTACAAACCTGCCTGTAGATTTCTCAGAATTACCTTCGAATCCTGTTCATTTCTCGGATGACAAAGTGAATATTTTTGTGGGAATGAGATCGGGATATGAAGATATGAAGGGTAGTAAAATCTTGTATAAAATTGCTAAGGAACTGGAAGATGAAATGCCTGAGAAGGTCAAAACCGATTTGGTGAAAGACCTCCCGTTTAATGAATTTCTCAATAGATTGGCAAAGACTGACATCGTTCTTGATCAGTTGTATTCTTACTCGCCTGCTATGACAGCTCTTTACGCTATGGGTCTTGGGAAAGTAGTGGGTACCGGTGCCCAGCCGGAATATTATGAATATATAGGTAATTCCACGGAACAGCCATTATTATCCCTGTCCCCATTTGATAAAGATATAAAAGAACGATTGGTGAATCTTATTGAAAATAAAAATGAAATTTTAAAGAGAGGTGAGCAGGGCAGAAACATAGCTTTGAAGCACAATGATTCAAGGCTCGTTGCTCAGCGCTTTTTGGACCATTGGCAAAACAAAGGATAATTCATAAATAAGAAAATCCTACCATCTATATTTTTTCGGAATGTGTTGCCATGTCAGTAATCTTTGCAGAGCTCCTTTGGATAATTGATAAGTATTGTTTAAAAAAGAAGTTTTCTTGAACCTTGACTCTCTATATGCTTTGAGAGCTATTCTAACTATCCATGTCTTGGGATAAATGGCACTGATCACAAAACCTTTTCCCCTTAATATTTGATTGGAAATTTTATTGCCTGTTGTAGGTTCAGAATGTGTCGCAATATCCAGGTTTATAAATCTGCAAACATATCCTCTTTTTATAGCTGAAGCAACAAAAAACTCTTCCTCACCACAATACATTTTAGGTGAACCGAGGCCCAATTCGGGATAAAATTTTAGACCCTTTAGTCGTTCTCTTCGGAAAGCTATCTCTACACTTGAGATATAATAATTCTTCGGAAAAGGCAATTCTAAATCCCGGTTTTGTGATGGATATTTTTTATGGTTCAATGAAATGATTTTAAAAGTAGCCAAATCTACTTGTGGATTCTCCTCAAATGTTTTCACGATCTTTTCTGCGAAGTCGGCGGTATACTCCAGATCGTCATCCGCTATCAATACAATATCTCCATTGCAGTGATCTATTCCATTATTCCGGTTGTTAGACAATCCTTTTAAATCCAGACGATGCACTTCCACATCTCCTCTTAGTATTAAGCTTTCCGGAATCAAGGCATCTTCATGTTGTTGCCATGAAACGATATAATTCACCCCTTTCCGGGATGGAAGAGCCGATAGCATCTTTGCTACTCTCTCTATCCCTTCCGGTTTATACGTGGATATGGCTACATCTAATGTCAACATATTTTACACCGGTTCTTCCAGAGGATTTCTTCTGCGATATGATTTTGACTCCTTTTTACTTCGACTCTTCTTATCTGTGGAGCTATCTTTCCTTTTCTTCTTGGATTTCTTTTCTTTAACGGAATTTAAATTTGCAGTGTCCACTATCTCGGGATGCTCTACTACCACAGGGATTTCTTCAACTCTTTCCCTTGGCCTTCCGCAAAGTGCCAACACAACACCCGATCCCACAATCAGTAAAGCCACAAGTGCTATTACAAGTAATCCTCTTCTTTCCGACGCCGTATAATTGCTGTGTGACATTATTCTTTGTTAATATATTTCTAATAACAAAAACAGCTTTCAGTTAATTCCACAAAGTTGTTTCAAACAAGCTTGTTATAAACAAAGATGTGGAATTTAGAAAGGATAGCCGATGGCAAGGTGGAAGGCAAACGCCTTGTTGAATTTGATGTTGAAATAGTGATGAATACCGGTGTCATACGGCGCATGAAGGCCATATCCCAAATCCCCGCGAAGCACCATCACCCCGATATCCACTCGAAGTCCCACTCCGGTTCCAAGCGCGAGATCTCGCAGGAAAGTTTTTCCCGTCAGCAATCCTCCGGGCCGCATCGGGTCATTCTTCAAAAGCCAAACGTTACCCGTATCTAAGAACACTGCTCCATGCAATATGCTCACTATCGGGAACCTGTATTCCACATTTGCCTCCAATTTGAAAGTACCGGTTTGGTCAAAATATCCGTCCCTTTCCTGGTTTGGCGGTCTATAAGAACCGGGCCCCAATGACCTGATTGTAAACGCTCGGATTGAATTCGCACCTCCGATATAGAATTGTTCCGAATAAGGAACAGTCGATGAATTTCCATAGGGATGTTCAGCTCCTATCAATACCCTCGAAACTATCCATTGGTCTGACTTTGGAAACAATCGCCTGTTGTAAACCAATTGCACCTGTCCCTTGATAAATTGTGAGAATGGCGTGCCGAACAAAGTCTTTGTTCCGTGAACTCCAAACAATGAATAAATTCCGTCGAAAACGTTTCCGGCCTCTGTCAATATGGATTGGAAATTTATTCCGTTGATTCTTTCCCTTTCGAAGAATTTGTCGTAGGTATATGTCCAGCTTATCTGTGGAATGAACTGACTCTGGAATCCCAATGCGATTGCCGGATTTTGGGTCATGATGGAGTCGAATTCATGAGTGTGAGACAAAAGCTTGGTATATGTAAGTTTAAAAAGAGTGAGTTGGTTCAACGAATGCCTTGTGGCTCTCCATTCATATGTTATACCGGCATTGAATTCTGCAATGTTGAAGAATTGGGGGCGATTCAGGGTATTGGCACCTAAATTGATAGTAGTCCAGTTAAGATCTCTACGGGTTCTTCTTACAAAATTTGGAGCCAACAATCGGGGAAATGCCAAAGAGGCATTGATACCCAATTCATAGCTGTTGAAATTTTTGTTCCTTTCTCCACCCGTTTGCCATTCGTAATCGGCATTGATCTGGAAACTTAATTTCTCTCCTCCACCGAAAATATTGTTATGGGAAAGTCCAAGTGTAACACCCGGTCCCAGATAACTGTTGGATTTTGAGGTAAGGTTAGCTTGGATGGTAGCTTCGATCGGACTTTGGAATCGGGCAGTGGTATATACGTCAACCAATGGATTTTCAGGATTGGTGTCGGAAGGCATTACGTTTATCTGGATTCCTCCGAATATGCCAAGTCTGGATAATCTGGTTTGCGTAAGGTTCATGTCCCTTACTGTAAATATCTTGCCCTTTCTGAATGTGATGCAGCTCGGAATAAGATTTTTTCTTAAACGGGCAGGTTCATACACAATCAACTCACCCCTCGATGTTTGCATGGTATCCGGTGTGCCCATAGTTTCTTCACTGTTGCGAAGAATGATGGTTTCAATTTTACCGGTCTTATACTGTAACTTTGCCATACTTGGGATGTTTCTCACCAGGTTCAGCTTGATGGCTATTTCTCCCGGGGTAATCAATGAATCGGCAAGAAATTCAATGTAATCCGGTTTGAAATAATAATAGCCATGGTTACGCATAGAATTCACTATCCTCACTCTTTCGGCCTCAAGTGAGTCCACACAGAAAATCTCGCCGGTTTTCAAATACGGGCTCTTTCTTGCCACGGAATCTATGAACTTGTTTATTCTCGAGTTCTCGTTGAGATATATGATTGAATCTATAAGGTAAGGTTTAGTCACGTGCAGAGTGTAGCCGATGGCTGCTTTCTTGTCGTTTTTCTTGTCAGGTTCTATGTTGTAGACCACCTGCGACCCGAAGTATCCGTTGTCATCAAGCAATTGTTGCATAAGTTTGGCACGGATCTGGGGCTTTACTTCGCTTACAAGCACAGGATCCTTCACCCATTTGCGGTAAAGCCATCCTTTGAGACCTTTTGCCGAGTCGTTCCAATTGTTGTAGACCCACAAACCCAAAGGTATTTTTATGAAAGGAGCAAGGATATAGTCATTTGCATCCGTTTCACCCGTTTTTCTCAATTCCGCATCAAGTGCTGACGGCAATTTCACACCATCCGGAGCAATTACTTCGAATTTGCCCATACCTGTATAACGTGTTTCATCCGGAGCCAGGCGTGAGGTGGTGGAACATGATGCTATCCACACAAGGAGGAGAACAAGCACCATTGATGCCGCGGTATGCATTCGGAATCTATTTTTCATTGTTTTCCACCTTATTGTTAATGGTTATGGTGTCAGGCTTGATAGTCACAGAATCTCTTCTTTCAACTATTGTGTCCCGTCTTTCAGTAATGTTATTCGTATGAGTCGTATCATTTTGATGAACCCGACGCATCCCCATGCCGGGACCTTGAAGTTGGCGTTGGTTCAACTGCATATTTTTCGGTGTACCCCATTTGAACAAGGATTTCAGATTCGACAATCTCCTTCGCAAGAGGAAACCGCCTCCCATTTCCGTTATCTCACCTTCCAAAATACTTTCATATCCGGTATGCCGGAACAGACGGGCATACATGGTAACGTTCTGGGTCTGTTTCAAAAGATATTCAAACGAGATGTCGCTTATTAGATTTTCTGAGAAGTTTTCGTCTGCCTGGGCGTCAGTAGTGTAATTACCTCCCACTGAAATCTTGAACCGATTGTTGAACAATGATTTTGATACCTGATAGCTGTAACTTGTCGAGGAACCGGTCTCGCCGTTATAGGAATTGCCATATTGGTCCACTCCAAGACTTATATCCACACCTCTCACATTGTTGGCCAACCATCCGTTGATGGTGGAGGTAAGGATATTATACATGGTTCCTTGTAAAAGGTCGCTACTTGCAGTCTTCACCCCGGCACCAGTATATTGGCCTGTCAACAGCATATTGAGAGCGGCCATACTCCGGGCATTCGGGGTCATCGACTGGAGTTCGTTTTCAATCGACATGTCATCGTTTGTGCTCAAATCAAATTCCAGCTTAGGATTCTGTAACGTCTGGGTGATGTCAACTCCGACAGAGAAATTCACAATACGAGAATTTCCGTTCTCAATCACGCTTGCCCGCACATCATCTGTTGCTTTTATGCTGAACGATGGGTTCATCAAATCGCCTTGGAACTGTACGTAGCTTTCCGGATCGAATACAAATTTCTTTTCTCCCACAATCGGCATGCTGTAGCTTGCGTAACCGTTGCCTATATACACCTGTCCGTTGAGTCGCATGTCGCCTAAGTAATTTTGGAAATAGGTCAACTGTCCGCTCGGCTGAATTTCCACCCTTGCAGTACCGGTAGTTGTGGATCCCGGGTAGATAACATTTACCTGCATTCCATTTTCTAAGGTCAGCCCTGCAAGTATTCTCATTGAAAATGCTGGAGGAGCCACCGTGTCTTCCCTCATCACCAATACTGTGTCGTTGAAATTTACGAATCTCACTATGCCTTCGGTATTATGAGCTGTCAACTGGGCAGTGGTTTGAGGTATGGAATAAGTCACCTTGGTAGCCTTTAGCAGATTAACTCCTGCATTAAGGCTTAAATGGTCCATGGGTCCTCTGGCACTTGCATGGATGTCCATAAACAATTTGCCATAGAGATCGCAGCGTGCCCTTTGGTCATTGTTAATAAGCTGGAAGTTGTTTGCATTCAATTTCAGATCGAACACTGCCGTCCTGAGGTCGCTCATATCGACCGTGCCGTCTATCTCGATCGGGTTATTGTTTTGTCCCCAAATATCAAACTTGTTGAAGTCGATTACATTGTCTACAACCAGTATGGAATCTTGATTGAATTTCACGGAACTTCCCATCATCGGCACAAATACCGCAACTGAATCGCAGGCGAGGAATCCGTTGAGTTTAGGAAGTTTCAATGAACCGCTCAAATCAAACACACCGTTTAGATAACCTGACAGTTGTGCCACATCTTTTCCTAAGAATGGATTGGCGATATTGAGCGGGAATTGGGTCAAATCAAGTTCCATGGTTTTGACTTGAGGCACTTTCAATGAGTCCGGAACCAGCAAAGCTTTGGCTGCGATGGCGTTCTTGCCGTTTATCTTGAGTCCTAATCGGGCTCCGGTGGAACCGTCGTCGTTCATACCGGCCCTTAGCGACAAGTCGAAGTCACCCACTTTCAGACGATCGTATGTAAAATTGTGTACACCCACATTTCCTGTACCATACAGCCAGCCCTCAGTATAACCCACATGGAGATCGGCATTAAGTGCTGCAGTGATTGGAGGTGCGAATACCGACAATTGAAGGAAGTCTTGTATCTGCACGTTGTCAAGGGCAAGATGAAGTTCATCTTCTCCTCTCTCGTTCTTCTCGGTCTTCAAAAGTATACTGCTCTTAGTACTCTCGGCAAGCAGGTTGGCATCGAGTTTGAAAGTCTTCATGTTCAATTCGATACTGTTGTCGGAGTTGAAAGTCCAGGGAATATAGCCAATCATGGCTTTCAAAGGAGTGAAGTGCACTGTTATCAGGGAATCCTGGAAGGCTGCTGTGAGTCCTAATCTATAGCCGGTTTCACCTTTTTGGTTGAGTTGCCTGAATCCCATCATCAGACGGTTCTGACCCACATATCCGTTTATATTTACGTTGGCGAAATCACCGATCGGATTGTTACGTTTGTTTCCCATATGGGCTTTGTAATCCAGCAACTGTCCTCTTTGTTTGAGGGAGAAGGTGATGGTGTCGGCCCGCATATTGGAATTTGCGAGTTCCCATACTCCGAATCCGGCGCTTATGATTGAATCGTTGGTGATGTTGCCCTCGATTTTATTCACGCTCAAGCCGGCTCCTGCAAGAATATCAGCCATTGCTCCGTTGCCCGATGCCTGAAGGTTCAATCGGAAATGTGGCAGCATTTTTTGCAGCATCTCCACATCAAGGTCACGCAGTGCTATTTGTCGGCTCACAGAGTCCCCGATCTCTGTAAAGGAGTCGATCATTTGTTTAAGGCCCGCATCAGCCTCGAAATTCAGGCATGTACCTTTGGCATCCACGTCTGCGAACACTTTGTCGAAGGTGCTCTTGAATATTATGTCTATATCGTTGGGTATGGCATAATAATTGGCTCCCGAAATGAATGCGAAGTCTTTCAGACATACATCAGCGTCATAGAGCCATTTTTCTGGACTCGCGCTCGCTTTCAAAGTCGCCGTGCCGCTTAAAGTGCTGTTATCGGTTGCCATTCCCAGAGCGAAGAGATCCACCTTGTCTATCACGGCTTTCAAATTCGCTGTGTAAAGATCGGGTGCCACAGTCCCTTCTCCTTTAATGTCAAGTCTCAGTATGTCGTTCGGTGAATCTATGTCGAATTTATACACTCCGTTTTGCAGTGTCACATCCGCAGTGATATTGTTGAGTGTCTGGTCGTTGTAATCTATCGAGGAGACATTCAGATGTATATCGGCATCAGCGTTAGGTTTCGTTGGATTGAACCCGGCACCTTGAGCGGTTAGGGAAGCGTCTACAGTTCCGATTCCTAAATCAGGCATGAAACCCTTTACGTTTATATCCGCTACATTGACGGTAGCCCTATATTTTTCAGCCGACAGAGATACGCTTCCATCCGCCACCAAGGAACCGACAGATGTCTTCAAATCAAAATTGGCTGAATATATTTCATTCTTGGCAGTAGCCTCTCCCGTCAGTTTAAGGGTTGGAACTTGTATCCCCTTCAGTTCCAAAAGCTTGTCGATTACTTTCGGTTGGGTAACATCTCCTTCAAATTTCACGTCGGCCCGCAGTTTCTTTAGATCCATCGCATTCTGCGCATATCCGGATGCCTTAATTCTCAAAACATTCTGGATACCCACATTCAGGTCAGTCAGTTCGATGGCACTCAGTGATCCCCCGGTTATTATGTCGAAATCCAACGGATTTCTCGCAGGAAGTTTTGATGTGTAGGGTTTCATGTCGGGCACGAACGATTCGATGTCTGGCCAACCCACCGAACCCTCTGCGTCAAGGTTGAAGAGGGCAAAAGGGTTCAACTCCATCACTGCGAAGGGTACTTCTGCAGTGGCGTTTAAATAGGTATATGGTGTCCGGAGTGTCACATCCTTCAAAACCAATCCGGTTGAGTCCACCGCTATTTCTCCGTTTCCGGAAGTTACCATTAATCCGCTCCTTTCGTTCGCCGATATCGAGGCAATCGGCAGTTTTACTGTGGAAGCCTCGTTATAGAAATTGTCAAGGGTGATGTTCACATCCGAGAATTGAAGATATGAGGGATCGAAGCCCGGCAATGGTTTTGCGTCTTTTATGGCATAAAGAGCTTTGAAATCTATCACCTGCACGGTATCTCCCTTTATTATCATCGGAGGAGTAGCCACTGAAGTGGTGTCGACCGGCATTGGATGCTCTTTCACATATTCAGGGGTGGGGGCGACGTATGTTACGCTGCCGTCTGAAGTTCCTAAATAATCCGCTGTTATCAGGTTTTGTGAAAGATCTATCACACCGTTCCTGATGGCCACGTTTTTTGATACCAGCGAAAGGGTATCGATGGTAGGTAGCATCGCCATACCGAAATTAAAACCATCTATCTGTGCGTCATGAAGCAGAATCTTCAGGTTAACAGGTACGGTGGTGTCGTTTTCGGCAGGTTTCTTTTTCCAAACATCCATATCGAGACTCAAATCCGCCTGTTGGATAAGAAGCTTGTTCACATCCACAGTCATGGTCTTGATATCCACGGAGCTTTTGTCATCGATTTCTATAAGGTTGGCCGTAAGTTTGAGCAACATGGATGAGTCCGGTGCCATTATCCTGATTCCGGCTTCCTCCAATTTGAGGTCATTGATGTCTACATCAAGCTTGAAGAGGGGTGCTAACTTGACATCGGCGATAACTTCCTTGGCATACACCATAGTGTCACCTGTAGCTTCCACCACCGTGACTCCATCCAAGGCTACATCAAGCGGCCATTTGAGCCGGAATCGGTCGATGCCGATTTTCATTCCCGTGGATTTCTCCACTACATTGCAGGCTATATTCTTTACAAAAGTCTGAACGGGTGGAACATAGAGAAGCACAGGCACGATAATGGCGATGCAGACCACGCTTATTATGATCCACATAAAAGTCTTTAGCACTATCCTCAGCCATTTCGGATGAATCCAGTGCTTCTTAACCTTTTTCTCCGGAGTTTCGGGCCCCGGTGTCTGTTCATTATCTGTTATTTCCTTTTCTTCCACAAGATAGTTTATACCCTCTTTTTTCTAATTTCCCCTTAGGGGGTTAGGGAGACATAACCATAAAATCGCGAATATATAGGCGCCAATAGTGTCGGCAGCTATGTCACCATATTCGAAACCTCTTCCCAGTCCCATGCCGGCCTGCACGAATTCTATGAGTATTCCCAGAGTTGCCGACAGTGTGGCACAGACAAAAATCCTTCCCGGATACGCCTTCTTCCAATGGTGTTTCCTTTCCCAGTCAAGCAACATCATGGAGGTTAAAAACCCGAACATTAATCCGTGAACAACCTTGTCTGCGCCCTCAAATAGCGAGGGAGGTTCGTCTCCTAAAGGTTTGGGAGCCAATGTGAGCCATAAAATCACAAGCATTGTGACTATACTCAATAGCCACGCAGGCAACCTGGAAAGGCTCTTTCTTAAACTCTCCATATTGCAAATATAAAAAAAAAATGAAACCACCCCAAACTGTATAAAGATGAGAACTTACCAATTCCCCTTTTTCTTCTTTGTCCGGCCTTAATCGTAAAAAATTAAAGGCTAAGTACTTCCGTATTACAAGACTCCCGGGAAGTCCTCAATCCTCTTCAATTGAAGGGTCCGGTTCTTGGGCCCACTGTCTCTCACGTTCGCGTTGGGCAAGTTCCCGCCAAGATTTTATATGTTTGATTATATTCTCCTTTCTGGCCTCAGGAGTGTCAGGTGGTAGATTTTCCAGCCGGTCTTCATATAGATCGGCTATTGATTCTGCAGCCCTCCAATCTCCGAACCCGTAAGCATCCTCCCAATATTTGCGTGCAAGACGGAATCCCTTTTCGGCGTCACAACCAATTCCTTCCGCATAAACACAACCCATACGATAGGAATAGTCGTGGGGATTGAAGTTTGCCGCCACTTGGGTCCAATGGAATATTTTGTCTGCAAGATCCTTTGTTCGGTATTCTTCGGGAATTACCATGTCCACAAACCATTGGTTATAGTAATAATCGCTTAATTTTTCAGCTGCTTCCGGTACATTTTCCCCTATGGCTTCGTAATGTTCCACAGCCACCTCCGGATCACCTCCCTTGGCCATATCCATATAATAATCGCCTAACCAAAGATGGGCAGCCTGAGCCCAATGGCTGTCGGTCCGGCTACACCTTTCCATAAAACTTTCGGCATCATAGTGATCGTATTTCTGCCTCGGACCTCCATGTTCCTGGTCAGGTGTTTCGGCATTTTCACACATATGTCCTAAAATATATAGGGCAGTTCCATCATTATCTTCCGCTGCCATTTCGGCATATTCAAAAGCTTTTTCCAAATCCTGTTCCACTCCTATGCCGTCATAATACATCATGGCCAACAAGCCGGTCCTTTCTTTTGAGAACGGAGATTTCAACACTAATTCGGCAGCCTTATCATATGCTTCCGGGTCTTCATCCTCGAGAGCCAGAATATCATAAAATTCGTCAGACAATCTCATTTCTAATTTCGTATAATTCTGTTGTTAAGTCGAATGGCAATTTGATTCAATCAAACCTTACCCGTGGATTCATCAGAGCAGGAGACTTCCAGTTAATCCCGTATTTTTCTTTAAGGATCCGTTTTTTTTCATACCAATACATATGGCAAAATCCCATACCTCTCGGCTTATCTTTTAATAATTCGCCCAACTCTTTTTCCACGTCCTTAATCACTGCCTTGAATTCAGCGGTATCTTCTATCGGGTCATGTTTCAAGGGGCTCATCTATTTGAATTGTTATAAGGGTTATGTTGTCCCTGCCTCCCTCTTCCTTGGCAAGCTCTATCAATTTTTGAGGATTGAAAAAATTCTCTTCTATCATTTCGTCACTCACCAGATCGCTCAATCCATCCGAACAAAAGAGATAGCTGTCTCCGGAGATAGGTTCATAGATAGAAATATCAGAAAAGAAATCTTTAGGGTAATTTCCCAGGAAATTATAAATAAGATTGCTCGGGGTATTCGGGTTACCGGTGCGTTCCCGTTCCGAGTGGTCGGTGGAAAGTTGTTTCAGGATTCCGTTTCTCAATCTGTAGCAACGGCTGTCGCCGATATTGATAATAAAAAGACTGTTTTTATCAATAATCATACCCACAAGGGTAGTGCCCATTTCACTCAATTCAGGGCGAAGCTTTCCGGTTTCCAAAACCAGATTATTGGCATTGACAGCCCATTGCTTTATGGCCTCTATTGTTTCACTGTCTTCTTTCGGTAATCCTTTTTTGATAAAGCTGCTAAAAGAACGGCACACAATCTCAGAAGCAACCTCTCCGCCTTCATAACCGCCCATACCGTCGGCAACAGCGAATGCAATCACGGGGTTCTCTTCCGAAAGGACAACTTCCCCTTTTGTTTCCCCATCCCTTATGAGTTTACCGGCCACATAGGCCATGTCTTCATTATTGGTTCTGACACAACCTACATCGCTTACAGCGTAATATGATATTTTCCCGATGGAATTATCTGTCATCTTTCTATAACATCAAAGATATATGTGCCAATATCCACCACATCTCCTGCCTTGAATTTCATTGGCACATTAGGTTGCAGTTCAACATCGTTGACAAGGGTGCCGTTTGTACTCCCGAAATCAACTATATACCAATCCCTCCCTTGTTTCACAAACTTTCCATGCCTTCGTGAAATAAGGTTTAAATCCATAAGCAATTGTTCGTAAGGGCTATCTTTCCTACCGATTATGGCTTCATTCTCAGGTCGAAGTATAAAGTTCCCTTTCCTTGCTTTCAAAATCAAGTTCTTTGTGGCATTTCTACCTCCTATTGTGGTATTTACAATATTTATAAGAACATCCTCTTCCTTAGGTGGTTTGACAGTTGCATCAGGTTTATTTTCGGCTTTTCCTTTTGATACCATAGGTTTTCCACACTCGGCACAGAAATCATCAGTGCCAAGTGCACCGCAATTCACGCACTCAAGCAATTCCGCGCCACATTGGTCGCAGTATTTGCTGTCATCAGGTATCATTTCTCCGCACGACGGACATTCTATCTCTTTCATAATTATTCTTGTGCTCTCTTAATCAAACTTAGGTATATCTGCTTCCTCTATGGTGGTAAGCGCTTCGGGATCAGAATCAATCACTGAAGGATCGGACGCTATCCTGTTGCCTTGCAATTCCACCACTTCATTGAGAAGGTTGACCACCTCACGCGCATTTCCGAAATGCTGACGTTTGTTGGTCACCATATCCTCAATATGATCTTTTACGGCCTGTTCGGCTTGTGGTGTCAGATTGAATTTCCTCTTTTTGGCATTCATCATGAAGATTTTGAACAAGGAATCTGCATCGTAATCATCGATATGGAAATTCTTGTTGAAACGGCTCATAAGACCGGGATTGCCTCGTCTTACGAGTTCTTCCATTCTGTCCTTATATCCTGCGATTACAACTACAAACTTACCCTTGTCATTCTCCATTCGGGTCATCAATGCATCCAGGGCTTCATTACCGGTATTGTTCATACTGCCCGGTTGTGGGAGAAGATTATATGCCTCATCGATGAATAGCACTCCTCCCATAGCCTCATCAACGGCTTTGTCCATATTTTGACCCGAGGCATTTACATAGCTTGAAAGAATAGTTTTTGCTTCACGTTCTATAACTTTGTCAGTAGGTAATACACCGGCTGCATGTAGCACTTCTCCGAGTCTTTTGGCAATGGTGGTCTTTCCCGTTCCGGGATTACCGGTGAGGATAATGTTCACCGGCTGCAGAGCGGCAGCTCCAATACCACGTTCCATCCTCATTCTGTTGACCATGGCTACATTTGCGAGTTTCCTTATCTCTTCTTTAATGTCAGTCATTCCGATTAGGTCGTCCATTGAAGCAATTACTTCGTCAACAGTCTTCGCTTGCTTTTCATTTCCGTTGATGTCGGCCATTGTAATTACAAATTCCTGAGTCTTGTCAAAACCACCTTCCTTTATGGCTTTCTGCACTCTGGAGTTCTGTGCCTTTATAGCCTTATCAACCACGTTTCTTACATCTCTTGCGTTACCGAAATCCTTCTTACGGCTTACATACATCTTTTCGAAGAATTTGTCAATCATCTTGTCGGCTTTTTCATCAAGGGTATAACCTTGGGATTTTATCATTCGCCGTGCGATTTCGGTAAGTTCCGGACCCTTATAATCTCTAAAATCAATAGTCTCGTTGAATCTTGATGACAAACCCGGGTTGGCATTCTCAATAAAATAATCCATCTCTCTGGGATAACCGGCAAGAATCACCACAAGTTTTCCTTTGCGGTCTTCCATATTCTTGAGCATCACAGTGACAGCCTCATTTCCGAACTGGTCGTCAGAGCCATTCCACATGTTGTATGCCTCGTCAATAAAGAGAATACCACCCATCGCCTTGTCGAAAGCGGCATCTACCATCGGACCGGTATGGCCTACATACTGTCCACGTAAATCTTTGGGTGCCACTTCTATCAACTGCCCGGAGGCAAGGATTCCCATAGCGTTGAGTGCGTCAGCAAACACCCTTGCCATGGTGGTCTTACCCGTACCGGGGTTGCCCAAGAAAAGGTAATGGTCTTTTAATTCGTATGTCTCGTCAGGGTGAAGTTTTTGGAAAGACTTGATGGAATCCACAATTCCGGTCATAGTCTTCTTGATTTCATCTACTCCTACAAATTTGTCGAATTCACCCAAAACTTCCTCCAAAGTCTTTGGCATATATTCCTTGCCTTCTATATCTTCAGGCAAAGCCTCTTTCGGGGTCTTTCCCTTACTACGCATCGTGGCCTTCATCACTATATCGTTGGCTTTCGACGCCGCCAGGTGAGAGTTTGCGAACTTTTCAGAGTTCCTGCGTTCATAACTTATAACTCTCACAAGTTTGTCGTAGGCTTCTTGAGTGAGGGAAAGTTTAAAATGCTCGAGTAGCATTGCTTCTGTAATATCAGCCACTTCTAATGCTGTCAATTCCTCAAGTTTTATATGTTTTGCAAAAAGATTCTTTATTTCAGGATTTCTTTCCACGAAAGATGCCAATTCAGGACCTCCGGTCATAAGCACAATCATTTTATCGTCGGTATTCACCAATTTGTTTCTCATATTAGAGAATACATAATGCAGTGGTGTCCCGACCAAATCATCTGAACCATCGGAGGGTAGCAATTTATCTGCATCATCCAGACTTAACATTTGCAATGGCTTTTCTGCAAGATTAAGTTGGTCAATGGATAATGAGGTATAAAAGTCCATCTCCTCCAATTTCACGATGCCCTTAGTAAGAAAATAATCCTCTATAGCATCCCTGAAATGTGATTTTCCACTTCCTGTAGGACCTGTTATAAGGATATTGGAATTTAATGTGTTCAAAACCGACTTGCCTCGTTGTTTCATTAAGGCAAGAATAGTTGTCACAAACTCTCTGATCTGATCTTTCTTTTGGTCAAGGCCTATTATTTCATCGAGCTCATCCTTTTTAACTCGTTTTATTTTCCTTCTGCCACCTTTGCCAACAGTTATTTCTTCTACCACCGGAAGTTTCTCACCGCAGAATCGGCAATATATGGCTTCCTCGCGGTTATCCTTATTGCATTTATCACACTTTTTCATGGCTCTTAGATATGTGTTGAGTTTCCATGTCGGTCAGTTCTATAATTCCCTAATGGCCCAAAGTTTGTTGAACTTCCGTCAGAATTCTTAACGTCCACACCTTTGAAAAGCCATCCTGCAAAAATTAAGAGACAAGCTGCAAACAGGAAGTTAATAACGACAAAGATTGCTGAAATTACAGTAAGACCGATTCCAATAAACAACAAGATGGATATCACAAGATTTCCAGGACCATCTACATGTCCCATTACTCCATATAACTTATATGAGAAAACCATTAAAGCGGCAACTATGGCATACGGGATAAGAAGGGGTGTAGAAATCCAGTACCCGACATCTTCAGGATTCACCCACCAGGCGGCATCTGTGCCTACTGAAAATGCTGCCCCAATTTCAAGGAGGGAAATGAAACAAAGAGGTATTGCGAACAACCAACTTATTATTTGATTCTCCTTTCCGGTAAATATAAAATAGAAAATAATGATACCTGATATGAAGGCACATAACAAAGCCAGCAAACCTGGCAACGGGGTCCTGTAGAAATCTCCTAAACGGGTGTTGCTAAGATAATTTCTTATACCTAATCCGGAATCAGATGTTAATTCTCCTGTATCTTTAACAGCCTTAAGACTTTTTTCAGGGAAAGGAACCACATAATAATTGCCTTCATACTTTACAATGGTACATTCTCTGTAAACATAAGGGGAACCTGAGTAATTCAAGGATCGGTCCTTTTTAACTTGGAATCCCTCTACTTCGGCACCATTTTCTACATATATATCATTCCCGTTCCATCTCCATTTATCTCCCTCGGGTGCTACAGGGACTAACCTTGTCTTCCCTGATTTGTCGGCAATTACATATTTTTGGTTCTCAGCATAAGAATATGATATGCCGGTTAAAATTAAGATTAAAAACACAAAATATTTTTTCATTTCTATTAAGTTTTTGATTATTTCATTGTATCTTCTCCAAGAATATTGCTTGAAGATGGTTCATTTTCATTAGTTTCTTGGGCAGGTTCTTCTATGATAATTTCCTCTTCCGGTTCTTCAATATTGACAACAGGAGCTTCCTTTTTCTTTGTAGAGGTAGTTTTTTGTTGTTGTGGTGTTGAAGATTTTTGAACCGGTTCGGAATTCGTCATAGGGGTCTTAAGGAATATAACCTCATATCCAATAGTCTTTCTGTCATAATAAAGACCTGTCCATTCCTTCTTTCTGGGATTATAGTCAGCATCAAGATTTTGTTTATTATATGCACCGGTTTCAACTCTGAAACTGAATGACTCAGGAATAGTGTCTTTTTTACTTCTTACATAACCTACAGCCGGTACGGGTGCCTGACTACCGATCTTGATTGTCCCATAAATATCTTTCCCGTTTTCTACAGAATCAATATTACATACAATTCTTGTACCTGTCCCTATTTTGAATTCCCAGGTACCAAGAACCCATTTTCCCGGAACAACTTTTTCTGCACCCACTCTTCCATGGACCCATGAATAATGTCCACTCAATTCAGGAGTTGCAAAAAACCATATCAGGAATATTACCCAAACGGGTCCTGCCCAAAGCCATCCGTAAGCAGTTATGTCCTCACGTGTTGTCTTATCATAACTTCTTTGCGCTTCAGAATACTTAGTGATTGCGTTTTCAATATTTTTGCTATTATCCTTAAAGGTGAAATATAAGGCGTCTAACTGACGGTATTCAAACATATTGCCTGAAATTACCTTGCCTCCAGTATCTACCTCATGTCGTTTAAATAGATAAATAACAGCAACAATTGATCCGATCAACAGTACCGCTCCCGCAATGAAATATAAAACTGACGGAAACCAAGCAAATGCACACCAGGCTATTCCCGCTAATATTAAACCACCGATAACTCCCGGGAGCAATGACCCGAAGAAACTTTCAAACATTAAGCCGGCACATATTGCCACAGCAACGAAACAAATAAACCAGGTGGCGAAGAAATTCCCACTGATTGGATTGACATCAGGTATGGCAAAAAACCATGACAATCCGAAGGTCAATAAAGCCGGAACACCTGCAAAGAGAAGGAAGAACATCCTCATTCTCTTAATCCGCTTATCACTTTTTTCAAGTTTTTTGGATGCAGTGTCAATCTGTTTTATCGCTCTGTTATATCTTTGGGCATAATAATTCTTGGGATCTAAACTGCTTATAAATTCTATATATTTGGCTGTTTCCTTTTCGTAGGTAAACTTCTTGGAAAGATCTAATTTCGGATTTTCCTGATAGAAAACCGTAAGCCAAGCATCAAGCCAAGGAACAGGTTTACCTTCCTCACTACTCGGTAACATCCTTATCTCGCCTCCCAATGCCTTTGCAATACTATCTTTCGGAATATTTTTCAATTGGTCAGGAGAATCAATAATCTTCCCGTCTATGGAATAAGAAGGTGCAATCCCTAAAAATCCGGCTACAGATTTATAGGCGGCTATTACCATATCGTAGGGGCCTGCTTTTTGTTGATTTTCTTCATCATCCACTCCCATACAATATGTATTCCATTTCAAGAAGTTAAAGTATGCTTCACCTCGGGCTCTGAGATAATCCCCAAAGTAGGTATTATACATATTGTTGAATAACGGAAAGAAAAAAGAGACATCAGTTTTGCCTAATTGCGACGACATCAGGATTGATGATAAATGTTCTCCTACCTGTTGTATGCTGTAAATCCTGTTTTTTGAATTTACATCAGTATCAAAATTTAAATCCACGTTAGGATCCAATTCATAAAGAATCCTATATGGGGAATCTGAATGGTAGTAGATCGAATCCTTATCTTCATTTCTACTGCCGATAAGTTTTCTTATTTTTCCGGCTAATGCTGGGTCTTTATATGCCAACCATGAAATAAAGCCGGGCGACCTGAACATCGCTTTATTAAAATCACTGATAGACCCGTTACATTTTTTATTTATTATATCTAATAATTCAGTAACATCATTTGCAAATTCATAACCTTCTTTTGTTTCCACCGGAAGGGCAAAGGCGTTAAACTGTTCTGCTAAATAGAATGAAGCGAGATAAGCATTTAGTCTTTTATCTCCGGTGTCATAATAATCATCAATAAGGTACTCATCCACTTGGTCAATCACCTTATCTAATTTCAAAGCCCGGAAATAAATCTTAAGATTGGAATCATCGTCCCAAACTTCCGATTCCATCTCTTTACTATGATTAAGGGTATATTCCGATATTTCAGCCGGATCTGTCATGTGAGTACCATTGGGACTGACATAATCCATAGCAGGATCGAGCATATATATCACTGTCATCAATCCCGCCTCCTGATTCCGAGGATAGATTTTTTCCGCTACTTCCTCTACATTGACAGCGATTTCATTTCTACCTGTTTCCTCAAGCCATTTTGTAACCCTGCCGGAATATAGGTATTTCTTACCCAAGACTTTATCTTCCAATAGATAATGCGCAAGTTCTGCCGGAGAGTGAGCAACCTGGTTTTTGGCAGAATTAAATACTACCTGGAAACCGGAATTTACTTCTCCCTGTCCTTCGTTGTCAAGGTCTTCGCCTTTCACCCATCTCTTGATATCTTCGAAATTGGCTCGATCCGACATCTTCAGACGAGTCAGGGCCTTAAGCAACGACACCATGTGATGAGACATGTCACTTGGCATCGGCAGAGTCTCGTTAAGTTTGGCCCGTAGCAATTTCGATTCATTTGCGGTAAGTTTAGCTTTTCCCATCCATAGGCAAAGCAACGCAACTCCTAAAGAGAAATAATCACTCTCTACGCCAACCTCGGCCGGTTCTCCGGGCACATTGGTGTAGAATTCCGGAGCCGCATACACGGGAGAACGCATTTCATCGATTTTGACGAAACCACCTTCCGGACATTCCACTGAAATACCGAAGTCTGCAAGTACAATCTGTGTCTTTGCCTTGTCTTTATAAAAGAAATTGGCCGGTTTTATATCACGGTGAAGAATTCCATGTTTTGCAAGGAAGTCAATGGCTGCTCCCATTTTAACTGCAACCTCTGTGAGTGCTTTCTCATTGCCTTCAAGAATGACACCATCGAGGGATCCTCCCTCACAGAATTCCATCAATTCATAGTCATTCTTTTCACCCGGAAGGTCAGGATTGTTCCATTCCCCATGACTTACAATTGGAACCAAAAGTCCGCTACCTCCAAGCTGACGTATTTTTTCAAGAATCTTATGATTAGGACGATGATCGGGATCATAATAATATAATTTCAAGGCGAATTTCTTACCGTCACGTGTTACGGTAAATACAATTGCTTCACCTGAGGAATCCGACAATATTCCTTCGTTTTTATATTTTACACCTTCGAGAATGAAAAAATCCGGCCATTTCATTTTACCTGTGGCCTCAACTTTTGAGGTGTTCCCGGTAATATTTACGGAATTCCTCTGTTCGAAGGGTTTTAGGTCGATGTTTTCCTTAGTCTCCTCGTTGGGTCGTTTAGCTTTTCCGGTGGCATGTCCGTCATCGGTTTTTCCACGCCCATTTGCTTTACCGGTAGAGTGGACATCATCCGGGTCATTATTTCTACGCCCGGAAGCCCGTCCTGTAGAATGAACATCGGTCTCTTCACGGTTGCCACGGCCGGAGGCTCTCCCGGTGGAATGAACATCTGCTTCTTCATTATTCCTCCGTCCCGAAGCACGTCCGGTGGAATGAACATCTTCGATATTCTCTCTTTTATTTCTTCTTCCGCCTATTGTTTTATCTTCGTTGGCCATTTTTTCTTATTCGTTCCTTAATCAATAATTAATTTTGCAGGTTCAGTGGTAGTTCCCCCTCGTGCTATAAACTCTTCATACGATACCATAACCCATTGCCCTCCCAATTCAGGTTCCGCACATTCACTGGGACAAGGATGAAGGCATCCGCACAGATTGCATTTCCATAACATGGGTACCGGATGTTCTATTCTTGCTATCTTTCTTGCAGAAAAATAATCTCTCTGTTCTTCCGGAGTAAATTCCGGGGGAGGCACAAGGTTTGCCAAAGCCTCATCCATTTCTGCTGCCTTCTCCTTATATGCCTTCATTATATCTTCAAGCGACATGCCCTTGGCTTCATAACTCTTACGCTTGGGCTCATCGATCTTTTCCACTGGTTTTACCTGTGGCTTTTCAATGCCTATGGAATCTAACAAAGATGCATATTCGTTTATCAGCTGTTGGTCTTCCTCAGATAATTGAGGGACCGATTGAGTGTCCGGGGCAGCATTTTGTAATTCTTCAATCATTGATTGAAGTTCAGCCAACTCTTCAGCTTTTTTCTCTACAACCTTGAATTTCGGGTCATTCTTTGCTGCCTCAAGGGCCTTCAAGGCTCTTGGAGTGAGTGGAGTGTTGCATTTACGACAGAAATTCCGTGAATTTAAAGTGCCGCATTGAGGACATTTCACTCCCTCAACAGACTGGCCACAACGAGTGCAGAATTTGGCATTGGGTTTCATTGGAGCACCACAAAAAGAACACTTGCCCGGAGTGAGGGAGTGTCCGCAGTGGAGGCATATTGCATCCCCTGTATTAACAGTGGCACCGCAGTGGGGACATACGGTGCCTGTTGATTCTTTTCTTTGACTTTTGGGTCGCCATATTTCTTTGTTTGAAGACCCTTTTTTAGATAAAGCTTGTTTATCAAATCGATTACTCATTTCGTGGCTCCTTTAAATCATCTTATCAAAACCAACCGCTTTTTTGTTTATAAGTTTTCCCATCATCCCCGTGAACATCCCCAAAAGCGTCTAATGTGCCTGTTACTTTGTTACCGAATTCATCATAACCTTCCACTCTTTTACCGGCTTGTGCCATGGAGCCTATTAATCCGCCGATTGCACCGACTGCTAAAATTGCAAGAAATCCAAAAATAGCACCTGCTATAACAATTAAGACAGACAACATACCAAGTATCATTACAATACCGGCTAATCCTATACCTCCTACAATATAAAATACTGGCATTAAAAAACCTGCAATCCACATTTTATATTTAAATAAGTATATGAGCTCAATAATACCTCCTACACCCAATAAACTTATAAGAACTATAAAAGGAGTGCCTGACATTTTTGAACCGGTGAAATAATCCACCCATATCATTATCATAAGAGCAAATCCGATGAGAATAGGGAGAAGTCCCAAATTTTTAAGAAACGAACCGGGAGCTTCATCTTCATCTTCATCCTCATCATCCTCATCTTTTTTGAAATCTACCTTAAATTGTAAATTGCCTGTTACACAAGTATATGCTAAATAATAGTATAACCCTGCTTGGACTCCGCAAAGCGCTGAAAATATTATAAAATTAAGTATTACATGCCCCCATCCTCCCACAACTGAAGGATATATAAACCATATGACATAACTTGTGGCATGTAATAAATAAAAGAATTCACATATAGAAGCTGCTGACAATGATACGCCTACCATTATCAGGCCAAAACTTTTCAACTTATCAGAAAAAGAAACCACAAAGAATATCAGAGCCGCGACTATAGAAAACAAAATAAACCAGAACCATGTCATATAATCCGACACGGTATTCATTGTCCATTCTATAGCTGGCACAAGGAGTCTTTCTTGAACTGTCCGGTCTTCTAATCTTTTGGTTTGTATAAATTTCAGTGTGTCTTGCTCGGATAATTTTATAGGATAAATCTCATGTGATTGAGCATACCCGGTTATACCCTTATATTCCACCGGTATATAATGAATCGTACCTCCATCATTTTCAATTAAAAATTGATTAGTCGTTTCATTGGCATACATAGTATCGCCTTTTTCAACGGTAATCAATGTTTTTCTTTTTCCGGTCAATTCATCTACCAGGTTTATTTCTTTTATTCCTTTAAAAGCTTTATTTTCTGCGTAGATGTGATTAACACAAAAAATTATACTAATAAATATAAAAAAGTACTTCTTCATTTAGTGGGCAAGTTATATGTTAGAAACTTAAATCGGGTCTTCTCTCTGGTTCTTTTTGACAACCCTTATAATGCCACGAATTCCGTAATAAATGAGAAAGAATACTCCAAATAAACAGGCTAAAGCCATACCTATTCCTCGTAAAGCAGTTGTATTAGTACCGAAACCGGTCCATAAAAAATTGAACAATCCCTTTTTCATGATGTAAATAATTTATTTAAACAATAAACCTTCGGAAGTTTTCCGAAGCTTTGTCAATTAATTGAAAAATAAGATTTTAAATAAAGAAGACTCAGCGTTTCATTCCGCTTTTCTTGAGATAGCCTTTGTCGATTGCCTTAACTATAAGATCGGCTACATTCACCGCCCCCAATTTTGTAAATAAAGACTTTCGGTGAGCCTCTATAGTGTTGTCAGAGACAAACATTGCGGCTGCTATTTCTCTTGATGTTTTACCTTGTGCTATCTGATATAGAACCTCCAATTCCCTTGAAGAAGGATGAATACTGTTGTCTCCGGCCGATTCCAACACTTTATGCACGGATTCACAATAATAGTTGCTGCCATTCAAAATCGACTGGATGGCGGCAATTATTTCAGTGCCTTCTCCGGATTTATAAATTATAGCATTTACATCCCGGGCAAGAAGTTTTCGGAGTGTCCATATTTCATCGTGGACTGTAATGACAATAATATGGGCTACAGGATTTCTTGCCCTTATCATCTCGATAAGCACGAATCCATCCAGATCGGGCAACTCCAGATCTATGATATAGAAATCATAGGATTCTCCCCGATCCATTTGATTAATCAAGTCCGTAGCGGAGCAAAACTTTTCCACATGATCAACACCATTATTGGTAAGGATAGAATGTAATCCTTCCCGAATCAAATCGTGATCGTCGACTACCGCTATTCTCATTTTCGAGAAAACTGAGCTCTCAGTCATTTAAAAGCATATTTTGCAATTATTCTAATATGCAAAGTTATAGAGCTCTTAAATTTATGTCAATTACGGAATTCCGTAGTTTTTGGAATGGGAAATAAAAAAATCAGAGTGTCAAATTCAATTTTAACGATGTTCCTTCGCCTTCTTTGGTGGCAATTTCTATTTTTGCATTTATTGCCTTGGCACGTTTTTGTATGGATTCCAAACCTATTCCTTTTGTGCTGTTTAATTTATATTTTCCATTGTCTTTCACTATGACTTCCAAATGACTGCCATGTAATTTCATTGAAACTTCAATTTTTTCGGCTCCGGAATGTTTCAAAGAATTCCCTACAGCTTCCTGAATGATTCTATAGATATCCAAAGCTATATAATCGGGGATGTCAGTCCAATTCGCATTGTCAGTCGATGAAGTATATCCGATGGCTACTTTCCCTTTGTAAGCTTCCTGTTGCTTTCCAATATAGTATTTCACCACTTCATCAAGTGTGGCATAATTAAACTCAGGAGGCATGAGGTCATGGGAAATCCTTCTTACAGAATCTCTACACAACTTTAACAATTCTGTGGTTTCAGATTGAGGAGATCCGTTTTTAATATTCATTTCTATAGCCAAAAGGTCATTGCAAACACCGTCGTGTAATTCTTTCGACATTCTTGTGCGTTCATTTTCCAATCCCTCAATATATTGTTGAGTCATTTGTTTTCCGATATCTGCTCTTAAATTCGCATATTCGGCTTCTTTCTTTAATCTCTCCCTACGATTTTTATTTAAAACGATGATGAAAACAATTATAAAAATTAACAGTATGGCGAGTGATATAAATACCCACATCAAGGCTTCCGAACGTTTTTTCTCACTTTCAGTCAAAGCCAACTTTGTTTCCTGAGTTTCATACTTTATTGTCAGATCTCTGAGGTTTTCTTCTTTTTCCTGTTGCCAGAGAGAATCCCTGACTTCGTTGCTTTTAATAAGAGTCTTATATGCATCCTCATAATCGCCAAGGTCTGAATACGCTATATGAAGGTTGTTATAACAATCATACTGGATGAATGGCAAGTTCTCTATTCCTTCTGTATTCAAAATTGCCTCAAACCATTTGATGGCGCCCTTGGGATCATTATTCTTCAAACAAATGGAACATTCTGCCTGATAATACACCAATTTAGCCATGATTGAATTTATTTGCAGCATTAACTCCATGCATTTCTTTCTCCATTCTTCAGCCTTGGATTTCTCTCCAATTCTGTCGGATAATAACATGCTGTAGGCGGCTGCCCTGAATGCGGTTTCCGGCTCTTCACATAAAATGGCATTGTCGTATGCTAATGTTTGGTAGGCCATTGCTTCTTTATAGTCTCCACATCCGGTGAGCACAGAACCTACAACCCCGAATATGGTGCTTTTTAATTCCGCATCTTCACTTTTTGAAATCCATTCTCCCGCCAATTTTGCATTCTGCGCCGCTTGCTCTTTATTTTGCATATCCAAATTCAGCACGGCCAGATTAATATACAGGGAGGCTATTTCCTCTATGGCTTCCTGACTTGGATTTTCACGGAAGTCTTGACTTGTTACTATCTCTAAAGCCTTGTCATAGGAACGGAGCGCTTCATCAATCCTTCCCATAGATCTTAGAAAAACGCCCTGCGCTGCATGGGTGCCTACTATCTGAATCTGATCTCCACTCTCTTCTGCAAGTTTTATAGCTTTTTCCCCAATTTTGATTGCCTCTTCGGTTTGTCCTACGCTATGGAGACTGTCGGCTTTTTCTCTCAGATTTTCAATTTCAGGGAGGGATTGTGCATTTAACAAATTTATGAACAGCACAATACTAATAAATATTACAGTTGCTCGAACCATCGTTTCTAATATCAATCAATAAAAATTTTTCAAAGGTAACAATATTTCAATAAATAAAATCATATATTCCGGGTTTAATAATTTTCAAAATCAAGATATCAGCCTTCCCCTTGTAATAAAATTCCTATGACCTATTAAAATATTATCAAATTTGTTTGTATTCTCTTTTATAATTATTTTTGCATAATTACAAGGGGATTGTGCAAATTCCGTATAAAAGTTGTGCTATCCTCACATAAACATAAAGTGCATTCCACTATCAACGATCAAAGTATTAGGAGACATACATCATGCTGACACTCCAGACTATCAAGGCCAATCCGGATTTCGTAATAGAAAGATTGGCTGTCAAAGGTTTTGACGGTAAGAAAGTTATTAATGATATACTTGATATAGACGCGAAAAGACGTCGTCTGCAACAGAAATGTGATTCCGACGCTTCGGAATTGAAAAAACTCGCGGCATCCATAGGCTCCTTCATGAAAGAAGGAAAAAAGGAGGAGGCTGAGGCTGCAAAGGCAAAAGTGGCTCAAATCAAGGATGACACCAAGAAGTTGCAACAGGAACTTGAGGAGAGCGAAAAGGAAATGACTGACCTCCTTCTCACTGTTCCCAATCTTCCGAATGCCGACGTGCCTCTTGGCAAATCTGCTGAAGATAACGTTGTGGTGAAAACCGGAGGAAAAATGCCTGAACTTGGTGCGGATGCCCTTCCACATTGGGATCTCGCAAAAAAATATAATCTGATAGATTTCGAACTCGGTGTGAAAGTTACCGGTGCAGGATTCCCGTTTTATTTAGGTAAAGGAGCACGGCTCCAAAGAGCACTCATACAATTTTTCCTCGACTCAGCCGCAGAAGCAGGTTACACTGAAGTGGAGCCTCCTTTCGTGGTAAACGAAGCTTCCGGTTATGGCACAGGCCAACTTCCCGATAAGGAAGGACAGATGTATCATGTCACAGTAGACAATCTCTACCTTATTCCTACCGCTGAAGTGCCAGTAACCAATATTTACCGCGATGTCATAATACCAGTAGCTGAATTGCCGAAGAAAAATTGCGCTTATTCTCCTTGCTGGCGTCGTGAGGCAGGTAGTTACGGAAAAGATGTGAGAGGCCTCAACCGTCTTCATCAGTTCGATAAAGTGGAAATAGTTAGAATCGAAAAACCGGAAGATTCTTATGCCGCTCTCGAAGAAATGAAAAGCCATGTGGAAAACCTGCTCAATAATCTCGGGCTTCCTTGGAGAATTCTGAGACTTTGCGGTGGCGACATGTCTTTCACTTCTGCCATAACCTACGATTTCGAAGTGTGGAGTGCGGCACAACAACGATGGCTCGAAGTTTCATCGGTATCAAATTTTGAAACATATCAGGCAAACAGGCTTAAATGCCGCTATAGAGACGAAGACAAGAAAATAAAACTTTGTCATACATTGAATGGTTCCGCTCTTGCCCTTCCACGAATCGTGGCTTCTCTTCTTGAGGACAATCAAACGGAAAACGGTATCTTAGTGCCCGAATGTCTTAGAAAATATACAGGTTTCGATATTATAAACTAACATTATGGCCAACGACTCCCTCGGACCTTTTATAGGGAAAGATGAAAAACTTATTCCCATCAACGATCCATCCGGAAAGTGGAGCGAACTGTATCTTCTTCCTGAATGGGAAGAAGAATATTATAATGTCTACACCATAAAGAAGTTTGGCAAATGGGTGATGCTGAAGGCTCTTAAGCCGCAATATGCAGATAAACCTGAAATGCAGGCCATTCTTCAAAAGGAGTTCGATGTCAGGTATAACCTGTGTCATCCCAACATAGTTTTGGTAAATGATCTTGATGAGGTGCCTGGTGTAGGTCTTGCCATAATTACCGACGATGTTTATGGGTATTCCCTCCGACGATTGATTGATGAGAAAAGGCTTACACCAAAAATCGTGCATAGGCTTGAAACCCAATTGCTCGATGCCATGCAATATATCCAGGAGAATCATGTGCAACATGTGCCCATAACTCCTGAAACCATCATATTTACCGAATATAATGAGAATCTAAAACTCACCAATGTCGGTTTTGACCAAAAGGCCTCACTGTCGGAGCAAGACACGCGTGCTGACATTGCCTCTTACGGCAAGATTTTAAATGAGGTGCTCGACCATTTGCCTACAAATCTTCCAAAACTTAGAAGAATCGCAAAAAAATGCGAAGATCCTGAAAAATCATATAGAACGGTAGCCGACCTGCAGCTTGACATGGAAAGGCGAACCTCAAGCCAACTTTATATCGTTTTGTGTGTATTTATCGTTCTTATGGCTTTTATCCTGGTATGGCTTACAATTTAAACCAATATTAAACCTGCATCACACAACCTCTCCACATGATTGAAATTAAGAAAATTGAACCCACAAAATCAAACCTGAAAAAATTCATTCAGTTTCAGATAGACCTTTATAAAGGGAATCCCTATTTCGTGCCGCCTTTGGTATCAGATGACCTTGGCACTTTATCGCCATCAAAAAATCCTGCCTTCGATTTTTGTGACGCTGTATATTATATGGCATACAAAGACAGTAAACCCGTGGGAAGGATAGCAGGTATTATCAATCGCCAGGTCAACGAGAAAAACGGAGGGGCTACCGCGAGGTTCGGTTTTATTGATTTCATTGATGACGAGGAAGTTTCCAAGGCTTTAATAAAGGCTGTGGAAAATTGGGCAGCGGAAAAGGGTATGAAAAAGATGATTGGCCCTATGGGTTTCACCGATATGGACCATGAAGGAATGCTTATCCAGGGATTCGATGAATTAGGCACAATGGCCACCATCTATAATTATGACTATTATCCCAAACATCTTGAAAAATTAGGATATGAAAAGGAAGCGGACTGGGTGGAATTCTTGATGGATGTGCCTGAAAAAATTCCAGAAAAATATGACAGAATCGCAGAAATAGTCAAGAAAAAATATGGTCTTAAGGTAAAGAAATATTCAAGCCCTAAAAAGGCTAAGGAGGAGATCGGACGTCCTCTTTTCCATCTGATAAATGAGGCGTATGATGCGCTTTATGAATATTCCAGACTAACTGAAAAACAGATTGATTATTACATAAACATCTATCTCAGTCTAATCAATTTCGACCTCCTCACAGCTATTGTAGATAAAGATGACAAATTGGTGGGTATAGGAATTTCGATGCCTTCATTAAGCCGTGCTCTCCAAAAAAGCAAGGGTAAACTTTTCCCGTTCGGTTGGTATCATCTTTTGAGGGCATTAAAATGTAAGACCGATAGGGTAGACCTTCTCTTGGTGGCTGTGAAGCCGGAATACCAGAACAAGGGCGTGAATGCATTACTATTCCAGGATTTGATACCCTATTATATCAAATACGGTTTTAAGTATGCGGAATCAAATCTCGAACTTGAGACCAACAACAAGGTGCAAGGTCAATGGGATTATTTCACCAACCGCCAGCATAGAAGACGCCGCGCATATCGTAAACTTCTCTGATCCTTTCCAAAGAAATTTTTAAATGAAAGTTGAGGAGATAAATCCTTACGAAGAAGGGGAAGATAAGGGTAAACAAGTGGAGCATATGTTTGACTCCATAGCCCGGAGATATGATTTTATGAACTCGGCCATGTCTCTCGGCCAGCATAAAATATGGAGGAACAAGGCTTTGGATGCTGCCTTGAACGCGCTCCCACAAAAAAAGGATTTAAAAATATTGGATGTGGCCACCGGAACCGGCGATGTAGCTTTTCGATTACATTCACTGCTACCTGAAGCCTTGATAACCGGTATCGATCTGTCGGAAGGAATGTTGGAAATCGCACGAAAAAAACTTCTGCAGTTGCCTCTTCAAGAACGGGAATTGATCGCATTCGGCAAAGGGGATTCTTTGGCCATGCCCTTTCATGACGGTGAATTCGATTTGCTAACCGTGGCTTATGGAGTCAGAAACTTCAGCGACCTCCGCAAGGGATTAAAGGAGATGAGAAGGGTCTTGATCCGTGGAGGGGTTTTATGTATTATCGAACTTTCCACTCCGCTTGGATTTTTTACCAAACCTGCATACAATTTTTATTCAGGGAAAATTATTCCTTGGATGGGTAAGAAAGTCACCGGTGACAACCGGGCCTATTCATACTTGCCGGAAAGTATAGCCGCTTGTCCTCAACGAAACGACATGGCCGCCCTTTTATATGCTTCGGGATTTTCTCAGGTGGAATGGAAAAGCCTAAGTTTCGGAGCGGTAACATATTATATCGCCAAATAAGGATATGAATCGCAAGGAATTTGAAATAATGGCTCCCGTGGGGAGTTGGGAATCTCTGGCGGCTGCTTTGAATGCTGGCACAGATGCTGTATATTTTGGCATCGAAGGATTGAATATGAGAAGTAGGTCAAGTTCGAATTTCAATCTTGACGATCTTCGGCAAATCGTTAGAGAGTGCTCTTCAAAAAATGTCAAAACATACCTCACAGTTAATACCATTATTTATGACAATGATGTGGAATATATGCATTCCATCATCAAGGTCGCAAAGGATTCCGGTGTCTCTGCCGTTATAGCCACCGACATCTCCACAATCCTCTTTGCACGAAGTATCGGAATGGAGGTACATATCTCTACCCAGGCCAATATCTCTAATATCGGTGCAGTGGAGTTTTATTCTCAATTTGCCGATGTTATGGTGCTTGCCCGGGAATTGAATCTTGAACAGGTGAAAACAATCCACGACGCTATCGTTGCTAAAAATATAAAGGGACCAAACGGCAATTTGATAAGAATTGAGATGTTCTGCCATGGAGCCTTGTGTATGGCTGTGAGCGGCAAATGTTATATGAGCCTGCATGAAATGAACTCCAGTGCCAACCGTGGTGCTTGCAACCAGATTTGTCGTCGGTCTTATCGGGTCACGGATATGGAGACAAATGAAGAACTTGTGGTCGACAATAAATATATAATGTCGCCTAAAGACCTAAAGACTCTTCATTTCTTAGACAAAATGGTAGAAGCCGGTGTTTCCGTATTTAAGATTGAGGGGAGAGCCCGAGGTCCGGAATATGTATATGAAACTGTGAAATGCTATTCTGAAGCCTTGGAGGCTATCTGCGACGGCTCTTTCGGAGAGGATAAGCTTAAAGGTTGGGAAGAAAGACTCACAAAAGTATTCAACCGTGGTTTCTGGAATGGTTATTATCTGGGACAGAGACTCGGAGAATGGAGTAAAAAATATGGATCTTCTGCCACTCGGGTAAAATTGTATGTGGCAAAAACCATAAGATATTTTTCAAAACTTGGAGTAGGGGAGTTCCGGATGGAGTCCGGTGAGCTCCATACCGGAGACGAGGTTATAATAACGGGTCCCACAACCGGAGCGTTGATTTTCAAAGTGGAGGAACTTCGTCTTGACCTGTCGCCCGTGCCGATGGTAAAGAAAGGAGATCTTTTCTCAATGCCGGTGCCGGCCAAAGTCCGACCTTCCGATCGGCTTTATCTTTGGCAAGAAACAAACGCTAAAATTTAGTGCAGGAAAGTTCCATATTTTAGTTAAGGCAGAATCTGACAAGTTCATAAGATTCAAGTATAATATTAACAACAATAGAGCCGAATCTTTGGGATCCGGCTCTTGTTGTTTATGGGTATCTGTCTATTAGATTCCGCTAAGATTGTAGTTTGCGAATTCAAGGTTGTTGCGTGCTTGAGTAGCGATTGACGGGTCAAGTGCAACTGCCTTCTTAAGATTGCTTACCACTGCAGTTTCATTGTTGGTGCGTGCACCTACAATAGCTTCAAGATAATATGTGGTAGCGTCAGGATTGGGAACTGCTGAAAGGATAGCCTGAGCAGCTGAATAATCCTTGGAAAGGATCTTGGCAAGAGCAGCGTTATTGGTCTTTGCGTTACCGAAAGCAGTGTTGGCTTTTGAAACCTCACCTTGAGTCAAGTAATAAACACCGAGTGCATCGTTGGCTTCAGGAACACCTGCAGCACTTCCGATATATTCGTTAGCCTTATTGTAGTTTCCGTTCACGAGTTCAATGAGACCCATATTCATGTCAACTTCTTTTGAAGTTGGATCGAGTTTCTTGGCTTTCTCGAAATCAGATTTTGCAGCACTGTAATTTCCTTCGATATATTCTGTCATACCAAGGTTATTGTATGCACGGTAGCTATTCGGGAAAAGATCGGTAGCCTTCTTGTAGATAGCCATCTTCTGTGCATTGTTGTTGGTAAGCGTTGCTGCATAGAGAAGCTCGTCTTCAGTAAGAGCCTTGGGATTGTTGGCTGCAAGATTAGAGATTTCTTCATCACTCTTACCGATAATGTTGATAGAAGCCTGGATCTTTGAATATCTCAACTTAGGAAGAATTTCTTTTGCAAGTTCATCAAATACACTTGACATGTTTTTGATTTCCTGTTCTCTTTGGTTAGGATCTTTGTACATCTGAAGCACGGCAAGGATAAGGTCTTTATCCTGGATGTTGCTCTTCTCAACGAGTTCTTTGAAACCTTCCCAGTCTTCCGGAGTGAAAGAAGAAGTTATTTCACCAAAGTTGGTGATATTGTCTTTCTTGAGCTGGTTCTCCATGAAAGTAGTGGTAACCTCTTCACGACGTTCAGCAAGAGCTGTGTTGAAAGCGAGTGTACCGTCAGGAGAAGCAGTTGACTGGATGTTAACACCTACAATTTCCTGATTGGGAGCATTGTTGGCTTCAATAAGACGTTTGTTGAGGTCAACATAGTCAGGTGCATCAACTTGGTTCTTGCGGATAATGGCCTGGTTGATGAGGAACATTATCTCGGCGTTATATTTTTCGTTGATAATTCTTTGGAATTTATCAGCCGCGATAGCAGGATGGATAGTTTCGGCAGAAGCCAAAGTTGAAGTGGCAATAATACCGTAACCAACCTTTACACGCGGAAGACCATAGATTTTACCGTTTTGATCCACCTCGAAATCAAGGCAAAGGTTAGACTCTGCCATTTCAGGGTTGTACTTGGTGTTGAATGGAACCTGAACTGTACCACCGTTTGCATAGCTTACTACTTGACCGTTGGCACGAACATTTTCACCTTGGATAACAACCGGAGCACCTTTTGTTTCTCCGTCGGCATAAGTAAGAACCGGAGTAACGGTTACTTTTGCGTTCTTCTGCATGAATTTAGCAGGAATAGTACCTGTTACAGTAGCCGGTACATTTTCTCCTACGGTCTCAATTGGAGTGGGATTGGTTGAGAAATAAGAACTTTGGAACTCGCCAACTTTTTTTGAACAGCCGGTTAAGCCAATCAAAGCGACACCCAAAGACAAAATAAGAACATTTTTCTTCATGATTATAAAAGTGGTTTAAAATTTATCTTCTTAAATTTGAAAATTAATTCCGTTTTAATCTCTAAATCTATAACATTGAAACAATGTTTAAGGTTCTAAGACTTAATCTTTTATTTTTCAATTAATTCTTTAAATAACAAAAGCCTGCTTTATACCTTGGAGAAGAGAAATGAGAAAAGAGTCTACAAACGAGTAATAAAAACTTAAAGTTTTTGCAAAGGTAAGGAAAAATCATTTATTATCTGTTACTTTCATTGCAAGTTCAGTAAGTAAAGTTTCGATTTCCATTGCTGTCTTGGCATTTTCCTTTATGAAATTGTAAAGTTCTTCTATAGCCTTTAAATTTGGATCGAGAGTAGTGTCGTCATCCGGTTTCCAATTTTTAATTTTAGCCGCCAATTGTTTCTCCACAGATAAATCGTCGCCATTTGAGTCGGAAATGACAATCCTGTCAGGATTTCTAAACATCAAATCAGTATTTGAAAACATTTGGAAATTGGCAACGAATGAAAAACAGTCTTCCAAAAGTTGAGGCCATAACGTCAAATCTATTCTTTGTTGCAATGAGTCCAAAGCAAGGCTTGTTTGGGCAGAGCTATGCATCAACCTTTCTACAGCCGGGAGATTCGTACGGTCGAATGGAAGGCCGGAAGGTTCAAACATGTCTGAAAGATCGCTGAATAGAAAATCCGGATTATATTTCACATCCAATTTTTCACGCTTGTCTATCGGAGTGGTCACAGAATAACAATAAGCCATGAAAATATTGAGTGAGTTCAATACCATGGGTATAGATTTTTGAAGTTTTTCTGTTTCCATGGCATTATGAAGAGCTTTTTGTTTTTCAATTTCCGACTCCACATCGATTTCAGATTTCATGGAACCAACAGCGTTCAGGAAAAGCCCCATAATTATCAAGCCGAGTCCAACCTCTATTGCAGTGACTGCCTGGGCCCCGGGCATTGCAGGAGTGTAATCGCCGAATCCAAGAGTGGTGATTGTTACGATACTGTAATAAATCCAGGAACCATAGTTTGCAGAGCCTCCCTCGGGCAACCTGAACTGACTATCGGGCAATGCCCAATAAATAAGGGCAAAAATAGGTATTATAACAACATAAAGCCCAATCCATACCACGGGCCTTATGTTTGATACCACATGGAAGAAATGGGCTAAACGTTGTGAGAAGCTATACTTCATCACTTATTTTTATTTTTCTGGGCATTCATTTTTTCAAGGATTTCTATTGCTGTGCCGGTGTGTCGAGGTTTAGGACTGAAACCTATCTGCACTGTATCATTGAAATGTTGGAATGTCAAGAAATAAGTTGTGCTGTCGGTATTGATGGTGACCGGTTTATCCTTATTGTCTACAGTTGTGTAAACTCCGTCTTCACCTTTTACGAAAGGTTTCTGAAGTCCCACGATATAATCGATTTTGGTGCGATTGCCATTTTCAAATACATAGAGACCTGACATTTTAGGACTGAGGCTTATATACACACGACCATCAAATCTTCCTTTGCGTGGATTGTTGCCGGTTATGTTATAATAATCCGCGTCATAAAGACCACTGTGCACGGGTTGTGTCGCATAGAATTCCTCGTTATCAACTTCTGCGGCAGATTCTTCACTTTTTGTTGAATTTCCACCACAAGAATTCAGTGATATCATACAGAACATCATAAGCAGAGCGAAGCTGCCAATGAATAAACGAAGTTTTGATTCCGATTTCTTTAACATGTCTATAGTGTTTTTAGTAGATTTAGTAATATAAGACTATTCCAAATTTTTAACAAAAGTAGGCAAAAAAGGGGATATGACCAACCTTGCGACTATACTTTTGATATTAATTTGAAGATAATTTTTAATCCCGTATCCAAGGAATAATGACCCTATTTTTACGGAGCCTGATAATTAACCCTGACCTGACCAATGGGCAGATTGCCGACTATGAGCAAAGGTATATGCGGCTCTTTGGTTGATACCCAACAATTGATGTCGTCACTTGACTTGGTACCACCTTTTTGAGTGAATTTAAAGAGAATGTGCCAAGCTTCGTGTTCGGATTTGTCTCTTAATTGGATAGTTTCTTTTCCCTCACATCTCACTGTAAGGAATTCTTCTTTAGATCCTGAAAAGATAGTGGCACGAACTGTTTCTCCCGGTTTCAGATTAGCGTATTCTATATCTCGAAGAAAAAAATAGACACTCAGCATATCATACACGGGAGTGGAGCCTTCTAAAATTTGGCTTGAATGCTCTATATCTCCATTCTTGTTTTCTTTATATTTTTCTGATTTACCTTTCACTGAATTACCTGTGTAAGTGAAAGCTATATCATCTTTTCTATATTTATTTTTCTCATGAGCGATATATGTGTAATGCAAAGGGCGGTAATGCTCTTTTTCAGTCACAGAGATAAGGGTATCCCTCAACTTATATATTTTATCGGCCCATGGTTTTGTTTTTGCCACAAGTTTAAGTTCATAACCGTCGTTTTTTGGTTTTTTTGTGATCTCCACCTCTCCTGCATCCTTTTGGATGAGTCCCCATTTGTAAGTGACAACGTAGTTAAGTTTCTCATTAGTTGTAGCGAAAGCTGCAACAGTTGAGATAAATATCAGAGCAAATAAAAATATAATCTTTTTCATCATAGATAAAAAACGAAAAAAATCGAGAAATATTGGAGAAAGAGGGTATAGGTAAAGAGATAAAGAGGATGAAACAGAGGTTTAGGAGATAAGATTTAGGAATAAAGAATAAGCCGGGTCCAGGAGACTCGGCTTATAAGATATCTTTTTATGACTGTTGTTTACTGATAGTCCTTAAGGATTTCACGTAGTCTTTTTCTTGTGAAGAAAATACGACTTTTCACAGTTCCCAGCGGCATAGAAAGACGTTCCGCAATCTCTTCATACTTGTACCCCGCAACATGCATGTTAAAAGGTTCACTGAAATCTTTGGGGAATTTTGCAAGTATTGCAGAGATTTCACTTACAGCGAAGGCTCCTTCTGGAGTTTCGATCCCGGAGTCTTGCTTGAGGTTTAGGTGATATAGGTCGGTGGTTGAATCCACCATTGTGTTCTCACGCACTGTCTTTCGATAGTTGTTGATAAAGATATTGCGCATGATTGTGAGCATCCACCCTTTAAGGTTCGCATTATCAACGAACTTGTCTTCGTTGTTAAGCGCCTTAAGTGTAGTGTCTTGCACCAAGTCATGAGCTGCGTCTTTATCAGAGGTGAGTTTCAACGCAAACGACCTAAGATTAGCCTGCATCCCAAGAACAGAATTAATAAAAGGGGATTCTTGGCTCATATTATATAGGTTAATTGATTTGGTATAGCAAAAGTAAACAAAAAATTTAAACTGGCAAATAAAAGGCAATAAAATTGTTAAATTTTTTCAATTTTTACCAACTCAATTCTGGCTGCCGACATTTTCATAACGGTGAAACGGTAACCGTTGGTATCAAAGGTATAGCCTTCTTGCGGGAGTTCTCCTGAATTTTGAAGAACAAAGCCACTTATGGTTTCATAATCTTCATCCTCATCAAGTCCGAGGTCGAATTTTTCATTGAGGTTTTCAATTTCGGCCCTGCCGCTCACTTCATACACACCGGGCGCCGACTCTTTCATAAGTATTTTGTTGCGGTCGTGTTCGTCTTCGATTTCCCCAAAAATTTCTTCCACCAAATCTTCGAGTGTGACAAGTCCGGCAGTGCCACCATATTCATCCACTATAATAGCCATGGATTTCTTTTCAGCCAACATCCTTCTCATCATTTTATTGGCAAGCATGGTTTCCGGAGTGAATATCACCGGTTTGAGTTTTCTTTTCAAGTCGGCTTTGATGTTGAAAAGTTCGGAGATGTGTATATATCCTAAAATATCGTCAATATCGTCTTTATAGACTACAATCTTGGAAAGACCGGTTGCTATGAATTGTTTAATAAGGTCTTCCCTGTTCATGTCTTTCATAGATACGCCGACAATTTCATTTCTTGGAATCATACATTCCGAGATTTGGGTGTCTTTGAAATCGATGGCGTTGCTGAATATTTTCACCTCGTTTTCAATCTCTCCTTTGTCGGGGATGCTCTCGATCTGGTCTTGAAGGAATGTATCGAGTTCTTCGATAGTCAAGCCGGTTTTTTTGTCATGTTCTTCCCCGATTCCGAATAATTTCATGAGACCTTTGGAAATTCCTGAAACGAGCATGGAGATAGGATAAAGAATCCAGTAGACCAGATATAGAGGCAACGCGAAAACTCTGATCATGAAGTTGGGATTTATCCTGAAGATTGTTTTTGGGAGGAATTCCCCGGCTATAAGTACTACACCCGTAGAGACTATTGTGTTAACAATCAATACCAAAGCTTCATTGTGAAACCATCTGTTGAAAATGGGAGTAAGAATTATTCCGAATGTTATACCGTAAATAACCAAAACTATATTATTCCCGACCAACATTGTTGAGATAAAGACTTCCTCATGGTGAGAGAATCGTCTAAGGATACGGTCGATCACCCCTCTGCCGGCAGCGTCGATTTCCATTCTCACTTTGTCGCTTTGCACGAATGCGATCTCCGACCCGGAAAAGAGGGCCGAAAGAACCAGCGCGATTATGGTGAGGACTATAGCTGTAGCGAGGGTCATGATAAATATAAAGTATAAAGTGTAAAGTTTAAAGTTTAAAGATTAAAGTTTAAAGGGTTAGATGGAATCTCGGTTTATTGGGAAAATGCCGTTTGGATGGAGGATCCGGTAGTTGTTGAGTGATTCATCGGAAACAAACCCGGTTCCTTCAATGACATGGGTGGCATTCTCTATATGAATGAACGTGTCGGAATATAATTGCTGCTTTCGCTGGTCCCAAAAAACTCGTGGGGAGAGAAACAGTTCATCGGGAACTTTTGTCATTTCCACTTCACCTTCCAATCTCCAAAGGCGTTCGTTTTTGAAATACTTTGCGGAATCAGCTGCCACTGTAGCGATTACATTATATTCATGATCATATTTTTGGAGATACAATCCTTCCGGGAAAGACCAATAAGGAGTATCAGCCTCATCGTATATGTTCCAGAGAGGCGAGATAATTTTATACTGCGTAATCCCTGAGTCGGATATCAGTGTGGCGATATTTCTTGTAGACATGGATGGCATCTTTGATGCGTCGAGACTATGGGAAATATCCACTTTCTTTTCCTCCCTACAGCTCCAAAAGATAGAGAAGAACAATAAAGACAGTATGAATGTGAACGGGAATTTTCTCATCGGAAATCCAACGTTATCGGATTCTACGCTGCCAGAACCAGAGTTCGTTGAAGTTTACACCTAAGGTAATGTTGAAGAAATTTTCGGTAATCAATGGATTGGGTGTTGCCTGACGATGCTTCCACTCAAAACCGAGATTGATCATTGTTTTGCCTTCCGGGGTATTAAATCCGACACCGGCAGTGATACCATATTCTTTCAGCCGGTTGCCCTGGATATTGAGATAATCGTTGTTGAAATATGCACCGGCCCTGTAAGCCATTCTTTGAAAATAATTTCCTCTTAACTTAGGAATGAACTCACCACCGACAGCAAAACGGGTACGGTCTTTGAAATTCATACCTTGGAAAACCAAATTATCGGGGTCTTCAATAGAATAAAGAGGGGAATACTTAGCTTTGGACCATTGCTGATAAGTGAAATCCACTTCTACCATCCAACGTGATATACGTTCATGAACCCAACCGATACCGGCTCCGAAGCTCATAGGGGTATAATAATTGCCTTTCATGTTCATGTAGGCGATTGTATCAGCTTTGCTGTCGCGGGAGGTTTCCTGCAAGGTAGCCCATGTCTGTCCGTGAATAGTTTTCTTGGGAGAGAAGGTAAGACCGAGATTCAAACGTTCGGTACGGGTGATTCTTGTGGTGTATTGCGCCCCAAATACGATATCCCAATCACGAATCTGCATAACATGTTCGAACAATGTTTGACCGGAATTATCTGGTGTGGAGAATACGTCATTAATAATGTTTCCGAAATCGTATGAAACATTCAAACCTAAAGAAAAACCGCCGTAAGTTCCTGCCAAACCGATATAAGCCTGGTTAATGCCACCTTCACCTTGGTTGGACATTGCACCATGGTCGATGTCGGTTCCGAACGCATAACCTACATAAGAATAGGGCACGAGACCGATGGAGGCACCTATGTATTTCCAGATCGGGAATTGCATAGTGATATAATCCAAACCACCACCAAAAGAACGTTCCTTTACGTCATCCTGTTTTTGCCATAACACGGTCATGTCGGCACCAATGTCGAAAAGGAAAGTAAGGGAATCGATGGCGGCGTAAGAGGCAGGATTCATGACATTAATCTGTCGGCCGGAATGCATTGCATATCCAATCGAACCCATCTGGCGTTGCATAGATGTGGCACGGTCGCTAAGCAAACCATATCCATACATAGAGTATTGGCGGTTGTTTTGGGCATTCAAACCTATTGAGAAACCCAAAATTAAGAGCAACAATATCGCGAATTTCTTTATCATATCGATTGTTGAAAATTAGTGTGTAAGAACACATCGGGGAAATAGAATTTTCTGAGGTGATAATTCAGTCCTCTTCCCACTAAAAACTTATCTGGGATACATTTTTCCCATTTATCCCGGATGGTCCGGAAAAAATTTTCGGCATCTCCACCGGTGATTACCACCCATTCAATCTGGTATTCAAGTTTTGCGAGTTCAATGGTGTAAAGGATTTCACCGATTACCCCGTTTCTTGCGCCATCTTCTATGGCTGAATGGGTATCCCTGCCGAAATAGGAGAAAGTTGTGAATTCTTCCACCTTAGGCAGCATGCTTGTGGCATCTGCGAGAGCCTTTAGTCGAGATTTCAGACCTAAAGATATATTTCCGCCGCGATAACAACCCTCTTTATCGGCGATGTCGAGGGTAATGGCAGTTCCGGCGTCAATGATCAGTTTAGGGCCGAATACTTGAGCCTGTGCCCCGAGATAAGCGGCTATACGGTCAGGCCCGACTTTGCCTTTATATTTTATTTTATCTGAAATCTTATCGATTTCATCTTGATTGAAATCGATAATGACATCGCATCCGGATTGTTCCTTCAATGCTTGAATAATATCCTGATAATCCTTTCTTACGGAAGACAAGATTATACCTTTGATGTCTATGTTTTCTACTTCCCTTTTGATTTCTTCCATTGATATTTTGTCGCACAGGGTACGATACAGGATACCGTCGTTGTCCCAGTAGTCAAGTTTGATTTTGTTGTTACCAATATCAATGGTAAGGGTGTTCATCTATGCCGATTTTTGCTTATTGTTTATTGTTTCGGTTTTTGATTTCTTTTTTCGCCTGAGAATAAATAAGCCAGGAAGCGACAATTTGAATCAAAGCACCGATGAGAGTGAACATAATCGTGTTCCATAGCACAGCGAGTGCGCCAATGTAAGGGTCGTTATGGTATTTATGCTGTCCAATAAACCAGAAAGCTGTTGCGAGACCGAATGAGACGCCGGCCCAGAATTCCATTCTTCTGAGACGTTTGAGACGCGGGGAATCCATAGGGTCGGATATATCCACAAGTCTTGCCACAAGATAAATCAGGGCACCGGATCCATAAATCCATCTGAAGACATTAAGATATTCGATATTTGCGGGACTTGTGAAAGGAGCCACCAAAGCCACACAAATAAGTATAAGTCCGAAAGTGGCAGTTCCTTCCACTTGTTTTCGTCTTTTTTCGAGTTCGGGTCCGGATAGTTTCGCGCTCATCGCTGGTTAGATTTTTAGTGGGTTATTTCAAGATATAAACATCCTCAGTGGGGCGTTGCATATGGAATCTTTCACGCGCGAGATGTTCGAGATCTTCGGTCTGGTGAAGTATGGCCTCACGTTGGGTACGGTAGTAAGCGGCAGAATCTCTACATTCTTTAATTTCGAGGTTAAGACGGTTTATTTCCTTTTCATATTTCATGTTGAGAGCAAGAGAAGTCTCGTCGTTGAAAAAAAGGAGCAAGACCACGAGAGATCCGATCACAATCAGTGGTAGGTGTGATTTTCTCCGTAACCAGAAATTAAATTTTTTTGCTTTTCTGCCCACAATGATAGGTTTTCCGCAAAATTAATCATAATCATTCAATCATAAAAGTAAAGTATAAAGTTTTAGAGTTTATGGATTAGGTATAATGGTAAGGGTTAAGGGATTTAACTTTCTTCATTGAGCTTATCTTTATCTTTATTATTCCTATATCGTTGCTCGTTATATATTGTATGAATCTTATGCATATATATTCCAACTATTATTAAAAATATAATGGCACAAATACCCGTACATCCTCTCAAAACAAGAATTACCGTTGGAGAAAATGTTTCCAACCATATTAGATTTGTTAATATAAGGGCAATACCGATAGAAATAAAAAATAATGCCAAATATTTCAATTTTCTTATGGAAGGCAGTTGAGCTATCTTTTCTTTTTCTTTCTTTTCTTTATAAATTTCTTCTATGGATCTAAACATTACTCCAATCTATTTTAGTAAATTTCTTTCATTATTATTGGATTCGAATATTGACATCTGATGAATGGCTATCTGATTAAGTTTAATCAAGCGTTCCGACTGTGGCATTCCCTGTTCTATGAACACAGCATTGAGATTTTCCATATTGGAAAGACATATCAATTCATTGATAGAGGCGTAATCCCTTATATTACCTTTCAAATTAGGATTTTCATCTCTCCATTGTTTCGCAGTTTTGCCAAACATAGCCATATTTAAGACATCAGCCTCATTGGCATATATCATATTCGCTTGGGCAGGTGTAATTTGAGTCGGGATTAGGTTTTCTTTAATTGCATCAGTATGAATTCGGTAATTTATTTTAGACAGCTCCCTTTTTGCAGACCATCCTAATTGTTTTTGTTCTTCTGTTTTAAGTCTTTGAAATTCCTCAATAAGATAAAGTTTAAAAGGAACACTAATAGCCGACCCAAACTCAAAGGCTATATCTTTATGAGCATAAGTTCCACCATATCTGCCTTTCTTTACAATAATACCGATTGCATTGGTCTTTTTAATCCATTCAGAGGTACTTAAAACAAATGTCGGTAAGCCTGCAGAAATTCTAAAGTGGTCAAATTCGACCACTTTAAAATTGGGATTATGTATTATCTCCCAAGTTCCAAGAAATTCGATTGTATATCTATTGCGAAGCCAATTTTTAATTACATCGGCCGCTCTATTTTCTCCGGATTTTGCAGAAGCCATATCCGTGAGGGAAATAAAGTCTTCACCATTTATCCCTAAAATGGTAACTTTTGTATTTTGAACAATAATATTTGCCATATTGCAAAATTACAAAAATTTAGTTGGAAGACCTTAAAACCCTGGAAGTCGATGGGTTTATAATAGCGTTTCAGTGGTTAAAAAAGGTATATCCCTTAATATGAACTCTTTAGCCTTTTGAACAATTTGATACTATTTTTTAATGGTGAGGTAGATCTACACAAGATCTTAAAAAGGACTTTTTACTTTTTGAATCTCAGTTTTGATTGCTTCCCCAAATTGAGAAACATTATTTCACCGGTTATTATTTAAATAAAAGCCTGAACCCTATAGTCCAGACTTAATTAAGCATAAAATAAATTGATGAGTTCTATTTTATAGCTTCCATTTCATTGAAGATTCTTTTGAGTTTTGGTACATAGAATGTCAGGGTGAAGGTGATACCAAACAATAGAGTGGCAATCACTAATCCAAAACTCAATGGACTGAAATACAATAAATTTGATAGAAAGAGAGAGAAAAAGATTGTTAGTCCAATAATAAAGAATATCTCACCTGCCAATGTGTAAAGTTTCAGTTTGGAGGTGACAGAAAGCAATGATACCGGGGTCAAAGTTGTAATACTTATCTTTTTGGTTATGTTCCATAGAAATCCATACCAAGCTCCACCAAGAAGAAGATAGACAAGAAGAAAAATCTTCAAGTA
>JAFLTP010000023.1 GCA_022510405.1 Muribaculaceae bacterium | reverse complement strand
TGAGACATAATAAAAAATTCAACCACCTCAGTCGTAAGAAGGCTCATCGTGAGGCCCTATTGAGCAACCTCACCATCTCATTGATATTGCACAAGAGGATCTTCACGACTTTGGCAAAGGCTAAAGCCTTGCGTGTGTATGCCGAGCCGCTGATCACACGTTGCAAGACTGACAACATGGCGAACCGTCGTCTTGTTTTCAGCTATCTTCAAAACAAGGAAGCTGTGAAAGAACTTTTCGGCGTGGTTGCGGAAAAGGTAGCAGACCGCCCCGGTGGATACACACGTATCCTTAAAACTGTGCACCGTTTAGGTGACAATGCCGAAATGGCTATGATCGAACTCGTTGACTTCAACGAATTGATGTTGAGCGAAAAAGCTGCCAAGAAAGAGAAATCAACACGCAGAAGCCGTAGAAAGAAAACTTCTGCAGACGCTACTCCCAAAGCTGAAGCTCCTAAAGCCGAAGAACCTGTTGAAGCTCCGGTTGAGGAAAAGGCACCTGAGGCAGAAGAACCTAAAGCAGAGGCTTCTGCAGCTGAAACTCCTGAAGCTCCTAAAGCCGAAGAAGAAACTAAGGAATAAACATATCCAATTCTTGGAATCTAAAAGAATGTGTCTCCATGAGATGCATTCTTTTTGTTATTATGCCGGCTCCGTGGTTGTCAATAAAGTAGGTTTTAATTAACTTAGCAATATAAAAGGAAAGTCATGTTGAGTTATCATGGTATTATAAATATTCCTAACCTCTTAGGAAGACCTTCTTATAGTAAACATTAAATGTGGTTTCCTGAGACGATACATTTAAGAACCTGGTTTTTATTTCTGGCTGTCTGTATGTATTTCACCATCATTATTCTTTCGGTGGTGGTGGTGCTAAAAGAGAACCGGAATCCAATCCGAGCGCTTTCCTGGGTGATCGCACTTATCTTTTTACCGGGTGTTGGTCTTATTTTTTATCTCTTTTTCGGAAGAAGTCTGCGCGGCGAAATGTTATCGCAAAAAAATAAAAGAAGGCTACAACATTCTTTTCAACCTTATGGAGTGAAACCACAGGAGACCGAGTTAAGGAAAGAACAAAAAAACTTGGTGATGCTTGGTTCTCAGATAGCCGGCTATCCTTTGACGTTCAACAATGAGGTTGATATAATCATCCACGGCGAAGAAAAATTTAAGAAACTGAAAGAAGATCTCTCCAAGGCTCAAAAATCAATCTACCTACAATACTACATTTTCTTAGACGACAAGATCGGGACGGAAATAGCCGAGATTCTTATATCTAAGGCGAGGGCCGGTGTGGAAGTCAAGGTGATCTATGATCATGTTGGCAGTTTCTCTGCAAGCAACAGTTTTTTCAAAAAAATGGAGGCAGAAGGTATTGAGGTTCATCCTTTCTTCCGCGTGAATTTCCCACAATTGGCGAACCGTATTAACTGGAGAAACCATCGTAAGATAGTGGTGGTAGATGGCGAGATTGGTTACATCGGGGGCATGAATATCGCCGACAGGTATGCATACGGAAACGGAAAGAATCAAGAAATCTGGAGAGATACACATTTCAGAGTGAAAGGAGATATCGTGGAGTCTTTGATACATTCTTTTCTCGTGGATTGGAATTTTCGTAAAAAAGATCCATATTTCCCACAACTTCCTCCGAGACAAGATAAAATCCAAAATGAAAAAGGTATTCAATTGGTTACCGGTGGTCCGATCAGCACATGGGATAACCTGTCGCTGATGTTTCTGAAAGCTATTTCTTCTGCCAAAAGATTGATATGGATTCAGACTCCATATTTTTTACCAACCGATGCCCTCTTCAATGCCTTACAGGCAGCGGCCCTGTCAAACATCGATGTCCGGATAATGATGCCGGCCCACACCGACAGCCTCTTGCTGCATTACGCCTCGTTTTCCTATATTTCTCAATGCCTCGCTGCGGGAATCAAAATTTATCTATATCAACCCGGAATGCTTCACGCGAAATCCATGGTGATTGACGATGACCTTGTGACCGCGGGTTCTACCAACTTTGATTTCAGAAGCTTTGAAAACAATTTCGAGTGCAACCTTTTTATACACGATGCGGAATTGAATTCCAGAATGAGGGATATTTTTTATTCAGATATGAAAGAATGTATCAAAATCAGGAAAGAGGAATGGAAAAAAAGACCCATCGGTCATAGATTTCTTGAGTCATTGTTGCGGCTGGTTTCTCCTATTCTATAAATTCTAAAAGTCTTACTCCGGTCTTAAAATCTTTCACTGAGCTTATAAATCCTTATTGACGGATTTTTGTTTGAGCCATTCTTGAGCCACCTTCTCCAATTCAGCATACCAATCTTCCCCGAATTTTTTAATCAGAGGACCTTTAAGGAATTCATAAGCCCTAATGCCCAACTTTTCACCGTATTTTTCGGCACATTTACAGATTTTCCATCGATGAAGGTTTACGGCTGTCATATTGCCAACTTTGTTTAACCTTACAGGGTAAAGGAAGCAGGAAGAAGGTTTAAGATCTGGTAATTTCCCCTCTCTGTAGCCCTTCTCCAAAGCACAAAGACAAATTCCCTCTGGAGAGAAAGTTGTAAATGCACAATTGCAGCCTTCAATTAGGGTCGTCACCAGGTCGCCGTCGGAGTCATAGTATGCCGTTCCGCCTTCTTCTATAGCTTTTTTCCCTCCGGGAGTGAGCAAAGGAAAGATATTATCTAAATTCTTATCGATTTCTAACCGTTCTTCTTCCAAAAGAGGGGCTCCGGCATCCCCGTCGATGCAACATTGACCCTTGCATACCTGTAGGTCACACACAAAAAAGCGTTCTATCAGGTCAAGAGAGATTAGAGTGTCTTTTATTACAAACATGTCAGCAAAATTAATAAAAAATGTAGATGTAAAGCGAGATTTAGGATGTTTTTGAGATAAAGATTCTTAATAAATAAATATGTTTTAAAAATAAAAAATACCTAAAAATTAACAAATTGTAAAAATTTTTGCTTGATTATTACCAATTTAAAACAAGAAAATACTATCTTTGTGAAAAATTTTAAAAACAAGAATATGAACAAAGGAGATCTCATTAACGAAATCGCTGCAAAAGCCGGTTTGAACAAGGTGGCAGCAAAGGCTGCACTCGACGCATGTCTTGAATCAATCGAACAAGCACTCGCTAACGACGATACAGTGAAACTTATCGGTTTCGGTACATTCTCAATGGTAGAAAAACCGGAAAGAAGCGGTATCAACCCGCAGACCAAAGAAAAGATCACAATCGCAGCTCGCAAGACCGTTAAATTCAAACCTGCAGCTGAACTCGGGAAATAATAATCCGTAAGAAATAAAAGAGCGTTCATGGCTGTAGTCGTGGACGCTCTTTTTTATGTATATTTGCAAAAAATTAAGACATAATAGAAATGACTGTAGAGTCGATAATAGCAAATGGTGTAAGTGAGGCATTGAAAGCCTTATATAATGTTGAAGTAAAACCGGAAAGCTTAAAACCCCAGGCCACACGTAAAGAATTCGAGGGAAACCTTACTGTAGTGGTGTTCCCCTTCTTGAAGGCTTCTCATAAGAGTCCTGAAGAGACCGGCAAAGAAATTGGCGAGTGGCTTGTGAAAAATAACACTTCCGTTGAGAATTTCAACGTGGTGAAAGGATTTCTGAATCTCGTCATAAGTCCCTCATTTTGGACCAACGTGCTCAATGAAATGGTAAATGATCCGGATTACGGTTTCAAAACCCCGGATGAACACTCAAAGTTGGTAATGGTGGAATACTCATCCCCAAACACCAATAAACCCTTGCATCTTGGCCACGTCAGGAATAATCTTTTGGGTTATTCGCTTTCAAAAATTTTGGAAGCCAACGGCAATAAGGTTGTCAAAACAAATATCGTCAACGACCGTGGCATCCATATCTGCAAATCAATGTTGGCATGGAAAAAGTGGGGCAACGGTGAAACTCCGGAATTATCCGGGAAAAAAGGCGACCATCTTATCGGCGACTATTATGTAGAATTCGATAAACATTATAAAAAGGAACTCAACAGCTTGACTGAATCGGGCATGACCAAAGAGGAAGCTGAGGCTGCCTCTCCATTGATGCAGGAAGCTCGAGAAATGTTGAGGAAATGGGAAGCAGGAGATCCGGAGGTAAGAAATCTATGGAAAACCATGAATTCATGGGTTTATGACGGATTTGGAGAAACCTACAAGCGTTTGGGTGTGGATTTCGATAAAATATACTATGAATCCGACACTTATCTCGAAGGCAAGGATTTGGTCCTTGGTGGTATTGAATCCGGTATAATGTATCGTAAGGAAGACGGCAGCGTATGGGCTGACCTCACAGGTGATGGACTCGACCACAAACTTCTCCTTAGAAGTGACGGCACTTCAGTGTATATGACTCAGGATATCGGAACGGCCAAACTACGTTACCAGGATTATCCCATTGACAAGATGGTGTATGTGGTAGGTAATGAACAGAATTATCATTTCCAGGTGCTTTCATTGATACTTGATAAGTTGGGATTCGCATGGGGCAAGGGTTTGGTGCATTTCTCCTATGGAATGGTTGAGCTCCCCGAAGGCAAAATGAAATCTCGAGAAGGCACCGTAGTAGATGCCGACGATCTCATAGACAAGATGGTGTCTTCTGCCAGAGAGGCATCTGCGGAAAGGTTTTCAGACATGGACCCCGAAGAAGCGGATAATGTGGCAAGGATGGTTGGACTCGGAGCCTTGAAATATTTCTTGCTGAAGGTTGATCCTAAGAAGAATATGCTGTTCAATCCAAAGGAATCGATAGATTTCAATGGAAATACCGGGCCCTTTCTTCAATACACTTACGCACGTATCCAATCTGTGATAAGAAGAGCCGGAGACTTCCCGAAACAGGTTCCCGAGGACGTAATGCCTAATGAAAAAGAATCTACATTGATCCAAAAATTGGCAGATTTTCCAAATGTGGTGAAAGAAGCCGGAGACAATTATTCACCGGCGCTCATAGCCAATTATTGTTATGACCTTGCTAAGGAATACAATCAATTCTATCACGATTATTCAATTCTGAAGGAAGAAAACGAAAATATTAAGGATCTTAGACTGCTGTTGTCGGAACAAGTAGGAGTGGTTTTGAAAAAAGCCGCCGGTCTTTTAGGCATGGAAATGCCGGATAGAATGTAGGGGAAAGATAAGTTTGAGTTTTGAGTTTTAAGTTGAAAGTAAATTGATGATTTGATACAATAAACTTGGCACAATTTATGTTGTCTAAATAGTATATTAATATTTGATATATGGAATATAGGAATCAAAACATGACACCTCCACCTTATTATGGAGGTCAAGCCGTAACCACACAGACCAATTCAGTAATGAAGAGGGTCTATGTGCGTATGTTTGTTGGAATGTTGATATCAGCGTTTTGTGCGTTGGGTGTCGCATCCAGTCCGGCTGCCATGCAGTTCTTTTTTGCAAACCAGATAGTATTCTGGGGTATTTTCATCGGTATGCTGGTGATGGCGTTTGTCATTCCGGCAAGATTGACAAGAATGTCTACCGCCACATGTCTCTTGCTGTTCTGCATATTTGCGGCCGCAATGGGAATTTGGTTGGCTCCGATATTTGTGATATATAGACTTGGTACTATAGTTTATACCTTCTTTATCACGGCCGGAATGTTTGGAGCTATGTCTATCTATGGCTATTTCACCAAAAGTGACCTCTCAAAATACGGCACTTATATGGTGATGGCTTTATGGGGATTGATTATAGCTATTGTAGTTAACATATTTTTGAAAAGTTCAGGTCTTGAATGGGTGATTTCAATAGTGGGAGTTCTTCTTTTCACAGGTCTCACAGCATGGGACACTCAAATGGTGAAACGCCTTTCGGCAGCTAATCTGGATCCACAGATGGCTGATAAGCTTGCCACTATGGGAGCCCTGAATCTATATCTTGATTTCATCAATCTCTTCCTTTTCCTATTGAGAATATTCGGAGGAAGCAGAAATTAATATATAGCAACCTGTAAATTTTTCGAATAGTAAATCACATTGCCGAAAGCTATTAGGTTATAAGACAAGACACTTCCAAAAGCAATTTGGGAAGTGTCTTTGTTGTCTTATGGATTTTCAGTAATTTTGCGGCGAAAAATGAAATAAAATGGAAGCTGAGAAGCCCGTTGGAATACAAAAAATATCTCTATTGGCTGAGACAAGCTGGGAGGTATGTAATAAAATTGGTGGTATCTACACCGTTTTGTCAACCAAAGCAAAGGTTTTACAGGAAGCCTATGGTGACAATCTCGTCTTTATCGGACCCGATGTCTGGAGTGAGGATAATCCCTCACCGGTTTTTAAAGAAACAAAATCCCTTTTCAAAAATTTCTCAAAAAAAGAAATCACGGATTTCAATATCAAGGTGAGATGCGGGAAATGGAATATTCCGGGATCCCCGCAGGTTATCCTTGTGAAATTCGACGGGGTTTATCCCCATCTTGATTCACTTTTTGCCACGATGTGGGAGAAATTTGGAGTGGATTCCATGCACGAATACGGGGATTATCGGGAAGGATGTGCATTCGCGGTTGCCACTGCTGTAGTGATAAGAAACCTTGCCGAACATCTCGGAATCGATCCAAAAGAGGTATTCGCCCATTTCAATGAGTGGACCACAGGCATGGGGCTTCTTTACCTACGTCTCATTATGCCGGAGGCAGCCTCTTTATTCACCACCCACGCCACCAGTATCGGACGCAGCATATGTGGCAACGGTAAACCGCTTTATGATTATTTTGACGGCTACAACGGCGACCAGATGGCCGGCGAACTCAATATGGAGGCAAAACACAGCCTTGAGAAAACAGCCGCCATCAATGCTGACTGTTTCACTGCCGTGAGTGACCTCACAGCCCGCGAAGCTGAGAAATTGCTCGACATAAGGCCACAGGTGGTAACTCCTAATGGATTCGAACCCGGATTTGTTCCCGGCGACAAGAAATACAAAACCCTTCGCAATGCCGGCAGAAAAAAGATATTCTCGATAGCCGAAAAATTGAAACACCGTAAATTTTCGGACGACACATTGATAGTGGCCACTTCCGGCAGAAACGAATACAGAAACAAAGGTCTTGACCTTTATCTGGATTCTTTGGCCGAGTTAAAAAATATCGGGGCCTCAAAATCCGTTATAGCATTGGTGTTGGTACCGGCATGGGTGTCATATCCCGATGAAAGTTTCTCCACAGATTATATCACCCACATGCTTCATAACATGGATTATGATTCAGTGGCGAGAAGAATCGACTCTTTGGAAAAGGAACATAAGTTGGGCGACAATGTAAATGTGATTTTCATACCATGTTATCTTGACGGCAAAGACGGAATAGTGAACATATCATATTATGATCTGCTGCCGGCTATTGATCTAACGGTATTCCCCTCTTACTATGAACCGTGGGGCTACACGCCACTTGAAAGCATAGCGTTCGGCATACCCACAATCACCAGCGACAAGAGCGGTTTCGGACAATGGATCCTGTCACATATGGTGAATTCAATATATGAATGTGGTGTTAGGGTTGTTCCCAGAAATGATTCAAATTATCAGGATGCGGCCCACGAAATAGCGAGACAGCTCAAGCAATATGCCGAGGCTCCGGCCGAGGCCAGAAAGGATGCTATGCAGGCTGCTTTCAAAACTGCTGAAAAAGCTGACTGGAAATATTTTATTTTCTTCTACTATACGGCGTTCATCACTGCCAAACAGAGAAGAGATCAAAGAATATAATTTAATTTAATTAGAACACAATCAATATTTTATAATATGAAATTGCAGGTAAGTAACACGAATGAGCCGGTATGGCGCAGTCTTACTGTAAGTGCGAAACTTCCGAAAGAGCTTCAAGCTCTTGAAGAACTTTCCAAGAATCTTTGGTGGGTATGGAACAGTGAAGGTAAAAACCTGTTTCGTGACCTCGACCATGACTTATGGAGAGAAGTAGGGGAGAACCCTGTGATGCTTCTCCAAAGAATCAGCTCCACACGTTTAAGCGAGGTCAAGAAAGACCCTACAATGATGGAGAGAATCAAGAAAGTGCATGCCGATTTCAAGGCTTATATGTCAGAAAAGATGCGTACCGACCTCCCGTCGGTGGCTTATTTCTCAATGGAATATGGACTTTGCAATTGCCTTAAGATCTATTCCGGTGGCCTTGGCGTTTTGGCCGGTGACTATATCAAACAGGCTTCCGACAGCAAGGTGAGAATGACAGCGGTAGGTTTCCTTTATCGCTACGGTTACTTCTCACAGGCGTTGTCAATCGATGGACAGCAGGTGGCTAACTACGAACCTCAGAATTTCGAGCAGCTTCCTATCGAACAGGTAATGGGCGAAGATGGACAGCCGATGATCCTTGAAGTGCCTTATCCAGGTCGTATGATTTATTGCCATGTATGGCGTGTAAATGTGGGTCGTATGAATCTCTATCTTCTCGACACAGATTTCGATATGAACTCAGAGTACGACCGTCCAATCACTCATAAACTTTATGGTGGTGACTGGGAAAACCGTATGAAACAGGAATATCTCCTCGGAATCGGTGGTATCTATATGCTGAATCGTCTCGGCATCAAGACTGATATCTATCATGCTAACGAAGGTCATGCCGCATTGCTGAATCTTCAACGTTTGGTAGACTATGTTCAGAAAGATCATCTTCCTTTCAATGTGGCACTCGAGGTGGTGAGAGCAAGTTCTCTCTACACAGTCCATACTCCGGTTCCCGCCGGACACGACTATTTCGAGGAATCTCTTCTGGGGAAATATCTGGGTGAATATCCTGCCAAGCTGGGTATCTCCTGGACGGAACTCATGAATATGGGCCGCGAGAATCCCGACACCCCGGAGAAATTCTCTATGAGCGTTTTCGCTTTGAACACTTGTCAGGAAGCAAACGGTGTAAGCTGGCTCCATGGAGAGGTTTCCAAGAAGATGTTTGCCGGCGTTTGGAAAGGCTACGGACCCGATGAAAGCCATGTGACTTATGTTACCAATGGTGTACACATGCCAACATGGGCAGCTTCCGAATGGAAAGCATTCTATGCCGAACATCTTGGCGAGCAACTTTTCTTCGACCAAAGTAATCCTGAGGCATGGAAAGGCATATTCAATGTTCCTGATGAGGAGATTTGGAACATGAGAATGACTCTCAAGCATAAGTTTATCAACTTCGTTAAGAAAGATTTCAAGGAGAAATGGCTCAAGAATCAGGGTGATCCGAGTGCTGTTGTAAGCATCCTTGAAAAGATCAATCCTAATGCTCTAATCATTGGTTTCGCACGTCGTTTCGCCACATATAAACGTGCCCACCTTCTCTTCACCGATCTTGATCGTCTTGCCAAGATTGTGAACAACGAACAATACCCGGTACAATTCATATTCTCCGGTAAGGCTCACCCCGCCGACGGAGCCGGACAAGGACTTATCAAACGTATTGTGGAAATTTCCAAAATGCCGCAGTTCCTTGGTAAGATCATCTTCCTTGAAGACTACAATATGATCGTGGCAAAACGTCTTGTTTCCGGTGTTGATATATGGTTGAACACTCCGACACGTCCTCTCGAGGCTTCCGGTACCTCCGGTGAGAAAGCCGAGATGAATGGTGTGCTCAATTTCTCAGTGCTTGACGGATGGTGGTATGAAGGTTTTAAGTTTGATGAAATGGCCGGTTGGGCATTGACTGAAAAACGTACTTACACTGATCAGGGTCAACAAGACCGTCTTGATGCAGCCACTATCTATTCAATGCTCGAAAATGAGATAGTACCTCTATATTTCAAGAAGAATTATAAAGGGTATAGTCCTGAATGGATCGACAGAATCAAACGTTCCATCGGTCATATCGCACCTCATTTCACTATGAAACGTCAGCTCGATGATTATATCTCACGTTTGTATGTTCCCGAGGCTAAGAGAGCTGAGAAGTTGAAGAAGAACGACTTCGCAAAGGCTCGTGAAATTGTGGCTTGGAAAGAGGAGGTTGCTTCCAAATGGAATGACGTTCAAATTCTAAGTGTCGATATCAACGATGGTCAAACACAAAACGGTTCAGCATTGAGTTCAGGCAATTCAATCTATGTGAAATGTGTGATCGACACCAAGGGTCTTGGAGATTCCATAGGTGTTGAATTGGTGAAATATCGCGATCGCGATGGTCAGGCTGAGTTCATGGGTACTACTCCTTTGAAGGTCGTAAATCGCGAGGGAGATATCTATACTTATGAATATGATCATAAGTTGGAAAACGTAGGTGCCTTCCGTTATTCTCTCAGGATGTATCCGAAGAATAAGGATCTCCCTCACCGTATGGACTTCGCTTATACACGCTGGTTCTAAGTATCCTTTGCTCCCAAAAGGGAGACGGAAATTAGAGATAATAAATAAATAGGTCGATCGGAATGAATTCCTGATCGGCCTTTTAATTTATTTATTACTTGATGAAAATAGTTCTATAGAAAATCAATGGATTCAGATTACATTGATAAGGCAAGAAAGGCTCCGTAGCCGATTAAACCTATGAAGAAAGTGATTCCGGTCCACATTTTTGCTTTCCTACTGTATTCATGAGCATTGTCATTGTTGTGATTGTTCCAGGCTTTCTTACTTTTGTAGGCATAAACAAGAGCCACTATACCCGTAGGGAAAAAGCATAGGATAGTGACCAACCATGCATACCCAATCATGGAAACAGGTGGTGTAGTCTTATCTTTTTGCGCTTCTATTTCATCAATTGTAGGTAAGGGATCATTCCCGGTTTCTTGGAGATAGCGGTCAAAACGTGATCTATGAGGATCCTTGGGAGCTTCAGGTTGGATTTTGTATTTGTCAAGTTCTTCTTGTGAATTGAACACCGGTTTATCGCCCGGATGCATAATGTCGTAAAGATGATTTCGGAACAGACGACATACATCGGCGTTGTCTTCTGCTTTTTGCCAGTCGGGCATTCCTTTGCTCCATATATAGGTGGAAGGCCTTACGCCGGCAGCCGGCAGTTCCTCAAGTGAAAAAGGACCCTTTTGCTCGCCATCTATCATGGCGTAGTATTTCGTTGCCATTAGTAATAAGCGAGATTGCTGATGGTTGAGAATAGATTGCCGAATGATAATGCCACCAAAATACCGATACCGGCGAAAATCAAACCGATTATAGTCATTATTTTGGCATTTGAATTGGAAGCGTCGGCTTCTTGATCGAATCCTTGAGCATATAGAGTGTTGGCTTTGTTTGCCTGCACGATAGCTATGATCCCGAAAATCGCACCAATGCAAGAAGCGAAGAAACCCACCACAGTGGCTACGATAGCCCAAGGCAACCAGTTTGTGCGCATGTTGGGCCTATATCCATTCTGATACCTGTCATATCGATCGTGGTATCTATTGTGGTTATGATAGGTATGGTTATTTTGGTACTGAGGATTGTTGGCGAAGGGATTCGGCTCTTGTTGAGGTCCATATGGATTTCTTCCGGTCTGGTTATAACCGTCGTTGTGATAGGTATTCCCGTTTGGATTTCCCTCTGACTGATATGGGTTTTGATTGTATTGAGGAGGTGTTTGATATTGATCACGGATAGGTTGGTTTATAAAGGCAGGTGCCAATTCGGGTAAGGTTTTTGCAGCCACCCAGTTTTCAATTCCCGGTTTCCATACCAATGTTTCAGGTGTTAATGCCGGATGCAGGGTGATTTCATCTAGCGTATAAGGGCCGGTGGATTTCTCATCCACCACCATATAATAAAGAATAGGAGTTTCTTGTTGCATTTCAATTAAATTATCTTATTGCAAAGTTATGCAATGTTTTTAATTCTACCAACTTTGATGGTGTATCGAGAGCTGAGGACTCAAAACTTTGAACTTTGCACTTTCAACTTTATTTTATAACTTTGCAACACCAAATGCGATAATAGCTCAGTTGGTAGAGCATCAGCTTCCCAAGCTGAGGGTCGCGGGTTCGAATCCCGTTTATCGCTCACCCCTAACCCCGAATCAGGTGGCTGCCATCACAACCCCTTATCCCAATGGCGGCCGCCTGATTTTGGATTGGGGGTAGGGGAAATTTTGGAGAGATGAGGCTCCTTGAAATCTTTCCAGGACGGGATTTTACTGTATTCTTCAAGAGAACCCCAGGCCGCGGAAATTCTTTCATTGTTGAGGGTCTTGATCCATGAGAGAGGTCCTAATTCGGGATGTGAGGCCACTTGTTTCATAAATGCTTTGATAATGAAAGCCGGGGCAAGTGGAACCAATTTAAAGTACCATGGGGTCTGTTTTTTCAATCTTCCCAAGGCTTTCTCAAATGTGTCCGGTTCCCGGAAATGAAGTATATCGTCAAGATCATCCGAATCTTCAAACCACATGCCATGGAAATTACGGGTTGCAAACCAGTTAGGTTCAAAAATTTTTTCCGGAGGCGGACAACCCAACGCCTTGAGTATTCCCCTTTCAAATTCAAGATTCGTGAGCCTGAATGCTTTTCCACCTCCAACATTGTAGCATTTCCCCCAGAAATCATCAGGTATATCGGGACGACTCACACGTTCCAAAAGTCTTCCGGAATCTTCTGTCGTGACCCATTCTATAACACCTTTGAGGGGTACATGAAACGTCACCGGATCATTGGCCTTTGTCAAAAGTCCCGGATGCAAAATGGCAGTTTGGCGAAGTGACACCCATTTCCTTAGTCGGGAATTCACCAAGGCTTCTTCCGCTTTTATTTTTGATTCGGCATATGCATCGAATTTAGCACCCTTCAGAGGGTCACCGACTTTTCCCCAATGATTTGGAGGCGTGCGACTTTCATATTGGGACACACTGCCTATATACACCACCTTTATAGCTCTTGAGGCATCTTGGGCTTCCTCTTCCTCCACAAGTTTTATGATTGATTTCATGGAACCCACATTCACCTTGAGGGTCTTTTCCGGATAATGTTCCGCCATCGGGGATACCATTCCTCCCACATGTAGCACCACATCAGCAGACTCAATACCTTTTTTCAGTGAGTTTTCATCAAGGAGATCACCCCAAATCACACCTATACCTTTTTCTATGAATGGCTGCAACTTCTTGCGGTTCCTTTTAGAATCTCGTGCCAAAACTGTGATGTGATAATCCTCCGGAAATTTCATAAATTCCCGAAGACCGGCCATTCCCATTACCCCTGTGGCGCCTGTGAGAAATATCCTGGTTACCTCTTTATGCATATGAAGTAAATGAGACTTCAAAGTGCAAAATTAACAAAAAACACCGGCTCGAGGAGCTGGTGTCAAATTGTCGGAAATAATTTTTTTTACTTGGAACCGAGGTGGTCAGAAACCGTAAGAGATGCACGGCCTTTAGCACGACGACGAGACAACACCTTGCGTCCGTCTTTTGTTGCCATTCTTTCTCTGAAACCATGCTTGTTTACTCTTCTGCGGTTTGAGGGTTGAAATGTTCTTTTCATATCTTATGGAGTTTATTTCTATAAAAATTGGTGGGTTTCGGAGTGCAAAGTTAGAAAATAACTTTTAAACCTACAAACTTTAGTTTATATTTGCACCTCAAAGAAGGAAAATGGAAGAGCTTTACAGGAAATATTTCCCGCAAATTACTGACCGACAATTGGAACAATTACAAATGATGGCCGGTTTGTTTCGGGAACTTAATGAAAACGTGAATGTGGTGTCGCGTAAAGATATCGACAATATCGAAATCAACCATATCCTCCATTCCCTTGCCATAGCCAAATATATTTCATTTGTGCCCGGGTCTACGGTTATAGACCTCGGGACAGGAGGAGGACTCCCCGGACTACCGTTGGCGGTAATGTTCCCGGATGTGAAGTTTCATTTAATCGACCGTATCGGCAAGAAAGTGAAGGTATCTCAGGAAATTGCGAAGCGGATCGGTCTTGAAAATGTTACTTTCCAACACGGAGATATGGGTGAATGTAAGGTGATGGCTGATTTTGTGGTTTCAAGGGCTGTTACCGACCAACCCACACTTATAAAGATTTCAAGGAAAAATATTTCCAAAGAATCAAAAAACGGTTTGCCCAACGGCCTTATAACCCTGAAGGGGGGAGATGTAAAGCAGGAATTGGGCAACTATGAATCTATTTCCGAAATTCTACCCATATCCAATTATTTTTCGGAGCCCTTCTTCGAGACCAAGAAAATTGTTTACACACCCTTAGGAGGGTAAAGTGTAAAGTTTAAAGTTTAAAGTTGAAAGATCAAAGAGGAAAGATTAAAGTTTAAAGTTTAAAGCAGTTGGTTTTTATTTCAACTCAAAACTTAAAGATCAAAGCTCACGACTTACCACTCACAACTAATAACTTACAACTTAAAACTCACAACTCACAACTCACAACATACAACTAATAACTTACAACTCAAAGCTTACAACTCAAAGCTCACAACTCAAAGCTTACAACTCAAAGCTTACAACTCAAAGCTTACAACTCACAACTCACAACTCAAAGCTCACAACTCACAACATACAACTCCGACAATGCAAATAGCAATCTTTCAATTCGCCCTATTCGGTATCAACACTTATTTGGTGTTTGATCCTGACACAAAGGAATGTGCTGTTATCGACCCCGGTATGTCTTCTCCCGAAGAAGAGAAGGCCATAGAAAATTTTATCGATGAAAAAGGACTGAAACTCACCCAAATCATCAATACGCATCTTCATATCGACCATGTGGCAGGTATACCATACCTCAGAAAGAAATATGGTGCGCCCATCCTGGCTCATGAAGGTGACAAATTCTTAGGCGAGGGTCTTGCGCAACAGGCAAGAATGTTCGGTCTCAATCTTCCACTCGAAAATATAGAAATCACAGAATACATAAAAGCCGGCGACAAAATTAAAATCGGTAACGGACAACTTGAAGTAATTTCAGTGCCGGGTCATTCCAAAGGAAGTGTGGCTTTATACGACCGACAAAGAGGTTACCTTATTTCGGGTGATGCACTCTTCAAAGGAAGCATAGGCCGTACCGACCTTCCGGGAGGAAATTACAAGGAACTAATCGACAGCATTGAGTCGGAACTATTGTCACTTCCCGATGAAACTGTTGTTTTCCCCGGTCATGGACCCTCCTCCACAATCGGCGAAGAAAAGCAATCCAATCCCTTCCTATCATGAATAAGATACCGAGTTTCACCATAGATCACGAACGGTTGCTCCGAGGAATATATGTTTCCCGTAAAGACCAAACTCCCAAAGGTGACATTCTCACAACATTCGATATTCGGCTCACCGAACCCAACAGGATGACTCCGGTGAGTCCCGAGGCACTTCACACGATCGAACATCTTGCGGCCACTTATCTGAGGAATGAACCCGGGTGGAAAGAAAAAGTGGTGTATTGGGGTCCAATGGGGTGTTGCACCGGTTGCTATCTTATAATGCAAGGCGATTTGAAGTCAGAGGATATTCTACCGTTGATGAGGGATACTTTCAGCTTTATCTCAAAGTTCGAGGGGGATATCCCGGGAGCATCTCCAAAAGATTGCGGCAACTACCTTTTCAACGATTTAGCGGCAGCCAAAGCCGCCTCTAAAAGTTATCTCAATGAAGTGTTGTTGAATCCAGAGCCTGACAACCTGAATTATCCTTCATAAGAGTATTTTTCATTCCGAGGCTTCCGTTATCAGGGATTATATATCATTTCCACTTTTCCCACAGGTATACTGGCGCTTAAGAAAACAGGTATGCGGTCGGTTTGATGAATCCTCATCTGCACCGGATATCCCGACATCTTTTGCTTGTAATTGTATTCAAACATACAATTGTATGTGGGATATGTCACATTCTCAATTTCATAACTGCCCTTACCGAGATAGGTTATCACCACCTCCTGAGCGTATACGCCTTCTATTGGAATAGTGATCTGCTGGTTGGGTTGCAACGACTCGAAATCAATCTCGCGGGCGTAGTAATACATCGCTATCATGTCGGAAGTGATGGTTATAGCCTCCATCGATGCGTTGCTTGCGTCATATTGCCCTTCTCCGGCTATGTTCTTATAGTTGGCCGGATTGGCGGCATCGTAATCATTGCTCCGGAAATATTTTGCTTTCGGTCGGCGGTACCAACCTGACTGATAATCGATCTTCTCCCTGCTGTATTTCTCACCGGGGAGGAATTGGGCTTTCAATGTGTCGGAAACTACAATCACATGGCCTTCCCAAGGAATGCTGACTCCGTCGAGCGTGCCATGGAAATTGGTGCCGTCACTTTCATACTTCACTGTGCCGTGAGCGATGTTCACATCAATGATGCCCCAATGGTAGTTCACATTGTAAGGGATCACTGTAGGTTGAATAGGATTGCCTGCATAGGCAAACATACAAGCGAAAACAGCAAGTGTCAGAAAAAAATATTTCTTCATAGCGGAATCTCTTTATTACCTTTTTCTTCCTTATAAAACAATGCCAACGTTTAAATGGTTGCTTTAAATGGAAAATTATTGCACAAAATTAGGTAAACTATGCGAAAAATAAATTGTTTGTCGGCTTGATTGCGATTTTTTTTTAGAATTTAAATTTTATCCTTAAATTTGGAAAGATTATCCAACCCTTTATAAAATTATTCAAAATAGCATAAAATCCACCTATGGGAAGAAAACTACAAATAAGAGACCTTACTCTCAGGGATGGCCAGCAATCATTGTTTGCCACCCGTATGAAACAGGAAAACATAGACAAACTGTTGCCGTTGTACAAAGAGGCTAAATTCTACATCATGGAAGTGTGGGGCGGCGCTGTTCCAGATTCAGTGATGCGTTATTTGGGTGAAAGTCCCTGGGACCGTCTCCGTGAATGTTCCAAGGCAATGAAAGGTATCTCTCTCTTGAGCGCCCTTTCACGAGGCAGAAATCTTTTCGGGTATGTGCCTTATCCTGAAAGTGTGCTCGAAGGGTTCTATCGTGAAGCCATTGAGAACGGTTTGAATATCATGCGTATCTTCGACGCCCTCAACGACATCGACAATATCAAGTCTTCCATCAAAATGATCAACGATTTGGGTGGTATCGCCGACACAGCGGTATGTTATACCATCGACCCGAAGGGCACACCCGAAGATGAAAAGATATTCACCGACGAATATTTCGTGAACCTTGCCTTGGAGATGGAGAAACTCGGTGCAAAGATGATTACGGTGAAAGATATGGCTGGACTTGTGAATCCCTCCCGAATATACACCTTGATGCCGAAACTTAAGGAGGCCTTGAAAGTGCCGGTGGATTTCCACACACATTGTACACCGGGTTATGGTCTTGCGTCCGTTTTGACAGCCATTATTCAGGGGGTAGACATCGTTGACACAAATATCTGGTGGTTCGGCGGAGGTTCAGCGGCTCCGGCCATCGAACTTGTGGACATCTTCTGTCAGAAACTCGGAATCGAACTCGATGTAAATATGGAGGCTGTAGCCAAAATCCGAGAGACATTGAAGGAGGCCCGTATGGCCCTTTCTGATTTCGACCTTAACAAAGACAACTGGCAGAGAGACTTCGAGGAGGCTTATGCCGCGATGCCCAAGGAAATAGACGCTGAATTCGACAGAGCCATCGAGTGCGCCAAAGACAATAGGGAAGAGGAACTCCTTGATGCCTGCCATAAGATCGATGCTTATTTCGGTTTCCCGAAACCGAATGAGATCGTTAAGAATGCCGAGGTGCCGGGTGGAATGTACTCCAATATGGTTGCGAATCTCCGTGCTCTCAATGCCGAGGATGTGATCGAGGAGGCGATGGCCCTTATTCCGAAGGTGCGTCGTGACGCCGGATTGGTGCCTTTAGTAACCCCCACCAGTCAGATTGTAGGTTCCCAGGCTGTGTCTTTGGCTATGGATCGTCGTAGCGGTAAACCTGACTATACAAACAAGAGCAATCAGTTCATCGCTCTCGTGAAAGGAGAATACGGCAAGACACCGGTGCCTATCGATCCGGAATTCCGTAAACATATCACGGGAGATGCCGAAGAAAAACCATTTGATGTTTCAAGTTACAAGAAGCCAGATAATCCGGTGTTGGATCAGTTCGGTGGTGTGAAACTTGCCCAAAACGAAGAGGAATACTTGCTTTTGGAATTGCTCCCGGCAGTGGCGAAGACATATCTCACCAACAAGCGTAAGGCAGAATATGAGGCAAGCGGTGCCAAGGCTCAGGCTGAGGCTGCCAAGGCCGACGCTCCTGCAGCCGCCGGGAATGGTCCAGTATTCCGTGCTCCTATGGGTGGAACAGTGATGAGTGTCAAAGTTAAACCCGGCGACACTGTAAAACCGGGTGACACTGTGCTCATTTATGAAGCCATGAAGATGGAAAACGACCTCGCATCTGAAATGGGTGGCAAAGTCAAAAGGGTGCTTGTGAATGAAGGTGACGTGATGGCTACCGACCAACCTCTCATCGAATTCGAGGGAGCGGCAGTGGCTGAAACTCCGGCCTCGGCAGCGGCTACTTCGGGACAAGGCGAGGTTATGTTGGCCCCAATGGGTGGCACTGTGCTGCAATATAAAGTTAAACCCGGAGACACTGTAAAACCCGGTGACACAATCTTGGTTTACGAGGCCATGAAGATGGAAAACAATCTTGTGGCTGAACGTGGTGGAGTAGTGGAAGCTTTGCTATTGGCTGACGGTGATGTGATGGCCACTGACCAACCGATTCTACGTTGGTCTGCCGGTAATGCACCTGCAGTTGTGGCACCGGCGCCGAAACCGGTAGCAACACAGACTCACAAACCGATGAAGATAGCTCTGATCAAAGTTGAGCCCGTGGCGGGATATGACGACAGCAAAGCCCTTCATCCGGTGGAAGGTGGTTCAGGGCATGCGCCCTTCAGTCTCAAGAATTATCAGGGCGATGAAAAAGGCATCAAGTTGCCTGCCGGTACAACACTTGATATCAGCGTAGCACCTGATGGCACTGTCAACATCCGCATTTCTTGCGGAAAATAATGGAAGTGAGACCTTCTCTGTCCTCCCCAAAAAGGGAGGACAGTCACTCATTAAAATATTTAAAATAAGCTTAAATTATTTGCATATAATTTTAGATTTCAGTATTTTTGCACGCAACAAGCAAAATTGCATGTTATAACTAACCTTTATATTAATTTAAATTTTTAGAGAATGAAAAAATCTACTATGATTCTTTCTGCACTGGCTCTTGCAGGAGCCGGTCTCTCAGCTCAAGCTCAGAGTCTTGATGATGAGCCTATCTTAGGTGCTCCTATTTATGTAGTAGGAAGCTGGACTGAAGATGAATTAGAGGACGAAAGTTGTGCTCTTAATCCAATGGAAGGTGAATCTGAAGGTTCTATTATGTACAGAGGCGTTGTAAGTATCCCAGAGGGTACTCAATCATTCTACATTCAAAAGAACTTAGGAGACCAGAATTATGGTCCCGCTACATTAGTAGACGGTGATGTTGAAGAAACCACAGCTGACTTAACTATTGTATTTGAAGAAGGTTTCTATTTGGGATCAATGGTTCAATATTTAAATCCGGAAGGTGTCCCTAACATGTGGGTTCTTAAAGATTGGGAAGGCGGTGAACTCGAAATTACTGCTGACATTGACAACAACTCTATTAATATTTCTGTTCTTGGAGATGAACCGGCAGGGCAACCCGGAGAGGCTGACATGTTCATCGCCGGTAGCTTCAATGACTATGCACCAGAGGGTCTTGAAATTTGGGCTCTTACAATGATCGATGAAAATTCATACCGCGGTACTTTCTCCATCAAGGCTGCTGATGAGGTTTCTTTCCATTTGGATTACCTTGGTATGACTCTTGTACCTGGCATAGACAATGAGGATGAAGGAGTAGTAGCAGCAGAAGAAAATGTGATCGTAGATTGGGATGATTATTATTCCTATTCAGGTTTATTAGCTTCTACCGGATTTGCCAAGACTAATTGGGTTATTGAGAATTGGGAAGGTGGAGATCTTGAAGTAACCGTAAACATTGAAGAAGGCACAATTCAACTTGATATAGTTTCAACTGAAGAACCTCCTGTAGTAGGTGCTCCTCTTTACATTTCCGGTAGCTTCAATGACAACGATCCAGCGGATATGGAAATTTGGGAGCTCTCACCTGTGGAAGGAGATACAAATTCTTACCGTGCTACATTTAACAATATTAAGGCTGCAGACCAAATAAGTTTCAATTTCGTTCGCAACGGTGGAAATAATTATGTTGTTCCCGGTATAATAACTGTTGTTGATGAAGTCGAAGAAGTTGAAGCCTCTGATGATGATGTAGTTGTTGTATTAGACGATAATTTCTACCAAGGTCCTGCTGTCCTCGTTGAAAGCACCATGAGCGATGCTAAATGGGTGATCAATAATTGGGAAGGCGGAGAATTAGAAATAACTGTTAATCTCGAAGACAATACTATTGTTCTTTCAATTGCTGGTGAAGAACCAGTAGTGGCAAGCGACATCTATATCGCAGGTAACTTTAATGAATACAAACCGAGCGACCTCGAAATCTGGAATCTTGGTTATGAAACTGAAGAAGTTTACATGGGCTCATTCACAGTTAAAGAAGGCTTGATTGACTTCTACATCAGTCGCATGGGTGGTAGGATGGTTCTCGTTCCCGCTGAATTAGATGAGGAAGGTGAAGCTGTTGCAATTGAAGATGACGCAAATGTTGAATTCAATGATGAAGGTGTTTACAATGGTTTGTTCGCACAAGTTGAACTTGTACAAGAGGATCAACCTATCTATGTTTGGTTTATCGATTACTTAGAAGGTGGTAGCTTCCAGGTATACGTGAACTTTGCTAACAACGAAATCACTATCGTTAAGGATGAATCTTCAGCTGTTGGTTCACTCAACGCTGCAACTCTCAACGATGGTGCTATCTACAACCTCCAAGGTGTTCGCGTAGACGCTAACAAGATCGGTAAGGGTATCTACATTATCAATGGCAAGAAAGTGCTTGTTAAATAATTAGAAACTTCATACATATTAAAATGGGCTCAAGGAATTGAGCCCATTTTTTATGACGTTTTTCATCGTATGATGTATTTTTAATGACGACCTTGAGAAGCGTTTTATTCGAAATAAATGTCACCGAAAAATTCCGGACGGTGGAAGTCGGGTTTTTCTGTTTTTATCGGGAAAAGAGAAATGAAATGGGGATTCGGAAGTTCGTCTCCGCATTTATAAATATTGCATCTGGCCTTTATTCCTTGAAATCCGATAAAATTATGTTTAAAGAATGTAGATGCCGGGATTTCCAAAGTCATTTCCCATGATGTCGGGTCTTTCCGTAAAGCAATCACTTCTTCACCCAATGATGGCACCCTTTTAATTCCATTCAAAATTTCAGGAGAGGCGTATTCCACATTTATTTTCCTACCTTCTCTATGCGACATCAAAATCTTGCCTATGCAATTTGATTCGATATTATAATAACCCTTATTATCGAAAGAAATAAAGAGTTCCACACATGAGTCTTTCCAGACTTCACCGTTGTCTTCTTTTGCTTTGGCGGCAACATAATCCTCCGTTACTTCATAATGAACAAACAGGGAATCGTTGTTATGCCAAAGTTCCGCTTTCACTTCGGGATGATACGGGTAATCGCTTGGCCAGTTGACACAATCCAATACCAATTTACAACGGGATGGTTTTTCCATCCCGTTGCCATTATCAATTATAAGAGGAATCTTTATCATAATCACCCCAAAAGTTCCTTTACTTTAGCTGAAATCGCCTTACCTTCAGCTTTACCGGCGAGTTTCTTGGTGGCTACACCCATCATCTTTCCCATATCCTTGGGACCTTCGGCACCGACTTCGGCTATAATGGCTTTCAATTCAGCTGTAAGTTCTTCCTCGGAAAGTTGTTTCGGAAGATACTCCTCAATCACTGCCGCTTCTGCCAGTTCATTTTCGGCAAGTTCCGGACGGTTGTTCTCTTTGTAGATTGAGGCGCTTTCTTTACGTTGTTTCACCATTTTCACCAAAATTTTGGTGGCTGTGTCATCTGAGAGTTCGCCATTTGCTCCTTTGGCGGTCTTGGCCTCAAGGAATTCTTTCTTAACACCTCTAAGGGCTTCCAATCTCACTTTGTCTCTGGCGAGCATCGCCTTTTTGATGTCTTCGCTAACCTGATCAAATAAATTCATAATTTCATATTATTTTTTGCAAAATTAAAACGCAAACATTCAATATCCAAATAACCTCAAAATATTCCTATATATGATTCATTAAAGATTAGAAAGTGTTTTTACATAAACTAAAAACACACCCGTTCCTTAATTTTGGAGCGGGTGAAAGAATCCGGATCTGATTTATAAAGAAAACCGGAAAGCAGGCTTAAACAAGTGCTTTCAAAATAGCCTTACCAACATCTTTAGCAGACATCGGATTTTGACCGGTGATGACTCTGTTGTCAACCACTACATGGTCGGTCCATGGAGCAGTGCCTTGGAAATTACCTCCCTTTTCTTCGAGTGCCGTTTGAAGCATATATGGCATAAAGGGAACGGTGCCGTTTTCTTTTTCCTCTTCATTTGTGAAGCAATCGAAATTCTTGCCTTTTATCAATGGAGTGCCGTCAGACAATCTTACATTGATAAGACCGGCCGGACCATGACATACTGCCGCTGCGATACCTCCGTTTTCATAGATGGTTGTAACGATTTTCTGCAAACCTACATTATCCGGGAAATCAAACATGGCTCCATGGCCTCCGGCAAAAAATACTGCCCTGTATTGGTTAGGGTCAACTTGTTCAGGTGTAAGAGTGGTTGACATCTTGTGTTGCCAATCCGGATTATCCCAGAATTTACGGTTGATCGGATCCTTTAAGTCAAAACCGTCAACCGGTGGTCTTCCTCCCTTGGGACTTACAACATCGATATCGAATTCCTCTTCGAGAACGGACCATGGGTGTGTGACTTCTGAAAGGTAATAACCGGTTTTTCTGCCACTGTCGCCCAGTTCACCATGACTGGAAACGACAAATAAAATTTTTTGTTTCATAATATTTAATTCTTTAATATTTACGTATTTATAACATTATTGGAATGCATATGGTTTATATCTAATAATTATCAATTGAAGAAAAATAAATAAATATTTAATGACTTTTGATTTATTGTTGCTATTTTTGTTTCGTTCATCAATTGTTTTGTAATCAAGTTAATTCCAGTCATATTGTATTATGCGTCACTTCTACATATGTTTTTTATTTCTTGTTCTTTTCCTCGGATTCTCTTTTAATCGTGTATCTGCTGAAAAACCGTGGGATCACGGACCTCTCAAAGTTTCCGACAATCATAGATTCCTATGCCATTCGGATGGTGAACCATTTTTCTGGTTAGGGGATACGGGTTGGCTTCTTCCTGAACGTCTCGATCGTGACGAGGCTGCTTACTACCTCAAACGTACTGCGCAAGATGGTTTTAAAATAGTACAGATCCAAGTGATTAACGATGTGACTGCTTTCAATACCTACGGAGCCAAGTCTCATCCTCACGGATGGGACCTTTCCAAGATTGACTCTATTCCGGAATATGGTTATTGGGACCATCTTGACTATATCGTTGACCAGGCTGAAAAGGAGGGTATTTACATCGGTATGGTATGCATTTGGGGAGGTTTGGTGAAAGCCGGCTTGATGAATGTGGAGCAAGCCGAAACCTACGGACGGTTTCTTGCAAACAGATATGGTGACCGTCCAAATATTATATGGATTATCGGCGGGGATATCCAGGGAGATGTAAAACCGGAAGTGTGGGAAAAATTGGCCACCACTATTCGGAAGAATGATCCCAACCATCTCATGACATTCCATCCACGAGGACGCACCACTTCTGCACGTTGGTTCAACGACCGGCCATGGCTTGATTTCAATATGTTTCAAAGCGGACACCGAAGATATGGCCAACGTATGGGCAATAAAGAGTATCCAATACCAGACGGTACGGAGGAAGATTCCTGGATGTATGTGGATTCTGCTACCAACAATTTGCCTCTTAAGCCTGTGCTTGACGGGGAACCAAGCTATGAGGATATCCCTCAAGGTCTACATAGTCCCACCGAACCACGTTGGACCGACAAAGACGTACGCCGCTATGCCTACTGGTCGGTCTTTGCAGGTTCATGTGGACATACTTATGGCCATAACGCTATTATGCAATTCCTCCGTCCGGGCATAGAGGGAGCATATTTTGCCGATGGTGATTCCAAACCATGGTGGAAAGCTCTTGATGATCCGGGGCGCCGACAGATGAAACATCTCAAACAGCTTATGCTTACTTTCCCATATTTTGAACGTGTACCTGACAGTTTGATTGTCAGAAATAACGGAATCCGTTATGACCGTCTGCTCGCCACTAGAGGAACCGACTATCTCCTTGTTTATAATCATACCGGTAGAGATATGGAATTGGATCTGACTCGTATCTCGGGTAAGGAAAAATCTCTCTGGTGGTTTAATCCCTCCAATGGAGATCTTCATTATATCGGACAACAGCCTGACGGTGTTTTATACCTCAAGTCACCGGCTCCCAAAGGAGAGGATTTCGTGCTCATAGCCACCGATTCCTCATCCTCCTATCTTTCTCCATTCGTTACCTCACTTCCAAACACTTCCTACTCCTCCGGTATTAAAGATCTCACGGAATAGCCTTGTTTTGAATTTTTGATTTTTATTGCTTATATTTGCATAAATTACTACCACACAATATCTTGAATAGAATTAACCTAATCAATCATGAATAAAAATACTATGCGGAAATTTTTTGTATTGATAGTGGGAATGGCGGCAGTTATAGCGAGTCAGGCCGCTCCAAGACATTGGAAAGCCATATTAAGGGAGACAGATCCGGAGTTTTTCAAGACTGAAGAAGCCACCATGATTGGAGACAATTTGCTGTTGTTTCAGCGTGAAACAGGAGGATGGCAGAAAAACACCGATATGACTTATGAACTGACACCGGTCCAGCGTGACAGCGTAGCTTCAGACAAGAGCCGCCGTGATGACTCCACAATTGACAATGATGCCACCACCATACAAATGAATTTCCTGGCAAGGCTTTATGTTGCCAATAAGGAAGTCCGTTTCAAGGAAGGATTCAACAATGCATTGGAATATCTTCTTTCGGGTCAATATGAAAACGGAGGATGGCCTCAGTTCTGGCCGGACAACGAAGGGTACCAAGTGCACATAACTTTTAATGATGACGCCATATCCAATATCCTTAAATTGTTTGATGACATTATTAACGGACGAGAACCATATCAGGGAGAGTTGGTAGACGATGACATGCGTGCACGTCTGAAAGACTCCTTCGATAGAGGCATAGAATGTATCCTTGCCACTCAGATTATGGTGAACGGTGAACCGACAGTGTGGTGTCAGCAACACGATCATGTAACCTATGAACCCGCATCGGCCAGGACTTATGAGTTGCCTTCGTTCTGCTCTCAGGAAAGTGCTGCTATTGTAGAAGTTTTGTTAGGGATACCTAATCCGGACCAACGTGTGCGTCGAGCAATACATGGGGCTATGAAATGGTTTGATGATTATAAATTAGAAGGCATAGCTCTTGAAAGAACAGGGCGTCGTGGAGATCCCGATTATGATGTACGTTTGGTGGAACAACCCAGCTCCGAACCATTATGGGCCCGATTCTATGACCTTGAAAACTGCAAACCTTTCGTTTGTGACCGTGACGGGATACCTCGCGAACGTCTTGACCAAATTGGAACCGAACGACGTTTTGGATATAGCTGGTACAACAATCGTCCTGCAGGTCTATATCCTCTCTATGAAGCCTGGAAATCTGCAAATGGAGAATAATCTATATTTAGAATAAAAGTTTTTAGGTTCTATTTCGAGTATTCCTGGTTCTGTTTCGTAAAGATAATTAGTAGTCAATCAGTATAAAAAAGCATACATTGAATTTATAATAAATTGGGATTGAACAATATTCTAAGCCCATTTGTTAAATTAGTGTTAAAATAAATATACTGATGAAAAATAAAATTCTTTACGCATTAATTTTCATAGCAGCCTTAAGTTGCGCTAAAAAGTCGAATGCCTGCACCAGAGTGGTTTATGAGGGTCCGGAAGGAATGACAGCTACCGGAAGAACCATGGACTGGAAAGAAGATCCCCAAACAAATCTTTATATATTTCCGCAAGGTTTGGAAAGAAAGGGTGCCGAATCGGCTAATACTGTGGAATGGGTTTCAAAATATGGTTCCGTAGTAGCTGCGGGATACGATATTGGAATCTGTGACGGAATGAATGAAAAGGGTCTGGTAGCTAATCTTCTATTTTTGCCGGAATCCGTCTATGAAACGGAGAATGACGAACGAAGAGTTATGGGATTAAGTATTTGGACGCAGTATGTCCTCGATAATTTTGCAACTGTTGAAGAGGCAGTGAAGGAATTGTCGAAAGATTCCTTTAGAATAGATGCTCCCGATCTACCCAACGGAGTAAAATCAAGATTGCATCTTGCCATTTCTGATCCAACGGGAGATAGTGCTATCATCGAATACCTTGACGGTCGCGTATCAATTTATGAAGGAAAGCAATATCAGGTTTTGACTAATTCCCCGGCCTATAATCTGCAATTGGCCGTGAATGATTATTGGAAACAAGTAGGGGGGTTAAATATGCTCCCGGGTACAAACCGCTCATCCGATAGGTTCGCTAGGGCATCATTTTATATAAATGCGGTAGCACAGACAGCCGACCCTAAAATTGCGGTTCCGACAGTTTTTTCTGTGATTAGAAATGTATCGGTGCCCTACGGCATATCCACTCCGGACAGTCCGCATATCTCATCTACAAGATGGCGCAGTGTATGTGATCAAAAAGACCTAGTGTATTATTTTGAATCGACTGTCCCAATGGCCGTTATGCATGTTGATCTAAAGGATATTGATTTTTCAAAAGGTTCAGGTGAAAGAGTATTGAGATTGACCGATGGTAAAAATTATGAAGGAAATGTAACTTCAGAATTTGTAAAGTCTTCACGTCCATTCCATTTTCTCTTCGCTAATTAATTGAAATTTATATAAATAGCAATACATCTTAATTTAAATACTACTTTATAAGCCTCGAAATCTTTTGATTTGATTTCGAGGTTTGTCTTCATATAAAATATTGGAAATATGATAATTAATTAAGGGGATAAGGGTGCGTGACCATTTTATAGGTCCATATTTCTAAATTTTCTTAAAGGACTCTTTTTAAGTATGTGAAACTACAGTACAACTGCTATTCTTCGGATATTGGAAATCTTATCCATAAATTTCTTATTTAAGTTAGCCATTTTCCTGTCATAATTAGCCTGCATCCGAACCCAAAAATCCGCATCTATTCCTAATGCTGCTTCTATCATCATGGCATATTCAATGGTAAAATTTCTTTTACCATTGATAAGCTCGTTCAATAATGATACACGCACACCTATTTCATTTGCTAATTTAGTTTGGGTAATTCCTCTTGATTCTATTTCATCTCGTAGCACTTCTCCAGGATGAGTAGGTTGAGAAGGAACTAAATTATTTGCTATCATATTAGGATCAATTCCAGGAATTTCTATCATATTATTTATAATGATTTGAGAGTTCTATAATGGTGGTTCCTCTATTAAATTTAATGGCAATCCTTGTGAATGACATTGCAGGTGCAGCCAAAATACTTTTCACTTTTTTGACCTCCTTGATATTTTCAATGGGATACCATATCCATTTGGTCTGAGTGTGGACTCCCAATTCATCATCTTTTATGACGTAAGAAATTTGAAAACAGGAGACTCCAACATATCCTACGAAAATGACACCAATTATCAATACAATATACCATTCCATGCCCACCATTAATAGAATTCCCAACCCCAGACATAAAAGGAATCCCATTATTGAAGGCAACCACCAGTCTATTTTTGTGGAATAATTTTACGTGGCCATTTTATTCTATAGGGCCGTATTTCTCATCTTCCTTAACGGCTTGACTGAAATTTCGATAAACTACAAAAAAGAAACCAATTATTATAGGAATTATGATATATTGAAGCGTACCAAATTTAATGCCGTATAATACTCTGCATAACGCCAATCCAATCAAAATAACTGTCCCTAAAATCATCATGGACAGTGCTAAATATTTTCTTTTCTGATTTTTAGTCATTTCATTCCAAATTATAGATACAAAAATACAGAAATTTCATATAAATTGATATCCTTACGTATCCCTGTCTTATAATTATGTATGTTCAGTTGTGAACTCAGAGTTTATAAATTCTTCCGGAGTGAAAATGGGAATTTGAGAAAAATAAAAATCCTGTTTATTTCTTGTAATTATACAATCACATTTATTAGAAAGAGCGCAGGAGTATTGTATTGCATCCTCATAATCCTGGGGTTCATAATCCCAAGCTTGAATAAGATTGGACTTATCATTTGGTATTACATGGAATAAATCGCAAATAAGCTCAATATTTTCTCTTAAACGATTTTTCTCAACTTTTCTATTTATGTATGCAAAATTAGCGATTGAAAGAAAACTAACATAAAAATGATAGTCCTTGATAGTGCCTTCATCAAGAACCTTTTTTGCCTCTATGCTATATTTAGGTCCTCTTACTAAGAGGTCCATAATAAAATTAGTATCCAGAAAAACCTTTTTCATTTTGAAAGAATATATTTAGTTCTTTCATCATTCAAGTCTATTGTTTCCCGATCAACATTATTATACAGACGATTCAGTTTATTAAGCCAATCTTTTTTTTCAGGAGATAGGTTACTTTCTTTTGATAATACATCATTTGTAATTTCATCCTCCTTTTTGAATGTAACAGATGTGGCAATCACACCTTTTACATTCTCAAAAATTTGACGAATTAAATTAGGATCGGCTTCCTTGGACAGTGTGGCGGTTATTTGCGTCATAATTTCAAATATTTTTTTAATTAACGTGACAAAGATAATAATAGTTTTTTGAAACATTTTAATTTATGTTTTTAAATGAGTTATAATATATCATGTTCTTATTTCTCCCCCTGATTGGTCATCCTTATATTCTATCTTCTATTTCATTATATAATTCCTTTGGGTCAGAGAAAAATTAGCCGATATCTGAAAAAAACTAAGGGAATTGTATGAGAGAATTACTGTTGTTATTTGGTTTTTTTAATTTAAGCTTCATCTATACCACTGATAAACCTTATTGGTTTACCAATCCCCACTCATAATTATATCTACTATCCAAGAAGATAATACAATTTTTCTTTTGCATTCATTTTTCATGAAACCTAATGATTTTTATACCATTATCAGTTGGCTATCCAAGAGGGAATTTGCGAGTGAGAAGAAAATGTTTTAAAATGGGAAAAATGTAAAGAAATATAGAATCAAATCAAGAAAGTACAAAGAAACAAAAGATAATTTTGTTTACTTTTGCAGTGATTCTTTTGCCGTTTGCACGAATCACCAGCTGGGCTTTATACCTCGCCATACTTTGCAAAAGTCGCTGACGATATTTAAAGAATCACTGCGAATATTCATTTGCAGATATATGGGTATCACAAGTAAAAATTAATAGTAATGATGGATAAATCGATAGCTTTGATGGGAGCCATTTGTGGCGATATCATGGGTTCCCCATACGAATATTGGAGATCGAGAACGAAGAAATATGATTTCAATCCTTTCCCTCCGAGGGCAAAATTCACTGATGACACTGTGATGTCAATTGCAGTTGCGGACTGGATAATGAAAGGAGGAGAATTAGCAAAAATTATGCAGAAATGGGGACATAAATATCCCAATGCTGGATTTGGAGGTATGTTCAGAATGTGGCTTTCAGCACCTGATCCAAAACCCTACAATAGTTTTGGTAATGGTTCGGCGATGAGAGTTAGTCCTATCGGGTGTGCTTATGATACCTTGGAAGAAACTTTACAGAAAGCTAAGGAAAGCGCAGAAGTTACTCATAATCATCCAGAGGGTGTTAAAGGAGCACAAGCCACTGCAGCAGCTATATTTTTAGCAAGAACGGGTAAATCGAAAGAGGAAATAAAGGATTATATCTCGGGAATCTTCGGTTATGACTTGAACCGAACTTGTGACCAAATTAGACCAGGATATGAATTTGATGTCACATGTCAAGGGAGTGTGCCTGAGTCGATAATATGTTTTCTTGAAAGTAAGAATTATGAGGATTGCGTAAGGTTGGCTGTGTCAATGGGAGGTGATTCCGACACTATGGGAGCGATAGCCGGAAGTATTGCGGCTGCTTATTACGGGGAGATTCCGGATGACATCTATAATAAATGCCGGGAAAAACTTCCTGAGGATATTCGAGAGATTATTGAAGATTTTAGAAAATTCACCCAGAGACAAACCACTTAGTATGTATTGCTACAAATACCCTCATCCGGTAGTTACGGCAGATTGTATTGTCTTCAATAAGGAAAATGACAAGATTTTTGTTCTATTGATACAAAGGAAGAATGATCCCTATAAAGATTGTTGGGCTTTTCCGGGTGGTTTTGTAAATATCAATGAATCAGCAGAAGATGCAGCCAAAAGAGAACTCAAAGAAGAAACAGGATTGGAAATTTCCACAGTTGAACAACTGAAAGCTTATTCCAATCCTGACAGGGATCCGAGAGAAAGAGTCATTACCATTGCTTTTATAGCAGTAAGCAAACTTAAGCATGTAAAAGGAGGAGATGATGCCAAAGAAGCCCGATGGTTTGATATTTCAACTCTTCCACCTCTTGCCTTCGACCATGAGCAAATATTAAAAGATGCTTTGGAAAGAATTAAAAATAAGAATTAAGAGATAGAAATTGCTAGATATGAGGTATTCTTTCGAAATATTAATCCAGGAAAAAAGAGAATGGACTAAGGATAATGTCGAAAACAAAACCGGCAATTTTGCTTGATTATGATACCAATGCAGATTTGTAAGATCCTACGAAACCATTATCTCATGCCTCATTAATTTGCAGATACTTAGAAAGTCTGAAATAATAAATTTATGTTGTTAAACATAAATAAAAGATTTGGTAGAATAGAATACATAATATAACTTCGCACCCGCTTTTGCAGAAAGTAAAAAATGATCTTTTTCTAGGAATCATTTCTCCCTCGGGTAGGGAAATCAAAAGTCCGAAATAATCCTAAAAATAATTTAAGACAGAGTTAGTGTAAAGATTTTACGCTATGCTTTTGTGTGCCTTAAATTTTAGGATTAAGATGATATTTGCGATAAACTTTTTGCCTTCGGCACCGAACTCCAACTTGTCTTTTTACGTCGCTTCGCTTTGCAAAAGCCGTTGACGTATTCTAAAAGTTTATCGCGAATTTCAAGGATTGAAATTTACCTTTTAAGTGTGAATGGTATAAATATAAGGTTTAACAATTTAAAATTTAAAAAGAGAGAGAAATGGTAAAGGTAATTAAGAAAGTGAGTGAAGATTATATGAAGAATGCTGAAATGGTGAGGGAATTTTTTCCCGGAGCCGTGGTGATGGATGTGACTATTGATGGAGGGATGAAGAAATTGGATCCCGGATATATATGGGGTGAAAAGAAGGAAAAGAAAGATTGGAATTGTGGGAAAAACTAAACAAGGGACTTGAAAAATCTTACGAGAAGATGCTTAGAGAGAAGATTGAGAATAATCAACCTGTGATTATATCATAAGGAGGAATTCCTAAAGCTGTCTCGGCCGAGGAAGCCATGAGAAGACTGATTCTTGATTTGAAGTTAAGAAAAGAGGGTTTATTATAGAATTGAATTGAAGAGAAACCGATACAAGAAATTATATCGATTTATCTCAAAGACATTCTAAATAAGAAGGTCATCCCTCTTAGGATAGGTCAAGTAACTTTATCGGGAGCCTGATTATTCCACAGATATCTTTAAATTTAAACAAGGATCTTCCAAAACGATTGCAATGGGGCAATTCAAGGAAAAAGATAAGGCATTGGATTTGAAATGGTTGCCGGAGCGGATGACCTTCTCACTTATCTTGATGAAGAGGGTAATAATGAAGTGACCATTCATGTGGTACTGTCAGAGACTCCCCTTGAAATTGAGAATCATACAGAACTTCGTAAATTGGATAAATCCACATTTGGAGGTAGCCATTATAATGCAACTGATTTCCATGGATTCCGGATGAGTATAATCTGGATATGTCCTGTGATTCTTTGTGTCTTGGGTTGCTATCCCAAATATCTATATATCCAGAAAGTGGCTTAAAAGAAGTTTATACAATAAACATAGGGGTAGGTACAATCCAGCCTCTGTGTTTAACTTTTGTGGTAAATGGTATGTAATATTGTAAGCACAAAATTAGTTTATATGAAGCCTATTATAAAAAAGAGTAAATTAGTACCGAAGCATACTTGCGTGAACCTCTTTGGAACATTATGGACCCGGGACAAGTCATGGATTGATAAATATGTGGTGAACCATGAGAGAATCCACACCCAACAACAGAAGGAACTTCTCTTTATCCCTTTCTATATTCTTTATGTTTTGGAATGGCTTTTCCGCCTAATTCAATATCGGAATCAACATTTAGCCTATATGAATATCTCTTTTGAGAGGGAAGCGTACCAATATGGCCATGACTTATCTTATCTTTTCAAAAGAAAACCCTATTCTTGGATTAAATTCGTAAAGACATAATAGTTAAGGTGATATTTTTTCTTACTATACTGATAATAATGTTTTTCCTGTTCTCTGTGTCTTTGACATGGAGAATTGGATGTTAAATCCCCACTTGATTGGTTATACTTTTATTCTTTTTTCTATTTCATTACATTACTGTCCCATTAAAATTTGAGAATAACGTTTAAAATTATTGAGACTTAGTTGATTACTAAGAAAATGGCCAAATTTATTTAATTTTTAACCAGCTACCATTTTTATGAGACACTACTGAAATTGAAGAATGATTAAAGTGAACTTAATGACAGCACTTGTGAGGGACTATTTCAATTTCGTTGAGAAAGAGCATGTCAAGATAATTTCTAACTTATAAACCAACGTGGGTTCTCAATTACAGTTTGGTAATTTTCCGGATTAATTCAGGAATATTTGTATTGTCGTGAATGCCTGCAAATTTATCCGCATCCACTCCTATGGCATAAACAGGAACATAGTTACCTGTATGATTATAAGTTACCCAGCCTATTCCACAAATATCATTGAAGACTTTGAAAACAGCGGTGGAAAATTCATCAAAATTATTGTAAAGGGTACTAAGATTTTCACTGTCTCTTTTCTCAAAAGTTTTAGTGAACTTCTCCCTGAGCATTCTGGTTTGATCCTCCGTTAAAGGCACACCTTCCCAGAAACCAAGTTGTTTTTTAAGCATCTCGCGCATATCATCCCAAGAAAAGGGTTGTGACGATTGAAGAATCTCGTGACATATTTCATTGAAACGATCTTTTGATATTTTCTGATAATCAATATATTTTGGATGCATATTATAACCGGTGAAGATACTGCCCAGACCAAGTCCTCCCGTGTCATGATCTGCTGTAACTATTATTAATGTCTCATCCGAGTGAGAGATAAAGAAATCATAAGCTACCTTAAGAGCCTCATTGAAATTTATGATCTCCTTTATGGCTGCCCCTCCATCATTGCTATGTCCGGCATAATCAATATTTCCTCCTTCAACCATCATGAAAAACTTTTCCGGACACCATTTTTTCAGGTGTGATAGGCATACATCAGTCATTTCCGGAAGAGTTAAAGCCCCGGGTATCGAATCAATTGTATATCCGATTTGATAAGTATCTATGCCCTCAGGATTGACCATAAGAATTCTTTCACTGGTGGAAGCACGAGCTGCATCTGCCCCCTTAACATAGTCTACATTGTATTGCTTCAGAATATCCAGAAGATCATTTGGTTGCCCATCTTTATTCTTTGTTCCCCTTAATTTAGACCCTCCTAAGAACTGATACCCGGATTTGGCTGCCTGCACTGTTATATCATAATACATATTCCTGTTAGGCACATGAGCATAGAAAGCACCCGGGGTGGCATCATCAGGAGGCACCGATGTCACAAGACCCACTCCATAGCCAATCTCAAAAAGTTGTTCTGCCACAGAAGTCACAGATACAGTATCACTATCCATTCCTATCATGCTATTTTGGGTTTTATAACCTGTAGACAACGCCGTTCCGGCTGCAGCTGAGTCCGTTACAGGAGATGAAGAGGAATAAGTGGTGATGACTCCCGAGTGTGGGAACTGTATCATAAGGAGAGGTTCGTTTTGGCCTAAAACCATTCTGTTATATGTTTCTGCAGCAAGAACATGTCCCATGCCTAGACCGTCGCCTATGAAATAGAAAATATATTTCGGGGGATCTTGTGCATATAGACCTGCAATACAAGAAACAAGGACACTTGACAAATAAAGTTTCTTCAGATTAATCATGTTTTTTTATTTTTAGCAAATTTAAGAAAAACTATAAAACCTGTAAAAACTTCTCCAATAAATTAGCCGAAAGAAAGTTTTCTTATTAATGATAGATGTTTATCCCTCCTCCTCATTATTAGAATGGACGAATGTTTTTGGGATAGCGTTTATATTCCTAAAACTAATGTAAGATCGATGTTTAACTTTTGACTTAATTTCCCTGCAACAGAGTGGGTTGTTTCCATACCTGAAAGATATTCACTGATCCTTGAGAGAGATGAATCCCATCAATTTGGTTATAGCGGTCCCATTAAGTCCCATCTCATACATATAAACGACCCAAAGACCTACACTCAGTTAGTTAATTTATAAAGTCTTGGGGAATAGCTATGGTAGAGCCCGAAAATAAAAATGCAGTGCTTTTTCATCAGATCTATGATTTATCATTTTCTCTGAGCGTACCAAAACAGAATTAAAGTACATAAAGCTGAACCTATCAATATTGGAAGATTGGTGTAATCTAAAAATAAAGCCTTCCCTAACCAAAATAAGAATGATATACCAGCTATTGTACCCACTATCTTACAGATGTCTTTTCCTGTAATTATAATGTTATTATCTTTCTTTATTTCCATATCAAATTATTTTATAGGACCATATTTCTCATCTTCTTTCACTGCCTGTCTGAAATTTCGATATGCTCCTAAAAGAAAAGCAAAAATAATAGCAGCAATAGAGAATATCCACCACTTCACATCTAAGTCATACCTTGATTTGAAAACCGCAAGGCAAAAATAAATAACTAAATTAAGAATAAGCAGCGATAAGAATAGATTCCTTTTTCCTTTATTGGACATATCTTCTTTGATTTTATTTTGCAAATTTAGTCATTTTATTGATAAGCTTACCGCTGCTGTCCCAGAACCGAATACAATTTTTTCTTTTACATTTTATTTTTCATGAACCCCAATGATTTTATATATTTATAAGTTGTCTATCCCAAGAGGAGATTTGCAAATGTGAAATTTTGAAAAAATCTTCAATTGTATTGGTTGATTATCAACTTTTATAACTGCATAACTTATTATATCATACAAAGTTAGTTGAAGTTTTCGTGGGTCCAACACCATTTACTATTGATGATTGCACTGTGCCTTTGGTAACGAGTATCAGACTGGCTTGTCACGATGCTATACTTTGCCCAAGCCGTCTGAAGTTCTATAAGTTCATATCCTCGATGCTAAAAAGAATTTGAGAATTTTCCCCAAATTCTTTTTAGTATTTATCATCGTTAAAGAAAATTTAAAATATATCAAATCAATAGGTTCTTTAAAAGCTTCTTAATTTTAATAGATTAAACTAAATCAACAAAGACTAATAAATCTGATAAAAATTATTTGTATCTTTGAATTATATAACAATTATATGATTATGGATGAGACACAAATATACCTGAGACCAAAAAAGAGAGCGGCCTTAAAAAAGATTGAGGAAGGTTTAGAAGACCTAACAGGAAAACTTTCTGTGAAAATATATAAAAATTCTACCATAAAACCGCGTGGTCAAATTATAAATATTCAACAATCCAAGAATCAATACACTGTTATTGATGATATTGATTATTGTAGCGATATCATACCATGTGAAAACCCTAAGGAGGAAATAACAATTTTATATGGAGGTTATTTTAGGCATCAATGGGGACATTTCCTTCTTAATAGTACTGCAAGGTTGTGGTGGTTAATTGAAAATCAAACAAACATGGCCTTAATAGATAAAATAATATTTATTTCTACGCCAGGAGAAAAAGACTGTATCGATGGAAATTATAGAGAATTTTTTGAACTTTTGGGCATTTATGATAAAATTGAAATAATTAAAGACTCCCATAGTTATCAAAAGATAATCGTTCCTGATATTTCTTTTGAACATGACAAATTTTACGCAAAAGAAATGATAGGAGTCTTTAATAAAATTAAAGAAAATTCAAGCCTTTGTGGTACATCTAAGGATTATAAAGAATTAAAAAAAATATTTTTGACAAGATCTAAGTTGCCTGGGGCAAAAAATAAAGAATTTAATTTATTTTTATTTGATAATTTATGGGAGGATAATGGTTTTAAAGTAATAGCCCCGGAAAAGGTTCCTTTAAGGCAATTGGTACAAATTCTTAAACAAGCTGAGACAATAGTTTCTGTTTCTGGTTCTACAGCTCATAATCTGGTTTTTGCATCTTCCGAGGCTTCAATAACAATAATGGAAAGAGTTGCAACAATCAATGACTTCCAAATTGGAATCTCAAAAATATTGGGACAAGATGTCAGGTATCTCGACTGCTTTTTATATCCAATCATTCCGATTCCAACAGGAAATGTTTTTTATTATTTTCCTACTTCATTATTTCAAAATTTCTTCAATGATAAAAAATTGAAATTTTTTAATGATAAAATATTAAAAAATTTTTATAGGAATAGCAACGTATTTAAATTTTTCTCTTCCTATAAAAAGCAATCCGGTCATTTTCTAGGATTATCTGATAATGCTTATGATCTTGAATCTATAGCAGAAGCTTATTTTGAGACTTCTCAAATTTTTGGAGAAGCAATGAAAAACGAAAGTTATTTTAAATTTTTAATGAAGAAAAGTTTATCAAAATTAAAAAGAAAATTAAAATTGTAATCTTAATAGGGTCACTTTGTAAGATCATGTTTAGCTTGGGAATGTTTGCTATAATTACTCAATTTACTATAGGAAATTGTAAAGCACAAAACACTCTTACGTTATACCAATGGACATCAGGTCTATCATGTCCAAAAAAGTTGATGACTTCTTCTTTGGTTTTAGAACCATAATAATAAATAATGTGAGTTCTTATGTCGAACTCACGTTAAAATATATTATTACAATTTATTTAGATTTGAAAAGAGGTTCAAGTGCTCTTGTAATAGCTTTGCGAATATCGTCAGCTTCAGTTTCTCCTTGACCTTCTGCAGTGCAAACACAAATTGGATTATTAGAATCTGCTGAAATAAATTGTATTGTGATTTCAATAGAATAACCCAGATTTACATTGCGTCTTCCTGTTTCCCCAAAATTTACAATCATTGTTTCCTTCAATCTATCTGAATTTATTTCATTTAATTGGATAAATCCATTTTTAATTAAAATTCCAGAAATAACAGAAGAAGGATTGGTTGTTTTAGTTATCCCACCATACATTCCATATTGAGTGCCATATACCCCAGTACTCGAGGTATAATCATTTGTTGGTGTGATATAAAAATATCGATAATCAAAAATTGATTGATTTGAATCGAAAGTTTGAATGACAGGAGGTTTCATTGAAGCACAACCCATCATTATTAGGCCTACTACACAAAAATAGAAAAATTTAATTTTGGAGGGAATAGAAGATTTTTTAATCATTTTGGGATTTAGAATATGAGTTCCTTTTCATCGTCAAAATTAAATATTTTTCTCCAAACTAATGTGGCTTATAACTGATATTCCATCATCTCATACAATCTTTTATTTGCATTTCATTTTTCATGCCATCCAATGATTTTTATATATTTATCTATTTGCTACCCTAAGAGAGGATTTGAGAGCGTGAAAATTTGTAAAAATCTTCAATTGTGTGAGTTCTTGACCACACTTTTCACATCTTCATAACTTGTTATATCATACAAAGTTAGACGACAGTTTTCGTAGGTGTCCAATATTATTTTCTATTGAGGACTGAACTTTGCCTTTAGGCATCGGGCACCAGTTTCATTGACGTTCTCTAAGTTCAGATCCCCGATTAGTCAATTCCTTTTTTCTTGGAAGATTTGCGGTCGGCTTTTTACCTTCGGTATCGCATACCAGACTTGGCTTTCACCTCGCTTCGCTCACCAAAGCCGTCAGACATATGCTAAACGCCGATTCGCGATTAGTTAATTTTCTAAGTCTTGGAATAGCGATGGGATAGCTTGGTTGTTGAAATATAAGATTAAACTCTTAACGATTTTAATTTTAATATTTTTATGGTGCAAAGCGAACAAGTTCGAGCGGAACTTTTGGCCCCATACAACCTGAAAAATCCACCCCATTTTTGGAGTGGATTCTTCTGTAAGTTGTGGATTATACAATGGACTGTTAATATTGCCTCATGATTTTTGCTTCGTAAACCGCTACCAAGCAGGCATTTTACGTCGCTTTGCTCCACAAAAGCCGCTTACGTACGCTAAATCATTGCTTTTCAGTTAATATTGAGGACTGAACTTTGCCTTCGGCATCGAGCACCAGCCTGGTTTGTTACGTCGCTTCGCTTTGCACAAGCCGTCTGACGTTCTCTAAGTTCAGATCCTCGATACTAAAAAGATTTGGGAATTTTCCCAAATCTTTTTAGTATTCATCTTCGTTAAAGAAAATTTGGAATGCACTGAATCAGCAAGTTATCTCTTTCTTTTTGAATTTTAGCCAAACAAACCGCACCATATAGAACGATCTAATGGCAAATGTTAAGAAAATAATTTATATTTTAATTATCTCAAAAGAAAAAACAAAAAACTTCATTGAAATGAAATAACCTTGAAATCCGCATTATGAAAAGACTTTATTAAATTTGCAATATTTAAATAGTAGCCAATTGAGGAAATTTAAAGTCAAACCTTAAAATAAAAAAGGAATGGTGTTATTTCTTGAGTTCATGAAAATATCTTGTAAAATTAAGTATATTAGAAAATGACGTCAGTCATTATATTGAGGATAATGTATGTAAATTTATTGTAATGGAGGCCATTTATGATAACTAAGATAAAAATTAAAAATACGGCAACATATGACAATGAAGGAATTACTATAGATAATCTCACAAAGATTAATTTTTTCTATGGTGCCAATGGAAGTGGTAAAACTACTATCTCTAATATTATACAGTCTCCGTCGGAGTACGAAACTTGTTCTATAGAATGGCAAGATGACTCCCCTTTAAACGTCTTGGTTTATAATAAGAAATTCCGAGACCTTAATTTTGGTTCTACCAAGATTGCTGGTGTTTTTACACTTGGGAATGCAACTAAAGAGCAAATCGCAAAAATAGAAGAGAAGAAATTAAGGTTAGAAAATATAGAGAAACTTGGAAAACAAAAGAACGCTACTATAGACAAGTTAAAAAATGACCAAAAGACAAATTATGAAACATTTAAAAATTTATGCTGGGAACAACTTAGACTTAAAAATGATATGTTCAAAGAAGCTTTTAGAGGTTTTTTGAATGATAAAAGCAAATTTGCAACAAAAGTCCTTGAGGAATATAATAACAATACTTCGGAGCTTTTACCATTAAATGAACTGCAAAAGAAAGCAAAAGTATTGTTTTCATCAGAACCTGTTCTCTTAACTGTTATTCAGATAGAAGGATTGGATATAAATATATTTGCAGATATCGAAAAAGATACCATTTGGAATAAAAAAATTATTGGCAAGTCAGACATTGATATTGCTCCTTTAATTCAAAAATTAAATAATATGGATTGGATTAATCAGGGGCGTCAATATATCCAAGAAGAGACCAATATTTGTCCATTTTGTCAAAAAGAAACTATTGATAACAAGTTTAGGCAAAAGATAGAAGCTTTTTTTGACGAAAATTTTATTAGAGATATAGAAAAGATAAAAAAGTTATTAGAAGATTATAAAATCAATTGTGAGAATTATATCAGTATATTAAATAGAATATACGACACGGAGTCAAAAAATGAAAACACTAAATTAAATATAATATTTTTAAAATCATTTATTGATACATTGGATCAACTATTCAAGAATAATCAAGAGAGATTTAATATTAAGATTAAAGAACCAAGTCGGGTTATAACAATTAATGAGACTATAGAACAAATAAAACAAATACAACAGCTAATTAACGAAGCAAATAACAAAATCGCAGAGCATAATAAATTAGTAAATAATTTTCAGATAGAACGAAATAAACTTATTTCAGCGGTTTGGAAATATTTAATCAACGACAACACAACAATTATTGAAGATTATCTTAAGAAAGATAAGGGACTAATAAAAGGAAGCACTAAATTAGCAAAAGAAAGAGATAAGTTGCGAGAGGAGTATAGTAAACTTCAACTAGAGATTAAAGAAGACAACAAAAATGTAACCAGTGTCCAAGCATCAGTTGACGAAATCAATAGAATCTTATCAAATTACGGTTATACAAATTTCTCAATTGTTCCCACTGATGATAATTACTATCAGATTAAAAGAGGTAATGGGGAAATAGCACATACAACCTTGAGTGAAGGAGAGGTTACATTTATTACTTTTCTTTATTATATGCAATTAGTTCATGGTGGGAAAAGTCCTGAAACTGCGAATGAGAATAAAATATTAGTAATTGATGATCCAATATCTAGTCTTGATGAGACAATATTATTTGTGGTGAGCTCATTGATAAAGGAAGAGATAAAGGCTATAAAAAAGGGAATTAGTAATGTAAAACAATTATTGTTATTGACGCATAATATTTATTTTCATAAAGAAGTATCCTTTATTGATGGGAGGACAAAAGAGACTGGTGATACTTATTATTGGATCCTAAGAAAAAATAATAATATCTCAAATATTCAATGCTTTGAAATGACAAATCCTATTAGGGGCTCTTATGAACTACTATGGGATGAGTTAAAAAATAGATTGAACCTCTCTAATATTACTATCCAGAATACAATGAGACGTATTTATGAAACATATTTTAAGATATTAGGAAAATATAGTGATGATGAAATATTAAATAAATTTGAAAATCCTCAAGATAAAGAAATATGCCGTTCGTTGTTATGTTGGGTTAATGATGGTTCTCACTGTATTCCCGATGATTTACATATTGGACTGCAGGTAGAAAATAAAGAACGATATTTTATTGTTTTTCAAAAAATTTTCAAAGAAATGGGACATATTGAACATTACAATATGATGATGGGTATAAAACACTAATAATTAAATTTGTAGATTAATTAACATTGTTATAGCAAAATAATGAAAAATAATTCGAAGATTGATAAACTATTGATGAGTAGAACTTTTTACATCATCATAACTTTATTATTTATTTTTGCATTTGGATTAATTTTTAAATGGAATAAAGAAATATATCTATTTAACGATGAATATATAGTCGATAATGAACTGCTAGGAACATATGGAGATTTTATAGGAGGTGTATTAGGTACTATATTTGCATTAATAAGTATCCTTATTTTAATAAGAACATTTAATCAACAAAAAACCGTAACTGAAAAGAATGAAGAACAGATAGAAAACCAAAGGTTTAATGATTTGTTTTTTGAATTATTAAGATTATATCAATCAGAAATATCGGAACTATGTGGGACAATCCACAGAGAAAGAAGTAATGAAAGAATAATAATAAATTATAATAATAAAGATTTTTTTGATTTCGAGAAGGAATTACTGCAAAGAGCATTTAGACCAATGAGGTCATATGAAAGTAACATAAAGGAGGGCATAAAATTATATATGCTTTTTTATATAAAAAATAGAACAAAGGTATCCGCTTGTTTCAGAACCTTATATAGAATTTATGATTTACTTGATAATGCAAATTTAAAAGAATCTGTTAAAAAGAATTATCTTAAAATTTTAAGAGCTCAATTAACCGATAGTGAATTATTTTTTATTCGTTATAATGGAATGACTTATTATGGAGAAAAATTTGTCAATTATATTAATAAATATAATATACTCAAACATCTTCCCACATTTGATTTATTGGAATTTAAGGATTGGTGGACAATCCTAGATAAGGTTGAACGTATGGGTATTAATATCGTTTTCCATAATAGTACTAGACTGCTGAAACGTATCTTGTTAAAAAATGATTCGGATTTTTTATTCAAAGCATCTGATAGAAATTTAAAATATAGTTTTGAGATTCGTACAAAAAGGAACTATGAAGTGGATATTACATTGAGAATTGATAATTCAAGAATAAATAATGTTATGGAATATAGAGGATTTGAGAAGTTTACCAACAAAAAGTTACAAGCGCTGTTGGACTGTTTCCTCAAAGAGACTTTTATATATTCTAATTTTCAAAAATTCAATAAAAGACAAGATTTGGATTTTTATTCAAATCCTATAATAACACAAGGAAATATTTGTATTATTCATAGTGGGATAAGGAATAAACAAAAATTACCATTAAAAATAAAAAATAATTGAATTAGATAATTTTAAGAATTTCACTCTTAAAGAGATGTCATTACAAAGATATTTTTTTTTACAATCACACATCTCATCACGGGGGAGGGAGATCGGAATGGGAGGTAAAGTCTGAGAAGTGGAAGCGTTGCAGGAAGCGGTCGATGTCTTCCTGGGTGTACCAGTATTTATCACCCTCACGGGAATATCCGAGATAACCGTTGTCACGAAGTTTCTTTAGGTATTTATCCTTGATGTTGAGGAGAGCCATTATAGCTTTGTTGTCATAAATCTGTTTCCGGGCTTCGTGTGCTATATGGTTCGATTGCTTTTCTACGATCTCAAGAATTCTATTGAGAATTTCCCGGTCAGTGTTTTTCTTTGAGTTAGATTTCATTATTAAATAGATTAATAGTTATTTCATTTTTAACTTATGCCAAGCATAAATCCATATTCCTAATGAGATTGCCCACATACTACCGCAAGTCCATATAAAAGTTGTCAACGGTTGTAAATGGAGGATGTAATAATTCAGACAGGCAATAAGGATGAAGAACAGGGCAAGCCAAAAAAGTGACAATCCAAGAATGTATCCCCATAGCTTTGATATCCTTATTTGGGTTTCCAGACTTTTCAGATAAGAGATTTCGCCCTTGATGATTTTTTGAAAATCCTTTGCCATCTCTTCAGGAATTGGTCTCAGTTCTTCGGAAAGTGCAACACATATTTTCTTGGGATCTACGCTTATTGTTAGACCCTGATATTTTTCTATAATCGGTATTGCAACTGTCATTAATGTATCGATCCTTTCGGAAAGTTTTTCACGGCTTTCGATATCCTTCTCCATCAACCGACGGTCTTCCTCTTTTAAGATTGCTCGGTCAATTTCATGGTTCATTGGATTTTCAGTGGATCTTTCATTTTTAGAAGTCCCGGCTTCAAGTTCGAGCATTTCTTCATCAGATAATTTCTCTTGACGCATATTATTTCGGATTAATAATAATTATCTTCTCATTCCACTTTTCTTTACAGGTGTAATTTTTGACCTGGCTGCCTGGGCACATCGAATTGCCCATTTCATTTCTTCTTCAAGATCATCCCTTCTTCTTGGAAGCTCATTGTCGGATGTTCCACCTCCACCGCTTGAACTATAATAAGGAGTATTCATCATAGCCAGTATTCCTTGTGCTACAGAAAAGAAATAGCATGATTCATTTATACAGTCATTCCAATTAGAATATTCTCTATAATCAAATTCATTCTCAAAAAACTGCATTACTGGCTCCGGAATAAATCTCACAAAAGTTTCCTTATTTTGAGAGATCTCGACCCTTCGACTATTGTTTCTGCGTTTTGAGTAATCAGGTATTTCAAACTGTCTGCCTTTATCGTCCGTGATAACAAAACTGTTATTGCCCTTATTATCAGATAGCTTGAATTTGGGTTCCGGATGTTCGTTTCTCCATGTCCATTCTATCTTTGAAGCAGTGAAATGTCTGCCTTTCCCAATTTCGGAAGCCTTATAACGGGAACCATCTTTTTGAAGAGTATAACCGTAAACTTTACTACCATCATCACTCCTACGGATCTGAATGTTATAGCCTTTATTTTCGAGTCTTTGGAAATATTCATCAAAAGACCATGACTTCATGTGTTTCAATACATCAAGACAATCTTTTTCAACAATTCCGTTTCTTTTATTTCGGATTTCACCGGCTGTTTTCCAACCATATTTAATTGCAACTTTCTCAGCAGCCCGTTGTGCCCTCAGATGAATGTTACTGTCATTGTTAATGTGCCCTTCATCATCGACTCTACAAATGGCAGCATGAAGATGGGGAATACCGCTTTTGGAATCCTGATGAAGCCAGACTGTATATTTACTTCCGTTTATATTTGTCTTTGGAGAAAGTATTTTACCGTTCTTATCTTTTAATTCTTGATGGTCGAACTCTCTAACGAAGTCAAGCCAAAGATTTTTCCAATCTTCTTGCGTGAAGTTTGCTGTGTTCTCTTTTGCCGGACTCAATTCAATCCTGACGATATTGTTGATTACCCTGGGATGGGACCTGGAGGTCATTTTCATGGAATTCCAGATTGCAGTCGGATCCATCCCGGAAGGGAGAAGATTGTCACAGATATGACTTATCTTCTCCGGACTTTTCTTGTTCTTGCTCTCACCGGTAATATAGTTTAGACAATTTATACCGTGGGAAATTGATTTAGCCTTTGCGATCATCTGTCAAAAGTTTTTTGATTGACTTCCTTGTTCGTGGAGTTATCCTTCCTCCTTCCATCACTGAAATGATAAATTCTTTGACTGCATCAGAAATCGGATATACTAACTTGTACCATCTCAACATTGAGGGAACTTGGTGAAACATTCTTTTACGGTCGTCAGGAGTCATACCGCTGATTGCGTTGGCATAGTTCACCATGTCAGACCGACAACCGTCGAGGTTCTGCAATAGTCTTTTTTCTTCTTTTGTTATGGCTGCCGTTGGTTTATAGTCCATCCCTCTGTGACGTAGAAATTCACTTGGTGTCATTCCACACGCTTCAGCATTTTTCTTTATGTCTGCCTTCTCTTTCGGAGAGGCCTTGATTGTCATTGTATCTGTCCGGAGGTTGTCCGAATTTGAAAATTTCTTGTTCATATCAATGAAATATTAAAGGTTGTTTAAATTAAAGTATCGGTGAAGACATTATAAAATAAGAATCTGACGGTGCGAGCCTGCGAGCGGCGTGTCCCGGAGCTTTGCGGAGTGGCGAGGCGTTTTGCGTGGTACATCAGGTAACCCCAAAACATATCTCGCAACATACTCCCGTAATTTTATCTCACCTTGGAACAAGAGGCCGATTCTATAATTATATATGGGGTAATATTACTCGCTAAAAATGGCTCCATCTGTCAGAATTTTAGTTTGTTTATAAGATTTATCGGTTCAAGGGAGGGTCCTGTGATAGGGATTGCTCTTTGCTTTCCCTATCGTCCCTCCAGTTGCTCACGCATTTG
>JAFLTP010000022.1 GCA_022510405.1 Muribaculaceae bacterium | reverse complement strand
AGGCGTTCACCTGCCCCGAGATGTCCATCGTCCATTTCGGCTTCATCCGGAATTCCAAACCGAGGGAGGGTGATGTCACCGCATCGCTTATCAAGTTTGTCTTGATACCGGCTTTTTGGGCGTGAATCCCTGAAAACGCTAAAGTCAGAATAGTTGACAATATAAAAAACCTAAGGAATTTCATATTGAAGTGTTGCGGTGATGTGTTTAGTAATAGGTTAATGTTATCTAATTTTTTATTCCGTCTCTTTATAAGAAAGGGAGGATTAGTGATGCAAATTTAAGACAATTACAAAATTATTCCAAACTTTCTTAACAAAGAGAACTGCCTATTAACAATTCTTAACGTTAGGGCAAGGCCAAATTTGACCCTATGTCATATGTAACGGGGTTTCCAAACATTAATTGTCCTATTTCTTATAAAGAAAGGGATTTTTCTATCTTACTGAGAATCTTCTTGTTTGCCGAATCTATCACCTTGTTTTCCAGGGAATTAAGATATACCAAAGTGACGCTTTCGTTGGAATGACCCATGCCTGCGCTTATCACCGAAAGGGGAATGTTGGCATCCCTGGCCATCGTGGCCCAGGTGTGACGAGCGGTGTATCCGGACAGAAAATTGGGCAGTCCCATTTTCTTTGACAAGGTCTTCAAACGGGAATTATACATCCGCAGTGCGGACTTGTAACTCTTGAATATCTCCTCCGAATTCTTGCCCTTCACGATCGGGAAAATGTAGTCTCCCTTATTCTCAGAAGTGTCATATTTCTTGATGATCGATTTCATGCAGGGTTCCAGATGTATCTGCATCAGTTGACCCGTCTTTTGTCTCCTGTAGCACAGATAGTCGCCGCTTATGTATTCCTTTTTAAGCATGGCAAGGTCAACGAAAGCCATCCCACGGGCATAGAGACTGAATAAAAAGATGTTGCGGGTCAGTTCAAGTGTCTTGTGACCGGATATGTCCAGGTTGATCAGTTTATTGATTATGGAAGCCGACACTGCTTTCTTTCTTGTCTTGTCGATTCCGGTGTAGACCGAACAGAAAAGATTTGACGGGGACCAGAGACCCTTTCTCACTCCTTTATTATATATGGACCGGAGGATACGCATATAAAAAGAGGAGGAATTCCTGAGAATGCCTCTCTTTGTGAGCCAGTCGTTATATTCTTCCACCACCGGCAATGTGAGGGCATCTATAAGGAGGTGCGTGTCACGGAGAAATCCGGAAAAGGAATTCCAGGTTCGTTTGTAGTTGGATGCGGTGCCAAACTTTCCACATTCTTCAAGGAATTTGATTTGTCTTGAAAAGAAATCCATGAATCTTCCGTCTCCGTTTTCCGAGCTTCTTATATCGGAAATTTCTGTTGTAGCTTTCTCAATCATATTTTTTAAATCTTATAATTTTGTTGGGAAAGCAAAAGTATAGAATACCCATCTCACCCCTATGTTATCTTTCCCATAAGCCGAATTGTAGGGACATCGCGTGCGATGTCTTATTAGGAGATTTGAAAGTTCAAAAAAACCAGACGTGGCACGCCACATCCATACAAAAGTTGATCGGGATAATAATGGGGATAATCATATAATTACCAGGCCTTCCTGTCTTTATCTGATACCTGATTACAACAACCAAGATGAGGATGCCAAATTTGCTAATTTCGATTTCTTTGCTTAGTTTTGTGATATGAAAAAAGACTTTATCTCTCCTCTTTCCGATTTCGGCTTCAACAATCTCTTTGGTACTGAACATGGCAAGGAGAATCTTATCGATTTGCTTAATGCAATTCTACATGAACGTTTGGGATTTGAAAAAGTAGTAGACCTAAAACTTAATCCGACTGAAAACAAAGGTATCGCTCCTGAAAGGAAAACCACCCGATATGATATCCACTGCATCACGGACAAGGGTCACCGCATAATAGTGGAGATGCAAAACAACTGGCATTCTAATTTCAACAATCGGCTGTTCTACTATGGCATAGAGGCCATAAGCCGGCAAGATAGACGTACCGAGGGAGCATTAGCATGGGATTTTACCATCGATCCTGTTGTAACAATCGCAATTTGTAATTTCAGACAAAAGAAATTTGGAGAAAGACCGGTAATCTATCACACATTCAGGGACGAGGAAACAAACGAAAGGTTCGGGAATCAATTAAGCCTGGTATTTTTGCAATTGCCGCATTTTACGGATAATGAAGAGGAGTGTGATACTTTTTTGAAAAAAATAATCTATAGCTTGAAGAATATGGAAAGGATACAAACAATGGAAAAAATTCCATTCTCCACTGAGGATGGTGATTTCTTCTCTAGAATTGTAAAGAGAAGCCGTTATAGCGCTTTGAGTGAGGAGGAACAACTTGCATACGACCGTTGGCTCAAGTTTGAAAATGACCGATTGCTTGACCTGGAATATTCACGAAGAGAAGGTCTTGAGAAAGGGATTGCTGAAGGAAGAGAGAAAGGAAGAGCGGAAGGGATTGCAGAAGGAAGAGCAGAAAGGCAATGGGAATCAGCGATGGCTATGGCTCAGGATGGTGTCCCTATTGAAAAAATAAGTAAATACACCGGAATTCCGGTAAGTGAACTCCAAAACAAACTTACCAACCTTAAATAAAACTTTCCCTTAGGAGGATTCAAACCGTTACCACCGACGGATCTTGATGCATCTACGGCTGAAATCTTATACAAGGAGGCTATAAATTCTATTAAATTGGAAGGAAAGTAAATTTCTCAATAATATGGGAAGTTGGGTCAAAGGGATTATTGGCTTGATTTTTTTATTGCCAAGTTGGGCTCATGCGAATGCCGAGGAACTCAGAACAGGCGATTTGATATTTGTCGGGGAAGGGAAGGGAGAATTTTCCAAAGCGATTTCTGAGGCAACAGCACCTTCTGATTCGTTGAAATTTGTTCATGTCGGGATAATTGAAAGAAGCGAAAGTGATATCCAAGTAGTGGAAGCTTCACCGGAAGAAGGCGTGAGGATCATATCTTTAGTAAATTTTATTGAAGAGACTCCTGAAATTAACGGTGTCCATCAATTTGTGATAAAAAGACTAACCATAGATTTCCCGGTTGAAGAAGTTTTGAAAAGAACCAAATCCTATCTTGGGGAACCATATGACTGGTGGTACCTTCCGGACAACGGTAAAATGTACTGTTCCGAATTGGTCTACGAATCTTTTTTGGACTCCGAAGGCAACCATATTTTCACTTCCCAACCAATGAATTTCCGTTCTCCCGATGGAAGTATGCCTCAATTCTGGATCGATCTTTTCAATGAACTGGGACAAGAAGTGCCTGAAGGAGTTCCTGGCACCAATCCCTCGGACCTTTCCAAATCTCCGTTTCTCCGGACAATAAATTTTGCAGATAAATAAGCTACTAAATTTTCCCTTCAAAAAATAATGTTGGGAATAAACTATATCGGAATTGAAATGTTTATAAATCAAACAGGTTAAACATTTAAATTCAAGATTACTATGAAAAGGAGATTATTGTCAGCAACTTTATTGGTTAGTTTAATTTTTGGTGGTGTTTCAGCATTTGCAGGCAACCAGACTGAATGCACAAACTGCAACTCAAATGACAAACCTTTGGTTGTGCAAGCTTATGATAAATCTAAAGAAGGAGTGGTGAACGCCTATGATACCGTTGCAAACGGAACAGTTCAATTATATAACCAAGCTGCTGACGGTACAGTCCAGACATATAACAAGGTAGCTGACGGAACTGTCCAGACATATAATAAAGTAGCTGACGGTACTACCGAAGCTTACAACAAAGTGGCTGACGGCACAGTACAAGCTTATGATAAAACCAAAGCCGGTGTGCAATGCACTTCCGCAAAAGTAGCCGAAGGTTCACAAAATGCCGCCGAAAAGGTTGCAACCGGAACAAAGCATGTCTACAAAAAGGCAAAAGATGGCACAGAGAAAGCCTGGAATAAGACAAAGAATGTTTTCAAAAAAGTATTTTAACTTCTAAAAATCAATCGTTATGAAAACGTTCGCTTTTTTCAAAGATCTTCTCGACAAGATGTTCGGTGCTTCGCAGCAACCGGTTCCGGTGCCTGTTAGAGTCAGGGTTAACAACCGAAGATAAATATAAAAATTCTCAATGCAGGAACTTCCTACAGACTTTATAAAAATGCTTCATGACCTTTTAGGTGATGAAGCTTCTGATTTAATAAAGGCTCTCGATGAAAAGCCTATAACCTCAGTGAGATTAAACAAGAGGAAACCGGGGGCGGAGTTTGATGACTCAACACCGGTGACATGGTGCAAGTCAGGTCTTTATCTTAATGAACGACCGGAATTCATTCTTGATCCTTTGCTTCATGCGGGCGCTTACTATGTACAGGATGCCTCTTCCATGATTTATGAGACCGTTGTGGAAAGGCTCATAAATAAATTTGGAAAAGAAAATGATGGCAAGGAAAAAGATTTCGGCTCACTCAGGATTCTTGACCTGTGTGCCGCTCCGGGTGGAAAAACTACGGCAATAATCAATGCTGTGCCCGACGGTTCTTTTGTTTGTGCAAATGAATATTCCCAAAAACGTGTGGGAGCCTTAAAGGAAAACATTGCAAAATGGGGTTATCCAAACGTCAGCGTGACCAACCGAGACAGCGCATATTATGCTTCTTTGGGAGAAAGCTATGATATAGTGGCCGTGGATGCTCCTTGTTCCGGTGAAGGAATGATGAGAAAAGAGGAGGTGGCAAGAACTCAATGGTCTCATAATCTTGTGGAACAATGTGCAACCCTCCAGAAAGAAATCCTTGAGAATGCTATCAAATCACTTAAACCGGGTGGATTCCTAATTTATTCAACCTGCACCTTCAATCACCACGAGAATGAAGAGAATGCTGAGTATATAGCAAAAGTATTAGAATTGGAACCTGTTGACCTGCAGTTGCCGGAAGAATGGGGAATTCCCAAGGGAATAAACACGGAATTGCCGGTCTATCGTTTTATGCCTCATAAAACCAAAGGGGAAGGTCTTTTTCTGTCTGTTTTCCGCAAACCCGGTAAATGGGTTCAGCCCCAACGAGGACTTGAAAAATTTAAAGCATCCCAATCCCAACAAACTGCCAAAGAAGAATATCCTTATGTGGATGTTGACAAAGAAACAGCTCTCTCCTATCTGCGCAGGGAAAGTATAAAATTGTCTGAGGACGCTCCACGAGGTATGGTTACCATCACTTATAAGGGTTTGCCCTTAGGACCGGCAAAAAATATTGGCACAAGGGCCAACAACCTATATCCCAAGAATTGGAGAATTTTGAAGAGATAAAGGAGGAGGAGAGTTTAAAGTTTAAAGTTTAAAGTTTAAAGTGGAAAGTTGAAAGTTGTGAGTTTTAAGTTGTGAGTTGTGAGTTGTAAGTTGTGAGTGGGAATTTAAAGTTTAAAGTGGAAAGTTGAAAGTGGAAAGTGGAGAGTTTTGAGTTGTAAGTTGTAAGTTAAGGGATAAGGGTTATTGTAGAGGTAAAAGTTGGGAGGTTGGAAATAAAAGATTAATTTTGTATTTCTATAAATAGTGTAAGTCTAAGTATAGTTTAATATGGATATCAAGACAAACGCAAAATGCCAGGATTGTGTGGCGGCTATAAAACAGGCTGTGAAGAGAAAGTTTCCCGATGCGGATCTAAAACTTGTACTTGAAACCACCGACAAAGTTCTTCACATCCATGGTCTTCCGGAAGATTCCGAACATGCCGCACAAGTGGAAAGCGCCATCAAGGAAGCAGGATTCCAGGGATCTTGGCTGACAAGAGGTTTGGAGAACAAATAATATGTTGGAATTGCGGGATATAAGAAAGAGCTACGGTCCTGTTAATGTGCTTAACGGGATCACTCTTACTTTTAATCCCGGAGAAATAATGTCGATCGTAGGCCCATCGGGAGCCGGTAAAACCACTCTACTTCAAATAGCGGGCACTCTCGACAGACCCGACAGCGGTGAGGTTATTTTCAATGGTGAAAATCTATTGAAACTAAAAGACCGCAAACTCTCAAAATTCCGAAACCAAAACTTAGGTTTCATCTTTCAATTCCATCAACTGTTACCGGAATTCTCCGCCTTGGAGAATGTGGCGTTACCTGCCTTGATTGCTGGCAAAAAGAAAAAAACGGCATTCGCCGAAGCAGAAAGATGGTTGAAAGAACTGGGTCTCTTCCATCGTCTTGACCATAAGCCGTCGGAACTTTCAGGTGGAGAAAAACAAAGAACCGCGATAGCCAGGGCGTTGATCAACACACCTTCAATGGTATTGGCTGATGAACCCACCGGTAGCCTTGACTCCCATAACCGAGACGAAATAAAAACAATTATTTCAGACCTCAGGGAAAAATACCATCAATGTTTTGTGATTGTAACCCACGATCCTGAAATGGCAGATATAGCCGATAGAAAAGTGTTGATGGAAGATGGATTTATAAAGGATGAAGGATATGGGTTGAAAGTTTAAAGTTTAAAGTTTAAAGTTTAAAGTGGAAAGTTTAAAGTTTTGAGTTGTGAGTCGTGAGTTGTGAGTGGGAATTTAAAGTTGAAAGTTGAACGTATAAAAGAATATGAATATCCTTTATTTTTCCAAAAACCGAATTGTAGGGACATCGCGTGCGATGTCTTACGAGGAGATTGGAAGTTCAAACAAACCAGACGTGGCACGCCACGTCCCTACAAAAAAACAACAAAAACTCTAACAACTCTAACAACAACAAACAACAACAAACAACAACAAAAACGCCAAAAAAAACAATAACAACAATAAAAACAACAACAACAATAAAAACAATAAAAACAACAAAAACAACAAAAACAACAAAAAACAATAAAAACACTAATAATAACAACAACAATAACAACAAAATAAAATGGCAAACGAAAATCAAAACAACAAACAGCAACTCCAAATCCAGTTGCGTCCCGAGATCGCTGACGGTAGATACAGCAACCTTGCTATGATCGGCCACTCTCCCAACGAGTTCATGATCGATTTCATCTACACAGCACCCGGTATGCCTCAGGCTCCCGTGGTAAGCCGCATCATCATGAGTCCGGAAAACGCAAAACAACTTATGCGTGCTCTTGCCGACAACATCAACAAATATGAAGCACAATTCGGAGAAATCAAACCTCGCGGTGGCAACCCGATGACCGGTTTCGGTAACAATTAATTATGGAGCATAACCTGACTTTATATAATTCCTTAAACAGAATCAAACAACCCTTCGCGCCTATTCATGAGGGCCACGTGGGGATGTATGTGTGCGGCCCGACAGTTTATGGCGACGCACATTTAGGCCATGCCAGAGCGGCTATCACTTTCGACACTCTGTTCCGTTATCTGCGTCACCTGGGTTATAAGGTAAGATACGTGAGAAATATCACTGATGTGGGCCATCTTGAACATGATGCAGATGAAGGTGAAGACAAGATCCAGAAGAAAGCGCGTCTCGAACAATTGGAACCCATGGAAGTGGTACAGATGTATCTGAATCGCTACCATGACGATATGAAGAAACTCAACGTGCTTCCACCAAGTATCGAACCCCACGCCTCCGGCCATATAATCGAGCAGATTGAATACATTAAGAAAATTCTTGATGCCGGTTATGCCTACGAGAGTAATGGATCCGTTTATTTCGATGTGCCCAAATTCAATCAGGATCATCCTTACGGCAAGCTCTCAGGCAGAAACATAGAGGATATGATTTCCGCCACCAGGGATCTTGACGGTCAGGAAGAAAAACATAGTCCTCTTGATTTTGCTTTGTGGAAGAAAGCCTCACCGGAACACATCATGCACTGGCCTTCCCCTTGGAGCGAGGGTTTTCCAGGTTGGCACTTGGAATGCTCCACCATGGGTGAGAAATATTTGGGTGAAACTTTCGATATCCACGGAGGCGGTCTCGACCTTCTTTTCCCACATCACGAGTGTGAGATTGCTCAAAGTGTTGCGGCTCAAGGCCATGATGCAGTGAAATATTGGGTTCACAACAATATGATCACTATTGCCGGTAAAAAGATGGGTAAAAGCTACAACAACTTTATCACCCTTAAACAATTCTTCACCGGTGACCATCCTTTGCTCACACGAGCCTTCTCTCCAATGGTGATACGGTTCTTCATATTGCAGGCCCATTATCGTTCCACTCTTGATTTCTCGGAAGAGGCTCTTGAAGCTTCAGAAAAGGCATTACAAAAATTGACTGACACTTATCGCAGATTAGGAACTTTGTTGCCCGCTGAAAAATCTTCCGTAGAAGTGCCTGATTTCCTTACTTTTGCTTATGAGGCTATGGATGATGATATGAATACCCCTATAGTGATATCCCATCTTTTCGATGCTTCGAAAATCATCAATGCTGCTTCGGCCGGTGAGATAAAATTATCGAAAGAAGATATAGCAAAACTACGCCATCTCTTCGATGTATTCTTCATAAATCTTTTGGGAATCAACTTAGGTTCCGAGAATGATAATGGAAACTCTTCGAAGGCTTATGAAGGTGCTGTGGATCTTTTGATGGAAATAAGAAAGAATGCGAAAGCTCAAAAAGATTGGGCCACTTCAGATCTGATCCGCAACAAACTCTCTGATTTGGGATTCGACATCAAGGATACCAAAAACGGAGTGGAATGGAGTGTGAAGTGAATTGAGGGTTGTGAGTTGTGAGTTTTATATAACAAACAATAAACAACGATCAATAACCAAAGAATTTTAGACATAAATGAGGAGATAGAAATGTCTTCTCATTTTTTGTTTATATCTCGAATTATCAATCCTGCAAGTGTAAGTCCGAAAATTGACGTGATATGCATGAGGCTTCCGTTGATCCTAGCTTTTGAGGAGCACCATTCATGGTTGGCCAACTCCGGATCTCCGGGGGCTTTTTCGGTCTTAGGACAAACACACCTGTCGGTGCCACATGCCGATTCATTACCTTTATTATCCAAGAGCTCCTCACTATAGACGCATAAGAACTTCTTTTTAGGAAACTCTTTTCTCTTTTTAAAACGCTGGCGTAAAGCCCTTGCCAAAGGACAACCCTTCACATTCCAAAACTCTGCCACCTCAATCTTGAGGGGGTCGCATTTCAGAGCCGCACCCATAGAAGAGAAGAATTTACATTTACTTCGTGTGGCATGCAATATCAAAGCCGCCTTATCTTTTAAGGAATCAATGGCATCAATCACATAATCATAGGAATCCAAATCAAATTGGGAGGCAGTTTCTTCCGAATAGATGGCCTGTATGGCATTTATCTCAACATCAGGATTTATTTCAAGCAAACGTTCTTTCAGAGCCTCCACTTTCACCATCCCGATTGTCTTTGAAGTGGCCATCATCTGTCGATTGACATTGGTGATGCAAACCCGGTCGCTGTCTACAATTGTGATATGTCCAATCCCTGACCTCACCAATCCTTCTGCGCACCATGAGCCCACTCCTCCTACACCAAAAATTATCACCCTGGTTTCATCAAGACTCTTCATGATTTCATCACCAAGAAGAAGCCTTGTCCTATTGAAAAATGGTTTTGTATTACCCATTATAAATCTTGATCAATAAAAATTTTTAACTATTCGCCACACTCCTCTTAACCCCAAACGTGTGAAATGGCATGAAAATTTCAAAAGTAATCTTTCATTCACAGATTTGTTAACAGTGGCTGCCCGCATCAAAGATTTAGCACCTTTAAGATTATTTTCACGATAATAATGAGCCGCAAGAATTGCTCGCCGATAATTCAATATCTTTTGGACTCTATTTTTTTGTGGAGAATCAGATGATAAAGCCACTTTTTCCATCTCGTCAAGAGTTTCTTCCCATTGTCCTTCCTTTGATGAAAAATCTTTCCCGGTGATAGATTCTGCCTGGGAATAAATTTCGGCTAAGATCTCATCAGTGAAAATTATTTCAGGATTCAATAACAACAATCTTAATCCCAGTTCATAATCGTTCCAAACCTTTATCGGCTTTGACCATCCTCCGGCGTTGATTAGAAACTTCCTTCTCACCAAGTAACCCTGTGGCCTTAAAAGAGCATGGATCAAATGGCTCTCCAAAAAATTTTCTTTGATAACCGTGGGAACTTTTGAAGTGCCATCAAGAAGATTTATCCTACAATTCCAGCAAATAATGTCGGAATTGGGATTTTCTTCAATTTTAGCAATCGCTGTTTCCAACAAAGAAGAAAGCATCTCATCATCAGAATCAAAAAAAGAGACAAATTCTCCTTCAGCACTTTCCAATCCTTTTTGCCTCGCCTCACAGGCTCCTTTTTTTGTCTCGGTTAATAATTTAAACCCGATACCTTTTCCCTCATGGCTTTGCATCCATTGTTCCACTCTCTTGTAAGTATCATCAGTTGATCCGTTATCCACCACAATCAGTTCAAATGGTTTTATCCTTTGATTTAACACCGAGTCAAGACACCTTTCAATCAAGTCCTGTCGATTCCAAACCGGCACAATCACTGAAATTTTAGGAACGTTCTTCATATTAATTAAACGTCGGATTAAGTATAAAAATTTTTTATGTAGAATTTTATATGTAACTTTCGAAAGTTTGAACCGACTCCTGTCTATAAGGTGACCGAGCAAGAAAAAGAAAGACAAAATAGGGAAACAGGACTTAATTCTTATCACAACATCATTAAAGGGGCTACCTTTTTTGGTGGAGTACAAGTCTTCAATATCATTATTTCTCTTATCCGAGGAAAATTTGTTGCGATAATACTCGGACCGGAGGGAATGGGTATTTCTGCCCTCTTCAACAGTGCTTCCAATACAATCCAACGATTTGCATCCTTAGGACTCAACCAATCCATTATACGAGATGTGGCAGAGGATTCGGACGCAAGCAAACAGGAGGCAACCATAAGGACATCGTTGCGGCTTACCACTCTGACTGCCATTTTGGGTTTTATAATCTGTGCGGCTTTCTGTATTCCCTTAAGCCGTCTCACATTTGGAGACTCAAGTTATTGGTGGCAGTTCATTATTCTGGGTGTCGGTGTAGGTTTCGCTATAACAGGCGGAGGAAAACTTGCGATTCTTCAAGGTCTACACCAGGTAAAGAAGATCTCGAAAGCTTCTTTGGTGGGTGGATTGACGGGACTTTGTGTCGGAATACCTCTCTATTATTTGTTTAACGACAAAGGTATTGTACCGGCTATTGTAGCCATTTTCCTCTCTCTCTACATTTTCTATTCCATATCGCTTCGAAAAAGCTACCGATTCCAATTTCCATCTCAAAAATGGGCGGATTATTGGCCAATCGCTAAAAACCTGTTGGTATTGGGAATAGTGTTGATGTCGGGGGATGTGATAGCAAATTTGGTGACCTACCTTATAAACCTCTTCGTCAGGATGCATGGTTCCATTGATGACGTAGGTTTATATCAGGCGGCAAATTCAGTTACAAATCAGTTCAGCGGTGTCATATTCTCGGCTCTTGCCATGGATTATTTCCCAAGGCTCTCCAAAATCGCCAAGGATAACGAGAAATTGAAAAATACTGTGAATCAGCAATCTGAAATTGTATCATGGTTGATTTCTCCGGCTATGGCCATTTTGATTTTGTCTACACCTCTCTTGATAAAAGTATTACTTTCTGAAAGCTTTCACACCATCACTCCGCTTATGCGCTGGATGGGGTTAGGAATGTTGCTGAGGGCTTTCTCATTTCCTATGGCTTATATCACATTTGCCAAGGGCAACAAAAAGGTATTTTTCATATTGGAAGGAATCGTTGCGAATTCAATGACATTGGTAATCAGTTGTCTCTTCTTCTATTGGTTCGGTCTAATCGGTTTAGGTTATGCATTGGTTGCAGACAACGGTGCCTGTATGTTGCTATATTATTTTGTAAACCGGAAACTTTATGGCTATAACTTTTCAAAAGCGACCTTAGGTAATTACTTTTTAGGAGGGATATTGGTGGGAAGTTGTTTTGTCTTTTCTTTCTTCACTTCCTCCGCTTTGTCTTATTCCTTGATGGGTGTAGTCACCGGCATCGCTATAATTTGGTCATTCATAATGCTTAAATCTCATTTTAAAACTTCCTAATAGCAAAATAATTTATAATTTTGCCAATTAAATGGGAGAAATCGTAAAAGAGAGAGCAGTTTTTGCAACCAAGATCGGGGCCGTTGCCACCACTGTCGGTTCAGCCGTAGGTTTGGGAAACATATGGAGATTTCCTTACGAGGCCGGTGTGCATGGAGGCGGAGCTTTCCTAATTTGTTATCTTGTTTTTGTTTTCCTGATAGGTATGCCTTTGCTATGTGCCGAGTTCATCATGGGCCGAGGCACCAGATCCAACGTGTTTGGTGCATACCGAAAACTCTCCCCGGGTAGCCATTGGGATTACTTTGGAGTGTTGGGAATAGTCTCTTCAATTCTGATCATCAGTTTTTATGCAGTTGTGGCAGGTTGGACTGCTGAATTCTGCCTCGCCTCAATATCCGGACAACTTGAATTTACATCACAGGAAGCAAGGCATGAAGGATTTATGCAGCTCACCACAGGTTGGAATTCAATTGTTTGGACCCTCATATTTTTATTTTTCAATTTTTCGATATTGTTTGCGGGTGTGACCAAAGGAATAGAAAGGGCTTCCAATATTTTGATGCCTTTGTTCTTTCTGTTGCTTGTAGCCTTTTGTGTCAATTCCTTTACTTTACCCGGTTTCTCTCAAGGGATAATTTATTTGTTTCATCCCGATTTCAGTAAAATCACACCCTCTGTAATATTGGGTGCTTTAGGACAAGCTTTCTTTTCCTTGAGTCTGGGTCTTGGATGCATGATGACCTATTCCTCCTATTTCAGTGATAAGAACAGACTGGGAAAGACGGCTGCCACAACTGCTCTTTTGGATACAATGGTGGCGATTTTGGCCGGGATAATTATCTTTCCCGCAGTATTCTCCTTCGGACTTTCACCGGAGGCCGGACCTACCCTCGTGTTTGAAGTGCTTCCACATATTTTCAACCAATTGCCGGGTGGTATGTGGTGGTCTACTCTATTTTTTCTATTGCTTTTCCTGGCCTCCTTGACCTCAACCGTATCAATGAGCGAAATCTCGATAAGTTATTTTTGTGAAGAAAAAGGTATGACCCGACGAGTAGCCACTTTCACTTCAGCCATCTTTTCTTTTTTTGGTGCCTTATTATGTGCCATGAGTTTCGGTTGGCTTTCGGATTTCACTATATTCGGCCTTAATTTTTTCAATCTTTTTGACTATGTATCATCCAATATCGCATTACCCTTGGGAGGCATGGGATGCTCGATATTTGTTGGATGGCTTGTGAAAAAGAAATTCATTGAAGACCAACTTACTGATTACGGTGCTTTTAAATTCAAGCTTTTAGGACTCTTGGTTTTCTTCTTGCGTTGGATTTGTCCCATCGCCATTTTCCTGATCTTCCTAAACTCAATCGGAATAATATAACACCAGAAATTATTCTGTTTCATTTGTGCCTACCATACGGAATGGGTGTCAATAAATCATAGTATATTTTAGAGAAAAATGATAAGATTATTTAATTTTGCAAAATTTAAAACTAAAATATATTTATATGAAAAAATTTTTACTATTCACATTTTTGTTTGCATATTCCTTCTCTTTGCCGGTTTTCAGTGCAGAGGAATATGCTACAAGCCAATCTATTAGTTCCAGAGGGAATGATTATGACGAACTAATTCATTTTATCCAACAGGTTCAAGAGGAAATTGATAGAACCCGTTATATTTTGATAGAAGAGACTCCTGATGTAGCTGAATACTTTTTCGAGTATATAGAAAAAATGCAAATAGAGCTCATTAAGGTCTATGAAATAGTGGAAATAGAAAATGAACAAGGCACTTTTGATGAAAATGTTTATGCCGAAGTTTATTTAATACTGGAAGACATTATTCATAACCTCAGATATATCATGGATGCTGCATATGAAGCACAGGATCAGTTTGAAAATCAAGTTGAGGAGAATCAAATGAAATATCAGGAAGATAGGGAAAAGATCGATAAGCTTTACTTTATGTTTGAAGATGCTTTGATAGAAATTAAGGAAAATTATGAGAATTTTGATTACTTACCCTTTGCTGAAGAAATAGAATATTTCTTGCGTTATCTTAGGGATAATGTGGAAATTGAATGGGAGAAAGTTAATGTTGAAGGAGGTGAATATCAAACCCAAATCACAGATGAAGATTTTGATAAATTTGAATATCTCATTCATGAAATGTTTATGGCAGCTGAAGATGCCGGAGTTGATGCCATATTGGATACTGTCAAAACACCGGCAAAAATCTATAGCCTTGACGGAAATTATCTCAAGACTCTAAATAAAGGAATCAATATTTTGATTTATCCCGACGGCACAAAGAAGAAAATAATGGTTAAATAACCTTCGTCTGCTTAATGCAAACAAACAACAGAGGGTATGTTTTTTGACACACCCTCTGTTTGTTTTCTTAAATATCTTTAGCGTTTACGGCGACGAACAGATTTTTCGGCACCGGCATTACCGGATGATGATGATGACTGCACTTTCGGTTTTTTATTCGCCGGTTTCTTGGTGGATGACTTTTTCTTGGCCCTGGAAGATGTGCCGGTTTCAACCGGGATAGCTACAACTTCTTCTTCCACAATAACCGTAGTGACTGAGTCACCAACAACCATAGTTCTTACGGGGATTTCTTGAGTTGTCTCACCTGCGGCTCCTTTCTCCTTTGCCTCTTTCATGGCAAGATATTCTTCACGAGATGGAACCCATAAATCCTTACCATAATTTCGTAGATGATTGTCGATAGAATCCTGCGCACGTTTCATATCGTCTTCATCAGGGAACATTTGGGCCAGCGACTGATTCCTCAAATTTCTGGTTTTATATATTTCACCGTCATAGAGACCGAGATTGAAATAATCGTCGAGGGAATATTGCGGGATATTGTTGTCATCGCTGATAAACACGTATTGGGTGGCCAAATAAGGACGCAAAGCATCAAACTTTACCCAGAACATAGGATAACGGTCCTCACCGCCATAATCGCTTGAATGATTGAGAACGGGGCAGATAGCCTCAACTGTTGTTTTCATCGCATTCGATCTGCGGTCGAATTCCCATTTTTCAAGTATATAATAATTGAGCACCTGATTGGTGGGAACATCCGCCTCCTCAATAACATATTTAGGATTTTTCTCGGTGGAACCTTTGGCCGTTTGGGCATAGATTCCAAAGCGGCTCAACATGTCGCCCACATTCATCTTGTATTGATCGGTGAAAATTTCTCTTCCGTCAAGATATTCATATGCCGGGATTTTACCATCGACCACCAAGCGCAGAATTATTCTAAAAAGATTTTCCTGACCGTCGATCACATCTTCAGGATAATATAGCGCTGCATTGGGACCTTTCTCCAAGTCAAGTCTTCTATACACCTGTTTCATGTAAGAAAGATCAGCCTCATGAGCACCCTTCTTTTGATAGAAACCTTGCATCCTGTCGGTGACACCCGGAGCGGCAGCATTATCCTTTGTTTCCTTTTCTGCACGTTTACGCACACCTCCGGCATTTTCAACCTGAGCAAATGCAACAGCAGAGAAAGACAGCAACAATGTTAGGAAAAAAATCTTTTTATATTTCATGATATTCTAACTTTCTACTCTAAACTTTAATTAAGAGAAACCTCCAAAGGATAAATGACACGACTGATACCATCGGGACCTTTAGCCTTAACATTTGAAATGAAAAACCTTGCGCCCGGTTTCAAACGACGGAATTGTTCTTTTTGACGAGCCGAGAATCTGTTGCCATCTGAAACTTCAGGTATTGCATTTCCCATAGAATCATAGAAAATTGTAGCAAAAGATTCAACCGTAAATGATACGTTCAAGATTCCATCATCGATTGCGGCTCCAATGGATTCCGCTTCCATGAGCTGTTGTTTCGATATCTTTTTGGGAGTGCCTCTATAATTCACAAGATTTCCTTGAGCGTCTTTTATTGGAATAAACGGAGCCGGATCGGGAAGTTGACGTACTCGGAACGTCATTGAACCAACTTGTTGACGATTACCATCCATTGACGCAAATACCGAAATCACAGCATCCTGTCCGATCTGTCCCGGACGCGCTATCCATGAATCACCGCTTCTAACCAAGGAACCGTTTGTCATACTTGCTTCCACAGCATTCATAGCCACACCCGGAACGGATATACTCACCGGGTTATCGATACCGGCATACAACACATTCATCATGGTGGGCGAGATGGTGGCCATCGGTTCCATTACAGTATATGAAGAACTGAAAGGACGCCTATCTATTGAACCGTCGCCTCTCGCAACCTCAATATAACCCGAATATTCATGATTACCTACGGAGGTGGCAGTGAGTTCAAGGTGACCGTTTTCAATCTTGTTGCCGTCAACAAAGATAGAGGGTCTTTGAGTCGTGTCGATAGCTGCCAAAACGATATCGGCAATATATCTACCACCCCTCATCACCATATTTGAATTCGGGATAACATAAGGATTCAGTTCATTCACCCTCACATCCCCTATATCCACATTGGTAATAAGGTTGGACAAAGCCTCGCTTTCAGCCTCCCGGATATCGCTTTGAAGTTTTGAAAGCATAGTTACAGCGGCCACCGCCGGCATGTTGTCGAACATCTGTTCTTCCCAAGACTCCGTAGCCCCTACCTGTGCCTTGTCTTTAACCTGAGTAGAGAGCATGGTCAGAACCGCATCCCTTTTTTGGGGATCAGTGATTAATTCCGCTACACTGACCCTATATTGATCTATCTGTTCCTTCAGATGACGGCCACTGTTGGTGGATGGATTCAACATAACCACACCTGCCGCCTCAAGGTCATCAAGATTCACAAGATTTTCAGGATCACCTTTCTTGCCATCGGCTTTTTGTGCGATCGCAAGTTTCAATGAATCTATTTCGTTGAGAAGAGAGGTGGAATAATTTCTTAAATATGTACCTTTTTCAAGCCAAGGACCCACTTTAGTTGGATTTTTCTGATACAATTCCTGAAGATATACATATTGTATCTCATTCTTGGCTGCCATAGTCTCATTTGTACGCACAAGACCGTCGTGCACCTGATTGAAACCGTTGAGCACATCGCTCGAAACATTCAGGGCAAGCATAGCCGTAAGGACGATATACATGAGGTTGATCATCCTTTGACGGGGAGACATTCTTGTGACGTTATTTCCTGAAGCCACTTAGTAAAGTTTAAAGTGTAAAGTTTAAAGTTTAAAAACAGGGGTTAGTTTTCGGATTCCTCAGCTGCGGCAAAAGGATTGACACCGTTTGCCACCGGATTAACAGGATGATGCATATTGATTGTCATTGCCGTAATCATATTTGCATACACCGCGTTAATCTGTTTCATATATTTCGTCATCTTTTCAGTTTCCTCACAATATTGTGCGGATTCAGAAGCTGATTTTTCATACATGTCCCTGATATCCTTCAACCCTTTATTAACCTTATCGATAGCGTCCAATTGGCCTGAAACGTTCCTCAACTGGATTTCATATATAGTGTTCAATCCGGCGAGGTTTCTATTAAGATCTGCCATTTGTTCGGCATATCCTGTTGAACCTGTTGCCATCACCGCATGGAGATCTTCCATTTGTTTGGAAATTCCTTGAATAGCTTCCACAAACCTGTTGGTAGCCTCTGCCAGTTCCGCGGCTTTATTGAGGTTGGCGGTGGCCTGGGTCATAAGTTCAACGGATTGAGTTATATCTTGACCGGAGTCATCTACAATCGTAATTCCACCTACCACCTGAGGTCCTGTTTGACCTTTCCCATTGTGGGCATTACCATTTACTATTTGAATCGGTTCTCCGTTCTCATCTACTTCTTCCTGAGACGCACCGCTTTTACCCGATAATGCCGGTACAATCTCTTCCCAGTTTGGTTCTTTTGGCGGACGGTCGAACGCCGTGAGAAGGAACATCGCGATTTCAGTACCCATACCGATACATAGAAGAGTGTTGCCTCCCGGGAGGTGAAGAATCTTGAATAGCGCCCCCCAGATCACAATAGCCGCACCCACGGAATACGCGATGTTGAAAAAGTATTGTCCCGCATCGCTATGTAGGAATTCTTCAATCCTATTTTTATATTTTTTGAATTTTACCATAATCCTTATTTCTTTTTCTTTTGGGTACCTTTAGCAAAACCTATCTGAGTCCTCACATTACGGAATCCTATATAAGATCTTTGTTCATTCTGATATTCCCAAGTTCTGAGATCGCTTCGGATATTGTTTGCCACATCTTTCCAAGAACCGCCTCTCACAATCTTACGTTTCATTCGGTACGGATCCTCTATCGCGGCGTCGTAACGATACTCAGGATTTATGTCAGCCGTGAGTTTATCCACACTTTCGGAATAAGCGGTTGATGTCCATTCCGAGACATTTCCTGCCATGTCATAGAGTCCGAAATCATTGGCTGCATAGGTGCCAACCGGGGAAGTAATAACATGACCGTCTCTCACATAGTCGCCATCCATAGGTTTGAAATTGGCATAGAAACACCCTCTCTCATCATATGGCAGAATCTCTTCCCAAGGATATGGGGTTTCTGAATTTCCGGCACGGGCCGCATATTCCCATTCAGCTTCTGTGGGAAGTCTATAGGGTTCAACATAAACCCCTTCCCTACCCAATGATCTTTTCAAGAAATCAGTACGCCAATTTGAGAATGCGTTAGCCTGCTCCCAACTTACGCCCACAACCGGATAGTTGTTGTAACCTGCATGGGAGAAATACATTCTGGTGTAAGGCTCATTGTATGCGTTGTCAAAGTCATTGATCCAGCAGGTTGTGTCTGGATAGACATTAACGATATAAGTGTTTACAAAATCGAAATCTCCGGTGAGGGGACGACTAACCGTTTCCCTGATTATTTCACCCTCTTCAGAGAAGTATGCTGTGTCTTTTGAAATTATCGGTAATTCATTTGAGAGAGGTATGTCAGTGTTATACTCACGTCTCGTAGGGTCCAGACGGTTGCGACGTTTGGCTGCTTCGGTATGGTTGTAGATTTCATACCTATAATTGAGCTGGTTAGGATCCAGTTCCCTAAGCCCTGTAATCGGATTTATGCGATATACACTTTCAATGGCCCTTTGCTCATCTTCGTTGGCATTTCTCCAAGGAATAGGTTTCGACCAATTGAGATATGGTTCAATTGGATTTCCCTCTCTGTCTTCCTCAATTTTGTAAGCTTCGTTGCCCCCATATGCCGGGTCATAAAGACGCTCACGGATGATGGAATCCCTCACCCAGAATACAAACTGTTTGTATTTTGAGTTTGTGATTTCAGTTTCATCCATCCAGAATGCATCTACCGAAACTCCCCTTGGATCAGCTTTAAATCCGCGAATGCTGTCATCCTTGCTCGGACCCATAGCGATATTGCCCCGGTCGATAAGAACCATGCCATAAGGCGTGGGTTCGGCCCAATAGGAACCACCGACCCCTGTTACCTCTCCACCTGCGGCACTGCTGGTCCTTGCTCCAAAGCAAGAGGTCAAAAGTCCCATGGAAGAGATTGTGCCGGCAATAGCCAGTGAAGAATAAATGAATCGTTTCAATTGTATATCTTTGTTTCTTTTCATGATCTTAGGATAATATAACCTTTACATAATCCTGATTGACCTGTGTCGGAATAAGTTTTTACCACCCATATCCATCTTGAATTGGTAACCCAAAACTATCTCATGGTTTCCGGTGGTGCCTTTTGCCTGTTTAGTGTAATCGTATTCCCAAGAATAGCCCAAGAAAAAGTTCTTAAAGTTAATTCCGGCCAATATACCCACCGCTGAATTGTAACGGTAATCAACACCGAAAGTCACCAGGTTGTTGTAGGTTGACCTCATTTCAATCACGCCCGCAAAATCATTAAAATCGGTGCCTAAAATCAATGAGGGTTGCAATGTAAATAACGTGTTATGTATTGGAATATTGCCACCGGCGTCAAAATATAAAGTCATGGGCAACTTACTTTCCACGTATCGTGTATCGGATGAAGATTCTCCTTCTCTCGACAATTTAACTTTCGAATTGGTGAGATGTTGTCCCGATAATCCTACATAGAATTTAGGATGTTCAAACCTTATGCCTATAGCCAAATCCAAAGCACCACCGGCCACATCCTGTGTGGGAAGTTCCGGATTATAATCTGTGTCAGGATCATCGTTTGGCTCATTTCCTGTATCTTCTCCTTCTGTTCCTTCTTCATTTCCCGTGTCTTGATCACCGCCGGATCCGGGTCGGTTGGTGATGATCAATTCACTGCCTCTGAATTTGGAATGGTAGTAGCCTATTTGAACCCCGATACTAAGCCGGTTTTGTTTCATTTGTAGTTTGTAACTACCCTGGGCACTCACCAATAAGTTCCGGTATAAATCATGGGATTCACTGTTCACTATTAGTCCCGCACCTATTCTTTTGCCAAGCAATTTGAATGGCGAATCTGCAGTCACCAGGAAATTTTTGGGATTATGATACATTCCCAACCATTGCAATCGAGCCCCACCTCTAACTCTTATGAAATCTATATCACCTGTGGCTGCCGGGTTAAGCAAGGTAGGCATTGCCCAATGTTGAGTGAGCATAACATCCGGATTGGATGTGATCACCACCGGATCATAGGTTGTGGTAGGGATATCACCTTCATTCTGAGCCGAGATATAAAAAGGAAGCATATAAAGAAATATGAGCGCCAAGATTTTTGACACTTTCCTATCCTTTAACAAATTAAAACCTCTAATATCTTCCCGCAACATCTTTATTCAAAATAGAAATTGATGACTACCATATTTGACTTCACCTTGCTTAATGACTGGGTGATTTTATAGGTCTGCATATCGTCTTCAAGATCGGGTCGGTCATGTTTTAAGATATCTGATAATCCGAAACAGAATTTTATTTCCGGTATAAATTTGAAGAATGGCAGATAGAAGTCTACTCCAAGACCTACGGTAAGATAGGCGTCACAAGTGTTGAAGACAAGATAATCAGTTCGTTTCTTGGTAACGTCAAAAGAGGCCATAAACCCTGTTGTGACGTAAGGACGCACATTATGCAGTCGGTTTCCGGAAATCTTCAGGTCAATAGGCGCCACCACATAGGCGCTTTTCACATCCTGTTTCATCACTTCACCGGTGTTATACTCCCTCATATGAACATTCTTGCTCCCGAAATAGATTCCGGGTGTGAATCTTAGGTTGAGATACTGATGAAGCCGAAGGTCGGCAAGCACGTTAAGACAAAAACCCGGTGAGAAAGATGGCACCTCAAGGCTCCATTTTTCACCATCAGGTGTCAAAAATCCGTTATGGGTAAGGTTCAGATCCTGCACATGCATACCCACCGAGAATCCTAAATGCCATCTTTTAAGATCGGCATAAGGACGGTTCAATAACTTATCGTTGGGTTTTGATAGAGCTTGGCCTACGCAAAAAACCATCAGGAAGAGCAATACAATTGCCCTACGACCATTTTTTTTGAATAAACCAATATGGAAGTTTTGAACCATCAAACTATTAACGAAACCGAACTCGCCATTATTGCCACAATATTTTTTCAATATTATTTGTTAACTTTACACAACCAACCCTGAACCACCAACATAAAACACATAATTCTCAACTCCACAAATGGAATGGAACAAGCTGATAAGCGACAGAAGACTGGGTCTTGAAGAGCTTCATAGGGAAGAATCCCAGATGAGAAGTGATTTCCAACGGGATTACGACCGAATGATTTTTTCTTCACCTTTCCGTAGAATGCAAAACAAGACACAGGTATTCCCTTTGCCGGGAAGTGTATTTGTCCACAATCGTCTCACCCACAGTCTGGAGGTCTCCACAGTGGGTAGATCCATTTCCCGGGAAGTGATACAAAGAATGTCGCAACAAGGATTGCACGAAAATGAGCGTCGGATATTGGAAAACATTCCGGATATTGTGGCAACCGCTTGTCTTTGTCATGATCTGGGAAATCCACCATTTGGCCATTCCGGAGAAAAAACCATATCCACGTGGTTTAGCGAAGGGCCGGGTAAATCGCTTGAGGATAGATTGACACCTCAGCAATGGGCTGACCTGATTAATTTTGAGGGTAACGCAAACTCTTTCCGTCTCCTAACCCATCAATTTGTGGGCAGACGAAAGGGTGGATTCGCAATGACCTACAGCACTCTGGGCACTTTGGTTAAATATCCCTGGACCTCGCTTAATGCCGGGGACAAGGGCAAATTCGGTTTCTTTGAAAGTGAAGAGGAAATGTATCGCAAGGTTGCTACATGGCTTGAAATTCCGGAGGTTTCAAAAGGGGTTTTCGCTCGACACCCCTTAGTGTATCTAATGGAGGCTGCCGATGACATATGTTATCAGATCATGGATATAGAGGATGCCCATCGTCTTGGCATCCTGACTCTTGATGAAGCATCATATTATTTGTTGGATTTCTTTGAGCAAGAGCGTCAAGACAAACTAAAGAGAGGAATGTCTTATTTAGATGATCCAAATGAAAAAATAGGATATCTTCGATCTAACGTTATTGGAACTTTAGTGGAACATTCTGCAGATGCTTTTGTGAATAATCTCACACCCATTATGACCGGTGAAAAAATAGAACCTCTCACTAAAATTTTACCGCACAGACTCAGGAATGCGTATAAAAACTGTTCTGATATGGCTTATTCCAGAATCTATTGTGCACCGGATGTGGTTGACGTTGATCTTGCGGGAAATAGTATAATCACTTATCTGATGGATGTTTTGATGGAGGCTGTTTTGCATCCGGAAAAAAATTACAGCCAACTGTTGCTTACAAAAATACCCAAACAATATGACTTCACTTCCGAGACCTTGTATGGAAGGATTCAGGCTGTCCTCGACCATATTTCAGGGATGACGGATGTTTATGCATTAGATTTATTCAGAAAACTTAACGGACACTCATTGCCGGCGATTTAATAGCAAGAATCAGGAGTTAAATTGTGAGAATTAAGAGGTAAAAGAGAAGAGAGAAGAAATGGGAAAGATTTTTAAGTTAATGCTATTTTTGATGGTTTCCTTTACAACCTGGGCAAAGGAATATTCTCCATCAGATGTAAAGAATCCTAATATTGCAGACCGTAGGGTATATGTTGCTGATCCGGAAAACCTTGTGAGCCCGTCGGCAAAAGCGCAGGCTAATTCCATCCTTTGGAACCTGAGACAAAAAACAGGTGCTGAAGCGGTTTTGGTAGTCGTGCCTAATACCGGTAACTATACACGTGAAGAATTTGCCACCGGAATTTTCGATGAATGGAAAGTGGGAAAATCCGACAAGGATAACGGTGTGGTGATTTTGATAGTGACCGACCAGAAAGAGGCATGGATCGCCACAGGATACGGTGTGGAAGGTGTGTTGCCGGATATCAGCGCCTCAAAAATTGTAAACCGGTCCATTGTCCCGTATATGAAACAAGGGGATCTTGATAGCGCTGTGGTGGCTGTTTCAAGCGATGTATCCAAAGTCTTAAGTGATCCGGAGGCTGCTGCAGAACTTAAAAGCAACAACAAAGAGAGTTGGCAACAAATACCTGAATCCGATATATCGACTGAAGATTTCATTACTTTTATCTTGTGTGTGATATTGGGAATATTCTTGATCTCTTGGATCAAATATATCTACGACAGCAACCACTTCAAGAAACTTGACAGGTATTCCCAGGCAAGGGGTTGGCACGACAATAAAAACACCTATCTATTGCTGGGCATTTTCTCTTTAGGTCTGGGTCTCATTCCTTATTGGCTATCTTTAAGGAAATATCACAATGCCAGAAATAAACCCATGAAATGCCCCGCCTGCAAAGGAACCATGAGGAAACTTAATGAGGAGGAAGACAATAATTTGCTGAGTCCTTCCCAAGACTTGGAAGAACAGTTGAATTCAGTTGACTACGATGTATGGGTGTGCAATGATTGTGGCACTGTGGAAAGATACGCTTTCCCCAACAAACATTCGATTTATCAGGAGTGTCCTCATTGCCACACAAAGGCCATGTATATGGTTAAAGACCACACTTTAGTACCGGCCACAACACGCGCGGCAGGCATCGGGGAAAGAATCTACGATTGCAAATATTGCCATAACCAGACCCGCAAACGATATAATATTCCAAAGAAAGAAGACGGTTCTGCTGCTGCAGCATTAGCTGCAGGTGCAATACTTGGCTCAGGTCGAGGTGGCGGCGGTGGTTTCGGCGGAGGATTTGGAGGCGGCCGCACCGGAGGAGGTGGAGGCGGAGGCCGCTGGTGATTTGATATCGGGAAAATATAAGGGATAAGAAATTAGGGATTGAGGTTAGGATTTGGGGATTTTTCTTAACCGAATTTTTGATGACTGGTAGGGAAACTGAATGGAAAGAGTATCCCCTTCTCCTTTTTGTGCCTTTATATCTTGAGTCATTTGTTCTTTAACTGCATCTATCCATTCCACTTCGTAAATATCAGAAAAAGGAGTGGGAATGAGGGTAGCTTTAAGATCTCCGGGTTTCCAATTTTGGGAATTCACATTGGCTCCATCTAAATATAGAAACACATATCCTTCACCTTCCTTGACACAAACCAAATCATATCTTCCACCGAGTTTTATCAAGGATTCCTCGAGTTCCCTGTCGAAAAGAGTCCAATAACCCTCCATAGGGTCTTCGCTTTCATTCAGGTAATCCTCTATTTCCTCCATAAAATTGCAGTTCCTATCTGCCACCGATCCTTCGTCATACTCTGCCTGTATATCGGAAATTAAGATTCCGGCACCCCAGCCGGCAAAGAAACCGAATCGGGTTATCGGGGATTCCGCTCTACATTCATAGACCTGATTCAAACTCTTATCCCCAACAAATAATTGCAAATTATTATCATTAGTTTTTATCTGCCAAATGTTATCACCGTCATATGGATTTACTTTATCCCGAAGATTGATAGTTTCCTTAGTTCCTTTACCAAGATTATAATATGAAATTTCAAGACAGGGAAGAGATTCGGTAGCTAATTGAATTTCATTTCCCTTAACTGAAAAAATCATGGTGTCTTTTTCACAGGTAATAAAGAATCCCCAGTGAGGATCTTTTACATCGATCTTTTTACCATCCCCGGTTACATAGGAATATTTTTTCAGAGGATTTCCGTTTATATTTTTACCTCTGAACCTCAAACTGAATTCTTGGGTAGGATTAGGCAGCCTTACATAATCATATTTCAAAGTGTCGGTGGAATTATCGATTAAAATCCCTTCGGTCATTGCATAAAGGAAAGGTTCATACCCTCTACCCCGGTTCCAATTGAGGGTTTTGGATTCTATATTAATTCCAATTGACAAAAGCAATAGAACAAAAACAATTACTCGGGTTCCCATATCATACCATATTGGTGATAGCCGTCACGATACCTACGATGGCGAAAATCAATATAATAACACCTATTATTTTATTGATGAGCCACATACTCCTGACATTGAAATGGGCCCGCAATTTATTCACTGAAAATGTGACGAATTGCCACCATAATATCGCTCCCAAAAAAATTGCTGCATAACCCGCTATGTAATAATAGAAACTGATTTCAGGTATGGAGAAGTTAAACCTGGCGAAAAGACCTATAATCAAAAAGAGAATCAACGGATTGGAGAACGTGAAGAGAAAACCGCCGAGAATGTTTTTATGGGGAGATATTTGCGCGCTTTCCTGTTCGGGTGTCTTTAACGAAGAAGCCGGGTTCTTCTTGAAAAGATATATGGCGAAAGCGATAAGAACCACACTACCTACCAATTGTATGATATTTTGGTTTCTTTCCAGAAATTCTTCTATAAAAGAGAGACCGAAACCGGTGAGTATACAATAAAAAAGGTCGGATATTGCGGCTCCGACCCCTGTGTATAGCCCTGTTTTTCTGCCTTTGTCAAGGGTTCGTTGGATGCATAGGATTCCCACCGGCCCCATTGGGGCTGATATCAGGATTCCAATCGCCACTCCTCTCCATATTGTATAGAAAAGACTTTCAAAAAAGCCCATCACCATACTCTCTGTTCGTTTCTCAGTTAGTGATGTAATACCCTCCGTTGCCATTGGGTATTACTTTGTAAGATTTCAAGGCATATTTATATTTTCCGGTAACTGCCTCCCCACTGAGCGGGGCTCCACCTCCCATTGTTACATCATAGGTGGAGTTGCATTCGTTGCATATAGCTACATATGTATCTGTGTCTATATGAACGCGAATATTGGCTTTCCTTTCCACCGGGCATGCAAGATCATATGCAAGGGGAACAGCCACAGCCGGATTGAACGCATCTATACCTTCAATGAGAAGCACCCCTCCAAAACCGGTGGCACTTCCGTGTTTGTAAGGGAATCCGGTTGGTTGGGAAGACCCTGAAACATTATATATGAAATTTCGGTTGCTTCCGAATCCGGCAACTCCGTAAGTGTTCCATACTCCGGCATCCGCGAAAGAAATATTTACAACCATATTGGGAATTCTGTTGTTGTCAACGCTTTGGCAACTTTGCAATATCAGAAATCCCAATAAACAAATAGTTACAATATTTAACCGTGTGTAATATCTCATGCAAAAGGGATAGCACCAAGTACGTCACCAAACTGATTGGCTATCTTTTGTATTTGACCTCCTATCATTGGCTTAAGCATTGCAGGGATATTGATATCGATATCCACAGTAGCTGTTGATGAGGATTCAGTCAATGGTTCGATATGTAAAACCAGTGACATCTCGATTGGAATACCTTCTCCTCTAAGTTTGATCAATGACGGCGATTTACGTTCCGTCACTCGGAAAAGAAGATTTCCCATTGGACCCCCGGGCACCTCAATTGTATCGGGAGTAATCTTTATATTTTCAAACATCTGCCGTTTGTCCTCAGGAATTTTGTCTGCCGGCACTTTATCAAGCATACCCTGAAGATTCTCAAGGTTCGACAATTTATCATACACTGATGTGGCTGATGCGTTTAAAGATATTTTATCTGAACTGTAGATTGACATGGCTTATGAATTGTGAAATGTTTGAGGTGAGTGATAATAATCTAACACTTGGGACTGGTCACTTTTGTCATTCCTTAATGTCAGGCATCCATCCGGCCGGATCTTCCCGCCATTCACGAAGGGTTTCTGCTTCCGACTTGCTGATAAATTTTGTGGCCTCTGCCACTTCTATCATTGTGGAATAGTCACACAATGACACCAAAGTGATATTAGCCTCATGGAAACGTTTCACTGCCATCGGGAACTTATAGTTGAAAAGACAAGTCATGCCTATAACCTCGGTACCATAATTCTGAAGAAGTTCCACTGTCTTTAAAGAACTTCCACCGGTTGAGACGAGGTCTTCTATAACAACTACCTTAGTTCCGGGTTTTAAGTTACCTTCTATGCTGTTTTCCAAACCATGGTCTTTAGGCGTGTCGCGTACATAGACATAAGGAAGACCCAATGTGTCGGCTACAATGGCACCGATTGCGATTGCACCCATCGCGACTCCGGCAATTGCCTCAACCTCCGGGAAGTTTTCCAATATGGCCTTGGCGTATTCCACTTTAACAAAATTTCGGATATCGGGATAAGACAAAATTCGGCGATTGTCATTATATATAGGTGAGTTCCAACCTGAGGCCCATACAAATGGATTTTGCGGTTGGAGCTTGATTGCACTGATCTGAAGAAGTTTCTCGGCTAACAGTTTTTCTGTGGTCTTCATAACAGATGGTTTTATTTTTATTAAAAATGAATATATATGGTTTCGGGAAAGGGCCTTTCCCTACAATCTGCAAATATACACTATTGAACCAATATACGCAATAGAAAAAACAAGTTAGAAAGTCACTGCGAGCGAAAATAGATATAGCCTTGTCTCTGGAAATGAATCTGTCACAGCATTGGCTGCAGCTCCAAGAGTGGCTCCGGTGGTACAGATATCGTCAACCAACAATACACCACGACCATTTAGATTAATATTTTTTCTTGCACAAAATAGTGATTCCGCATTTGTGAGTCGTTCTGTTCGACTCAGTGATGTTTGTGTCTTTCTTTGCCTTGTCATTTTTAAGGCATTTTCTACCTCAATACCGGTAGCTTTGCTTATTCCCTCAGCGATATGGTCTACTTGATTATAACCTCTTTTAGATCGCTTTATAAAATGCATCGGAACCGGTACAATCACATCTATATCATTCAGAAATCCCGAAATATAAAGTTCCTTCCCGGCAATTTCTCCCAACTTATCACCAATCGATGGGAAATTACGATACTTCATATCCTGAATAAGTTGTGCCAAGGATGAATCCCTCGAATAAAAAAAGTGACCGGTCGCCGCCACAAAGGGAAAATGACCGGCAAATCTTTCTTCCATGGGATTGCGAAGATGTCGATGATATCCGGTTCGAGGTAATGTTTCAATGCATGGATTACATATGAACCTTTCTGAGGGAGACAAAGCATTCCCACAAAGATGGCACTCTGCCGGATAAACAAGGTTTAATATATCTTTTAACCATCGCTTAATCATCCGATGCTTCTTCCTGACGTTTTTTCATTAAGTTCACAGCCTTTGATGCCGAGGAAGAAGGGAATCCTCTTCCTACTATATAACGGAAAAGTTTCTGTCGGTTTTTCCAACCCTCCTCTCCTGTCAAGTCTAAATTCTTTGCTTTGGAAAGGGCATTCTTGAGAAGCCCTTCCTTCCATACCTCAGGTTCTACATTTCTTAGCGATTCTGTTATTATCGAGGAGGGCAACCTGCGTTTTATCAATTCCATTCTGATTTTGTTGGGACCCCAGGATGAAAAGCGGGCTTTGTCGTTGGTAAAACTTCTTGCGAAACGGCTATCATCAACATAACGGTTATCTCTCAAAGATTCCATTATTTCCTTACGGTTGGCAGACGACAATCCCCAATTGATCATCTTCCTGTTGAGATCGAATTCGCATTGTTCGCTTCGGCTACAAAGTCCTTCCAGTCTTTCCAACGCTTTCTCTTTAGTTACCTCTTTTTTCATATTCTCCTCGATTCCAATCCCAAAAATAATCAAAATTCAACATAAATTGTTAATGGGAACTAAGAATAATAAGAAGGTTCTATCGAGAAGGTGAAACGACGTCGGCAGAAAAATGAGAGAATAAGATAGACTATGGCAAGACAAAAACCTAATGAAAATGCGAAATGATTTTCATCTTTAATAAGGAAAATATCTTTTATTGCGGTAATGATAAATGGTTCAATCGCTATGCCGATATAGAGGGCTGTGAGCACCAAAGAGAGTCCGAATATGTTTTTCTTGGGATCGGTGACTGCATAACTGGTCTTATCATATATCAACGGTTGGAATATTCCGAATGCCACACCAACCAAAACACTTCCGCAATACATAGCCCATTCCGCTTTAATAAAAACGAAAAATGCTAAACCGATAATTAGAAAGAGTCCCAATAAAGGGAAAACAAAGGAGCGGAAGGTTTTTATGAATTTCTCCAAAATAAAACCTGCCAAAAGCACAAAGATGAAAAAGAAAGCTGTTATCTCTCCTGAAATTTTCGGATTCCAACCATAATTCTGAAGCAATTGTGGGAGATAAATAACCAACGTGAAGGTAATGAAAGTGAAAAATACATTGTTGCCAATCAGTCCCCAAATTTTCCCATATTCTATACCTTTTTCATTTGAAACCCCTAAAGCCTTTTGATGTTTGTCGGGTGAAATCGGAACAGTCCCAAACCCCGGAATATACTTAAGCCAATAACATAGAACCAAAGGCACTATAGCTATCAGATAAACCAAAAATGGCAAATGCCAGTTGCCACCTTGAATCAAGAAACCAACTATAAAACTTGCCACAACAGTACCAAAATTGGAAGTCGCTGATTTTATACCAAGATTCCTGGTTCTATATTTTCCCTCAAACGAATTAACTATAAATCCCATTGCGAAAGGTATAAGGATGCCATCGGCAACCCCCAGCAAACAACTGATGATTATTAGCCCGGTCATGGATTTGGAGAACATATAGGCTACCCCACAACCCAAGAATAATATTAGGGCAAAGAGAATCAATGGAATTTTATGCTTATAATCCGAAAGTTTTCCGGCAAACAAGACAAAAGGAATGATAACGAAATTAGGAAGAATGGTGAGCAGTTGTATCTCAAGTTCAGAAGTGTGGAGGAGTTCTTTCATTTTTCCTTCCACAGGCGCAACTGCCACACCCGGTAGATTTATGATAAAGCACACCGACAAAATTGCGATGTAAGTTAACACAGGCAACGGCACTTTTCCTGTCTTTATCATAAAACCGATGGCTTAACGATATAAATTTATTAATTAAGAACCCCGGACTTTTAAATTCTATGTCCGGGGTTGTTTATTATTCCTTAATAGAGAAAGAGTTACAGCTGCGGAGCGGTATATGTACGACTTCCAAGTTCACGGTCGATCTGCAGTAGACCCGTTCCATCATTGCCAATTAAAGTAAGATCATCTATTATCTGTCTCACAGATTCCTCCTCTTCCACTTGTTCAGCGATGAATGTATTCAGTTTCTGTCTTGTAGCAAAATCCTTAACCTCCTCGGCCATTGCGTAGAGATTGTTTATTTTGGCAGTGACATTCTTTTCGTGTTCAAGAGTTGCCTCGAATGCAGCTTTTGGAGAATCCCAACTTGCAGGCACCTCTTCTATTGGTTTCAAAACCACTTTCCCATCCCTTGCATTCAGATAATCTATCAATGCAAGAGCGTGAGCCTGTTCTTCCTGGAATTGGATCCTGAACCAATTGGCCATTCCCTTTCTTCCCTCATGTTCGAAATGAAGTGACATGGAGAGATACAGATAAGCCGACCAAAATTCGGCATTAATTTGCTCATTGAGAGCATCCTCAATCTTTTTTTGTAACATTGTCGGTTGTTTTATAATTCGATAATTCTTATTTCTCTGTTTACTATTTATTTCATTAACAATTTAAATGTCAATATAGTTTGCTTTTATCTTCAGCATAATGGGACATAACCCAATTTTTGTTCTTTTGACGTTTTTGATTAATTTTGTAGATGGTATAAAAGCATAAAAGCCTTTTGCCTGCAATATGACCATTAATGAAACACAAGACGAAATAATTGCGGAATTCCAGGATCTCACGGATTGGATGGACCGCTATGCTTATATAATTGACCTTGGCAACACTTTGCCACCTTATCCCGAAAGTGAAAAAATCCCTGCCAATATCATTGAAGGATGTCAAAGCAGGGTTTGGATTTCTGCGAAACTCAACGAGGACAAGACAATTCATTTCGACGCAGATTCCGACGCATTAATTGTGAAGGGCATAATAGCTTTGTTGCTGAAAGTACTGAATGACAGGACTCCTGACGAAATTCTCAACTCAGACCTTTATTTCATCGAAAAAATCGGCCTGAAGGAACACCTCTCGCCTACCCGCAGTAACGGCCTCTTGGCTATGGTTAAACAAATCCACAACTATGCCAGAGCCTTCAAACTCCTGCAACAATAGCAACTCCAACAAAAGCAATAACATTTAAAACCTAATACATCATGTTTAAATCTCAACCAAAAGGATTAATACCGGCCGCACTCAGCAACATGGGTGAACGCTTCGGGTATTACATCATGAATGCGGTGTTGGTGCTTTTCCTATGCTCCAAATTCGGTTTGGCAGAAGAAACAAGCACTATCGTTTATTCCGTTTTCTATGCCGGCATTTATATTCTTTCTCTTGTGGGAGGTACAATCGCCGACAGAACCATGAACTACAAGGCCACAATCATCAGCGGTCTATTGGTAATGACCATGGGATATGTTATCCTTTCCGTTCCGATTCTTGCCACAGATGAGAACACTACATGGCTGCTGACTCTCACTTGCATCGCCTTGTTCTTTATCGCTTTCGGCAATGGATTATTCAAAGGTAACTTACAAGCCATTGTGGGTCAACTTTATGACAATCCCAAATATGCCTCACAACGTGATTCAGGTTTCCAGATTTTCTACGTTTTCATCAACATAGGTGGTGTGGCAGCTCCTTTCATCGCTCCGATGTTGAGAAGCTGGTGGTTGAATGTGAACAATATGAGTTATAACGCAAGTTTTCCGGCTCTTTGTCATCAATATCTGGGAAAAGCTGATACCATGACTGAAGAAACTTTGGAAAACTTTTATGCATTGGCAAGTCAAGTAGGTCACACTGCACAAGTTGACATTTCTGAATTCTGTACTAAATATCTGGATGTTTTCAATACAGGTATCCATTATTCTTTCCTCGCTTCTATAGGTGCGATGTTGGTGTCTTTGGCCATTTTCTTCTTTACTATGAAACGTCTTCCCAACCCCTCTAAAAAGGAAGTAAGGGAAGAAAAGAAATTCACTCCCGAACAAAAGAAAGAAATGGCTACGGAAATCAAACAAAGAATGGGTGCTTTGTTTGCAGTGCTTGGTATTGCTGTATTCTTCTGGTTCTCTTTCCATCAGAACGGAACTTCAATGTCATTGTTCGCACGCGATTTCATGGATACATCGTCTATAGCACCGGAAATATGGCAGGCCATGAATCCATTCTTTGTGATACTTCTCACCCCATTGATCATCATATTGTTTTCTTCCATGTCGAAAGCAGGGAAAGAGATTTCCACACCAAAGAAAATTGCTATCGGTATGGGGCTTGCTGCAATAGCATATCTGTTCATGATGATATGGTCGTTTGTGAAGGGTTATCCTTCAGGAACAGAATTCAGAGCGTTGGCGGAATCTGTAAAAGAACCGTTATTATCTGATCCTTGGGTTTTAATTCTATATTATTTCTTCATGACTGTGGCAGAACTTTTCATTTCTCCACTTGGTCTATCTTTTGTTTCGAAAGTAGCACCTACACATATGCAGGGATTATGCCAGGGATTATGGTTAGGAGCCACTGCGGTTGGTAACCTTCTCTTGTGGGTTGGTCCTCTTATCTACAACAACAGTCCGATTTGGGTTGCTTGGCTCGTATTTATGGTGGTCTGCCTCATTTCTATGGGTGCAATGTTTGCCATGCTCAAATGGCTTGAAAGAGTCACAGACGAGAAACAACCATTGCCTGACCCTCAACCTGAAACTGCAACAGCCTAAATGCCCGTATTATGGATATACCTTTTTCTATAGATAATTTTATTAAACTCTACGAAAAGAGTTTTGCTCAGAATTGGGAACTGCCGGCTCTCTCCAATTATGGATCTGCTCCCCTAACGTACGGCGAAATGGCCGAAGAGATCGCTAAAGTGCATCTACTTTTCGAATCAATCGGGATAAAGCAAGGTGATAAAATCGCGCTTTGTGGAAAAGATTCCGCAAACTGGGTTAAAATCTTTATGGCCACTGTCACTTACGGTGCCATTATAGTGCCTATTCTCGCCGATTTCAATCCTGTGGATGTAATTCATATTGTAAACCATTCGGAAGCAATCCTATTGTTCGTTTCGGATTCTATCTGGGAACATATAGAGCCTGAAAAACTTCTGAATGTAAAGGGCGTGATAAGTATCGATCAAGAGAGGCCTCTACATGAACTCAAAGAGTTAGAATTGTCTCGCAATCTGAAATTGCTTAAACGCCGTTTCAAAAGGAAATATCCGAATGGCTACAAACCTGAAGATGTTAAATATGCCGACAGGGATAACTCTGAAGTTGCCGAAATAAATTACACTTCCGGGACAACCGGTTTCTCGAAAGGTGTGATGCTAACCGGTGAAAATTTAGCAGGTAATGTTTGTTTCGGTATATACGCCAAACTGTTTATTTCCGGTAACCGCACTCTTTCCTTCCTGCCCCTCGCCCATGCATATGGATGTGCTTTCGATATGCTCACTCCTCTTGCCCAGGGGGTACATGTGTATGTGTTAGGAAAGATTCCTTCTCCACGTGTGCTATTGAAGGCTATGAGCGACGTGAAACCTAACCTTGTGATTTGTGTGCCACTTATCCTCGAAAAAATATATAAGAACCAAATTCTCCCGTTGATTTCGAAAGGCACTATGAGATGGACACTGGCCGTGCCGTTCCTGGACACTTATATTTATTCCAAGATTCGCAAAAAACTCGTGGATGCATTCGGCGGTGAATTCGAACAGGTGATTGTGGGTGGGGCAGCCCTCAACCATGAGGTGGAAGAGTTCCTGAATAAAATCAAATTCCCTTTCACAGTAGGATACGGAATGACGGAATGTGGACCATTGATTTCTTACTCTCCCTGGAAAGAGTTTATTCCCGGCTCTTGTGGCAAGACAATCCCCGATATGGAATCTAAGGTAATATCCGACGATCCCGAAAACATTCCGGGTGAAATTTGCGTCAGAGGAGTAAACCGAATGAAGGGATATTATAAAAATAAAGAAGCAACGGATGCCGTTATTGATAAGGATGGTTGGCTGCATACAGGTGATGTCGGCACACGTTCAAAAGACGGTGTCTTATTCCTTCGCGGCAGAAACAAAACAATGATTCTTTCTGCATCCGGACAGAATATCTATCCGGAAGAAATTGAGGCCAAACTCAACAATATGCCTTATGTGGCTGAAAGTCTTGTTGTGGAACGCGACGGTAAATTGGCCGCACTCGTTTATCCCGACTATGAGGCTGTCGACAAATTGGGTTATGGCATTTCCGACCTGGATGATATAATGGAAAATGTGAGAAAGGAACTAAACAAGATTGTGGCTCCTTACGAACAGATCGCCAAAATCATCCTGATGCAACACGAATTCGAAAAGACTCCGAAACGCAGCATCAAACGTTTCCTATATACTCACTAAGGACGGAATACGAAGAGGCGGGTGGTATCATATCTTGGCAATGCCATAAGCTGAACATCCGCCTTACGATCTTCGATAGTCTCCATACCTGAACCCACTATCGCACCGGCTTCTTCCAAGGCGGTGCGTACTTTTTCAAGTGCTTTCTCAGGAGTGTTGTTGTCTTTAGACAGATGGCACAAGAAGATATGTTTTAATCTTTGGCTATAAATTTCTTTTAAAAACGATGCGGTGGCTTCATTATCCATATGACCTACCTGAGTCTGAATCCTTGCCTTCAAGAATTCCGGATACCTTCCGTTCTGAAGCATCTTGAGGTCATAATTTGATTCTATAACCAAATAGTCAGCATTGCTGATATAATGTCGGGCACGCGGCATTATCTGCCCCATGTCGGTAGCCAAAACAAAATTACGATTTTGATATCCTATTGAAAATCCCATGTTGTCACTCCCGTCATGGGGAACTTCAAAGGCCGTGATCTCCAATTCCCCTGTTTTGAACGGTATCTCCTTAAAGATTGGTATATGATAATCCTTTATCCTTTTTGATATGTCATGCCGGCGAAGAATAGCATTCAACACCCTGTTGGTGCAATAAACCTTCATGTGGCGATTGTTTCTCAACAACGTATAGGCATACCTCACATGGTCTGAATGGTCATGAGTCAAAAGGATTCCATGTATTTTCTTTATATCTATGCCGTTGGCCTTGATTTTTGCCTGAAGGTCGTCTGCTTTAATTCCGGCATCTATAATCACCCCACCTTGGCTTGTGCCAACATAACAACTGTTGCCGCTTGAACCGGATCCAAAAGATATATAATACAAAAGACCGTCAGAGGGAAGTGTTGACTGTTCCTTTTCGGGAATTCGGATATTGTCGTAGACACTTCTCTTGGGAGCCGGAAGATCTTCCAGTTCCCATTCTTCAAAAGGCAAACGACCTAATCCTTCAAACGATATTTTCTTTCTTCCCATTTATTTAGCCTCACTTTCTCGAGCCGATACTATAAAATAAAAAGATTGTGGGCACCTTTTCAATTTTAAAGCCTTCTTCCTTCCAACGCCTCACCGGTTTTGTTATTATCCGTTCCTCTTTTCCAGTCACATCTGCTGCCACACACAACAATGTTTCTCCTCCCAAATTTTTCAAAAGGCTCTCCATCATCTTTTCATTTCGGTATGGAGTCTCGATAAAAATCTGAGTCATGTCATAACGTCTGCTCTGTGACTCCAGATCACGGATAGTTTTTTCCCTATCCTTCGGATCTACCGGCAAATACCCTTGAAAAGAAAATTTCTGACCATTAAGACCCGATGCCATTAGAGAAAGCAGTATGCTGGAGGGGCCCACCAAGGGAACAACTTTCAAACCTTCATTCTGCGCTATCATCACCACTTTTGCACCCGGATCCGCCACTCCCGGACAACCGGCCTCGCTCATCACTCCCATAGGGACTCCATCCCTTAACGGAGAAAGATAGCCCCATATTTCATTTTCAGGCGTATGGCCGTTTAATTCATAAAAGACGATTTGGGAGATATCTGTGCTCGGATCCATTTTCTTCAAAAATCGTCTGGCTGTCCTCACATTCTCCACTATGAAATGTTTGATTCCGGAGATTATTTCATTGTTGCCCAATGGCAAAATATCTCTGAGACTCCCATCACTGATGGGAACAGGTATCATATATAAAACTGACTCGAGTTGCATAAAAGCAAATTTACCGAAAAAAAATAATACCTTTTTCATATTTCTTTTTTCAATCATCAGCGAATTAAGATTAAATTTGCATTCTAAAAGAACTTTTGAACTCGTTTCCCAATTTTTGTTAAATTCCGGGTAACCTATTTTTTGACTATATTTTTTTTAACCTATGAAACTATCACGATTTTCTTTTCAGTTTTTATTTCTAATCCTCGTAATTTTAATTGCCTGTAACCAAAACCAACGTCCTGTGGTCCCCTATGATGTGGAACCTGATGAAGTTTTCAAGCCTTTGCAGCCGAATGATGAGGGATCTCCCGATAATCTCACTTTCGGTAATAAGGATATTTCAGGTTTCATTTTCGACCACGATTTCACAACCGATAATTCCGAAATCTTTGTATATTTTCAAAACCTGACCATATTGGATGTCAATCCGGAAATCAACCAAAATATTTTTGAATTCATACATCAACAATTGTCGGAAGGTGGATTCATAAGCAACTCATTTGAATTGTCGGACAAGGAATTCGCAAACCTTCAAAATTCCGGATTATCTTATTTGGATGCTGCCGGTAAAATTCTTGATATTTTCGACAACAGCTTCGACAATCAATACGATTCTATTTCTTCTTACCGGACTCCCTTCAATATCTATTTTCAAATTTATCCCATATATCTTGATTCTAATTATATAACCTACCGACAATACAGCTATACTTATACAGGTGGAGCTCACGGAATCACTGCCTCCTATCTGAAGACTTTTAATCTTGCCTCAGGTAAAGAACTCACTCTCTCCGACATAGTGAAACCTGAAGGTCTGAATCAAGTTCATGAAGAAGCTGCGGCTCACATGGCATATTCATATCCTATCTATGAGAACATAACCACAGTGAATCAATATGTCGACTCTTTGAACGTGTGGCTTGGCAATTTTTATGGCGACGAAAGTGCAGAACATGACAATGAAGTGACGATTTCTAATTTCCCGTTGCCTAATCCGGCCTTAATTGATGAGGGACTTGCATTTATATATCAAATGTACACAATGGCCCCGGGCTCCGATGGATGTCCATTGATAGTCATTCCTTACAAGGAAATCAAAGGATGTCTTTACCCTCAATTTGAGAAATAATTTCCCTATACTTCGCATTATCAGTGCATTTCAAAAAATTTTATTATATTTACAATTTAAAAACTAATACACGAAAAATCAGGTAGAGTTCGAATGGCAGAAGAAATAGACAACGTTATTGACAATACTGAAGACGATCTCACGACCGAACATCTCTCCAACGGATTTAATCCCGGAATCGGTGGAAAGAAAACAGCACTGACCGGAATGTTCCGTGATTGGTATCTTGAGTACGCAAGTTATGTGATTCTCGAAAGGGCCGTGCCTCATATAGAGGATGGCCTTAAACCTGTGCAACGACGTATCCTCCATTCGATGCAAACGCTTGACGACGGGCGTTTCAACAAGGTGGCCAATATAGTGGGCAACACCATGCAATATCACCCTCATGGCGACGCTTCCATAGGTGACGCTCTTGTTCAGTTAGGTCAAAAAGATCTTCTTATTGACACTCAAGGTAACTGGGGAAATATATTGACCGGTGATTCTGCCGCCGCTCCACGTTATATTGAGGCCCGTCTTTCGGAATTCGCTCTCGAAACTGTTTTCAATCCTAAAATCACTGAGTGGACTCTCTCATACGACGGAAGAAAACGTGAACCGGTCACCCTTCCGGTTAAATTCCCTCTCCTCCTTTCCCAAGGCGTGGAAGGAATCGCGGTGGGTCTCTCCTCCAAAATCTTGCCACACAATTTCAATGAAATCGCGGATGCGGCGGTGGCATACCTACACGGTGAGGAATTCTCTTTGTACCCTGATTTCCAAACGGGAGGTTTGATGGATGCTTCCCGATACAATGACGGAGCAAGAGGTGGAAACATTAAAGTGAGAGCCAAAATTGAGAAAATCGACAACAAGACTCTCGCAATTACCGAAATCCCTTTCGGAAAGACCACCACTACCCTAATCACTTCCATTCTTTCCGCAATGGAAAAGGGTAAAATTAAAATCAGAAAGGTGGATGACAACACCTCCGCGAAGGCCCAGATCCTGGTGCATCTCCTTCCGGGTACTTCCTCCGACAAAGCCATAGATGCGCTTTACGCTTTCACTGATTGCGAAGTTAGTATCTCTCCTAACTGTTGCGTGATTGTGGATAAAAAACCACAATTCCTTTCCGTGAGCCAACTTTTGAAATATTCAGTTGACCGCACTCTGAATCTTTTACAGAAAGAACTCGAAATTAAACTTAACGAGACTAAAGAATCCCAGTTGGCACTCTCCCTGGAAAAAATCTTTATCACTGAACGAATGTATAAAGATCAAGAAATTGAGAATGCCGAGTCTATGGAGATAGCCCTAACCCATCTCGACAAGCGTTTCGAACCATACAAACCTTCATTCTATAGAGAAATCAACAATGATGATCTACTGCGCCTGTGGGAAATAAAGATGGGTAGAATTCTGAAATTCAATGCCGACAAGGCAGACAAAAGAATTGCTGATCTCCAGGTTGAAATAGAAAACTTGGTCTACAATTTCGAACATATCACCGACTACACTATCAATTGGTTTAAACATCTCAAAGAAAAATACGGAGAGAATTTCCCAAGAAGAACGGTCATAAGAGGTTTCGACTCTATCCAGGCGGCTAAAGTGGCCGAAGCAAACAAACGTCTATATTTTGATAAGGCCGGTGGATTTATCGGTACCGCATTAAAAGATAACGAGTTCCTCTTTTCATGCTCAGATATCGACGATGTCCTTATCATATATAAGGATGGCACTTACAAAATTGTAAAAGTGCAGGATAAACTTTATGTCGGTAAAAAAATAATTCATATAGGCCTCTTTAAGAAAGGTGACAAACGAACTATTTATAATGTGATTTATCGCCATGGTAAACCCGGCACTAAAGATGAAGACGGCAAGTGGCTCGGTTATTCTTATAAAAAACGTTTCTTCATCACCGGCTTGACCCGGGATAAGGACTACAACCTCACAAAGGGTGCTCCAGACTCAAGGGTGGAATATCTCTCTTGTAATCCAAACGGAGAAGCCGAAATAGTGAAAGTTGACCTTAAGGATGAACCAAACGAAACAGGCCGTCGCCCTCGTGTCAAAGATGTATTGGTCGATTTCTCGGAACTTGATATCAAAGGAAAGGATTCTCTTGGAAATCTTGTCACCAAATATCAAATCTCAAATGTGAAACTTCTTGAAAAGGGAAGTAGCACATTGGGTGGCAGAGAAGTTTGGTTCGACCCGGACGTCCTAAGGCTAAACTATGATGGCAGAGGAGAAAAACTGGGAGTGTTCCAGGGTGATGATTTAGTTTTGGTTATTACTAAGGAGGGAGAATTTTTCACCACATCTTTCTCCGATGCCAACCATTATGACGACAATATTCTCAAAATAGAAAAATTCGACCCTCACAAAGTCTGGACTTTGGCCCTTTTCGACGCTTCTCTTCATTATCCATATCTGAAAAGATTCACATTCGAACCTTCCGTAAAACCTCAAAGATTTGTAGGAAACGAACCGGAGTCAAAGATTCTCCTGTTGACCGACACACCTTTCCCCAGAATTGAGGTAAACTTTGGAGGTGCTGACTCAGTGAGACCCGCTATGGAAATCGATGCTGAAGAATTCATAGCCGTCAAAGGGTTCAAGGCTAAAGGAAAGAGAATTTCAAATTATATTATCGATAATCTTGTGGAATTGGAACCTACTCGGTTCCCGGAACCTCCTGTGGAGGAAACTGTCACTATTGAATCTGACGATGAAATTGATGAAGAGGAAGACAACTCCCTCAACCCTAAAATAGTGCAGGGCGACCTCTTTAGTTTCAATGATGATGAAGAAAAACCTGCCGACAATGATACCTCGGAAAGTTAAATATCTCTTTGTAGCTCTCTCTCTTATCTTTGCATTTTTAAGGATGGAGGCGCAGGAGAATGCAAAGTCTTCAAGACCTGTCACAGGATATTATAATCTGGAGATTGGTGGTACTTCTTTAAAAGCAACCTATCTTTCTCCTCTTAAGTACAAAGGCACCCAATTATCCATCTCGGGAATCTGGAGTAAGGCTATGCCTTTCAATCCTGAAAACGCAGTGATGCAATTTGATCTGAAGGCTGATTTCTGCAATCTTCTTAATCCGGCTCAAACTGCAAGGATGATAGGATTGAATGGCGATTTCTCTTGGACAATGTCTTGGAGAAAAAGATTACCCATGGATTTTCAAGTCACAGCCGGAGGAGGTGTGGATTTGTCAGGAGGTGCCTACTACCTTCTTAGAAACAGCAATAACCCGGTGCAGGCAATGGCCAATCTCTCCCTCACTTTAGCTGCGTCAGCATCCAAACATTTTAAAATCGGCAGACTCCCGATTCTTGTTGCCGATAAAGTAAAACTTCCTTCTTTGGGGGTCTTTTTCTGCCCTGAATACGGCGAAACTTATTATGAAATATATCTGGGGAACCATAGTGGCCTTGCCCACGCAGGTTGGTGGGGAAATAATTTCAGAATCGACAATCTTTTGTCTTTTACTCTTGATTTTGGAAGAACTGCCATGATGGTGGGATATCGGCTTAATGTCACAACCCAATGGGCCAACAATCTGAACACTAAAATATTGACTAATTCTTTTGTGATAGGTGTAATTCCCGGAGGAATTGGACTTAAAAAACAGAAAACCTCTCCAGAAGAAACAATCTATTCCATCTATTGATTATAATGAAAAAATTTTATTTAATCATATCTCTGGTTATTTTCTCCCTCTCTTTCTCTTCTTGTCATGACGAACCGGATTATGACAACACCCTGTTGGGCAATTTTGACGCATTGGCAGATATCATTGACCAACATTACTGTTTCCTTTCTGATAAAAATATCAACTGGAATGAGGTAGTGGAAAAATACAGGGCTCTAATAGAACCTGAAACAACCGTTCTGGAACTTTTCTTTATTTGCGCCCAGATGCTCGACGAACTCGAAGACGGGCATGTAAACCTCTCTTCCCGTTTTTCTGCAAGTTACTACCGAAACTGGTGGAGTGACTACCCACAGGATTTCAACCTTCGAACCATCGAGGAATACTATCTTGATTTCAATTGGCTCACCACAAGCGGTATCATGTATCGCCAGATACAAAATGAAATCGCTTATATCTATTATCCTTCTTTTTCCAATACCATAAGCGAAACTTCATTGGATTACATCCTGGCTTTGATGATCAACAGCCGTGGACTTATCATTGATATAAGAGACAATGGCGGGGGTGCGCTTACTAACATTAATACACTGGTGGGCAGATTCATTGACGAACCTTTTGTGGGTGGATATCTTATGCACAAGACGGGCCCGGGTCATGATGATTTCTCGGAACCTTATCCAATGGAATACAAACCGGCCGCTGAAGGAAGAATTAAATGGAACGGAGATATTGTTGTGCTCACAAACAGATCATGTTTTTCCGCGGCAAACAATTTTGTTTCAGTGATGAAAGAACTTCCCAATGTAAGGATTGTTGGAGCCAAAACCGGAGGAGGCGGCGGTATGCCTTTCACATCGGAACTTCCAATAGGCTGGAGCATTAGATTTTCAGCTTGTCCTATCCTCGATGCAAAAGGTAATGTGATTGAGAACGGTATTGACCCTTCACCCGGTTGTGAGGTACACGCACCTGAAGAAGAACTTGCCGAAGGCAAGGATGCGATACTTGATTTTGCTATCGACCTGCTTAAAGACAATCCGCTCCCCTTCCCGGATGAAGAAGAGGAAGGAGAGCAGAACAATTAAATTCAACGTTTTCTATAAACTTCAGTTTTTATTCCTGGGCATAAGAGAGAATTGTGGGACTTTCCACATCCACTCCATATTCCTGTGCAAACCTTAAGATAGCTCTTGCTAATTTAGGTTTCAAATCTTCGGGACAATATCTGAAATAAGCCTCTGCTGCTCTTACATGTGCTGCATCAGGCATTGGATATTCTCTTCTTTCCGGTAAACCGAATACGCTGTCAGGGAGATCCCTTCTCTCTTCGGTATCTAACACGTCGTTCATAATCTTAAATTTTTAGTTGGTTAATAATTTTAATTATATTATTAAAACAAATAAACTTTAAATTGGATTATTGAACCCCCACAAATTTTCCTTTTTTATCAATAAAAATGGGCTTAATCGCTGATTTATCATTAAATTTGCAAATTATTGCGTAGTGTGTATTGACTTAGGTGGTTTAATCGCTAGTATCCTGGGTCAATACTAATACCTTAGAACGGATAACGAATCTTAAAGTATGTATAGAGACAAAACCTGCGGTGAACTGCGTCTTGATGACAAGGGCAAGGAGGTTACTATTGCCGGCTGGGTGCAGAAAAACCGTAAAATGGGAGGTATGACTTTCCTTGACCTCCGTGACAGATATGGTGTCACTCAAGTTGTTTTCAATTCTTCGGAAAATCCCGACCTTTTCCACGATGCAAACTCTTTGGGTAGGGAATTTGTGGTGCAAATCAGCGGTAAGGTGGCGGAACGCGAAAACAAAAATAAAAATATCCCCACTGGTGATATCGAAATTATCGCTGACTCTCTCAAAATCCTTAATAAAAGCGACGTACCGCCTTTCACTATCGAAGACAATTCCGATGGCGGCGACGATCTCAGAATGAAATATCGTTATCTCGACCTGCGCAGACCAAGCGTAAGGAAAAACCTTGAGCTTCGTCATAAAATGGCCTTTGAAATCCGTAGATATTTGGACTCAAAGGGATTTTTGGAAATTGAAACCCCTATATTGGTTAAATCCACTCCCGAAGGAGCACGTGATTTCGTGGTGCCTTCAAGAATGAATCCCGGTGAATTCTATGCTTTGCCGCAAAGTCCTCAGCTTTTCAAGCAATTATTGATGGTGAGCGGTTTCGACCGTTACTTCCAGATTGCAAAATGTTTCAGAGACGAAGACTTACGTGCTGACCGTCAGCCGGAATTCACGCAGATCGACTGCGAGATGAGTTTCGTGAAACAAGAAGATGTCATCGATATGTTTGAAGGTCTCGTGAAACATATCTTCAAATATGTAAAAAATATTGACTTTACCGAACCTTTCCCTCGTCTTACATGGAAAGAGGCTATGGAAAAATATGGTAGCGATAAACCCGATATCCGTTTCGGAATGGAATTCGTAGATCTCACTGATCTTGCAAAGGGAAAAGGATTCTCAGTAGTTGACGACGCTGAGTTGGTGGTGGGTATTAATGTTCCTGGTGCCGCAAATTATTCCCGAAAGCAAATTGATGAACTCACTGAATTCGTAAAACGTCCTCAGGTCGGAGCTAAAGGTCTTATTTGGGTGAAAGTTGAACCCGATGGCTCTTTTAAGAGTTCTGTGGGTAAATTCTATACTGAAGATCAACTTAAAGAATGGGCGGACAGAATGGGGGCCAAACCCGGTGACTTGATGCTGATCATGACAGGTGATGCCATGAAGACACGCAAACAACTTTCTGAACTTCGCCTGGAAATGGGCAATCGACTTGGCCTACGTGACAAGAATGTTTTCGCACCTCTTTGGGTAATTGACTTCCCGCTGTTCGAATGGGATGATGAAACGCAACGTTATTATGCGATGCACCACCCCTTCACTTCTCCAAATCCGGATGACATACCCAAACTACGCACCGATACAGGTAACGTGCGTGCAACTGCCTATGATATTGTGGTAAACGGTAATGAACTCGGCGGAGGATCTATAAGGATCCATGATCCCGAACTTCAAAACGAGATGTTCTCACTCCTTGGATTCACACCGGAAAAAGCTAAAGAACAATTCGGTTTCCTCATGGACGCTTTCCGTTATGGTGCACCACCTCACGGCGGTCTCGCATTAGGTTTCGACCGTTTCGTTTCTATCCTTGCTGGTCTTGATTCCATAAGAGACGTTATAGCTTTCCCGAAAAACAACTCGGGAAGAGATGTGATGAATGAATCCCCTTCTCCATTGGATCCGGAACAACTCGTGGAATTAAACCTGGAAATAAAAAGCCCGTCGAAAGATAAATAATGGTCAAAGTAAAGGACATTGCGGAAGTAATTGAAACATTCGCACCAAAAAGCCTTCAAGAATCTTATGACAATGCGGGTTTGCAGGTGGGTGACCCCGAAATGATCATTTCGGCTGTCCTTCTCTGCCTCGATGTCAATGAAGATGTTTTGAAAGAAGCAAAGGAACGTGAATGTAATTTGATTGTATCTCATCATCCTTTAATCTTCAAAGGTATCAAACAACTCACAGGAGCCGATAACACTCAAAGACTTGTGATTGAGGCGTTGAAAAACGAAATCGCAGTTTACTCGGCCCACACCAATCTCGATTCTGTGTGGGATGGGGTAAGTCATGAAATTGCAAGAAAACTTTCTGTGAAAAACCTGGAAGTTTTGCAACCTCAGCCTCTAAGTCCCAAAGCAGGTCTTGGTGTAGTCGGAAATATAAATCCTTTGCCAAAAATTGAATTCCTGAGAAAAATCAAAGAAACCTTCAATGTGGCAGCATTGAGATATTCTGCCCAAAGTCCCACCTTGGTGGTGAGACGCGTGGCCGTTTGCGGCGGTGCAGGTGCCTCTTTAATTTCGGCTGCAATCGATACGAAGGCTGATATTCTTGTCACCGGTGATGTGAAATATCATGACTTCACATCTTATGGCGATGAGATAATTATTGCTGACATAGGTCACTATGAAAGTGAACTCTGTTCGCGCGATATCCTTTCAAGGGTGATTAGAGAAAACTTCCCAGACCTTACTACTTATTTTTCCAATTCAGAATCAAATCCGATAAAAATATTATAACAACATACTTTCAAGCCTATGGCAACCGAAAAGAAGAACGACATAGAACGCTCAGTGGAAGAAAGGCTTCAGAACCTTTATCAACTCCAAAGCTATCTTTCCGAAATCGACCGTATCAAGACACTTCGCGGTGAACTCCCGAATGAAGTGAAAGACCTGGAAGACGAAATAATTCGTTATCAAACTCGTCTTGAAAAATATCAGGAAGAAATCAAGGCTCTTAAACAGTTTATTGCAAAGAAAAACGGCGAAATCGCCGAGCATAAGGCTATGATTGCTCAGTATGAGGAACAAATAAACAATGTTAGAAACAACCGTGAATTCTCTTTCCTGGAAAAGGAGAAGGAATTCCAGGGTCTTGAAATAGAACTCGCGGAAAAGAATATCAAGGAAGCCAATGAGAAACTTGAGGTGAAAGACCAAGAAGTTGTAAGGGCTCAGGAAGGGCTCACCGACAATCAACATATTCTTGAAGACAAAAAGAAAGAACTTGAAGCTATTGTATCGGAGACCCGTGTGGAAGAGGAGAATATTCGAGCCAAGGTGAAAGACCTTGAACAAAAAATCGATGATTACACACTTGCGGCCTTTAAAAGAATCAGGAAGAATGCTCGTAATGGTCTCGCCATTGTCACTGTGCAACGTGATGCTTGTGGTGGTTGCTTCAACCGTATTCCTCCTCAGCGTCAACTTGAAATCAAGATGCACCGTAAAGTTATAGTATGCGAATATTGTGGCAGAATTATGGTTGACGGCGCTCTAGTGGGTATCGCTCCGGAACCTGTAAAGGAAACCGCGCCCAAAACCACACGCAGAAAATCAGCCAAAGCTGCTGCAACCACTGAAGAACCGGCTCCGGAAGCCTGAACTCACAGTTTAACACTCACGATTCTCACTGGATATTCAACCAACGATGAGTCTGTAAAGATAACCTCCATCGAGGATCCGACATTACCCGCCCGATTGTTTGGCGGGTATTTTTTTCCCTTTCCTTCTCATTTTCCACATAGCAGGGTTGCAACAACATCACTGTGTCCGGTCCAACACATTCAAGGTGAAAGTATGGTTCTAACTCCTGACCTATATCCACCACCTTCAGTTCTTCGGCATGTTTCACTTTTAAGGTCGCATCTCCTTTCCCTTCCATTCCAAATTTTGGAGACACTGTGACCCAATCAATATTTTCCGGTAGTATGTATGTGCCGTTTGTCTCGATTGCTATCGGTAAACCTGTAGAAGCCTTCAATTTCCTGATAAAATCTTCATCAATAAAAAGTGATGGTTCCCCCCCGGTCAGCACGATTTGTGAGCCATGATACTTATTGACTTCTTCTATAATTTCATCATCGCTCATAAATTTACCGTCATCATGGCGGGTGTCACAGAATCCGCATTTCAAATTGCAACCTGAAAACCTGATAAAAACCGAAGGGACACCTGCCCGGCATCCCTCTCCTTGTATCGAATAAAATATCTCGTTAATCTTTCTCATCAATCAATCTTTTTCATAGGCTGCAGAGTTACCTTCGCTTTCCTGCACCTCACATCGCCAACAATTGGGAACATGATCCACTATCCACTTGGCTATATTTTCTGCCGTGGGATTCTCCTCCAAAACATCGTTGATGTAAGAATGGTCAAGCTTCTCCATCACCATTTGCTTTATATGCGTAAAGTCTGTCACCATCCCGTCTTTATTCAATTCCTTGGATTTACATTCCACGGTGATGATCCAGTTATGTCCGTGCACATTCGTGCATTTGCTCTCATAACTGAGATCCAACTTATGTGCAGCGCTTATCTCAAATCTTTTCTTTACAAAATACATATCGACTCAAAACTCAAAACCCAAAACTTTAAACTTAAAATCACCCCTCATATTCCACCGGGTCTTCAAGTCCTGCAGCTTCAAAAGCCTGTTTCCGCTCTTTACATGTTCCACAAGATCCACAGTGTTTCTCTCCACCGCAATAGCAGGAATAGGTATGGGAATAATCTATTCCCAATTTTTCCCCTAATAATGCAATATCTCCTTTAGTTATTTGGGTAAACGGATCTATCAATGTGATACCATCGTATGTGCCGGTCTTCATTGCCTCACTCATGGCTTTAGCAAATTCCGGTCTACAGTCAGGATATATGGCATGGTCACCGCCATGGTTTGCCATCATCACATGTTTCAAACCTCTCGATTCCGCCAATCCACATGCTACCGACAACATAATTCCGTTGCGGAACGGCACAACTGTGGATTTCATGTTTTCAAGGTCATAATTCCCTTTAGGAATCGCGTCACTTCCGCTTAAAAGTGAACTCTTGAAGTATTCCGCCATAAAAGCCAACGGTATCACCAAATGCTCGATCCCAAGACTTTGGCATTGCCACTTTGCACATTCGATTTCACGGGCATTGTGGTTCGACCCGTAGTCAAAACTTACAGCAAGCGCTATCCGGTCTTTTTTGTAATGGAGAAGGGTCGTGCTGTCCATTCCCCCGCTTAATATGATGATGGAATCTTTACTCATTTTTTGGTTATTGTGTCAAATGCAGTAAGCTTTCTTTTCATACATAATTCCTGATGCTCCTCATCGCCGGAATTTGCAAATGGATGGATAGAAATTCCTCCCCTCGGCATAAAATATCCTTTTACCTCTATATATTTCGGGTCCATAAGTCGTTGAAGATCTTTCATAATGATATTCACAACATCCTCATGAAAATCTCCATGGTTACGGAAACTGAATAAATATAGTTTCAAACTTTTACTTTCCACCATACGTTCCCGTGGTATATAAGATATCACTATGTGACCGAAATCCGGTTGACCGGTTTTTGGACATAATGTGGTGAATTCAGGACAATCCAATGTTACTACATATTCATTTTCCGGGTGTTTGTTTTCAAAAGTCTCAAGCAATTCCGGATCATAATTTTGTGGATATTTTGTTCCATTGCTTCCAAGATGATTCACCCCTTCCAATTCTTTTTCACTTCTCATAAAAACAAGACCTAAGAAAAAAATAATTATAAGTAGGAATTTATTACAAAATTAATCATTTTAAGATACTCTGCAAAATTCACATCAATACTCATGTACTACAAAAAATACTTCGCTTTCCCCAGGGAACTATTATCAAAATCACCAAAAACATCATTAAAAACTTACAACTAAAACTCATTTTTTTTGTTTCTAAGTTTAATTCTTTATATATTTGCTTTTTAAATTAAAACATATTTCAAAAAATGAGAAAGTCAAAAAGCGAAACCATCGCTGAATATCGAAACGAATTCCTGGCAGAAAAGTCTGACGACTACAAAAACAAGTTCGAACAGAAAAATGAAAATCAGCAATATGCAGCTATCAATCACTGGTTGAAAAGTGCTAAACTTCTTGGTGGCGCTACAAAAGACCTGGCTAAAGTTACAGCCACAACTGTAATGGGATACCTGAAAGACGCTCACAAGAAACTTGTGAAACTTGAAACTCTTTCCCCGAAAGAGGCTCAAAAAATTCAGGAACTTCTCGACAAAGTGAAAGGTGCCATCGATGACTTTGATAGAATCAAAAAGCAACAACTTCTCGAAGTGTTGAAATCTGAAAAAGAGAAATTGGCTAAACAAAACGAGAATCTTGACCGTCAAATTCAAGATCTTCAAAATCAACTTGGTTAATAAAAATATAAAATACTATGATCAATTCCTTTTTCTCTGATTCATGGACCGAAGCCTTCATGAAGGCAGTGGCCGCATGTTTCCCATATGTCACAATTGGATTTTTGGGTCACCCGGTTCTCACTATCGCTGCCGGTTGCACCGGTGGTGTTGCACTCCTGGCTTTCTTTATCCGTATCGCAGTGTTGTTTAGCAAACAACCGAAACGTATCCCCACTCTTGATCATATCGTACATGGTCTTTTCTTCCCCTATGCCTTTTCATTGGCATTTGCTGCAGGTATAGCATTCGATCATCCCAACAGCAATTACGCTTTCGGTTGGTATGGCATCTGGTTCTGCCTGTTCCTTGCTATTTTCATTGTGGTTGGAAACTTAATGGTAGCAAAAGAAAAGAACTGATCCTCACTCCGGATTAATCTATCAATTTTTCTAAAATATCACCAAGCCGTCGGATTTCCTTCCGTCGGCTTTTTTATTTCCCATTTGTCTCTATGCCTTCGACCCTCGTCTTTTGCCAGTCGCCACACGGCACTTGGCACCAATCACTTTGACACCTTTTTACCCTTATATTTGTCCAAAATCACATCTTTTTTATCATTTTTGTATCAATAAATTATTTTTTTTGCCATTTTTATTTTTTATTTCCAAAATAATGCTTAACTTTGCATCGTGTTTTTCATGGTATTAGATTTAAGGTTAGAGGATTAGTTGTCGGG